>JBGTNH010000012.1:0-135295 GCA_041743165.1 Gillisia sp. | reverse complement strand
CGTATCATCGAATTAAACCACATGCTCCACCGCTTGTGCGGACCCCCGTCAATTCCTTTGAGTTTCACTCTTGCGAGCGTACTCCCCAGGTGGATCACTTAACGCTTTCGCTTGGACGCATACAGTCTATCGCATACATCGAGTAATCATCGTTTATGGCGTGGACTACCAGGGTATCTAATCCTGTTTGATCCCCACGCTTTCGTGCCTCAGTGTCAGTAACTCCTTAGTAAGCTGCCTTCGCAATCGGTGTTCTTGATAATATCTATGCATTTCACCGCTACACTATCAATTCCGCCTACCTCATCAGTACTCAAGCTTCTCAGTATCAATGGCAGTCCTACAGTTAAGCTGCAGGCTTTCACCACTGACTTAAAAAGCCACCTACGCACCCTTTAAACCCAATAAATCCGGACAACGCTTGCACCCTCCGTATTACCGCGGCTGCTGGCACGGAGTTAGCCGGTGCTTATTCTACTAGTACTCTCAATTCTCCACGCATGGATATTTTGGCCCTAGTCAAAAGCAGTTTACAACCCAGAGGGCCTTCTTCCTGCACGCGGCATGGCTGGATCAGGCTCTCGCCCATTGTCCAATATTCCTCACTGCTGCCTCCCGTAGGAGTCTGGTCCGTGTCTCAGTACCAGTGTGGGGGATCTCCCTCTCAGGACCCCTACCTATCGCGGTCTTGGTAAGCCGTTACCTTACCAACTAACTAATAGGACGCATACTCATCTTATAGCCATAAATGTTTAATCATAAACCAATGCTGATTCATAATACTATGGGGTATTAATCCAAATTTCTCTGGGCTATCCCCCTCTATAAGGTAGATTGTATACGCGTTACGCACCCGTGCGCCGGTCGCCACCAGATTGCAAGCAATCTGTGCTGCCCCTCGACTTGCATGTGTTAAGCCTGCCGCTAGCGTTCATCCTGAGCCAGGATCAAACTCTTCATCGTTAATCTTTAAATAAATTTACAATTACCAAGGTTGTTTTCTATTTTTTGTACCTAAATACAAAAAACACTCAAAATGACTTTTCTAGTCTTAATTTAATTTCTTTGCTCTACCACCCTAAGGCAGTAGAACGCGCTGTCAATTCAATATATCAAAGAACTTTTCCCCCTCCCCGCTCCCCCGAAGGGGGAGTGCCGAAAATCTCTTTCCAACTCCTCCCCTTCGGGGAGGCCGGGAGGGGACACCTTTTTGCCGAAACCAAAGGACTCGAACCTTACTATCTCACCCACCCGGGATTTCTGTTTCTATATACACCGTAGCTTTAGCGAAGGTGTACAGTATTTTTCTATGAACTTAGCTTCTTTCTTCCTAAGGATATTCCTCCCCGGTATTCTCCCCTCCCCCATTGGGGGAGCCGGAGGGGGCTTCTTTATAAGCGGCTGCAAATATACAACGCTTTTCCCTTACCAACCAAAAATAAATTTGTTAAATTTTTAGGGATTATTCTAACTGAATAATCATCAGATAAAAATTGCCAAAGTAAAAAACAAAGAACTTAAATTCTGCTCTCAAAGCGGCTGCAAATATACAATGCTAAATCTGTTTATACCAAGAAAATATTAACTTTTTAAAAGAAAATAAAATAATCCAACCTAAGCATCTGGATAGTTGACAATTAAAACTTCAAAAGTAAAAATTCCTAATCTTAAATATTAAGAATATCTCTAATTCAAATAAAAAATACAACCATATTTACAGGAAAAAGTTCCAGACAAATCCAAATCGAATTAAAAAATCGCGGTAGGGATGCTCGGGAGCAGAAAAATTATTATTCCCGTTAAGAAGAGCATTGAGGTGTTCAAGCTTGAAAAAAATACGTGTTTGCCTGACTCTCGCGTTAAAAAAGAAATCAACCACCGGAAATCCTCCAAGTTCTACTTCATTTTGCACAAAAAATTCGGCTAAAACCGGATCATAGCCATTCATGTTATATGAGGTGAAATAATTCAAGGTTACCCCCGTCTGAACAAAAAGTGCTCGCTGAAACCAATGATCACTGAAATAAAGGGAATTTCGGGTAATTAAATCGGGTACATTAAACACTCCCTCACCTTCAGTAACCTTCTGAAACATCACAGTATTGTCCAGGCTAAATTTCCCGTAATGAAATTCCCTTTGCGCCTTTACTTTTATATAATTTAAGGTTCCGCCGAATTGGAAAGGCTTAGTTCCTTCCTCTTCCAGCCTGGAAAAATAAGAGTAATTGTCCACCTGGTTAAAAGACGCTTCAACATTTGCTATCTGGGGAGAGGTCAACCGGGCGCTAAGAACCCTGGTAGCTTCATTAGAAAATTCATTCCGCCAGTTGTAATTTAAATAATCACTCTGATAAAGTAAAAAATTAAAATTGGGAGCGCGTTCATTGCTGTTGATTTCAACATTGAGATGATTATCATGATTGATCCTGAGCTCAATCCCACCGGTAAGATAATGTCCTGAAAAATCCCCTATGAAATTTACCATGGCATCCCCATAAACAGCCAACGGACCAAAGGAGTTTGTATATTCTGCTCCGGCAGAAAAGTTGTCTCCAATTAATCTGTTTGTTACCAACTGATCTCCAATAACAATTATAGAGTTGTATCCATAGTTGTAATAAGAGTGTCCGGCCTTTGCAGCCAATCTCCCCAAAGTGGCATTTTGAAAAGACAGCGCAAAGCTGTTATTAATGTGACGAAGTTTCACTTGGTCGTTCAGGTTTGCATTTGGAAAGGATTCACCAAAAGGCGGAAATGGAGCATCCTGGCGAAAAATGTATTTCTTATCGCTGAAATCCAGTACGTGATGAAGCATAATATTATTCTTGTCACTTTTCAGAATATCATACATTTGATTAAGATAAAAACGTTTCCCAAACAAAACATTTTCAGCGTTCTCGAATTTCACTTCAAGAAGTGCTCTTTCCTCAAATTGTTCTTCTTTACTCAAGAACTGTTGTAAGGCCACTGCATTGAGGCCTCCATTCTCGCGGTTTAATAAGTCCTGCGCAACAAAGTGAGCTCTTGCTCTGTATCGGTTGCTTTTTGTTGCATAATTAAGAGTAGTTCTAAAATTTCCCGTACTGGTAAGAGAATTTTGATAGTTCCCCAAAGATCGCAAACCTTTGTAGGCGATAGAAAAATTGAACCCTGGAGAAATATTTGTAGTAAAAAACGAATCCAGATTCTGTCCTTGCTCAGGAACGGTTTTAAAATATATTTCTGTAAAAGGCGTTGGAACTTCATAATAATTAATATCCTCTACCTCCATAAAATTCAAATGTCTTGCCCTGGCTCCCAGATCAGGAATGAGCTCTTCTCTTTTAAAAGTATAGGCTAAGCTGTTATAGGTTTGTCCTACATTAGCAAAAGGCAACAGTTCAAAGTTATCTTTTCTCAAATAGTTAAACTTATACTCCTTTTGAATAGTAAGGGTTGTATCCACATAAGTCGTATCGCCTCTTACTGAAAAAATCTTATATAAGGTTATCGGAGGTTTTTGAGCAGAGTCCCGTTGTACGGCGACTTCCAATTCCTGCCCCCTGCGGGCGGGCACTTGGGCAACAGCAGCCGTAACAGATAATATTAAAAGGAAAAAGACTGCAAAATTTTTCATAGTTTTCAGTGCATAACAAAAGTAAAAATATAAATCCTATAAGGAGCTTGAAAACCAAAACTTAATTAACACCAAAATTTTAGCGTGTTTTATGAAACAGTACAATTTTATATCCTTTGCAATTTTCCTTCAGAGATAGAAAACCCTTAAAACAAGTAAGGCCTTTCTCTATCTATTTCGATAATTAAAGAATACTTTAACCTTGGTTCAAATAAAGTAAAAAAAGAGGTTTATATAGTTCTAAACAGTTTGATAAATTTTAATCATTTAGAATATAAACCTGTCGATCAGTCCTATGCCCACTTACCCACAGGATTAGTCTTCTATTATATTTCTGTACGTACAGTCATAGATTTGCCATAAGCTTCCTTCATCCCGATATTATCGCGATGCCTCGCGATAAATACCCATACTCTCAGCTAACGATTCCAATTGGCTAATGCATTCAGGGATTTGCACCCTATAAATATATGGTATGCATAGGGCCCATGAAAAAACCGTCTAAAATAAATTTTAGACGGTCTCCATTAAAATATTCTGGTACTTAAATCCTTGAAAGTATTTGAGCCAAAACTATTGGCAGATACGATTTAAATATTTCAATTAATAGCCCGGATTTTGTACAAAATTCGGATTTGCATTAACCTGCCCTATTGGAATAGGAAATTGGAATCTGTGATCTGTGGGAGGAAGAACTAATACATCAGGTGGAGTTCCACTGCCATCAATAATGTCTCCGGCGTTTGTTCTTACAACAGCTTCACCTCTTCTTTTCAGGTCAAAAAATCTATGGCCTTCAAAGGCTAGTTCTACTCTTCTTTCAAATTGGATAGCATCTTCCAACGCCTGTCCAGTTTCTCCACCGGTAAAACTTGAATAACGAAGAACACGCAGTCTATCAAGAGTAATTAATGCTTCTGCTTCCAAACCTAAATTAAATTGAGCTTCGGCTTTATTTAATAGAACTTCAGCGGCTCTCATTACCTTAATATCAACTCTTCCATTTACCTGGCCTGCTTCTCCCATAAATTTATTAATTGCATTGTACTGATTTCCCTCAAAGGTTCCAACTGTGCGTAAAACTGGTCTTCTTAGATCGTTTTCAGAAATACTGTTCCAGAATCCAAAATCAATTACATATTCAGAACGTATATTTCCAGCTACAGTTTGGCTATATAAAACTCCAACATTAGAAAATCCGCTCTCTGAAGTTGTATTAACAGCTAATTCAAAAACAATTCCCGCATTATTGGCATCAGTATAAACACCTGGTAATTGTTCTGCTGTAGCCAAAGGAGTTGTCACCTGATTTGCTGCATCAATCGCTTTTTGCCAGTCACCATTATAAAGGTAAACCCTGGATAAAATTCCGAAAACCGAATTTCTGTTAAATCGACCTTCGCCATTGGATGTTCCAATTAAAGTACTTGCGCGTTCCAAATCACCGATAATTTCAGCATAGTTTGACGCAACAGTTTCCCGGGCAGGTTGAGCAAACGGATTCCCTGTATCACCGTCTTCAACCTTCATGTATACAATTCCTAAAGAAGAATTTGCATCGGCAGACTGTGTGGGTATTTTTCCATAAACCCTAACCATGTCAAAATGTGCAAATGCCCTTCCTGCTAAAGCTTGTCCAAGAATATTGTCTTTGGCTGCACCGGCAGGCAAATTATCAATTTGTCCAATCACAAGGTTTGCAGCATTAACTGCATCATAAGGTTCAGACATCCAAAAGGATACAGCTCCTCCGGTATTGGGTGTATACCTATAATCATAGAACACTTCATTTGAGAGTCTTCCTGATGTAGCCAAAATGACATTATCAGATAGAATATCAGGAACACCTTGCATTCCAGCTGCCGTTTCGGCATAATAATTTCTTATTTGGTTTAACATCCCATCTACCCCATTTTGAAAACTGGAAACAGTAGTAAAGAAAGTTGCCGGATTTCCCTGGGTAAAAGGCTGCAAATCATTTATTTCATCATCACAGGCAGTAAATGCCAGCAAGAGAAATAAAAAAGATAATAATTTAATTTGATGTTTCATTTTTCCTAAATTTTTTTTAATTAAAATCCAATTTCAATCCCAAAAGTATATGATTTCGTCTGAGGATAACTGAACAAAGCAAATTCCCCCGGTATAAAATTTGGATTCCCCGGAGCTGATGTTTCACCAGATCCTATTCCAATCTCGGGATCACCACTATAATCTGTCCAGGTTATTAAATTCTGTCCAGTAGCATATACTCTAAGGCTATTGATGCCAAACGTCATAAATTTACTTGGTAGTCTATAATCTAATGTTAATGTTCTCAATCTAACATAATCTCCTTTTTCCAGGAATCTGTCTGAACCTAAATCTGCTGTGGATTGAAATACCGGACTTGGTAATACATTTTGATCACCCGGTTGTTTCCAGTAATTGAAAGCTTCAACTCTTCTGTTACTTCCTATCCCTCCTATAGATAAACCGGCGGATTTCTGAAAATTATTAATATAGTTTCCACCTTTAAATACAAAATCACCTCTTAAGCCAAACCCTTTATATTTAAAGTAAGAATAAAATCCCCCTTCAAAATCTGCAGCAGGAGATTTTCCATCTAATACTGTGGCAAAACTGGCACTATGGGTATTAGTCACATTTCCTTGATCATCCAAAAATAGTGGTTGACCATTAGCCGGGTCAACACCCGCATAGCGAACCAGACGGAACGTATTTATTTCTTCCCCAACTCTTAGAATTGTGTTACCTCTTATAATATCTTCACCATCTACAAGAGAGACCACTTTATTATCCAGGAAAACTACATTTCCACCCAGTGACCAGATAAAATCCCGACTTCTTATCGCATCAAAATTTAGCGATACTTCAATACCAGAATTTTCGATTTCGCCAATATTTGAAATTATTGAATTAGCCTGATCCCCAACTGTAAATGAAATAGGGCGGTTTAATAACAGATCCTCAGAGTTCTTTTTAAAGTAATCTACTACCCCATTAAGCCTGTTATTAAACAAACCAAATTCTACACCAATATCAAGAATTTTCTGGGATTCCCATTGAATAGCCGGATTTCCTACACCTGCTGGAATTGCAGCGGTAAATCCATTATATGTTCCAAAATTTAAAAGATCAAGAAACGCGAAATTTGAAATATTTTGATTTCCGGAGGTTCCATAAGAAGCTCTTAATTTCAAAACATCAAAAGCTGTATCCTGCATAAAATTCTCATTGGCTATGTTCCAGGCAGCACTTGCACTATAGAAATATCCATATTTGTTGTCAGGACCAAATCTTGAAGAACCATCTCTTCTTATTGACCCGGATAAAATATATTTACTGTCATAGTTATAATCTAAAAATGCACCCTGAGAAAATAATATATTTCTTGATTCTGCAGAAGAGGCATTAGTGGCTTCAGCAGCTACCGCCTGAAAGGGAATTCCTGGTGAAGGAAAACCTCTACTTGAAAAACTTCCGTTGGTGAAAATGTTTTCATTGTATTCCACCAACAAACTTGCACTCACATTATGTAACTCATTAAAAGTATCTGAATAATTTAAGAGATTGCTGACATTATATTCAAAATCTATACTAAAGTTATCCGTTTGTGTACCTGGAAATCTGGAATCCCCTACTATAGAGTTCAACACCCCTCCAGCCAAAGATCTACTGGTTCTGTTTAACCTATTATTTGTTGCCCCTACCTGGAATCTGTTAGATATAGTTTTGGTAATATCTATATCGGCAGCTAAACTACCTATTATCAGGAAATTTCTGGTATCTTCAGGTTCTGTTGTTAAAGCTCTGGCAATAGGAAACCCGGCTCTTGTAGTATTAAATACTGGTGTTCCATCCTCTTCCCTTACGATATTTCCCTGTGCGTCCCTTCTAAATAAAGGATCATATGGATTTAGGTCATACATTGCCCTGAACGGGTTTTGAACATTATTTCTATCCCTAGGTAAATCGGTAGTACTACGTGAAACAGCAATGTTCGCATCGATATTTACCCAGTCTTTAGCCTGATAGCTTGTATTTAGACGTGAAGAGATTCTTTCGAAACCATCAATTCTGTCAATAATACCAGTGTTCTTATCATAACCTAAAGATAAAAAATAAGAAAGCCTTTCCTCCCCGCCGGAAATTGATAATGAATTGGACTGTATAAATGAATCTCTTAACAGTTCTTCTTTCCAGTCAGTATCAAAAGATTCCAGTAAAGCTAACTGCTCAGGACTTGAGACTGCACCCGGCAAAGCCAGCGCAGGACCAACTCCCAATGCTGCATATTCCCGCTCTAATTGTAACTTTTGACTGGCATTCATTAAATCAAAAGGATCATCAATCATTGAACCTGTACCAACTGATGAACGGAAAGTAATATTTGATTCTCCCTTCTTTCCAGATTTTGTGGTGATGAGAATAACCCCATTAGCTCCACGAGAACCATATCTTGAAACGGTCGCAGCATCTTTTAAAATAGACATAGATGCGATATCATTTGGATTGATATTGTTCATAAAGCTATCATCCACCGGTTGTCCATCTACTACGTATAATGGAGTCGTGTCTGCTCTTATAGATCCTACCCCTCTAATTTGAACAAATGCCGTTTGACCCGGGCGTCCATTTGCCGCGGTAACCTGGACCCCTGCTGCCTGACCCTGCAGAATGTTATCAATACTTGTTGATGGGACAAAATTTTCAATTTGTTCGGCAGAAACTGTAGAAACTGCTGAAGTTGAAAGCTCACGTGTTTGACGCCCGTAACCTATAACAATAACTTCATCAAGAGCAGCCGCATCAACCAATAAGGTAACATTGATATTAGTTCGCCCACCAACAATCACCTCTTGCCGTGAATAACCCACAAAACTAAATACTAAAATATCCTGAGGAGTAGCATTTATATTGTAGTTTCCATCAAAATCTGTTTGGGTACCAGTCGCTGATCCCTTTAGGACGATATTTACACCGGGTAACGGCATACCTTCCTCATCGACAACCTGTCCGGTTATCGGCCTTTCCTGTGCAAAGGTTAATTGCACTACGAACACTAATAAAAGTGTCAGAATTCCATTTAATCTTTTTTTCATTGTTTTGTTAATTTGAATTAGCCAGCGCCAAAAATGAAACTAATTTCATAAAATAAAAAATTATTTTTCTTTCTGATGTGTTAAGATAATTAACACTACGCTGTGCTATAGATGCATAAAAAACGAAAGGGTTGCGTGCAATTATTAAGATTGGCAATAATTATTTTTTTTCTTTTTAATTTCTGTTTTTAGAACATATTTCAGAAAGACTCTATATATTTGAACACGTCCTAAACAAGGTGTTGACCTTTAGACATATATCTAATTTATCCGGAAGTTTTTTTAATCAAATATTAGTCTTGCACTTGAAATTAAACATTTTATTATGTTGTAATTTCAAAATTGTCTTTATGTTTTTCCTGTGCGAAACTTTTTTATAACTCCACTCTCAGCTTTACCAGTTTTAAGATTCTTTGATTTAAATTTGAGGCGTTAATGAAATTAAATTCATGCTATTAAATTGTTATAATAAACTGGTTCCGGAATGCGGCACAGATGAGGCGGGAAGAGGGTGCCTTGCAGGGCCGGTTGCGGCGGCAGCTGTGATATTGCCTCTCAGGTTTCGAAATAAGTTATTAAATGACTCCAAAAAAGTAAATAGGGACAATCGTTATATTCTTAAAAATATAATTGAGAAAAAAGCCCTTGGGTATGCTGTTTCATTTATTGATAATTATAAAGTAGATGAAATCAATATACTCAATGCTTCTATCCTGGCCATGCATGAATCAATTAAATCGCTACAAATTGAACCCGGGCATATCCTGGTGGATGGCAATAGATTTAAACCTTTCAATAACATTCCGCATTTATGCGTTATAAAAGGGGATGGCAAATATCTTAATATAGCAGCCGCTTCAATTCTTGCTAAAACATACAGGGATGCATACATGGAAAAGATCCACGAAGAATTTCCCATGTACAACTGGAAGCAAAATAAGGGGTATCCCACCCTTGAGCATAGGGAAGCAATTGAAAAGTATGGGCCTACAAAATATCACCGGCAAAGCTTTAAATTGTACCCAGCACAACTTGAACTTGAATTTGAAGTCGGTTCTTAATAAATCACCCGAATGAAAGATCTGCTGGCAGGATTAATATTATTTCTCACCTTTTTATCCTGTAAGACAGAAAGGGAATATAATCCTGAGCTAATTCACCTTATCCCATCCAACTCTTTATATATTATAGACACGCCGGAAATTGGAAAATTCCTGGATCAAACAGATACCATAGACATTTTTCAGAAATACAGCTCCTTTTTTACTTCAGACATTAACAAACAACTCCGGGTGCTTACCGGTTTTGAAAATGATAAGGCTGCGATTATTGCGATCAATCAGGATGAAGGGGAAAATTTAAATTATGTGTATATCACAAAGGAATTCCCCGCGAATTTTATAATTGATTCCGTCAAGAATAAATCATTAGAAACCCTTACCTATAAGAATTTTGTGATACAAAAATATGTTCTGGAGGAGCTCACTTTTTTTAAAGGTGAGAAACATGGGGTTTTCATCGCCAGTAATTCCAGGCAGCAACTGGAGCAAATACTGGAGAAAGATTATAAAGGAGTTTCTGCTGATACAGATTTTATAAAGGTCTATTCGGCTATAGATAAGGGAAAAACCTCAATAATTTTAAACAGCACCGCTTTCAACGACCTCATTACGCACAGTTTCAGGAATATTGCCCTACCCCAAATGCAGCCGGCCACCTGGAATGTTTTGGAAATTAGCAGTAGTAATAACGCAGTTTCTCTTAATGGGATATCCACGTGGAAAGAAGGGGAGAAAAACCTTATAAGTTTATTCAGAAATGCCGGTACCCAGGTCAATGAGATCGCAAAAATAACTCCGGCGGAAGCGCATGGATTTTATTCCTTTACCTACCTGAATATAGAGACATTGTACGGTAATTTAAATTCTTACAGAGAGTCAACCGGGGATATGCCTCCAGATCATTTTCTGCATTACACGGCAGAAGCCGGTTTAATCTCATTGGATTCTGAAAAAAAACTTCCTTTCCTTCGTGCAACAGACCCCGAACTGGCTAAAGAGCTTCTATTACCCATAAATGAAAGTAATTCCTTCAGGGGTATAAGTATTTACACCACACCGGATAACCTTAATGTTTTTGAATATTTTACACCTCTGATTCCTGTTCTTGATTTATCATATTATATATGGATAGAGGACTTTATTGTTTTTGCTGAAAATTCCGGTGATCTGGAACAAGTTGTTTCATCATATTTAAACAACATGACCCTGGGCAATCAGGAATATTATACTGCGGCAATGGAAAATCTTGCGGCGGCCTCCTCCTTACTCATTGTTTCAAATAATATTGGAAAGGTCTCTTCTCCCCGGTCCACCAAATCTCAGCCGGATAATGGTTCGAACCCACCTTATCCTGTTATAAGCTTTCAGTTTGTGGTGGAGAATAATTATTCTCATATTCATGGGGCCTTCGGCCTTTCCGGAAAGTATTCCAGGGATATTACCGGCCAGATTGCCTCGATCAATCTTGAGGAATCTCTGGCTACTTTAGCTTTTCCTGTAAAAAATCATAATAATAACCAGGCCGAGATCATTGTGCAGGACATAAGCAATATCCTTTATTTATATTCCGCCGCAGGTTCATTGATCTGGAAAAAACAGCTATCCCATCAAATTACAGGGGAAATAACGCAGGTAGATCTTTTGAAGAACGGAAATCTTCAATATGTATTCTCCACTCCTTATGCATTACATGTCCTGGATAGAAAAGGCAATCCTGTGAAACCTTTTCCATTGGATTTCAAAGAGGAGATCACACAGCCGGTGAGTATTTTTGATTATGATAACAACAGGACCTACAGATTTGTTCTCACCCAGGGAAATAATATATTAATGTATGATGCCAGGGGAAGAGCTGTGAGGGGGTTTGATTTTGATAAGGTTTCCTCAGATATCATTCAGCCGCCAAATCACATCAGGCTCAATAATAAGGATTACATTCTTGTACCAGAATCTTCAGGAAAACTCAACATCCTTAGCCGACAGGGGAAATCAAGAATAGAGGTTAAAAAGGAGATAGCTTTTTCGGCATCACCCTGGTTCCCGCATAAAGGCAATTTTGTAAGTATTTCATCTGATGGAAAACTTGTAAAAGTATCTGAGAATGGGAATGTTACTGTCGAACCTTTGGGGGAGAACGGAAATATAAGAATGGCGGCAAATGTCAAGGTGCTCGCAATAATGGCAGACAACACTTTAAGGATCAATGACCGGGCTGTTAACCTTGATTATGGATTATATACTGCTCCCGTCATTTTCACTTCAGGGAACAAAACATATATAAGCATTACTGATACACAGGCCCAACGAATTTATGTTTTTGATGAGAATGCCAATCTGCTCCCGGGTTTTCCATTATTCGGGAATTCTGAGATCAGGTTAATGAACACTGGTAATAATTCCATTATCTTTAGTGTGCAAGGAGATGATAATGAGGTTATCATTTATAAGTTGTAAAGTTCAGGATTCAAAGTTCATGGTTCATGGTTTATGGTTTATGGTTCATGGTTTATGGTTCATGGTTCATGGTTCATGGTTCAAGGTTCATGGTCAGTTCATGGTCAGTTCATGGTTCAAGGTTCTGCTAACCCATTATATGCCGTACCTAACGGCACGGGAAAATCGTGATAATTCTGATTTTCTACCCACATGTTGTCCCTGACGGGACATGAAAATTGAGCTTGAGGAGATATATATTTATAACTACAGGATCCTGGTTTTACTATAGCTTTTGTCCCGTAGGGACCATCTATTGGTAGAAATATATTTTACGAGCATGATACCTGTGCCGTCAGGTACAGAATATGCTTTCAGGCTGAAAGGTTCGAAGTTGTTACCGAAAAGATCCCGTTTGCAGAAATAGAACTTCAAATTCACAATTTTAAAATATGATCCCTTTTCTTCAGACCCTACAGTATCACAACATCACATCACCACTCCGTTACAAGGTCACTGCATCACATCATCACAAGGTCACAACGTCACAACGTCACAAGATCACAAAATTTTATTTTCCCCGATAAATTTCAGCTTCAAATATTTCAGCAAAATGCTTCAAAAGTTTTTCCTGCACCTCTTCCATTGGCACTTCTTTTCTGCCAAGTTCTACATTCAGAGAGGTGACTGCTTTTCCTTTGATTCCGCAGGGAATAATATGATCAAAATATCCCAGATCTGCATTTACATTAAGAGCAAAACCATGCATGGTAACCCACCGACTTGCCCGCACCCCCAGGGCACAGATTTTTCTTGCAAATGGTGTGTCTACATCAAGCCATACTCCGGTTTCCCCTTTGCTCCTCTCGGCCTTTAAACCATATTCCTGAAGGGTGCGAATAACTGTTTCCTCGAGAAATCGAAGATATTTATGTATATCTGTAAAAAAATTATCGAGATCAAGAATGGGATAACCTACAATTTGTCCCGGGCCATGATATGTTATATCTCCCCCACGGTTGATCTTGTAATATCTGGCACCTGTTTTTTCAAGCTGGCTCTCATTAAGCAAAAGATGTTCTATCTCCCCGCTTTTGCCCATGGTATAAACATGGGAATGCTCTACTAAAACAATATAATTGGGGGTGCTGATGTTTGAATTTTCACGCCGGTTCCTGATCTTAATATCAAGGATCTTTTTAAAGAGTTCTTCCTGATAATCCCAGGTCTCTTTATAGTCTCTAAGTCCAAGAGTTTGTAATTGGATAATTTTATTCAAAATATTATTTTTTAATCAGATAAATAAAAATTAAGAAAAAAGACTATTAAGTTGACATATAAAAGCTCCCAAATATTCTGAGTTATAATTGCTATCTCTCTTAAATATTTCACATTTCTATTCAATATTTCCATTTACCATGTATATCGAAAAAATCAATCTTCACTCTTTTTTAAACATGAATACAATAAAAATTTTGTCGCTTTTTTTCAATAATCAGGTTTAGAATTTTAATGTTATTGTATAGTTTTTTTTCCGGCTTCACTCGTACCCTAATTTGGCCCGTAAGGGTTCCCCCTTCGGGGGTTAGGGGGCTTTATTCTGGCTTGTTCAGGATTATAAGCGCGGCGATTACGCCGGGAATCCAACCCAGAAGGGTAAGAAGCAAGACAATTAATATTGAACCGCAACCCCTGTCATAAACAGCAAGTGGGGGAAAAAGCACAGATAAAATAACTCTCCATACACTCATAGCAAACAATTAAAATTTTGTATTTATCACAAAGATAATATTTAAAAATCTGGAAAGTTCCCATGTTCCAAAATCTAATTGACTCGTAGACCGAATGTCCTTATATTTGCAGCTTCTTATCTACAACAATAGGAAATTAAATTTAAGCCGAATTATGCAGTTATCTGAACAGGAAATTGTACGAAGAGAGAAACTTTCCTCATTACAAAAATTAAATATTGATCCGTATCCTGCGGCATTGTTCCCATTGACCCACCTTTCCGCAGAAATAAAATCAAATTTCAAGGAAGGGGAAAGAGTAGTGATCGCAGGCAGGCTGATGTCACGCAGGATACAGGGAAAAGCTTCTTTTGCCGAGATACAGGATTCTGCAGGAAAGATCCAGGTTTATTTTAACCGTGATGAGATATGCCCTGATGACGATAAGACCAAATACAACGAGGTATACAAAAAATTGCTTGATATTGGCGATTTCATTGGTATCATAGGTAATTTGTTTACCACCCAGGTAGGGGAGAAAACCGTTATGGTAAAGGATTTTACGCTCTTAAGTAAATCACTTCGACCCTTGCCCCTTCCTAAAACTGATAAAGACGGGAATACTTTTGACGAATTCAATGATCCTGAATTAAGATACAGGCAACGATATGCAGATCTTGTGGTTAATCCAAAGGTTAAGGAGATCTTTGTAAAACGCACCAGGCTTTTCAATGCCATGCGTAATTTCTTTAATGAAAGGGGATATTTTGAAGTTGAAACTCCAATATTGCAATCCATTCCCGGTGGTGCAGCTGCGCGGCCTTTTATGACCCATCACAATGCTCTGGACATTCCTTTATACCTTAGGATTGCAAATGAATTATATCTTAAGAGATTAATTGTTGGTGGATTTGACGGGGTGTATGAGTTTTCCAAGAACTTCAGGAATGAAGGAATGGACCGCACCCATAATCCTGAATTTACTGCAATGGAAATTTATGTGGCGTACAAGGATTATAACTGGATGATGGAATTCACCGAGAATCTTCTTGAATATTGTGCTATTGAGGTTAATGGCACAACCGAGGCTACTTTTGGACCTCACCAGGTCAATTTTAAAGCCCCATATAAGCGTATCACGATGACAGATGCGATAAAGGAATATACAGGATTTGATATTACGGGGAAAACAGAAAAAGAACTTTTCACTGCAGCCCGTGAAATGGGAATAAATGTAGATGACACAATGGGTAAGGGAAAACTTATCGACGAGATATTTGGCGAAAAATGCGAAGGTAATTTTATTCAGCCTACCTTCATTACAGATTATCCCCGGGAAATGAGCCCCTTATGTAAACAGCACAGGGATAACCCAGATCTTACTGAGCGTTTCGAACTTATGGTCTGCGGAAAGGAAATAGCAAATGCATATACCGAACTTAACGATCCTATTGATCAACGCGAAAGATTTGAGGAACAGTTGAAATTATCTGAAAAAGGTGATGATGAAGCCATGTTCATTGATCACGATTTTTTACGTGCTTTGGAATATGGGATGCCTCCAACCTCCGGTCTGGGAATTGGAATGGACAGGTTGATCATGTTCCTTACCAATAAACAATCCATACAGGAAGTTCTTTTCTTTCCACAAATGAAACCTGAAAAGAAAGCATCAACTCCCAAGCCCGAAGATTTTATAAAAATTGGAGTTCCCCAGGAATGGCTGGATATTGTTATGCACGAATATTATAGTGTGGCAAAACTTAGGGAAGATAAGCCTACCCAGGTGCATCAAAAACTCAACGGATTAAGGAAGAAAAACAAATTACCCATTGCTGCCCTTCAATTGGAAGAAGTGGAACAATGGTTTTAATTCTCATTATTTCTTGAACCTTTCAATTTTATCTGCCATGCCGGCTGCTCCCTCTGTAGGAATTTTTCCGGTTAAATAAGCATCAACTCGTCCGGCCATTCCGGGAAGTTTATCTTATAAGAGTTTGGCAAGCCTTTGTAAGAATGTTTCTGCCTGAGTTTGAAACAAGCTTATATTTACATTAGATTACTATAAGCCCGGAACAAAAGTTAAAATAAAAATTAAAATTTAACTTTCTTTTAAACCTTTTATATATTTAGCGGTCAAAAGGTTGCCTGGAGGTGGTTCCCTTTACATCTTAATATATTCTGTATTGTACTTCCTTTAAATTATAATCAATTAAAACAAAATTTTCATGACCAAACAAATTTCGTACAAGCTGCTTATTGTAGCCTTGTCACTCTCTGTTTCTGGTTGTGCCGTATTCCAGTCCAGGGACAAGAAAGCCCCTGCTGCAGCGGCTTCGACGGCTGCCAAACCAGAATCACAGGACAAAAACGGTATTAAGCCTTATAATTCGGTTATTACTAAAAATGCCAAAACAACCAAAGGTTTATTCACTGTTCACAAACTTGATGACAAGTACTTTTATGAGATCCCGGACAGTCTTTTTAACCGGGAAATGCTTACAATTACCCGAATTTCAAAAACTGCTACCGGTATAGGCTGGGGTGGTGGAATGCAAAACAACCAGATGCATCGCTGGGAAAGAAGAAATAACCAGGTTTTGCTAAGAGTGGTTTCCAGCGCAATCTACGCTGCAGATTCCCTTCCTATATATGAAGCTGTGGTAAATTCCAATTTTGAACCTATACTAGCTTCCTTTCCTGTAAAAGCAGTTAAAAAGGATTCTTTGAGCACCAATTATGTAATTGATGTTACAGATCTTTATAGTAAGGATGTTATGGCCCTTGGTCTTGCAGACAGAGAAAGAAAACAATACAAAGTGACTCGTCTTGATGAAAGCAGATCATATATAGACACGATACGAGCTTATCCAGAAAATATCGAGGTGCGTCACGTAAAAACTTATGCTGCGGGTGAGCCTCCTTCAAATGCAAGCACCGGTTCAATCTCTGTAGAGATGAACAATTCTATGATACTTCTGCCTAAAACCCCAATGGATCGCAGGTATTTTGATCAAAGAGTAGGATGGTTTGCGCGAGGGCAAACCGATTACGGATTGCCAAACCAGGAGGCTAAAACAGTAAGATACTTAAGCCGATGGAAACTTGAAGTAAAGGATGAGGATATTGAAAAGTTCAAAAGAGGAGAACTTGTTGAACCTAAAAAACAAATAGTTTATTATGTAGACAGGGCTACCCCAAAGCAATGGATACCTTATATCAAACAGGGAATTGAAGACTGGCAGGTAGCTTTTGAAGCTGCAGGTTTTAAAAATGCCATTATTGCAAAAGACCCTCCTACTCCTGAAGAAGATCCGGGCTGGAGTCCTGATGATGTAAGATATTCTGTAGTAAGATACCTTGCTTCTCCCATACCAAATGCAAACGGACCCCATATTGCAGATCCACGTTCTGGCGAGATCATTGAATCAAACATTAACTGGTATCATAATGTTATGACCCTTTTGAGGAACTGGTACTTTGTTCAGACAGCCGCTATCAATGAAGATGCAAGAGGAGTACAATTCTCTGACGAAGTGATGGGAAGACTCATACGTTTTGTATCTGCCCACGAGGTAGGACATACTCTTGGATTACCCCATAATATGGGAAGCAGTGTAGCTTACCCCGTAGAAAAATTAAGAGATCCTGCCTTCACAAAAGAATTTGGAACAGCTCCTTCAATTATGGATTATGCCCGTTTCAACTATATCGCACAACCTGAAGACGGCGATGTGGCGCTGATGCCGGAAATTGGACCATACGATAAATATTCTATTGCCTGGGGATATCGTCCAATTTTAGATAAAAGAGGAACAGAGGAAAAACCAATCCTTGACCAATGGATCCTTGAAAAAGCAGGTGATCCAATGTATAGATTCGGAAGACAGCAAGGCGGAGTAATTGATCCAAGTTCTCAAACTGAAGACCTGGGTGATGATGCCATGCTGGCCAGTCATTATGGAATTCTCAACCTTAAGCGTATTGTACCCAATTTAATTGAGTGGACTGCCGAAGATGGTAAAGATTATAGTGATCTTGGGACTATGTATGGGCAGGTGCTTGGACAGTATAACAGATATATGGGCCACGTTACCGCCAATATAGGAGGTGTTTATGAGATCTATAAAGCATATGACCAGGAAGGAGCGGTATACACTCATGTGGATAAAGCAACTCAAAAAAGAGCTATGGACTTTTTACACAAAGAACTCTTTCAAACTCCAACCTGGTTAATAGACCAGGAAATTTTCAACAAAATAGAATTTGACGGTAATGTTGACCGTGTGAGAGGATTCCAGGAAAGAGCACTTTCAAACCTTTTGGATTTTGGGAGAATGGCCAGACTTATGGAAAATTCTGAGATCAATGGAAGGGATGCGTATTCTTTACTGAATATGATGACAGATGTACGCCAGGGTATATGGAGTGAGCTGAATCGTGGCGGAACTATGGATCAATACCGGAGAAATTTACAAAGAGCATATATCTCCAGAATGGAGTACTTAATGACCCAGGATCAGGGTAACAGCCGAGGAGGATCTTCTGTAGATGTAGCTAAAAGTGATATACGTCCTATAGTGAGAGGTGAATTGACCAATCTTCAATACAGCATAAGAAATGCAGTAGGAAGAACAAATGATCAAATGACAAGATATCATTTACAGGATGCACTTAAAAGAATTGATCTTATTTTAAATCCTGTTGCAAGAAGTTAGTTAGTCATTAATTCAAAGAATTATTTCAGAGCCCATTGTTTCAGCAATGGGCTTTCTTATAATTATTAATGATAATATATTGATTTATTGGTAATTAACTAAATTTAGGATAATTGAGAGCCAGCAACCTATTCTTTTTTATAGCCTTAAGAATTAAGTTAAAGTAGCATTAAATATAGCCGGTTGATGTCTTAAAAATTTTATGGCAATCTTTATTTTTAGGATTTTAGAGGTTACAATTTATTAACCTTAAAAAATTTTAAAAAAATGAAAAATGTAAGTAACCTTTACTCTAAAATTTTCCTTTATTTATCTTTAGTATTATTTATAGGAGGATTTACAGGATGTAATAATGATGATGATGTGGGGGTACTGGTACCTACCGGTTCAATTGAGGTGGAGGACCAAACAATTTCTCAGAATCAGGTACGGGTAGACCGGGTAATTTCCAGTACTGACGGATTTTTAATTGCCCGCCATATTTCAGAAACAGGAATTATTCTGGCCCAGGAGGATATAGACCAGGGAACCCATGAGGACATTGTCCTACAACTTGATGATCAGGGAACCGGTGTTAATCTAGAGGATGGGGACGCAATAGTTATTAGCCTTTATGCAGATAGCAATAACGATGGGATATTCAATGCCAATATTGATCAGGTTTTAGCAACAGAAACTGTATTTGTGAGTTCCCCAACTTTCTCTGTTGCCGATCAGGCTGTAGTGGATAATACCATAACTGTTGAAAATATTTCCACAAGTGAGGATGGTTTTCTAGTGGTGTTTGGTGAAAATGAAGATGGAACTATTAATGAGGACGATATATTAGGTAGGGCTTTTATAGCTGCCGGACAAAATCAAACAGCAACTATAACTTTTGATGAAGGAAGAGCCCCCGTTGCAGGAACATCCATTTCAACAAGACTACACCGGGATATAAACAGGGATTCATTGTTTGATCCAGCAATAGATACACCGGAGACTTTTAATTTTAATGCTCCTAACAATACCGTTTTCAGAAGATCTCAGATATTGTAATAGTCAGGAAGAATATTCAAATTAATAAAGCCGGAGATTTCCGGCTTTATTAATTTGACGGTTTTAAGCAGAGAATTAATCAAATTTTGAAATACCCAACCTCAGCGCATTAGCAAAACCTGCCCAGACCTAAACTCATTGCAGGGACTGCAGCAGGCCAGGGAAATTGTTGGCAAAAATAACACTTCAGGAGTTTCTGATACAATTTTAAAAAGCAAAAAAAAGACTGTCCTTAAATTTTTTTTGGATTTCCAGGAAATTTATCTCAATAATATCCAAATCATTTAAACCTTTTGAAAATCTCAAAGTCATATATATATTGACCCAGGAACTATGAAAAAAGTATACCGGTCAATAAAAAAGTTTTAGCCCCTTTATTGTTAGTTTGTTTGATTGAAAAACACCTTATCAGAGAGGTGTTTTTCTTTTTCATTAAATCTCAGTTATATCTCTGCATTTTTCAACCTTAGTGCATTAGCTATTACAGACACAGAACTAAAACTCATCGCCAGGGCAGCGATCATAGGGGATAATAAGATTCCAAAATATGGATATAATACCCCGGCAGCAATGGGAACGCCAAGGGTGTTATATATAAGGGCAAAAAATAAATTCTGCCGGATATTTACCATCACTTTTTTGCTTAGCCTCTTGGCTTTCACAACCCCAAGCAGATCTCCTTTCACCAAAGTGATCTTTGCGCTTTCAATCGCCACATCTGTCCCGGTTCCCATTGCGATGCCTATATTAGATTGTGCCAGCGCGGGTGCATCATTTATCCCATCTCCCGCCATAGCCACTTTTTTACCCTGCTCCTGTAACCTCTTCACTTCTTCAAGTTTATCCCCCGGTAGCATTCCGGCTTTAAATCCGCTCAGGTGTAATTCTGAAGCAACTGCGGTTGCCGTATTTTCATTATCACCGGTAAGCATATAAACCTCCAATCCCTGATCGATGAGTTCTTTAATAGCCTGCCTGCTTGTTTTCTTCACAGGATCTGTGATGGTAACATATCCCTCGGCTATTTGATCCACTGCCAGGTAAGAAACTGTCTTACCTGATTTCTGTTCCTTTTCGACTTCGGCTTTCAATTTATCAGAAATCGAGACCTTAAGATGATCCATTAATTTTTCATTCCCCACAGCTATTTGACGATCTTCAACTTTTCCCTTAACCCCCATTCCGGTAACCGATTCAAAGTTGGATGATTTCTTAAGGGAAACATGTTTTTTCTTTGCAAAATCCACGGTAGCTTCGGCCAGAGGATGTTCACTCATAGAATTAAGGGAGGCAATAAATTCGATAATTTTATTCTCTGAAAATTCACTTTGGTAAGCTACCATCTTTTCCACCGATGGTTTTCCTTCGGTAATGGTTCCGGTCTTGTCTATGATCAAAGTATCTATATCATTCATTTGTTCGAGAGCCTGTGCATTTTTTATAAGCACTCCATTTTGAGCTCCCTTACCCACCCCAACCATTACAGACATGGGTGTAGCCAATCCCAGAGCACAAGGGCATGCAATGATCAAGACTGCAATAGCATTTATGAGAGCATAGGAATAGCTTGGTTCAGGGCCATAAACAGCCCAAACTATGAAGGTTATGATAGAAATTATCACAACTATGGGCACAAAATAACCTGCAATCCTGTCTGCCAGTTTTTGAATAGGAGCCTGTGAACGACTGGCATCATTTACCATTTTAATGATCTGGGCAAGGAGGGTTTCACTTCCCACCTTTTCAGCTCTCATGGTAAAACTGCGATTTCCATTGATGGTCCCTGAAGTAACTTTATCTCCGGTTACTTTATCCACAGGTACAGGTTCTCCTGTGATCATGGATTCGTCAAGACTGCTTTCCCCCTCCTCAATACTGCCATCTACAGGAATTTTATCGCCCGGTTTTATACGTAATATATCTCCTTCCTCAACTTTATCTGTGGATATCACCTCTTCCACCCCATTCCTGATCCTTATCGCTGTATTAGGGGCTAATTTCAACAGTTCTTTAATTGCACTGTTTGTACGGCTGTGAGCCCTTGCTTCGAGCAACTGGCCAAGAAGAACAAGGGTTAAAATTACAGTAGCAGCCTCAAGATAGATATGAACTGTACCCATTTCTGTTTTAAACTGAGCAGGAAAAATATCGGGCATTAAAAGTGCGAATAAGCTAAAAACCCAGGCCAAACCGGCACCTATCCCTATAAGTGTAAACATATTGAGATTCCAGGTTTTTATTGATCTCCACGCCCTTTCAAAGAACATCCAGGTGGCATAGAATACAACCGGGATTGAAAGGAACATTTGCAGCCAGTTCCAGTATATCTGATCCATCCATTGATACATTGGATTATCGGGGATCATTTCAGACATAGCTATTAAAAAAATTGGAAGCGTAAAGATTGTAGCAACCTTAAATTTCTTCAATAGTTTATTATACGATTTTTTTTCAGCAGAAAGGTCGGGTTCCATAGCTACCAGATCCATTCCGCATATAGGACAACTTCCGGGTTCATCTTTAATTACCTCCGGATGCATAGGACAGGTATATTGCACCCCTGTCGCATTCAGGTTTACTTCTTCCACCAGATCCATCCCGCAAACGGGGCAATCACCGGGTTTATCGTAAGTTTTATCACCTTCGCAATGCATAGGACAATAAAATGTCCCGGTTCTTTTTCCTTTGGGTTGAGAAGTTTCTCTTTTGTCCAATGAAGACGAATGATCCTCTCCGGGCAGATAAATATTATAAGCCCCCCCGTCTTTATTTAAGGCCTCCCTGAATTTATTGATATCAATATATTCATGCATCTCCACCTGCGCACTATTATTTTCCAGGCTCACCCTGGCCTTTTGAACACTTTCAACATTGGCGAGTGTTTTCTCCACATGGGTACGACAACCATTACAGGTCATCCCGGTAATAATGTAATCCTGAATCAAAATCTCTTTTCCATCATTATTAGTTTTCTTTTTAGGTTGGGATATTCTGTATTTCCCTCCATCAGATTGGAGCGCATCCTGTAATTTGTTGAGGGGCACATGTTTATTCATGGAAATTAGCGCAGATCCGGTTTTGAGGTCTACCGAAGCATTGTTTACTCCTTCAACATTATTCAATATGTTTTCCACATGAGTACGGCAACCATTACAGGTCATACCTTCTACATGATAGGTGTGCTCTATTGGAACATGATGATCGGTTTTTCCGGTATGCTTTTCCGAAATATCATAATTCCCACCAGATTCTTTTAAAGCACGCCTAAATTCAGAAACTTCTATATGATCTTCCATTTTTATAACGGCCTCAGCTTTTTCAAGATCAACCACCACATCAGAGACGCCAGGAACATCTTTCAAAGCATTTTCAACATGAGACCTGCATCCATTGCATGTCATTCCCGTGATATTATATGTATGTCTCATAAAACTAATTTTAATATTCCAAATTTAACTATTTGGAAAGGCCTGTACTTTCACTTTAGAGGAAATAATCTTCAATTTTCTTGTCTGTAAATTTAATTTGAAGTTTAGATGTTGGGGTGCTTTTTATAAAATTTACGAATTTATCGACAACCTGAGGCCAGCGGTAACGCAAAATCAAAACTTCATGCCATGAAAAGTCTCAAAAAGCTGGAAGTCTTTTAGGGATTAAAACCCTACATGAAAGAGGAAAAGTAAAAGATTCTTTTATTAAAAGAAAAGGATCGTAGCCGGAATAATAAAAATGGCTGTTTCTTAAACTCTCTGTAAAAAGAAGAAAATTACAGTAAGAATAATGCCTAGCGCAGGATTCATGGAAAGATAACGGGCAGATCAAGTCAAAAAAAGTGGAGTTCGAAAGCTTCACACCGGAAAAACTTCATTTCAATGAATTGAGCGAAGCTTTCTTTTAAACAAAATCAGAAAGTGAAGAGATAACAATAAACAAAATTAGGATTTTACCATAGTATCTTTGGGAGCTAGGAGGCCTCCTTATTAACCATTTCCTCAAACCCCTGTATCGTCGAATACCCTTTCTTTATAAAATATTCCTTTTCCCTCTCCCCTCCGGTAGCCAGAATAAAATCTCCCCCCCAGCCGCCAAGGCTTTTAACCGCGCCCGGGTAATCCGGGAAAAGGCTCGTTTTTATTTTTGGGAGATTGAGTAACCGCGAGATCAAAGTCTCATGGATTTCCACTAATAATTCAAATTCTTTCAGGGAGTTGCAATCGATAAAACTCTGGGTGAGAGAAGAGATCTTTTCAATTGTTTCCGTGAGATCTTCTTTAGAAGCATTTCGGTAATGTTGGATAGATTTTCTGCTGTCCTGCTTTTGATTTAGATGAACTAAGAACAGCATATCGCTGAACTCCGGTTGAAACCTTGCACTCAGAAAGCTTCTCTCATTATCTTTTACCTGGTATAAAATAGGTGTGTCATTTTGTGCGGCTGCAATATCGTACCCACTTCCTCCAAAAGTATTTTTCAATAATTCAAAGGGATCAGTTTCAAAGAGGGAGGCTATATTGTTGAGCAGGGTAGATGAGCTGCCCAATCCCCAGTTTGAGGGAAATTCAAGTCGGGTAATTATTTCAAAACCTTTCTGCTCTCTAAGGATAGAGGGATTTAATTTATTGGCTTCAGAGAGGATTTCCTGTAACCTGCCGGCAACAGGAGATGTTTGTCCGCTCCGGGATCTCTCAATTTTATTGTTAATTAGAGAAAACCTTTCCTTAAACCACACTTTGCCCTCATGATCTTTGGATGTCCAGGAAATTACAGGCTCATATATGGTAGTTGCACTTAGTGATTGCCCCAATTTTGTGGGAACCGCAAGCGCAAGGGCACCGTCCAGCACAACATATTCCCCGGTGATCAACAACTTTCCGTGGCTGTAAAACTCCCGGGTCATGCTCTCAGTTTTTTCAATTGTGTCTCTACGGTGCTGTGGGTAACAGTGTGATCTTTAAAATAATGGATAAGTTCTTTCTTCTCACTTTCGGTTGCATTCAGCTGGTTGAGCATATTCATCAAATGCATTTTCATATGTCCCTGCTGTATCCCGGTGGTGACCAGGGACCTCACTGCTGCAAAATTTTGCGCAAGTCCTGCCACTGCAATGATCTTCATAAGATCTCTCGCCCCAGGTTTCTGTAAGATCTCCAGGGCAACTTTTACCAGCGGATGAAGATTGGTGAGCCCCCCAACGGTGCCTACGGCCAGAGGTATTTCCATCCAGAATTGAAAAATCCCGTCTTCAACACTGGCATGTGTAAGGCTGGTATATCTTCCATCTTTTGATGCGTATGCGTGAACTCCGGCCTCAACCGCTCTGAAATCATTTCCCGTAGCAAGCACAACGGCATCGATACCATTCATAATACCTTTATTATGAGTAACCGCGCGATAGGGTTCTACTTCGGCAATTCTTATGGCGGTGAGAAATTTACCTGCAAAGAGTTCCGGATCCTCAATGTTTTTATCAACGAGATCTTCTACCGGGCAGGAAACTTCGGCTCTCACAATACATTCGGGAACAAGGTTGGAAAGTATGCTCATGATGATTTCCAGATGACTTTCTTCAGAAAACTTCGGATAGTGACAAGCTGTTTCCTCGAAAACTTCAGCAAATTTTTCAAGACATGAATTAATAAAATTTGCTCCCATCGAATCCACGGTTTCAAACTTGCAATGGAGCTGGTAATAGCCTTCCATAAGTTCGGTCTTATTCCGCAGTTCTATTCCTAATAAGCCGCCACCCCTTTTCTTCATATTCCTGGTAATATCAAAGACGCTTTCAATAAGCAAAGGCTTCACCTCGAGAAAAAATTCCTGTAACAAGGCATCATCCCCTTTGAAAATAAAATGGACCTGGCCAATTTTAATGGTGTTGAGAACCTCGGCTTTGAAACCTCCACGGGAACCCCAGAATTTTGCCGTCTTACTGGCGGCTGCAATTACAGAGCTCTCCTCAATGGCCATGGGTATAGCGTAGAATTTTCCGTTTATTTCAAAATTGGGGGCAATCCCAAAGGGTAAATAAAAATTGCTGAGTGTATTTTCAGTGAACTCCTCGTGTAATCTCTGAAGATCACCATTCGTATTCCAGTACTGCCTCAGTATGGATTCACTTTGGGGAGAATTCTTAAGGTATGTAGTTGATAACCAATTGATCTTTTCTTCTTTGGTCAATTTGGAAAATCCTGACACGGGCTTATTCATGGGGTGTTAATTAAAGTCTCAAAGATACAATTACATTGGGTATTCCAATAACAGTCATTGAATTGAGGTCTAATTTCTATAGAGCGATAATTTTCCAGGATTTCCTTTTAACAAAAAATTAGTATTTAACACAGATTATTCCCGATTTTTGCTGAATTTTTAGTAAACTTGGCCTAGAATAATTATTTCCTTTTTTTTATGAAAATATACAGGATTGCCCTCACCTTTTTCCTGCTTGGAACTATTTCGGTTTTTTCCCAGATTAAGCAAATCACTTTAGAAGAAATCTATGATGGAACCTTTAGTCAGCAGAGGATGGAATCTCTGCGATCTTTACAGAATGGTACCGAATATATTGTTGTAAATCACGACAGGCAAAATGCTTCATCTACCATAGATGTATATGAATACAGGTCTGGAGAGAAAAAAAGAACCCTTCTTAACAGCGCAGATCTTAAAGAGATACAGAGGATACAGGGCTACCAGCTTAGTAATGATGAAAAGAAGATCCTCCTGGGATCACAAACCGAGCAGATCTATCGCCGCTCTTCCCGAGGTATCTTTTATGTATACGATACCACGACAAAAACACTTACCAAAATAAGTGATAATAAGATACAGGAACCCACCTTTTCTCCGGATGGAACAAAAGTGGCATATGTTTTTGATAATAATATTTACATTAAAGACCTTAACACAGGTAATCAAACTCAGGTGACTACAGATGGGAAAAAGAATGAGATCATCAATGGGATCACAGATTGGGTATATGAAGAAGAATTTGGTTTTGTTAGAGCCTTTGACTGGAATGCAACGGGGGACCACCTGGCATTTTTACGATTTGATGAAGTGAATGTGCCCGAGTTTTCCATGGACCTTTTTGGAGAAGATCTTTATCCCACTTCTACCACTTTTAGATACCCCAAAGCAGGCGAAGAAAATGCAGAGGTATCCCTTCATTTATATCACCTTGCTGAAGGAAATACCACAGAGGTAAACCTGGGGGATTACGAAGATTTTTACATTCCCCGAATCAAATGGACAAATGATCCAGCGGTACTAAGTGCCCAGGTGTTAAACAGGCATCAGAACAATCTTGACCTGTTTTTCATCAATGCCAGGACTAATGAGGTGAAAAAGGTTTTAAATGAAACCGATAAGGCTTATGTAGATATAACAGATAATCTTACATTTCTAAAGGATAACAGTTTTATCTGGACCAGTGAGAAGGATGGTTACAATCACATTTATCACTATGATAAGAATGGTAAACTTCTTAACCAGATCACCAAAGGTGACTGGGAAGTGACAAATTATTACGGATTTGATCCAAAGACCAATACGATTTTTTACCAAAGCACAGAAAATGGAAGTGTTAACCGTGATGTGTATTCCATAAGGACTAATGGAAAAAACAAGAAACGCCTGACTACCCGGGAAGGCACAAACCGCGCAGACTTTAGTGCAGATTACACATATTTCATAAACACTTTTACCAATATTTCAACACCAAACGAGTATACTTTGCACGATGCAAAGACCGGGAAGTTGGTGAGAAAAATAAAAGATAACCAGGAGCTGCTTAAAAAATCTGAAGCTTATAATTTCTCTCCCAAAGAATTAACTACCATTCAGGTAAATGGAAATGAGCTGAATATGTCCATGATAAAGCCTGCCAACTTTGACGAGAATAAGCAATATCCCCTATTGATGTTCCAATATTCAGGCCCCGGTTCACAATCTGTTTCCAATTCTTATTTTGGGACCAATGACTACTGGCATCAGTTACTGGCCAATGAAGGATATATTGTGGCTACAGTTGACGGAAGAGGTACTGGCTATAAAGGGGCAGCTTTCAAAAAAATCACTCAAAATGAACTTGGTAAATACGAACTGGAAGACCAGATAGAAGCAGCAAAGATCTTAGGAAGCTTTGATTATATTGATAAAGAAAGAATAGGAATATGGGGTTGGAGTTATGGTGGATTTATGTCTGCCAACGCGATCCTTAAAGGCAATGATGTTTTCTCCCTGGCGATTTCAGTAGCACCGGTGTCCAGCTGGAGGTTCTACGACACTATTTATACTGAAAGGTACATGACAACCCCGCAGGAGAACCCTACCGGTTACGATGAGAATTCCCCAATTAATCATGTTGAAAAATTAAAAGGTGATCTACTTCTTGTTCATGGGAGTGGAGATGATAACGTTCATGTACAAAATACAATGCGATTAATTGAGGCGCTGGTTCAGGCAAATAAACAATTTGACTGGGCGATCTACCCGGACAAAGCCCATGGAATTTCGGGAGGCAATACCCGCCTGCATTTATATACCAAAATGACCAATTTTATTAAAGAAAATTTATAATAACAACCCTAACTAGCTTTTATGGAATTTAAATTTGGAGGTTCAGATGTCAACCAGCGAACTGTTTTAGGGCACCCCGCAGGCCTGTTCATTCTTTTCTTCACCGAAATGTGGGAAAGATTCTCTTACTACGGGATGAGGGCAATCCTTGTGCTATTTCTCGTTTCATCTATTATGAATGAGGGCTGGGGATGGGAAAGGGCAGATGCTTTAGTGCTATATGCATGGTATACAGGTTTGGTGTATGTGACTCCAATTTTTGGGGGCCTTATTGCCGATAAGGTAATGGGCTATCGTAATGCGATCATTTTAGGAGCCCTGTTAATGACACTTGGGCATGCCTCGATGGCATTGGAAGTATTGGCAGATCCATTTTTCTTTATCGGCCTCGGATTTTTAATCATTGGTAATGGATTATTTAAGCCGAATATTTCCTCAATGGTAGGACAATTATACCTTAACCAGGGTAAGGAAAAGGATGCCGGTTATACCATTTTCTATATGGGTATTAACGCCGGTGCATTTCTAGGTATTTTACTCTGCGGGTATATTGGTGAGACTGTTGGATGGCATTGGGGATTCGGACTTGCGAGCATCTTTATGTTCTTCGGAATGCTGCAATTCTATTTTGCCCAAACCGTTTTTGGTAAGATAGGTCTAAATGCTAAAATGACTGATAATTATGTTGACACGAGAACGATTACGGGAGAGGTGAAAGATGCACAGGGCAGGACCTTTGATGATGCAGAACCCGAACCTGAAGTTAGTGGAAAAGTGAGAAAAGATCGTTTAATAGTTATTGGAGTCCTTGCTTTTTTCACCGTTTTCTTTTGGTGGGCCTTTGAACAGGCCGGTGGTTCCATGACCATTTTTGCCGCAGATTATACAGACAGGGTTCTTGTAGGTAGTGGAGCTCTTACCTTTAAAATATTTAATACACTACTTACAGTTATTCCTTTAATAATTATTACGTGGGTGCTGGCCCTACTCTTCCGCCAGACCTTTTCTAATTTCCCAATAGCCAATTTCGCACTTGGAACAAGTTTTGTTATTATCTGGGGCATTGTGATCTGGATGTTAATGAGACAATTTGATGCAGAGTCTCCAGAAGTTCCTGCCTCATGGTTTGGAATTCTGAACTCTTTCTTTATCATCGCTTTTGCACCCTTGTTCTCCAAATTATGGGAGAGTAAATACAATCCTTCGGGGCCGGTAAAATTTGCTATTGGATTGATCCTACTGGGTCTTGGTTTTGCGATCCTCTCTTATGGTTCAATGGGTATCCCATTGGGAGCTAAAACTGCATCTGTAAGTATGATATTTCTTGTACTTGCCTATTTGTTTCATACACTGGGAGAATTATGTGTTTCTCCGGTAGGATTATCTTATGTAAGTAAACTTGCACCTGTTAAACTTGTTGGTTTAATGTTTGGGGTATGGTTTGTCGCTAACTTTATTGCCAATTTTGCGGCAGGTCTCACAGGAAGTTATATAGATCCAATTGTGGAGAATTACGGCATGGCCTTTTTCTTCCTGATTTTTACTATAATACCAATATTGGCAGGAATTGTAATGTTTGTACTTAATAAGACACTTATTAATAAAATGCACGGCATTAGATAGTGGTAATTTTTTAAGTTTAATTAAAACCCTTATTTTTGGGAATGATTATTGATTATTTTGGAAAAACACTAAAAATGAAAGGATTTTTATTTGCTCTATTTCTTGTTTTTTCTGCCGGGATAATGCAGTCCCAGGAGATTGAATGGATGACAATGAACCAAGCTCTGGAAGCACAAAAAAAGCAACCTAAAAAGATTTTTATGGATGCGTATACTTTATGGTGCGGCCCCTGTAAGTTGATGGACCAAAGGACTTTTACCAATAAAGATGTGGTGAATTATATCAATAAGCACTATTACCCCGTTAAATTTAATGCTGAAGGGACTGAGGAAGTGTTTTACAATGGGTTTAATTATACCAATCCCAATTATGATTCCAACCGGAAAGGCCGCAATAGTCAGCACTTTTTTGCTAATGCGCTAAAGATCACCGGATATCCCAGCCTCGTGTTTTTTGATGAAGAGTCCAATGTAATCGCTCCTATTATGGGCTACAGGACACCGGAACAACTGGAGATCTATTTAAAGATGATGGCAAATGATGATTATAAAGCGCTCACAAGCCAGGAAGCCTGGAATAAATACGAAAAGAATTTCAAGGGCGCATTTAAGAATTAAGGTTTGAAAATATATTAAAAAAAATTCCTTTTTGCGAAGGAATTTTTTGTTTTATGCGGTTTCTTATTTTTTCCAATGTGCATTTTATTCCCTTTTGGGAAATTGAAATATGTCGCTCCTTCGGAGCTCATTTTATATTTTTTATTTATTTGCCCATCTGTCCCTTTAGGGACTACATACAGGGAGAAATTCAATTAACCTGGTTCTCCCGTGCCGTGAAGTACGGCATAAGACGGGTTTACAAAATAATTGATATACCTGAGCATATTCTGTACCTAACGGCACAGATGTTACTTCGGTTAACATTTTTCTACCAATAGATGGTCCCTATGGGACCACTGAAAATATTAAAGAGATAACTTTTGATTTAAAACACAATCTTCTTTTAACCTTTTGAGCTATATTTTCTCCAAAACATTGTAAATGAATCATGCACGCCAATCCTCCGGTGGTAGGACCCGCTCCGTCCTGCGAACACCCCTCCAGAGGGGAAAAGGATCAAACTTGGTTGTTTTTGGCCGGGCAATCTTTTTGATAGCAACCGCCGGAGCCTATTTTTTGTCATGATATGTCCCGATAGGGACCGCATATGGGTAGATAAACGATTCCCGGATTCTTCCGTGCCGTTAGGTACGACATATAAGGGTGTACAAAATCATTTAATATGCACCTGAGCATATTCTGTAACTAAAGGCACAGTAATCCTTACCGTATAATTAGAGCTCCGTAGGAGCGATATGTTTATAGAAATAAAAATGGTCAGTTAATCGGGAGCTCCGGAGGTGCGGCATATTTAATTTTCGCGGGAATTTTATTTTACGTTAAAGGCCCACCCGTTCTGCCGACACCGCTTAATAGTGAGAAGAAGGATCAAACCTGATTGCTTTTGGCCGGGCATTCTTTTTGAGAGCACCCGCCGGAGCCTGTTTTTCGTCATGTCATGTCCCGTTAGGGACTGCAAAAGGGTAGATAAACGATTACCCGAATTCTACCGTGCCGTTAGGTACGGGATAAAAAGGTGTGCAAAAAAAATTTAATATGTACCTCAGCATATTCTGTACCTAAAGGCACAGTATTCTCTATTGATTAATATTTTCTAGCAATATATAGTCCCTACGGGACAATTGGTTCACAATGGCTAGACAAATGATTAATAAAAATCTTCTATCAAACTTGTAACGGGGAAACTCAGTTCTTCGGTAATAAGGCCTGAGAATATCCTTCCGAGGGAAGAGAAAAAGTCCAACCTGAATTACTAAGCCGGGCAATCTCTTAGTTGAATATTCTCAAAAATAATGTCACCAGGCCCGAGGTCACCTGTGTTCAAGCCTCAGAGAGGCGGCATATTGATGGAAAAGATAAAGGAAAATAATATTTGAGCTCCGCAGGAGCTACATGTTTATAGGGGAAAAATGGGACCCAGAGCATGAGCTCCGGAGGAGCGGCATGTTTATCTAACATTTCGCAAGGCTCAATAAGTCATCAAATTTGAGCGGAAGGAATATGTGATGATTACTGTCCAGCCGCCAAAATAAATGCGCCCTCGGTTCCCGTGGCATGAAACTGAATGCCTTTTTGGTTTGCCGTCTTTCTCCATTGTCTAATAAATGAAGGATAATTACTGCCATCAGCGATGATAATCTCTGGAGAATGTAACCTAAGAAGTCGTTGCAGGTTGATCTGGGGACTATTGGAAAGCAGAATTATTCCGGGAGAAAGGCCAGGGACATCATAGATCCCCTCTTTATCTATGCGAAGGATATATTGTGATCCCAGATCAATCAGGTTTCCGGGTGGCGCTGATTCTATTATCCTAATATTTCTATGCGTAGAATAATCTTTGATGAAACTATAGGAAGGCAAGGGTTCAGACAGATCGTGAAAAACCCTTAGCCGGTCATTTTGTTTTTCTGCAATAACAGTATTTCGGTTTTTATGAAACACAACAAATTCGTCAGGTACGGCAGAGTACTTTTCATAAAACAAGGCCAACTGGAAGATAATTACAGAAACCAGGAGGATAGCTATACTTTGAAATTTCGGCACTTTCAGCACATAAATAAAGGCTATTACCACCAGGTAAGAAACCAGGCACAGAAGCAGGGAAAAACCGATATTCTCAAAGATAAATTCTTCATTGGATGCTGCCCAGGTTACAAAGTCGTTCAGGGTAGAGATCATCCATCCAAATAGATCAGCAACAAGGGCCGGAAGCAACTCCAGTCTTGCGAGAAATAATACCAATATACCGAGTCCAAGAATTAGGCCCAGGAATGGCAGGATTACAAGATTGGAAATAAAAAACATGCCGGGGAACTGATTAAAATAGAATAAACTGAGAGGTAAGACCCCAATCTGTGCGGCTATTGTTACACTTAAGATACCCCAGAAATATTTGATCAATTTAGATTCACCTTTATATACCCTATAAATATGAGGTTGAATGAGCACAATACTGAAAACCGCAGCATAACTCAGCTGAAATCCCACTTGTTGAATAAAACCGGGATTGATAAGCAAAAGTACCATCAGGGACATGAATAGCGTATTCAAAACACTGGTGCGCCTTTTTAACTGCATGCCCACCGCAACAAATGAGAACATGCTCACGGCACGAACAACAGAAGGAGAAAGACCTGCGAGAATTGCAAATCCCCAGAGAAGTATGAGCAAGCTTACAGTTTTTAACATTCGGCCGTACCTGTATTTTTCAAAAGGTTTTAGCAATTGATTGAGCAGTAACAAAATAATACCCACATGCAGCCCTGATACCGCAAGGATATGAATCACACCGGCTGCAGCATAATTACTGTATATCTCCTGTGAAATTTCCTGCCTCTGTCCTAAAAGCAGCGCCTGAATGATAGCCAGTTCATCGGGACCAAAATCATGATTCCTTAACCGCAATATCAACCCTTCTCTTAAATTACCGGCTACAGTGCGTAGTCCCCGAGCTTGACCACTCATTGCATAGACCTCTGTTGGATCACTATTCATTTGCCGGTTAACCCCAAGTTTTTCCATGTGGTAGCGATAATCAAACTGATAGGGATTCAACGGTGAATTAATATCCCCTATCTTACCTGAAATCACCAACCTTTGACCAACTTCTTGTGGAACCATCAGGGAATCCCGGGTTATATTGAGAAGAATTTTCCCCGAGACCTTGTAACCGTTAATCTCTTTTACATTTATTATATACTTATCGTGGAAAAGACCCGGTTTCAGTTTTTCAGAGACATTTCCTTTTACCAGGGCCGGTTCGGTTTTTTCTTCCAGCATATGAATGTAATGCGCAGGTCTATTTTGCGGATGCTGGAGCGTAGTGGTGGCAATTCCGAAGAAAATAAACAGAAGATATACCGTTATTCCAAGGGCCATATCCTGAAGAAAAAGCCTGCGGGATCTTAAATAGGTAAAAAGAAATGCCAGTAAAAGTATGATAAAAGGCAGGAACAGCAAATTCACCGGCAGTTCAAGGTAAAACCCCAGCAATACCCCAAGCATAACGCAAAGGGCAAGTTTGATGACAGTAAAATTCAGCAATTGTAAAACCTTGATCTATAGTTTAATCAAGATAATGAAAAAATCAGATCACGCGGCGGGCCATAACAAAATGGTTAAACCAGTAATTATCTGCGAGGGATGATATTACTACTCCTTTGGAGGTGGAGGAATGTATAAATAAAATGTGTCCATTGTCTACTTCAACTACAAGCCCTACATGATTGATCACTTTCTTTTTTCTATCTGTTTCAAAAAACAGAAGGTCCCCTATATTCACTTCTTCCAGGGAGAGCAGTTCGCCCTTATGAGCCATATCTTTTGAAGAACGCGGAAGGGGAATATCTTCCTGCTTGAAAGAACAGTATACCAGTCCCGAACAATCCATACCTTCCCGGGTGGTTCCTCCATACTTATAAGGAGTACCTTTAAAATCCAGTGCAAATGAAGTGATATTGTAAACGCGGGTATCCTCGGGTAAAGATTCAGGAGAGGCAGTTTTGATATTGACTTGTGGAGTTATGTCTGTAATATTTTTGTGGGAGAAGTTTTTGAGAGGTGTGACCTTATCTTGTTTGCGATCTTCTCCGGTTGATAATGAGGCTCTTGAAGAGCCGCAGGACGTGAGAATTAAAGCAAAAATCAACATCCCGGCAATTCTAAAAGTGATATTCTTCATAAAAAAATCAGTTTTGGATCGAATCATAAATGAGAGTAGCGGTCTTTTTGCTTGCGCCCGCACCTCCCAGTTTTCTTTCTAACTCATAATAGCTTTCAAATATTGTCTCCCTGTGCTTTGGTTCCAGAATTTTTTTAAGCTCAATGCTAAGGTTCATTTTATTGAAGTCATTTTGTATCAACTCCTTTACAACTTCCCTTTCCATAATGAGATTGACGAGCGAAATGTAATCCAATTTTATGATTTTTTTGGCAATATGATAAGAAATACTGCTTCCTTTATAACAAACCACCTCCGGAACTTTATAAAGGGCGGTCTCAAGCGTAGCTGTACCTGATGCGACAATTGCAGCGGTTGACAGGCTAAGGATATCATAGGTTTTGTTCATTACAAGATGAACATTTTCATTTTCAACAAATTCTGAATAGAATTCGGGTTCCTGACTGGGAGCTCCGGCGATCACGAATTGATACCCCGGAAAATCCTTTGTAATGCTGAGCATGGTTGTCAGCATCTTTGATATCTCCTGTTTCCTGCTCCCCGGCAATAATGCAATGATGGGTAGATCGTTTAGAGAATGTTTATTTTTAAATTCAGTGGGTTTTACCAAAGGTTTATTTGCAATAGCATCGAGAAGAGGATGACCTACAAAATGCACTTTGTAGTTATGTTTTTCCTCGTAAAACTCTTTTTCAAAAGGAAGGATCACATACATATGATCAACGTCCCTTTTTATGGCTGCAATTCTGTTCTCTTTCCATGCCCAAATCTGCGGAGAAACATAAAAATGTGTGGATATACCAACCTCTTTGGCCCATTTTGCTATTCTCAGATTGAACCCGGGGTAATCAATGAAAATGAGAGCATCGGGTTTATAATCTGAAATATCTTTTTTACAAAAAATAATATTCTTAAGTATGGTCTTCAAATTCTGAATCACCTCAATGAAACCCATAAAGGCCAGCTCCCGGTAATGTTTCACCAGGGTCCCTCCTGCCTCATCCATAAGATCCCCGCCCCAGAAGCGAAACTCTGCCTGGGGGTCAAGAACCTTAATTTCCTTCATAAGATTTGAAGCATGAAGGTCACCAGATGCTTCCCCGGCTATGAGATAATATTTCATAGATTTTTAATGTTGGTTATAGCTATACCTATTGCAGTAATAACAGTTGCCAGCAAAACTCCCCGTGCGTGATAGAGAAGGTCTTTCTTTAAAAAAATAAAGAAAGGCAGGAAATTAAGAGCGGCTCCCAGGGCAATTATTTTACCAAGGTAATTATTGTAATAAGCATCCTTCAGGGTTTCGTCCAATCCCATATTGGAAAATAATGTGATATATAAAATTATACCTGCAAGATTGGCAGATAATCCTGTCAAAAAACCTATTAGGATGTTTCTTTTAATCATTCAGGTCCCAACTGTTTAAATTCTGAATAAAGTGGTGGGCAGTGAGATCAAACTGGACTGGAACAACCGAAACATAACCGTTTGCCAGGGCCCATTCATCTGTATCTTCCCCCTGGTCCTTATTGACAAACTCTCCTGTAAGCCAGTAATAATCACGGCCCTGAGGATTTGTTCTCTTGTCAAAGTCTTCAACCCAGTATGCCTTTGCCTGGCGACAGACTTTTATCCCTTTAATTTCAGATTCTTTTAGTTTCGGAAGGTTAACATTGAGAACCACTCCTTCCGGAAGTCCATTTTTGATCACGTTTTTTGTTATAGCCTTTACAAACTTTTTACAAGGTTCAAAATCTGCCGTAAGGGAATAATCGGTGAGGGAAAATCCAATTGCGGGAATTCCCTCTATCCCGGCCTCAACCGCTGCACTCATAGTCCCCGAATAAATCACGTTTATGGAAGAGTTTGATCCATGATTGATCCCACTCACGCAAAGATCGGGTTTGCGGTGAAGGATCTCCTGGGTAGCGATTTTTACACAATCTGCAGGTGTGCCCGAGCATTGATATTCTTTATGCTTATAATTTTCCTTGATCACTACAGGATCACAAAAGAGTGCATCGCTTAAAGTAATGGCATGACCCATAGCACTTTGAGGTTTATCTGGAGCTACTACAATCACATCTCCAAGATCCTTCATTATTTCTATCAGGGCCCGTATTCCCGGAGCGGTAATTCCATCATCATTTGTTACAAGAATAAGCGGTTTTTTTCGGGGCATATAAGAATTTTTTAAGAGTTGCTAAAATAGTAATTTCCAAAGTAAAGCTTATATTAGACGCTTTACAATTTATAATAGTAATTACTAACTCTTGGCACAGTTTTTTATGCTATTTAATTAATTAATTTTAACGATGAAACTTCTTCTGCTCATGAAAAGGAATTATAAAATCTTAATATTGGTGCTGCTTATGGCAGTCGCCTCCTGTAGCTTTACCACAAAATCTTTTGAAGCCAGCGATCCCAATAAGGATAAACTTCTTATTGATCTTATTACTTACGTTTTGGAAAGAGGACATTTTGATGCCAAAGATATCAATGATGATTTTTCCAAAGGTGTTTATAAAGACTATCTCAATGCCTTAGATCCTCTGAAACGATTTTTCTATAAAGAAGATATAGAGGAATTTGCCGCATATGAGGACAAGATCGATGATCAGATAAAAAATAAAGATCTTACATTTTTCAACATTACCCATGAAAGACTTCAGCAAAGAATGAAAGAAGTGCGGGAGATCTATGAGGAAGTACTATCCCAGCCATTTGATTTTTCTGAAGAAGAAGAGATCAATACCAATTATGACGAGATAGATTATGTTTCTACACGTGCCGAACTTAAAGAGAGATGGAGAAAACAATTGAAGTTTACCACCCTAAATACTTTTTATGATAAAAAACAGGAGCAGGAGGGTACAGCAGAAGCCTCACTTGACGCCTATTCTTATGAAGATGTAGATGGAACTCTGGAAAATCCTGTACAAAAGCAGGAGAGAGCGGTTTCGGAAACAAAGGATTCTGAACCTAAAGAAATTAAATCTGCTGCTTTGCTTGAAAAAGAAGCAAGAGAAGTCACCCTGGCTTCTATAAATGAATATTTTGATTTTAGCCAGGCATTGGAAAGAAGGGATTATTTTGGTGTATACGTAAACGCTATTGTTGAAGAATTTGATCCGCATACATTTTATTTTGCTCCAGAAGATAAGGATAGGTTTGATATTGCGATGTCAGGAAAACTTGAAGGTATAGGCGCACGACTTCAGAAAAAAAGTGAAAATATTACCATAATGGAAGTGATCTCCGGTGGACCGGCCTGGATGAGTGAGCAATTGAATGAAGGAGACATTATTCTTAGGGTTAAACAGGAAAATGAAGAGAATGGCGTAAGTGTTGTTGGAATGCGGCTTGATGATGCGGTAAACCTTATTAAAGGCCCAAAAAATTCTAAAGTAACACTTACCGTAAAGAAAAAAGCCTTAGGTAATATAGAAGATGTTACTATTACGCGTGATGTAGTAGAACTTGAAGAAACCTATGCAAAGTCTGCCAAGGTTGAAAAGGATGGAAGAGTATTTGGATTGATCAATCTGCCAAAGTTCTATTTTAATATGGAAGATTACTCTCAGCGTAATGCCGCTTCAGATATTAAGCAGGAGATCATTCGACTTAAGAATGAAGGAATGGAAGGCCTTGTCCTCGACCTTAGAAATAATGGAGGGGGATCACTTAAGACTGTAGTAGACATTGCAGGCTTATTTATTGAAAAAGGTCCTATTGTACAGGTAAAATCAAAAGGAGCCGGGCAAGAAGTCCTGGAAGCAAATGAACCGGGAATCCTTTGGGATGGACCGCTGGTGATCCTGGTGAATGAGCTATCGGCGTCAGCGTCTGAAATACTCGCAGCTGCTATGCAGGATTATAAAAGAGCTATCATAATTGGGAGTAAGCAAACTTACGGGAAAGGTACTGTTCAAAATGTAATTGACCTTAATTCAGCAGTAAGAGGAAATGAGCACGGAGACCTGGGGGCCCTTAAGCTTACCACACAAAAATTCTATAGAGTGAATGGAGGATCTACTCAGCTGGAAGGAGTGAAAAGTGATGTGGTAATACCAGACAGGTATAGTTATATAGATATTGGGGAAAAAGATTATGACAATCCATTGCCCTGGGACCAAATAAGACCAGCTAAATATAAAGTATGGGACGGATATATTGATTATGAAGATGTTATTGAACGAAGCAAGAAGCGTATGGCAGGAAATGAACAAATTGGCCTAATTTCCGAAAACGCAAAATGGGTGAAAACCCAAAGGGATGAAGAAATTTATCCTTTAAGCTATGAAGCTTTCGCCAAACAACGTTCTACAATGCAGGAAGAGGCTAAACGATTCAATGCCATCTCAAAATATTCCTCAAATCTGAATTATAAATCTCTTCCTTATGAGGTAGAACTTACAGAAGCAGATCCTACTTTAAAAGAAAAAAGAAGCAGGTGGCACAGAAGCTTAGCTTCAGATATATATATTGAAGAAGCCATTAATGTTCTGGGTGATATCAATGTGAACAATATTAAAAAAACGAAGCTTGCAGATATAAAAAAGTAAATTTTATCTAATGTATTATAGAGAACGCTTTGAAGCTATAAATTTCAAAGCGTTTTTTAATGCCTGAGAATATTTACAGTAATTTGCCGGAATTAAAAATGGAAAGTTTAGAAATGAAGTTGTTGTTATGAAGAGAAAATATATTTATCCTGCGATCATTTTAATTGTGGCAGCCGTACTCTTAATGGCCGAGCGCTGTGCCTGATCAAATTTACCAGTAGGACATTCGTTCTGCATCCAGTTTAATGAATATGAAAAGGAGAATGGTGAAAGCCCAGAGTCCGCTACCCCCATAGCTTAAAAAGGGTAAAGGTATCCCCACGGTAGGAAAGATCCCTATTACCATTCCTATATTCACAAAAAAGTGTAAAAACAATATCCCTACAAGGCTATACCCGTAAACCCTGTTAAAGGTGGATTTCTGCCTTTCGGAAAGATATAACAGACGCAAAAGCAAGAGAATAAATAGGATTACTACCAAGGAAGTACCGAAGAACCCCCATTCTTCCCCCACAGTGCTAAAAATATAATCTGTATGTTGTTCTGGCACAAACTGGCCTTTGGTCTGGGTTCCTTCAGTCCAGCCTTTTCCCAGCCAGCCACCGCTTCCTATGGCGATCTCACTTTGATTAGTGTTGTAACCTATTCCCCTGGCATCAACTTCCTGCCCCAGGACAATATTAAACCTGTCTCTGTGGTGTTGTTTTAATAAATTTTCAAAAACATAAGACACAGATAAGGAAAAACCAATAGCTACCAGCGCAAGGGTGAGATATTTTAGAAAAGCAAGCCTTTTACGGCGATGCATTATAAATAAAATAGTGCAAATGATAAAAATTGCAATACTCATATAAAGCGACCCGAAAACAAGGGTAGTAACGAAGAGAATTGCCATTGCAAAACCAAAAAGAATGTAGGCAATATGAAGTCCCTCCCTGTAAAGAGGAAAAATAAACGCAAAATATATTAGGGCACTCCCTGGATCGGGTTGTAACAGAATAAAAAATATAGGTAGTGCAATGATCAAAAATGCCACCAGCTGATGGTTAAAAAGTTTAAGATTGGTTTGAATCCCACTGGCATACTTGGCTAAAGCAAGAGCGGTTGCTGCCTTAACAAATTCTGATGGTTGAATCTGCATCCCGCCGATTACATACCAGGCAGTTTGACCTGCAATAGTTCTTCCAAAAACAAAAAGGCCTGCCAAAGAAATAAGGGCCAAAATGTAAATGACACTGGAAAATCTTTGATAAAAACGGGAATCAATGGCAAGGACAATGGCTATAAGAACTATGCTAAGAAGGATCCACACAGCTTGCTTCCCATAAACCTCACTAAATGCAAAATAAGAATCGGGATTATCACCAAGGGATGCAGAATAAATATTTACCCATCCAAAAAGGACCATTAGAACATATAGTAGAATTGTGATCCAGTCAAAACCAACCGTTCTCTTTGACATCCCTATTGGTTAATTCTAAAAGGTTCTCCCGAGACAGGTTTAAGATATTCAGCTTCAAGACTATTAGACAGTATCCATTTTTCCATATCTGTTCTTGTGACCTCTCCCTTAAGATATTTCTCTATCATTAATCCCGCAATGCGTCCTGCATATCTTCCACCCCAATAACCGTTCTCTACAAACACGGCTATGGCAATTTTTGGATTCTCAACGGGGGCAAAGGCAATAAAAATAGAATGGTCTGTAAGCTGAACTCTTTTCCCTTCTATTTTCGTATAGTTTTCGGCCGTTCCGGTTTTTCCTGCTATCTCAATATCAGGGATCCTTAGGGTCTTGGCTGTACCGGTTTTATAAACCTCATGCATACCGGCTACCACGGGATCAAAATGCCTGGGCTCAATAGTTGTATGTTTTTTCTCGGTATAATCTTTTTCCTTAATAGGAGTGCCATCAACCTTCTTCAGGATATGGGGGGTGATATACCATCCACGATTTGCTATGGCTGCAGTCATATTTGCGAGCTGCATTGGAGTCATTAAAACTTCTCCCTGACCAATCGCATTAGAAATGGTAGCCGTAGAAAACCATTTGTATGTGGGATATTCATATATCTTATTATAGTAATCTGAGGTGGGAACCTTTCCCGGTCTGCCTGTAGACAGATCTGATCCCAAATAACCCCCAAGCCCGAAACTCTTGAGGTGATTTGCCCAGGTATCAACACCCTGCTGAGGGGTTGGATATTTTTCAATGATACGTCGATAAACTGTTGCAAAATAAGCGTTGCAGGATTGTGCAATTCCCGGAACCATATCCAGAGGACTTGGATGGGCGTGGCAGCCCATTCTTCTTCCTCGCCCAAAAACGTATCCTCCACTGCAATGAAACCGCTCCTGGGTATTCACTACATTTTCCTGTAATGCGATAAGGGCGGTGATAGCTTTAAATGGAGAGCCCGGAGGATATTCTGCAAGCAAGCCCCGGTCATATAATGGTTTTGCAAAGTCATCATTGTAAAGTTCAGTAAAGTTTCTTGATCTTAGCCTACCCACAAGTAATGCCGGATCATAGGACGGCGCGGTGATCAATGCCAAAATTTCCCCGGTGGCAGGTTCCAATGCAACAATTCCTCCCCACTTATTTTCCATAAGATACTCCCCATAAGCCTGCAATGTCGCATCTATTGTAATGGTGAGATCTTTTCCACGCTGAGGGAGGGTATCATAAATACCGTCTTTAAAGGGGCCTATGTCTCGGTTGAACCTATCTTTCTGAATATGTTTAACTCCTTTCACCCCGCGGAGCAGGTGTTCATAGTAGCCTTCAACTCCCTGCCTGCCTATCAGGTCACCAGAGATATAATAGGGATTATCCTCTATGATCTTTTTGTTGACCTCTGCGATGTAACCAAGAACATTGGAACCATTCTTTGTCTGATAATCCCGAAGGGACCGCTTTTGTATATAGAAGCCTTCGTAATTCCTCATTTTTTCCTGAAAATAAGCATATTCAGATTTGGTAAGCTGCGGAACAATGATAGAAGGCAACCTTGGAGAATAGATTTTTGCCTTTTCCAGTCTTATCGCTACCTGTTCTTCAGAGATATTGAGCATGCGGCTAAATTCTGCAGTGTCAAAGGCTTTAACCTGCCGGGGAATAGCCATAACATCATAGGAAGGTTGGTTTGAAACGAGCAGGGTTCCATGGCGGTCATAGATGTAACCCCTTTGTGGGTAATCATATTCTATCTTCACCGCATTGTTTTGAGATCTTACCGCATAAGAATCATCCAGTATCTGTAAATAGAATAATCTAGCCAGGAAGATTATACCTGTGGTAAGAATAATGATATAAAGTAAAAGTCTTCTCAACGTCGTTTGGGTTTAAACAAAGTAAGGCTTATAAGGATTAGTAAGGTTGTAAATATTCCTGAAAATATGGTTTTTTTCAAGATCAAAAATATATGCGAAAAATCAAACATTTCCAACGTAAACAATACAAAATGGTGAATAAAAACTATTAACATAACATATCCCACTCTCGCACCGTAAGGTGTGTTGGATAATTTTACGGTTTGATAGTCATAACTTACACCAAAAGAAAAACGCAGAAAGGCTGGTCTTATAAAAGCTATTAATACACAAGCAGCTGCGTTTATTCCTCCACTGTCTTCAAAAGCATCAATAGTTATACCTAAAAGAAATGCAACAATTAAAAAGAGTGACTGCGGGGTATTAAAAGGATAAACCACAAGAAATAAGACATATAAGTACGGATTAACATATCCCAGAAAATTGATGTTATTGAGGAGGAGCACCTGCAAAAGCACCAAAAGGATAAACCTTAGCGTATTTATTAAGATAGTATTAGTCATTAATTGCTTCGAGCTCTTGAATTTCCTCTTTTTCTGTATTTTCTATAACGTAAACATGGCCAATGTTAGTCATGTCATTAAATAGTTTTACCTGTAATGTGTAATAACTCTCATTTGGATCTAAAGTGAAAGCATCAACTTTGCCTATGGGAATGCCCTGAGGGAAGATCAACGATCTTCCTCCGGTAACGATGGTATCACCAACCTCCACCGGTGCTTGTCTTGGCACATCGATCAACTGGACCATATTGGGGTCTTTTCCGTCCCATACCAGCGATCCAAAATGAAAGGTCTTCTTTAACTGAGCATTAATCTGTGAATTGCTGTTTAAAATAGAGATCACCCTGGCATGTTTCCGGTTTACATGGTCCACGATGCCTATAATCCCCTGGCTGGTTATCACTCCGTTTTCTTTTTCAATTCCTGAATTCTCCCCAATATATAAAGTAATGTAATTGTTGATCCTCGAATAATTATTATTGATCACTCTGGCCGACATGAATTTATAAACTCCGGTATTGGGGACGGAGTCTAAAAAAAGACCGGTGTTGGTAGTGTCTGGCAGATTGGCTATAAGGCTTCGCAGTTGCTTGTTCTCTTCAACCAGGCGCTCGTTATATTCTTCAAGATGAAAGTAGGTCTTAATATTATTTGCCCAGTTATAAATTCCGCCGGTCACAACATTGGCAGAACTTATAAATTTGCTTTTGTGAAAGGAGTGGGACTGGATGGTTAAGAAAATGGAAAGGCTCATTAGCAACAGGAATAGAATGTTATTCTTATTGCGAATAAGAAAATTAAATATCTGCTGCATAAGTACGCTCCTCCTACTTTATCAATATACCCTTATAACGGCTCAGGTTTTTTAGACAAATTCCGGTTCCACGTACTACGGCTCTTAAAGGATCTTCTGCAATATAAACCGGAAGATCTGTCTTTAAAGAAAGACGTTTGTCCAGTCCGCGAAGCATTGATCCACCTCCAGCAAGATAAATTCCGGTATTATAGATATCTGCCGCAAGTTCGGGCGGGGTTTGAGAAAGGGTTTCCATAACGGCATCTTCAATCCTTAAAATAGATTTATCCAGGGCTTTAGCAATTTCCCGGTAAGAGATCTGGACCTGTTTTGGTTTACCTGTCAACAGATCCCTTCCCTGTACGCTCATTTCATCTGGCGGGACCTCCAGATCTTCGGTGGCGGCACCAATTTGAATTTTAATTTTTTCCGCTGTGCGTTCCCCTACATACAGGTTATGCTGGGTGCGCATATAATAAACAATATCGTTGGTAAAAACATCACCTGCGATCTTTATAGATTTATCACAAACGATACCTCCCAGAGCGATGACAGCAATCTCGGTAGTACCCCCACCTATATCCACGATCATATTTCCTTTTGGCTGCATGATATCTACGCCAATTCCTATTGCGGCGGCCATAGGTTCATGAATAAGATAAACCTCCTTGCCATTAACCCTTTCTGCGCTTTCCTTTACCGCACGCATCTCAACCTCGGTAATACCCGATGGGATACAAATAACCATTCGAAGTGCGGGGGTGAACATTTTCTTTTTAAGAGCGGGGATCTCCTTGATGAACATAGATATCATCTTCTCGCTCGCATCAAAATCTGCGATCACTCCATCCTTTAACGGGCGGATGGTCTTGATGTTCTCATGGGTTTTTCCCTGCATCATCGCAGCCTCTTTTCCCACCGCAATGATCTTTCCCGTCGTCCTGTCCCTGGCTACTATAGAAGGGCTGTCAACTACAACTTTGTCGTTGTGTATGACCAATGTATTTGCGGTTCCTAAATCTATTGCTATTTCTTCAATGAGAAAATCGAAAAATCCCATATTATGTATGTTGAGGTTAGGTAAATGTAGTAAAAATTAATGTTTAAAATGGCGTGTTCCTGTCATCACCATACTTATATTATTATTGTTACAATAATCGATGCTTAATTGATCCTTTATGGATCCTCCCGGTTGAATAACTGCGGTAATTCCAACCTTGCCTGCGATCTCCACACAATCCGGAAACGGGAAAAATGCATCACTTGCCATTACTGCTCCCTGTAAATTAAAATCAAATGATTTTGCTTTGTCAATACTTTGGCGAAGAGCATCTACCCTGGAAGTTTGCCCTGTGCCGCTGGCAAGTAATTGTTTGTTTTTAGCCAAGACTATAGTATTGGATTTTGTGTGCTTGCAGATCTTTGATGCAAAAATCAGGTCAATTAATTCATTTGCTTCCGGTTTGTTTTCTGTTGCATAGGTTAATTCCTCCAGGCTATCTGTCTTCAGATCTTTATCCTGTACAAGGATTCCATTTAAACAGGTGCGCACCAGTTCATTCGGTAATTCAACCTCTTTTTGAACAAGGACAATCCTGTTTTTTTTGGAAGTTAAAATTTCAAGGGCTTTTTCTGAATATGAAGGAGCAATGACCACCTCGCAAAATAAGTTGTGGATTTCTTCAGCAGTTGCAGTATCAATTTCCACATTGCTTATTAGTACACCACCAAATGCAGATACAGGATCTCCTGCAAGAGCATCTTTATAGGCTTCAAGAATAGTATCTCGCTGGGCCAACCCGCAGGCGTTGTTATGTTTTAAAATGGCAAACGTAGGAGCGTCATATTTAAATTCGTTCATTAAATTTACCGCTGCATCAACATCAAGCAAATTATTATAGGACAGCTCTTTGCCGTGTAGCAGGTCAAACATGGCATCAAAATCGCCATAAAAAGTCCCTTGCTGGTGAGGATTCTCCCCATATCGAAGTGCCTTTCCTTTGGTAAGACTTTGCTTATATACTTTTTCTTCGGAATTAAAATAATTGAAAATGGCGGTATCGTAATGAGAAGAAACATTGAAAGACCTTGTAGCAAATCTCTTGCGATGTTGAAGGCTCGTTTGGCCTTCATTCTCAGAAATAATTTCAAGGAACTCTGAATAATAGTCTACTGAAGGAACGCAAATAACATCTTTGAAATTCTTTGCAGCTGCGCGAATCAGGGAGATGCCACCAATATCTATTTTTTCAATAATATCCTCTTCTGAAGCCCCGGAGGCAACTGTATTTTCAAAAGGATAAAGATCTACTATGACAATGTCTATTTGGGGTATGTCATATTCCTTTAATTCTGCCAGATCATTATTATTATCCTGACGGTTTAAAATCCCGCCAAACACCTTTGGATGAAGGGTTTTAACACGACCGCCAAGAATAGATGGATAAGAAGTGAGATCCTCAACCGGAATCACCTCAATGCCAAGATCCTTTATGAATTTTTCGGTGCCACCGGTTGAATATATGGTTATTCCCAGTTCAATAAGTTTTTTGGCAATTGGAGCAAGACCTTCTTTATCATAAACTGAAATAAGAGCCGATCCTGCCTTTTTTAAATCCTTCATTCTGTTGCATTTGTTAAGGTTGCAAAAGTAATTAAATCACCCTTAAATCTAAAGATCTGGACTTTTATTTCTTAAAATAATTGTAACGAAAAACGCTTATGTGCGTCATATCACTATTAAGAGCTAAACCTCTGTGGTAACCTATGTTGATATATTTAAGACTGCTTAAGGAAAGTTTCAATTTTGCAATCAATGCATTAAGGAACAATAAATTGCGCACCTTCCTTTCCCTGCTTGGGGTTACAATTGGGATTTTTTCCATTATAGCTGTACTCGCGGCGGTAGACTCATTGGAAAGAGAGATCAAAGGCAGCCTTAGTACTCTGGACAATAGCACGATTATGGTTTTACGGTTTTCTTTTGGGCCTACCGAGGTGCCAAGATGGAAAAGAGACCAGTTCCCCGATGTTTCTTACGAGGAGTTTCAACATTTAAGCAGAAACCTGCCAAATTTAGCAGCCATAAGCTACACCATGAACGTCCCTGCAGAAACTTTGCGGGCGGGAGAAAAATCCATGTCAGGTGTGAGTATAGGAGCGGTTACAGATGGCTATTATGAAATCGAAGCACTTCAATTACAGGATGGCAGATTCTTTAATGAATCTGAATCTGTAGCCGGATCACCAGTAATGGTCATTGGAAATACCATTGCAACCAATTTATTTGGGGAAATGGATCCTATAGGACAGGAAATTAGAATGTATGGCAGAAAATTTACTGTAATTGGCGTGCTTAAAAAAGAGGGTGCCGGTATATTTGGACCTTCCAAAGATGAGGCAGTTTATCTCCCGGTGAACCTTACCCGAAGGATATTTGGGGACAATAACCGGAATATGATTTCACAGATCATAATAAGGCCGGAGGCGGGGGTAGATAGTGATGAATTCATTGCTCAGCTCACCCAACAATTGAGATCTTTCAGAGGCCTCAAACCCGCAGATGACGATAACTTCTTCATTAATCAACTTCAGGGATTTGCAGATTTTATTGATAATATTACCGGGCAAATGAATTTTATAGGACTTATAATAAGCGGATTTTCATTGCTCGTGGGAGGATTTGGGATCGCTAATATCATGTTTGTAAGCGTAAAAGAAAGGACTAATCTTATTGGGATACAAAAATCTTTGGGAGCCAAAAACAAGTTTATATTGTTTCAATTTCTTTTTGAGGCTGTGATACTATCGGTAATTGGTGGACTAATTGGTTTATTCCTGGTTTGGATTATTTCAATTATTGCATCGCAATTTACCGGAGAATTCGAATTTATTCTTTCCCCCTGGAACATGTTCCTGGGCACAGCAGTTTCTGCCGTCATAGGTTTGATCTCCGGGATCATCCCGGCGATCACGGCCTCCAGATTGGATCCTGTAGAGGCGATAAGGACGGGGATGTAGAGACAAGGCATGCCTTGTCTGTACGGAGTATTGAGATATGAGATTTGTATAATGTATAATGTAAATTGTAATATGAGGTAGGTTTGGCATTTTTAGCTACCCTTCTCTATTCTCTATTCTCTATAGTCTTACCTCTTGTCTCTTGATTCTTGATTCTCAATTTTACTCCCCCCATTGGGGGCTGGGGGGCTTCTTACCTCTTGATTCTTGATTCTCAATTTTACTCCCCCATTGGGGGCTGGGGGGCTTTATAAAATCTTCGCTACCTGCTTATTTGCCCATTCCAGAAATCTCTCGTCTTCCTGGGTAAAGGGATCTGCGGTATTGGAATCAATATCAATCTGGCCTATATTTTCACCATTCACGAATAAAGGCACAACAATTTCGGCTTTGACATTTATGCTGCAAGCAATGTAGTTATCCTGTGCCTTGACATCCGGCACCACAAAATTTTGATTTGAAACTGCAACCTGCCCGCAAATTCCTTTGCCGAAAGGGATGATGGTATGGTCTGTTGGTTCACCAGCGTAGGGCCCAAGTTTCAACTCTTCCTTATCTCCATTTCTGAAATAAAAACCTACCCAGTTGTAATAGGGAATTTCTGCCTTAAGCAGTTCACACAATTCTAATAATCTCTCATCTGTAGTTCGGTCATTTTTTTCAAGAATGGCTTGTACCCGGGGTTTTAATTTTTGAAATGGCATAACAATTAAAATTTTTGTAAAAGTATTTAATTATAAGGTTTCTTACCTTTCCTTTTTACATAAATTTGTTTAAACAGCTCCCATCTTGATTGAATTATTTAAAAAATACAGTTCAGTAATCAGGTTCATCCTCATCTTCCTGGGAAGCTATTTTATATTCTCTCTTTTTTACAATATTTACCTGGAGCAATCGAATTCTCAAGTTTATTACCCCGATTTTTTCACCTATCTGGTATCTGTTCAAAGCAAGGCAGTTATAGAGTTCATGGGGTATTCCTCGTTTATTAGTCCGCATACAGCAGAAGCCTCAATGAAATTGTTCATCAATGATTATTTTCTGGTAAGGGTTGTAGAAGGTTGTAATTCTATAAGTATTATTATTCTTTTTATTTCTTTTGTACTAGCTTTCTATGCAGGTTTTAAATTAACCTTGCTTTATATCCTGGCGGGTTCGGTTATCATTTATATTATGAACATTGTAAGGATAGCCATTCTTACTGTTGGGATCTATGAATATCCTCAGCATGCAGATCTTTTACACAGCATAATTTTCCCACTAATCATTTATGGAACTGTATTTATCCTGTGGTTAATATGGGTACGAATATTTTCGAGAGCATGAAAGCACGGTATAGAATTGCAGGTATAAGTATTCTGGTAATTTTACTGGCACTTATCAGATATTTTGAGAATTCCCTTTTCTATGACCCCTTGTTGCAATTCTTCCATTCAGATTATTTGCAGGATAAAACCCCCCATTTTGAAACTACAGAATTGCTTGTAAATGTATTTTACAGGTTTTTTCTTAATTCACTTATTTCACTTGCCATCATTTATGTGGCTTTTCTTGATAAAAATATCCTCCGGTTTTCATTTTTGCTCTATCTCATACTTTTTGCAGTATGCTTCCCCGTTTTCATGTTTCTCATATTCACCATAGAGAATCACAATTTTTTGGCGCTCTTTTATGTACGTCGCTTTTTGATTCAACCGGTATTTGTGATGATACTTCTTCCAGCATTTTATTACTACCGTCTTACAATAAGAGAACCCGGTAAAGTTGAAAGATTTTCCCGAAAAACCTAAAGATCCTTTTTGATTATGGATTTAAATTTGGCAGTTCAGAAAAGTGTCATTATTCTTGAAAATTAGCCAGTTATGTTAAGAAATAAATTTTTTGTTTATATTTGCAGGTAATGAATACTACATTCCATAAAGCTATAGCTGTAGTCCTTGCTCTTCTTGTGCAGGTCTCCACCTTCTCTTTTACTGTAGACAGGCATTTCTGCGGAAATATGCTGGTGGATAAGGCGATCTTTTCTTCGGCCGAAACCTGCGGAATGAGTATGAATTCTTCGAAGGAGGCTTCTGAAGAAGACTCATGTTGTACCAATGAAAAAACCAATGTTGAAGGCCAGGATGAACTCAAGATTAATTTTGATTCCCTTAATCTTGATCATCAACTTTTTCTTACAAGCTTTACCTATACCTGGCTTAATATTTTTGAAGGAGAACCTTTAATGGTTATTCCTTTTATTCACTATTCTCCACCCCTACTCGTCACGGACATACAGGTCCTGGATCGGGTTTTTCTTATTTGAATATTTAATGACATGGGATAGTTTCAGCATGTTCTGGAATTTCCTCAATTAAAAGACCTTTTTGCAGGTTCTTATATATCACTTTATGTGGATTTGTCATTAAATCAAATTTGGATGTTCAATACTATAATAAAATATTTTCTCTATAACCGGCTTGTCACAGTAATCCTGCTACTATTTGTGATAGCATGGGGTCTTGTTACCGCTCCCTTTAACTGGAATACCGGATTTCTGCCAAGTGATCCCGTTCCGGTTGATGCTATCCCGGATATTGGAGAAAACCAGCAAATAGTTTTTACCGACTGGCCGGGCCGGTCTCCCCAGGATATTGAAGACCAGATCACCTATCCAATGACAACGACCCTATTGGGTATTTCGGGGGTAAAGTCCATCAGGAGTACCTCCATGTTTGGGTTTTCAATTATCTATATCATATTTGAAGAGGATGTTGAATTTTATTGGTCCCGAACACGAGTACTTGAAAAACTGAATTCCCTTCCTTCAGAACTGCTTCCCCAAGGGGTGCAACCTACCCTGGGGCCCGATGCTACTGGCCTGGGTCAGGTTTACTGGTATACTCTTGAAGGCCGTGACCCCGATGGGAATGTCACGGGAGGATGGGATCTGGATGAACTCAGGTCCATCCAGGATTATTATGTAAAACTTGGTTTAAGCGGAACATCAGGAGTTTCAGAAGTAGCTTCAGTTGGCGGATTCATACGGGAATATCAAATCGATGTTAATCCTGATGCCTTAAAAGCCTTCAATATAGGTATTGACCAGGTGATGATGGCTGTACAAAATTCAAACCGGGATATTGGGGCCAAAACCCTTGAAATAAATAAAGTGGAATACCTGGTGCGCGGACTGGGCTATATTAAATCCATTGAGGATATTGAAAATTCTGTGATCACTGCAGTAGATAATAAGCCCGTCCTTATAAGAGACATTGGAGTTGTTAACCTGGGCCCTGCAGAAAGAAGGGGCATTCTGGATAAAGGGGGTGCTGAAGTTGTGGGTGGAGTGGTTGTTGCCCGCTATGGTTCCAATCCCCGCCAGGTAATTGAAAACACCAAACAGAAGATCGCAGAGATCTCTGTAGGTCTTCCTCAAAAAACACTGAATGATGGTACTATAAGCAAACTTACTATAGTTCCATTTTACGACAGGACCCAGCTTATCAATGAGACTATTGGAACCCTTGAAAGTGCCCTTTCTCATGAGATCCTTATAAGTATTATTGTGATCATAGTATTAGTCTTAAATCTCAGGGCTTCCCTCATTATTTCCAGTTTACTTCCTATAGGAGTTTTGATCACTTTTATTGCTATGCGGTATTTTGGAGTTGATGCCAATGTGGTGGCTCTTTCGGGTATAGCGATTGCCATAGGGGTCATGGTAGATGTAGGTATCGTGTTTGTTGAGAACACTATAAGGCATCTTGAAATGAAAAAGAATGCCGGGATCTATGATGGAAAGCTCCTGGCTGTGATCCATAAGGCAACAATAGAAGTTGCCCCGGCGGTAACTACAGCTCTTGCCACCACCGTTGTGAGTTTTCTTCCGGTTTTCTTCATGGAAAATGCCGAAGGGAAACTTTTCAAACCTTTAGCGTTTACCAAGACCTTCGCCCTGCTCGCCGCGTTCCTGGTGGGGATACTTATCATTCCAATGTTCTCGTACTTCGCTTTTAATATAAGGATTCAAAAAGAAAGAGTAGTACGGATATGGAACATTGTACTCATCGTAGCCGGACTATCCCTTGCGATATATTTCAATTTCTGGTTACCTCTTGCCCTGGTAATTATTGGTATAATAAGACTTCTTGAGGATAGAAATCCCGAGTTCCTTGGGAAATATTCCACACAGATCACCTTATTTATAATCCTGGCAGTGACATTATTCTTCCTTACCCAGGAATGGGTACCACTGGGTCATCAAAATACACTGTTCTCAAATTATATATTTGTGATCATACTTCTGGCGATCACTTTATTGATCCTAATGGGAATTGTGAAATTTTACCGCCCAATATTAACCTGGTGCCTTGAGAACAAAGGCTTATTTCTTCTACTACCGCTTGTAACAATTTTTCTGGGATTAATGATCTGGTTGGGATTTCCCAGGATATTTGCACCTGTCGCCAATGGATTTGACAAGATTGGCTGGAACGTGCGAACTACATCAGGATGGAGTGGTATGGCTCACACATTTCCCGGAGTAGGAAAGGAATTCATGCCTTCCCTGAATGAAGGGAGTTTTCTACTTATGCCCACATCCATGCCTCATGCAGGGATAGAATCTTCAAAAGAAACCTTGCAAAGGATGGATATTGCCATTGCCGATATACCTGAAGTGGAAATGGTCGTCGGGAAGTTGGGAAGAATTGAAAGTGCCCTGGACCCTGCGCCCATTTCAATGTATGAAAATGTGATCAATTACCGTTCGGAATATCAGCTAGGCAATAATGGCAGGCCTAAAGCCTTTAAGGTAGACCGGGACAGGAGATTTATATTGAAATCAGGAGATACCCTGAGCAATGAGGATGCCCTGAATAGTGGATTTACTGCAGAGGATCTTATAGAGGATGAAAACGGCAGATATTTCCGGAACTGGAGGGAACATATTAAAAACCCTGACGATATATGGAATGAGATAATCAGCAGATCAAATCTTCCCGGCGTCACTTCTGCTCCAAAACTTCAGCCTATTGAAACCAGGCTTGTAATGCTCCAGACCGGAATGAGGGCGCCTATGGGGGTCAAAGTATATGGACCCGATCTTCAAATAATCCAGGAATTTGGAATTGAGTTGGAAAACCTTCTTAAGCAGGTACCATCGGTAAAGGCAGAAGCGGTGTTTGCTGACAGGACCGTGGGGAAGCCATACATGGAAATAGATATTGATCGAAATGCCATTGCAAGATATGGGCTAAGTATTGAAAATGTTCAGCAAACACTAGAAACTGCAGTAGGTGGTATGGAGATCACTACTACCGTAGAGGGACGGGAAAGATACCCCGTGAGGGTAAGATATCCACGCGAACTTAGGGATGACCCTGAAAGTATTGGAAGCATACTGGTACCAACTCCTGCAGGTGCGCAGATCCCGCTCAGGGAGCTTGCCGAAATAACCTATACCCGGGGACCCCAAATGATAAGAAGTGAAGAAACATTTCTTGTGGGATATGTGCTTTTTGATAAACGTCCCGATTTTGCTGAAGTTAATGTAGTAAATGATGCGCAGCGCTTCATTCAGGAGAAGATCGATTCAGGAGAACTTATGGTTCCTCCGGGAGTGAGCTACCGGTTTTCCGGAAATTATGAAAACCAGGTGCGGGCTGTAAAAAGACTGGCGATAGTGATTCCGCTGAGTTTAATTATTATTTTCCTGCTGCTTTATTTCCAGTTCAAAACCATAATAGCCTCTACCATACATTTTTCGGGTGTATTCGTAGCATTTGCGGGGGGGTTCATCATGATATGGTTATACGGCCAGGACTGGTTTATGAATTTTGCTGTTTCGGGGGTAAACATGCGGGATCTTTTCCAGATGCATACCATCAACCTGAGCGTAGCGGTATGGGTAGGGTTTATTGCCCTGTTTGGCATAGCAACAGATGACGGAGTGCTAATGGGAACTTATATACACCAGGTATTTGAGAAACGCGATCCAAAAACGGTTCCTGAAGTAAGGAGCGCCGTAATGGAAGCCGGATTAAAACGGGTGCGCCCGGCTATGATGACAACAGCGGTCACGATCATCGCTCTCTTTCCTGTATTAACTTCTACCGGAAAAGGGGCAGATATCATGGTACCAATGGCAATACCAATTGTTGGTGGCATGGTGATACAAATAATGACCATTTTTGTTGTTCCGGTGTTACAAGCTTACTGGAGGGAAAGTGTGGTAGCCCCCTCCGACTCCCCCGAAGGGGGAGAGACTCTTCCGGAAGCTAATAATGTTTAAAAGAATTGATGATGAAAATAAATAGATATTTAAATAGATTCAGACCAAAACTCCCCCTTTGGGGGCTGGGGGGCCTTTCCTTCCTTCGGGGGCTGGGGGGCTTTGTTTTTCTCTTCTTTTTTGGTTTGGTTGGTCACTCACAAACTCTGGAGGAATACCTTCAGATAGCTGCCGAGAAAAATCCGCAGGTACGCTCCTCTTATGCTCAATTTGAAGCTGCGATGCAAAGAGCTCCACAGGTAGCTTCCCTTCCCGACCCCACTTTAACCATGAGTGCTTTCGGTAGAATGATAGAGACCAGAGTAGGTACACAAATGGCCAGATTCACATTAATGCAAATGTTCCCCTGGTTTGGAACCCTGCAGGCCAAAGAAGATGTGGCTGTGTTAATGGCAGAGTCGGCGTTTCAGGAGTACCTGGATCAAAGGAATCAGGTATTTTATGAGGTGAAATCTGTTTATTCTGAAATCTATGCTCTGGAAAAAACTATTCAGCTTAAGGAACAGAATTTGAAGATCCTCGATTCTTACCGTGAGCTGGCTCTAAGCCGCTTCAGAAGCGGAAGTTCCCCTATGGTGAATGTGGTAAGGGTTGATATTCAAAGAGATGAGGCACTTACCGAAATTGAACTTTTGAATGATCGTAAAAGACCTTTGCAAACCCGGTTCAACCTCCTGTTAAGAAGAGATGTTCAGGAAGCGATACAAGTGCAGGATACCCTAATCCTCAAAGATGTTCCAGCGATCATAGATCCGGAGCAGCTATTCAATGATCACCCTCTTATGGCAGGATTGGAAAGACAAAGGCTTGCTTATGAGGCAGAGCAAACCATAGCTCAAAAAGAAGGACTGCCAATGATAGGACTTGGCGTGGACTATTCTATTATTGAAAAACGAACAGATGCCAATCCCGAAAAGAATGGCCAGGATGCTGTAATGCCAATGGTTTCTGTAACCCTGCCTATTTTCAGAAAGAAGGTCAGGGCCGCGATGAAAGAGGCGGAATTCAGGGAAGAAAGTGTAGGTGAACAACAGGTGGCTCAAAGGAATGAACTTCAAAATGAATATGAGACTGTTCTTTATGAATTTAACCGTTCCAAAAAGCTACTGAGCCTGTATGACCGACAAATTGAGAGTTCAGGCCAGGCCAATAGTTTATTGATTAGCGGCTTCAGCAATTCTATAACAGGTTTTGATGAGGTCCTTCAAATGAACCAGGATGTGCTTTTGTACCAAACCCAAAGAATCGAAGTGATCAAGAATGGGTTAATTGCGATTGCCCGGCTTGAGTATCTGATGGCACGATGATATGATGATAGGATAATATGATGGTTTGATAATATGATGGTGTAATGATATAATGGTGTGATGATATGAGGGTTTGATGATATGAGGGTTTGATGATATGATGGTAGGATAAAATAATTATGGAAAAGAGAAATGAAATATTAGAATTAAGTTTTGAATTTGCTTTGGCGATTATTCAATTCTGTGAAGTATCAGATGCCGAAAAGAAATTTGTGATTTCGAGACAGCTATTGAAATCGGGAACTTCAATTGGGGCGAATATCAGGGAATCCCAAAATGCACATAGCCGAAATGATTTTATATCTAAATGTGTAATTGGTTATCCAAATCCGGGAGAATTGCTTTTAGGAGTTTTATCAATCAAGAAACTACTTTCAAAAATAATTTCCTCAACTAAAAATAACAGGAAAAATGAAAAATAAAAAAAACATCGTAATCGCTTTAGCGATACTTTTGGTTGGGTTAATGTTAGGTTGGCTCATCAAACCATCATCCCATTCTGAATCAGACCTTCATACCACTGAATCATCAGACCTTCATACAATATGGACCTGTTCCATGCATCCTCAAATCAGGCAGAATGAACCGGGGGATTGTCCTATTTGCGGAATGGATCTCATTCCGCTGGAGGTGACCGATGGAGGGGAGGAGCCCGGCAGCTATCAAATGAGTGAGAATGCCATGAAGTTGGCGAATGTTCAGACAATGGTTGTAGGAAGAGGTGATGCCACCCGAGAGATCAGGCTAAATGGAAAGGTGCAGGTAGATGAAAGGAATACATATTCCCAGTCAACCCACATTCCCGGCCGTATTGAGCAACTCGCAATCAACTTTACCGGGGAGCAGGTTAGCAGGGGACAAAACCTTGCAACTGTTTATTCGCCTGAACTGGTTACGGCCCAGGAAGAATTGCTGCAAGCCTCCAGGATAAGGCAAAGTCAGCCTGAACTGTTTGAGGCTGCGAAGGAGAAACTGCGCAATTGGAGAATTGGCGAAGCACAAATTGAACAGATAATTTCTGGCGGAAAGGCTCTTCAAAGGTTTCCGATTCGGGCCGATGTAAATGGAATCGTTACAGAAAAAATGGTAGATCTGGGTGATTATGTAGAGCGGGGAATGCCTATTTATGAGATATCAGATCTTTCCAGGGTATGGGTGCTTTTTGATCTTTATGAAGGTGCTTTATCCTGGGTTAGGGTGGGGAGCAAAGTGAAATACACGATCAATTCCCTCCCGGGAGAAACCTTTGAAGGAACAATAAGTTTTATAGATCCATTATTAAACCCTCAAACAAGGGTAGCAACGGCGAGAGTTGAAGTGGATAACCGGGATGGCCGACTTAAGCCTGAAATGTTTGCTTCGGGAGTGGTTCAGAATAATCTGGCAGGCTCTGAGACCCAGGAATTGGTGATCCCAAAATCGGCTGTATTATGGACAGGAAAAAGGTCTATCGTTTATGTGAAGACCCATGGGGGTAACCGGGCATCTTTCAGTTTAAGAGAAATCACTTTGGGTCCCTCATTGGGAGATTCTTATGTAGTACAGGAGGGGTTGGAGCCCGGTGAAGAAATAGTGTCAAACGGAGCATTTACAATAGATGCAGCTGTACAACTATCTGGAGGGCGAAGTATGATGAACCCCGAGGGTGGTGCCGGAAGTACCGGCCATGATCACGGGCAGAGTCACCAGGGAGCGACCGGGCAGGATCACCAGGGAGGTACCGGTCATTTAAAGGTTGAAATTTCAAAACAGGCGAAGAATGAACTTAATGCTATAACGGGTTCTTACATGAGCTTAAAAGATGCTCTTGTGAAAGATGATCTTAACGCTGCAAAAAGAGAGTCCGGCACACTTCTGAAGAATATAGAAAATGTGAAACCTACTGCGTTTTCTTCAGATGCTTTAATGGCGTGGGAGAGTTTTCAAAAGGAACTGATATCTCATGCGCAGAGAGTGGCCGGAGGAAATAATATCACGGCCTTACGGGATAGTTTTGACGAACTCTCAAAAACAATGATAGGTGTGGTGAAAAGTTTTGATCTTCTTAATAAAACCGCCTACGTGCAATTTTGCCCTATGGCCAATAATGACAGGGGAGCAGAATGGCTCAGCCTTTCTTCTGAAATTGCCAATCCGTATTATGGCAGCGAGATGCTCAAATGTGGAGAAGTTACTGAAACCTTAAACCGATAATAATAAACTACAGGAAAATGAAAAAAATATTGTTGCTAATGGTAAGCATAGTCTTTATAAGTTGCGGAAACGAAAAAAAGCAGGAAGAAAGCCAAGATCATCATACCACCTCTCCTGAGAATTCCGCCACTCCTAAAAGTTTAAGTCCACATACCAGTGCAATGGCCATGATTGGAGGAGCCCATATACATATTGATTATTCTGCTCCCTCTGTGAGAGACAGGATTATCTTTGGCGGTTTGGTAGGATATAATACGGTATGGCAGGCAGGAGCTCATAAAGCCACCTGGGTAGAAACAGATAAAGACCTTTTAATTGATGACAAATTATTAAAGGCCGGGAAATATGGTTTTTTCGTGATCCCGGGAAAGGAGCAATGGCAGGTGATGTTTAATTCCCGCTGGGACCAGCACGGGAAGGATGAATATACAGAGACTGAAAATGTTCTGGTTACGACAGTCACTCCGCAGCCACTTAACAACTTGCAGGAAACCCTGAACTATAAGGTACAGCAACAAAATGAGGATTCGGGTAAGATCATTCTTGAATGGGAAAAAGTAAAAATTGAAGTTCCATTTATGGTAATTAAATAAATATAGTTTAATAAGTCCTGCTTTAACAGGGGCCGGGAAGCCCTACCTTACCCGCCCCTTTTGCAGGCATTAACAAAGATAATTATGAGAAATTTAAAATTAATTGCGGGTATTGTACTTACAGGAATCTTATTCACAGCATGTAACCAATCGGTAAAAGATCAAAAACCAACAACTGAAGTTGCCACGGAACAAAATTACGTTGCAAATTACCAGGTGGGAGACCATGTTCCACGTGATCTTGTATGCATGGTCAATAATGCATATATGGGCAAAAATCAAATTGAAGTACCTGTTGATGGTAAAATGTATTATGGCTGTTGTGAAATGTGCGTAGGGAGATTGAATGAGGATGCGTCTTCGAGAATGGCAACAGATCCCTATAGCGGGGAAGAGGTTGATAAGGCCGAAGCTTTTATTGTCATTGCAAATGAAAATGGAAAGGTGGATTACTTCAAATCACGGGAAAATTTTGAAGCTTATAAGGAAATGTAGTCCTGGTCAGTTTATATTTGATGAGGATACTTAATATGTAACCAACTAAATTGTATTCATATGAAATCAGGTAATTATTTAAAATTTGGTCTTATGATGGTGGTTTCTTTCATCATCATGTACGCAGTGATGTTTACCAATGTAGATTCTACAGATCATATCATGCTAAGTTCTATGCGCACCTACATGTCAATCCTTATGGTGGCCCCCATGGCAATTTCTATGATGTTGTTCATGTGGGGAATGTATGAGAACAAAACTCTTAACAAAGTGATCATTGGAGTATCTGTAGTTATCTTTGCGGGCACATTCTATATGATGCGCAATCAAACGGGGATTTCTGATATAGATTATATGAAAGGAATGATACCTCATCACTCTTCTGCAATTCTTACCAGTGAGAAAAGCAACCTGAAAGATCCGGAAACCAAAAAGCTGGCTGAAGAGATCATAAAAGCCCAGGAGAAAGAGATCGCCTTAATGAAAACGCTTATTGAAAAGCTTGAAAACAGGTAATTCAGGCATTCCCGGTAAATTATATAATGAGGAAATACTAGATGGTAAAGCGAAAAACTGCACTTAAACTTAGAAAGGCCCATAGATATCTGGGAATTTTTCTCGGATTGCAATTCATTATGTGGACGGTGAGCGGATTGTATTTTAGCTGGACAGATATTAACGAAATACATGGTGATGATTACAGGAAACATCATGTGGAGCAGACAATTTTTACAGACCTGGCAGATCCTTCAGGGATCATTCCCGGGCTGGCTGTGAGCTCTCTGGAATTAAAAGATATTGCAGGCAACCCGTTTTATCTTTTAAATAAGGATCATTTAGTAAATGCAAGAACCGGGGAAGGTAAAGAACTGAGTGAAAGTGATGCCATTTCTATAGCAAATCAACATATGGTTGAAGGTCTTGAAATAGATAAAGTTGAGCGACTTGAAGAAACAGATCCTCATCACGAATATAGGGGAGGTATCCTGCCTGCCTACGTTATTTCTTTTAAAACACCTAACAATTTAAAGGCTTACGTTTCAATTGATGATGCTTCTTTTCGAAGTATCAGGCATCGGAACTGGCGTTGGTTTGATTTTCTTTGGATGACTCACACAATGGATTATGAAGGGAGAGATGATTTTAATAATATTATCCTTCGGATATTTTCAGTTTTAGGGCTAATCACCGTCTTGAGCGGATTTATCCTCTTTTATATATCCTCCCCCACTATTTTTAAACTAAAAAAGCATTTTAATAAAAAGACTTAATTTTACATATAATTAAACGAGAAGACGATGAAAACAATTTTTAAAAATTCAGTTATTTTAGCCCTTGTAGCAGGAAGTTTCACAATGTTTTCCTGCCGTGAAACCAGTAAGGATGAACCAGCAGAACCTATGCAACATGAAATGAGAGAAGGAGAGGAAATGGATCACTCGGGTACAACTTCCATGAGTGAAGAGGAGATCCTGAATGATGAAATATCTGCAGAATTTGAGGATGATCGTACAGCTTCCATTTACCAGCATTATATTCATATCAAAAATGCTCTTGTGAAGACTGATGCCGCCCTCGCTCAGGAAAGAGCCAGAACCATGATTGCCGATCTTGAGAGTACTGAGGCCAATGCAGCGATTGCCACAGCAGCAAGAAAAATTTCCACCAGCAATGATGTAAATCAACAACGTGAAGCTTTTTCTGAACTTACCAGAGCTATAGAATCTGAATTGGAAGGAGCAATAGCTTCAGGTGAAATATATAAGCAATACTGCCCCATGGCATTTGAAGGTAAAGGAGATTCATGGTTCTCAAATTCAACCGAAATCAGAAACCCCTATTATGGTGACAAAATGTTGAAATGCGGTAGGGTAGAAGCGACAATTAAAGGATAAAAACCGGTTACCGGTTATAAGTTGCCGGTTGCCAGTTTATTAGTAGGGTCAGGGCATGCCCTGGCGTTGGGTTGTAGATTGCCGGTTATCTATTGCCGGGTGTTCGTGGCCAGAGTGATATACATTATTTTAATTCGAATTTCGTAGCGCCTGGATTTGTACTGACCTTCATTATTTGAAGTTTCAAATTTTTAAATATTTGGTGCTCCTACGCAATACAACGGTGGGTGAAAAATGGAATTTTGAATTTTGAACATTTGAATTAATCATGGAAAAGGAAATTATTTTAATCAAAAATATGGTATGCAACCGCTGTATTCTTACAGTGAAAAGCATTCTTGCTGAGCTAAATATTTCCTATTCTCAAGTCAGACTGGGAGAAGTTGTTATTGAACAAAGTTTGGCACCGGAGCAAGTAGCCAAATTGGAGAAAGAGCTTCAGAAAGTTGGTTTTGCCCTGATTACCGAGAAGTATGAAGGGATTACAAACAGGATTAAATCTGTTATTATTAACGGAATTTATGAGGATAAAAGTTTCAGCAATAAGAATCTTTCAGTTGTTCTTCAGGAAGAACTCCATATGGATTACAGCCACCTGAGTTCTATATTCTCTAAAATCGAAGGTAAAAGCATACAGCAATTTCAACTGGAAATAAAAACTGAAAAAGTAAAGGAATTATTGGAATATGATGAACTCAATATTTCTGAAATCGCCAATGATCTTGGTTACAGCAGTGCGGCATATCTTTCCACACAATTTAAAAAAAGCACCGGACTCACCCCTTCCGAATATAAAATGAGACATATTAAATCCAGAACTTCGCTGGATCAGGTTTAGTAACCATAATTCTGTAATTTTTTACCATAATATTAAAAGCATACCATCTTTAATTTCCTTAATTTTAAGTAAACCATAAAAACCAATTATTATGAGAAATGAAAAGTTGATCCATGCGCTGGGAAATTGTATTAATCACTGTAACTATTGTGCAGATGCCTGCCTGGATGAAGAGAATGTCAAAATGATGCGCGATTGTATACGTTTGGACAGGGTGTGTGCCGAAACCTGTGCCGCATTGAACCAGGTTTTGTCGACTAACTATAAAGATGTGCAAGGCCTTATTGATTATTGTATCAAAGTATGTGAGGCGTGTGCAGATGAGTGTGAGAAGCACGAGCACCAGCATTGTCAGGATTGCGCAAAAGCCTGCAGAGCGTGTGCAGATGCATGTAAACAGTATGCTGCCTAAACCATAGAAAAAACCCGGTATCTTCCGGGTTTTTTCTTTTTATACTGGCATAAGTATTCTTATTGCCTCATGTTATTGAAGAGCAAAGAAATCCATTGTTTTTCCCAATCACTTTTGTTGCGGTTATTATTCCCAGATTTTAACCAATGAGATTTATTTCATCTTTTTTCCAATCTGCTCTTCCCTCTCTATCGGACGTCACCTTACCTCAAAATGTGAAGGAACATTAATCTTTGGATATCCCCGTCAGGAGAATTATTTAAAAGTCTTAGGCTTCTTCATGTTGCATTAATACACAAACTAACAAAGTCTTTGAGACCTGGCAGGTTAAGTTCACTTTTAGAATTTTTTAATTTATGGAAAATTTTACGAGAAAAACAAGGAACAACGAACTTGAACCTTGGACTTTGAACTTTTTTTAAATCTTAAATCCTGAACCTTGAATCTTGAATCCCCAACCTAAACCGTTGAGAAACAAAAAACCCACCATGGAGGTGGGCATTTGATATTCTATCTGGATTACTAATAAAAATTAGCCCGGTTATCTTCAATTTTAGCATTTTCCTTCAGGGCTTCAAATACTCTGCCCTCAACACCCTGTCTCTTCTGCTGTGTTTGCTGAATGGCGTAGCTTCTATATGATTCCATTTCGGGAGCTCGGTTTACAGATGTTACTTCTACAACATATACTCCTCTGTTTCCGGCTATAGGACGACTCATCTGCCCTGGATCAAGAGCAAATGCAGCTCCTACTACTTCAGGCTCATTTCCACCTCCGGCAAGCGTTGGATTTTTCATGTTTACAGATCCGGCGGTTTGTACCGAAGCATTATTATTCTGGGCGATTTGCTCCAGGTTGTTACCGGTGATCCTTTCTTTTAGAAGTTTTGCTTTTTTCTCCCTCATGAGGATAGGAGTTACAGTTGCCGAAGCATCCTCTGCGCTCATAAGACCTTCCTTTTTTACTGCTGTTACCTGGGCAACAACATAACCTCCGGGAATTTCAAATCTTGAAATATCTCCCGCCTTTACATTATCCTCAAAGGCCCATTGCACAATTCTTCTCTGTGCACCTACACCTGGTATATTTTCTTCAAGTGGTTTTACATCTTTTACGGTACGTACATCCAGATCTTCTTTTCTTGCCACACCAATGAAATCATTATTCTTGGCATCCATTTCAAATCTTGTTACCCTCGTATAAAGCTCATTCAAAGAAGCTTCAGATGGCTGTACCTCTCTTGCAATTGTTGCAATTTTAATTGCCTGTTTTGGGTCTGTTTTTTCCTCAACGTGTATAATATGATATCCAAATTCAGATTCTACTACGCCCACACTTCCAACTGAATTATTGAAAACAAATGCTTCGAAGGGAGGTATAAATTCACCCGGACGGAAATACCCAAGATCTCCTCCAAGTGCCTGTGATGCCTGGTCACCACTAAATTGAGCAGCAAGATCGGCAAACTTAGTGCGGTCTGCTCTTACCACCCCTGCAAGGCTGTCTGCAAGTGTCTTTGCCTGTTCTTTAGTCCTGGAAACCCCCATTGCAGATGGCAAACCCTGCCATGGAAGCATTATATGACTTGCTTTGGCCGAATCTGCCATCTGACGGGTTTCCAGCATCCTGCTTACCATATAAAAGTCTCCTTGTCTGTAAGGTCCGTAAATTTGCCCAGGTTGTAAATTAAAAATCGTGTCTGCCACACCAATATTAAATTGATCGCGAAAGATATACCTGTCCTGGTAAGGAATGTCTGAATTCTGGTTTACAAAAGCTCCAATATTTTCACGGGATACTTCTCCAAATCCGGGTAAGGTGTCATTTGATGAAGTTTCTGCATTATAGCGGGCCTTGCCTAAAAGTGACTGTTCTATTAAACCACGCACTTCAACCTCATCTTCAGGTGAAGCTTTTTCATTAAAAACTATATATTGAAGATCCCGGGCTTTTTCAGATTTAAACCTTTTGCTGTTCTTCTTTACATAATCATTTATCTCGTCTTTTGTAACTTTTACCTCACTATCAGGAATGTTGGTATAAGGGATTTGAACAAATCTAAGATCCACATTATCATTCTCAAGCCTGTAAGCCTGTTCTCCTTCAAGCAACGTGGCTCCTACACCTGCTCTTACCAGGTTGAAATAGATATTTTCCCGGGCACTCTCGGCTACAGAATTTTCGTAATCTACCCACTGCCTGTATGCCTCAGGAGAGGCCGCTCTAAGATTGGCCACATATTCCTGTAACCTCATATTATCAAACATTCCTGCCTGATTGGTAAAGTTGGGATTATTCCCCAACTGTAAGGCAAGCATCCTGCGAACCTGGGCTTCTCCTACCTGTATTCCAAGCTCTTCAAACTGCTCTTCAAGTAAAGTTTCACGAAGTTTGAATTCCCAAACCTGATTTACAGCCTGGGCAGTAGAGGCATTTGCACCCATGTTCCTTTGATAGGCATCTACCTGTCTTGCAAAATCCTCTCTGCTAATATCCTCTCCATTTACGGTTGCAATTACATTCTGAGATTTTTGCGAACTCAATCCTCCACTCTGTATCACATCTGCTAAAACAAAGGCGAACAGTGCCATTGCAATTACGACGATCAAAACAATAGATTGTTGCCTGATTTTATTTAATACTGCCATTTGTAGTTATAATTTTTTATTCTGATATAGTGGGCGAAAATAGTGTTTTTCACCAAATTAAAAAACTTAATAATTGCAAAATATTAACGAAGGGGGATTTAATCCTCATGCTTTACCTGCAGCTCTACCATTTCGATTTTAGTGGTGGAGACTTCCAGAATTGTGATGCGAAAATTCTCGATGATCACTTCTTCCATTCGCTGAGGGATCTCCTCGGTGTAATTGGTTATGAAACCTCCAAGGGTTTCATAATTTTCGCCTTCGGGAATATCAAGATCATAGGTTTCATTGAGATAATCAACCTCCAGGCGGGCAGAAAATTTGAAATGTCCTACACCAAGCTCTTCTTCAATAAGATTCACAGGATCATGTTCATCCTCGATCTCTCCAAAAAGTTCCTCCACAATATCTTCCACGGTAATCATACCACTTGTTCCTCCATATTCATCAATTACCACCGCGATACTTTTCCTTTTTTTGATAAGAATATTAAGCACATCCTTAACCCACATGGTTTCCGGTACAAAAACCACGGGTAAGAGTATGGATTTTAATGTTTCAGGTTTTTTAAATAGTTCAAAAGAGTGGATGTAACCAATAATATCATCCACCGTTTGATTATATATAAGGAGCTTGGAAAGACCTGTTTCGGTAAAAATAGCGATGAGGTCCCGGGGGGCCACCTGAAGATCTACCGCCACGATTTCAGTACGTGGTATCATGACTTCCCGTGCCTTTATATCAGAAAATTCCAGTGCATTCTGGAAGATCTGTATTTCTGAATCCACTTCTTCCCGAGACTCTACTGTTTCCATTTGTTCTGTAATAAAATTACCCAATTCCACTTTTGTAAATGCAAGCTGTACTTCATCACCGGCAGTTTTGAAGAATCTCTTCAGAATAAGATCTGATATCCAGATCACAAAATCTGATATAAAGCTAAATATTATATAAAAGAAAAAAGCGGGTACTGCAAAGAATTTCAGAAGGGAATTGGAATATATCTGGAAGAACACCTTGGGAAGGAATTCTGCAGTAAATAATATAACAAGGGTGGAAATAACGGTTTGGGTAAGCAGACTAAAATCTGTGATAAGTAGATTCAGAATAGAATTATCTACCGGCTGAAAGCTAAGCAGCCAGTTCATAATAAGATCTCCCATAAAGATCCCATAAACTACCAGGGAGATATTGTTTCCGACCAGCATTGTGGCGATGAACTTGGAAGGTTTTTTTGTTATACGCTTTAAAACAGTAGCGAGAAACCCGCTTTGGCGTTTTTCTATTTCAATGAATATTTTATTGGAAGAAATATACGCGATCTCCATACCGGAGAAGAATGCCGAGAAGATGAGGGCAATTACAATAACAAGAATATCTGTTTCCATAAGAACTTACCGGTTCCGGTCTTCCAGTCTTTTCCTGAACTTCCTTTTAAAAAAGAACATGAAAATAGCCACCACTACAAAAAACATAAAAAGATATGCGCGATTCCTCTCTGTTTCCCAAATCCTGATGGTTTCAAAAATAAAAAAGGCCGCAAATATTAAATATGCGAATTCAAAATATTTATAAAATCTGGTCATTGGTCTCTTTCGTTTATAACCTGAACCCCAACATTGGTTCTGGACCGAAAATTAGTGAAATTTAAATCGGAATCAAAGCCCATTCCTTGTGTGCGGGAGCCATTGGCAAAACGTATGGTATTCTGCCTGTCTGTAAAGACCCATCCAAGTTTCTGGTCCCAATATAGTTGATCTGCTTCCAGCCTGGTACTGTCTGCTGTGATAAGGACCACATTTCCCTGCAGGTCTATCAAATTGGTTTGATCAAAGATAATGGCATAATTGGCCGTCACAGTATTCTTTTGATTTTCATCATCAAAAAATTCTACTTCAATTCCATCGGGGAATTCCCTGTAGGGAAACGCGAGATTGGTAAAATCCAGCATCCTCTCACTTTTTAGTGTGGCCACAAGCCTGCCGGAATCTGTATACTTTAAATTAAGGTTTTTGCCTATAGCCTGTGGGTTCTCCCCGGGCAGATCCATATTACGAACCTTTTGCAGGTTTCCTTCACATGAAAAAAGCATTGTCACAGCGATAACTGTGACAATGCCTTGTAAAAATTTATTATATGTGATCATTGATCTACAAAGTAGGTACTTTTACGCTTTCGCCAATCCAGCACCCTATGCTTATTGTTTCTCCCTGCTTACCTTCCTGGAAGATATCAGATTTTTGGGGAGCTCTTCCTCTGTAGGCTGCAACTGCTTCGTTTGCATTAGAACTTAAAGAAGGATCCACCTGTCCGGCTCTTGAAGCATAGTTTGCGGCCAACCAGTATACAGCTCTTTTTTCAAATGTCGTATTACCACAGTTGTTTGCACTTTGTGCCATCATACTTGCAATGTGTAAATATGCTCTACCATTTGAAGGTTGCGCCTGAAGTGCTCTGTTATAGAAAGTTCTTGCCTGTCCAAAATTTCCGCTCTTTCTGTAGTTATCTGCTATCTTCATGAAAGCTCTTGCCTTGGCAGTAGGATTGGTCTCAAGATTTGCACTTTCATTATAGTATTTCATAGCTTCAGATGATTTCCCTGCAGCCTCAGCAAGTTGTCCCAAATAAAGGGCAGATTTTGCAGAAGGTTCAGCTTTGTGAAGGGCTTCAGACATTTTTATGAAGATTGGATCATCTGTACAGTCTTTAGCTGAAAGTCTTCCGGAAGCAACTCTTAACCAGCTCACGTCATTTTTCTTTTCTTCGAAATCTTTATTATAAAGTGGAACCAGATTATCACAATCTGCTCTCTGACCTAACTTGCTATTCACACTACCTTTTACCTGGCTGTATGCTCCAAGGTTGATCTCAGAATCTGATATCATTTTCTTTTCGGCATCGGTTAGGGCTGCACCCTGTTCCTGCTTTTGCTGAAGTGGAGCGATATTTTGCGCCATTTTATTTTCTTCCTCTTCTATCTTGGCAATAACTACCTCATAGTTCTCAAAAACATCCTGAAGGGATCTTTTACCCTCGTCCTGAAGATCTACAAGTAAAGAGAAATAAGCGTAAATACGTCTTGGGCTGGTAAAACTTTCAGGATCTGCCTTATAGGCCTCGTCAAAAGCTTTAAACTGCTCCTCTTTTGTGCCAATATTATTGTCAAATTTTATCCAGGCGATCTCTCCCTGAACATCTGCAGCATTGGTCTTATCGGGAAAATGCTTCAGCCTGTCATTCATTAACTGAATATTTTCTTCTATATATTTGGTTTTTTCGGCACCCTGAGCCTTGTCGATCCTGTCTTTAAGAATACGGTCAAGGTATTGAAATGTTGCCAGACTATAAGTTGGACATTTTTCCTTTACTTCCATAAGAGGCTGGTATGCCTGATCATACCTTTGTGCTTTGGCATCATCATATGCAAGGGCGGCTTTAGTAGCACAATCAGATTGCGCTTGCAGCACGCTTGAACCAAACAAGACTCCGGTAAGGACAATAATAATTTTAGTTTTCATTTTAGTTGAGTTTATTGTGGTTAATCTATTCTACTTCGCAGGAACCATCTTTCACTTAAAGACAAACTTATGGATAATTTAAAAAAGTTTTCCTTAATTAGATTCGAATCTGTAGTACCGCGCTGACCATACTCTAATCCGATGTTTGCATTTGAGAAATTATTCCCTGCCGGTAATCCTATTCCAAAAGTGATGCCAAACTCATTAATCGCTTCATTATTGAGGTATAGGCCGGTTTCTTCATATCTTAATCCTCCCCTGTAAACAATTCGCTTTAAATAATTCGTTAGAGAGTTATATTGAGGAATATAATACCCTCCCACTCTAAACTGTGAAGCGTTTTCATAACGATAATCCAGATTTGTAAAGCCTGAATTCAAATCAAAATCTGCGGCCTGTATGTTTCCATATTCTGCACCAAAAAACCACTTATTGGGTAATCCCACCCCTGTTCCTATTGTAAACTGGGAGGGTAAACTCATATTATCTTTAGGAAAATTTATTAAAATTTGCTCGTGACCGGGAGCTATTATGTCAGCCCCCCGGGAAAAGATTATCGGTGCAGTACTTCTCATTCGCTCAGTAGATATTTGCATCTCGGGGGCATAAGTTGCCGCGGTATGAAGTTTAAGCCTGTTTGCAATAAGGGTTTGGTAATCAATTCCAAATTTCAGGTTAAACCCGCTAAAATCTGTTCTGTTAATCTGCCGTGTACCAAATTGTATATCACTTTGAAACACAGTAAAATTGTTTTGAATATTTCCAAAATTATAGTTCAAATCTACACCAAGGCTAAGTTCTTCAGAGAATGCGTAAGCCGTTGTAAGAAATACCTTGTTCATTCCCCCCCTTCCGGTGAAACGATTTACAGTTTCGTTATTTAGAGTCTCGATCCTGTATCCAACCGCCGAGTATGGTATTAACCCCAAGCCAAAATTAAATTTGCCAGTGGGAACCCCTATCGCGAGATAATCCAGAGAGGAAAAACTACTGCTTTCATTCTCATTAGTAGTACTGATTTGGGTGCGCTCGTGGCTCCCTCCAAGGGTATAGGTTGTTATCTTTAATTTGCCATAAGAAGCCGGATTCCTAAGGTTAAGATGTATACTGTCTGAAAACACCATAAGCCCTCCCATAGATTGGTTCTCTACCGTGCCCTTAAATTTTGGAAGACCTATTCCGTAAAATGAATATGGTGAAGATGTTCCTTCCTGCGCAGCCATTTGCGTTGTAAATAAAATGGCTACGATTATACTAAATCGTTTAATCATTGAGATTTGTTAAATTCTAATATATAATTCAATCCTTCAAGGAGAAAATTTGAGTTTGCAAAGATGCTATTTTTTAATCGTTTACACAAAAATTGTGCATCCCCACCCGTCAAAATTACTGTTAATTCTTTATACTCAGCCCTATAAGATGTGATCATGTGATCAATTTCTGCCGTAAGGCCAAAAATGACCCCGACATGCATCGAGTTTCGTGTAGAATTTCCGGTGAGATTCACTATTTCCTCCGGTTCTAATAACGGCAATCTTTCGGTAAACGTATGCATCGCTTTATATCGCATGTGAAGTCCGGGAGAAATTGCCCCACCCAGGTATTCATTATTCTTGTTTTTGAAATCGTAGGTAACACAAGTCCCCGCATCTACAACCAGCACATTTTGGTTGCCATAAGAACTGCAAGCTGCAGATACCAGGGCAATTCGGTCATGTCCCAGAGTTTCAGGAGTTGCATATTTATTCCTGAATACCTGCGGAAGGTGGGCTGTTAATATAAAAACTTTACTTTTTTCTTCGATCTTCTGAATCCAACGGGGGGAGACTTTTGCCACAGCTGAAACGATCGCGTGCTCAGCATTGGGATAAACCTGTTGAAGCTCCTCAAGGTTTTTCATAAAATCCGGCCGCAGCATCACCTTCTTTTTAATTAACTTATTATCCTGGAAAACAGCGATTTTTACAAGGGTATTTCCAATATCTACAACCAGATTCATAGGGATGAAATAAAAAAGCCAAGTTACAAAAGCATTTTTTTAATTTTTCCTTTGTGAGTTAATTAAAATGAAATTATATTTGCACCCGCTTGAAAGGCTTTAGCCCAACAGCAAACTGGTGCCTTAGCTCAGTTGGTAGAGCAAAGGACTGAAAATCCTTGTGTCCCTGGTTCGATTCCTGGAGGCACCACTTAAAATCCCGAGACGAAAGTTTCGGGATTTTTTGTTAGACGGTGGTTAAGTTTGTGGTTACCCGTAATTGGTTATAAGGACAAAGCAATTGGAATCTGGTGCCTGGTTTTAAACTTTTCAAAACTTTATAGGTAGGCGGTTGAAAACTGGGTGAAATTCAAATGATCACAGTGAAATACTAAAAGTTATACCTTATCGATTGGATATGGTTTTCTTCGCGTAGATTACAAAGGTAAATACATAGAGTAAGAATATCGTTGGTCTGGGACATTCTACTCCAAAAGCGTAAAGATTCATGGAAAGAAAAATGCCCCAATCCAAAGGCAAAAAAGCTGAAATCGATAGCTCCAAACCTGAAAGATATCAGCACCACAAATTGACCGAAACCTTCTTAGCAAAAATTTGAAAGGGAAGAGATAAACAATAAATAAAATTAAGATTTTTGCCATGGTACCCGCGTGGCAGAGGGGAAAATCATCCGATTACGCTGCTACCTCATCCTGGGTGGGGCCGTTTCTAAACCCACCCTGCAAAATAAGCTATGATCACAAGAACAACAATCACAATAATGGAAATTGCAACCACATTAAATTTTGGCTTGGTCCTCGGCACTTGTGTAGATTGATTCCTTTTTGGCTCATCATCCTGCGGAGTGGGCACCGGAGTTGACTTATCATTCGGATTGCTCATATCTCATTTTTTGGTTAGAGAAAACAAGATACAAAAATTAGCAGATAAAAATTTTGAAAAAATAGGGAAAAGTGAATTACCGCTTACGCAAGGTTTTCAGAATCTTTCGTAGAAAAAAAACAGTTAATCCAACTATAAGTAATATTTCAAGGCCAAGTAAAAAGTATAATAATGCCATAAATTGTCCAATTAAAAGACCGTAGGAGATCAGCCCTGAATTAAGAATTTAACTAACCAAAATTTATATCAAAGGGATTGCCGTTAATAAAACAAGTGTTGACATATTACATAATTATTTGATTTTAAACAATTAAGCGAAATCCTGGGGCATATTCAATTCCTCATCTTAAATAACTTCCTGCACAATAATTACGGTATATTATTTTTGCTCAGAAACCTATGGCCTATAATTTTAAATCAAAAATTATTCTCAATCTTAATGCAAAACTTTTGGAAATTATTTTTTTATCATTGATTCAGTAAAAATTGTATCTTATCCCTATTTAAATGTTAATTTAGTACACATATTTCTACCGGCAGTTTATATTCCAAACCGGTATAACTCCCACGGGAATTTATTATGAAAATAGAAGTTAAAACCTTACCGGTAAATGAAATTATATATGATATTTCCAGGCACTTTAATGCACCTGTTAAGGAAGAAGATGCCGTATTAATCCTGGATATTCCCGAGCATATGGGTACAGGAAGTATCAGGGCTTCTCACTTCGACAGTGGAATGGGACTTATTGCATACAATTGTAAGTTTAACTCAGATATAGAAATTTTTTTTACTCTAAATACGGTTCATCCCTTAAAATTTATATTTTGTTCAGAAGGTGAGGCTCAACATTCCTTTGAGTCAACCGAGAAAAGACACACTATTGAAACCTATCAAAATATTATTGTTTCAAGCAGTGGCTATAATGGTCATATCTTATATTTTATGGCTAATGTCCAAACCCATGTGTCAAGTCTGGAAATTATAAGAAGCCGGTTTGCTCATAGGGAAAATTATGACTTTAAAGATCTTGAACCAAATTTAAAATTGCTTTTTAAGGATGCGGTTGCTGAAAATCAATTTTATTATCAGGGAAATTATAGTATTAAGGCGGCAGATATAATGGATGATCTCAATAACCATGGTCATACAGGATTTTTAAGGTCATTATATCTTGAATCCAGGGTTTATGATATGCTTGTGGTGCAAATCGCCCAATACCAGGATGATGAATCGGAAGAACGTTTGCCGGTGATTCTCCGAAAATCTGACATCAAAAAGGTAGATTATGTTGCCAAACGAATTCTTGGTGATATAAGTACCAACCTAACTGTGGAAAATCTTGCCAAAGAAGCTGGCACCAACGTCAATAAACTTCAGGAAGGATTTAAGTACGTTTACGATCTTACGGTCAATAAATACATTCAGCATCAAAAGCTCGAGGCGGCGAAAGAAATGTTGCTTACAACAGAAAAAAACATATCAGAGATAGTAAACGCGATAGGATTAAATAACCGTAGTTATTTTTCAAAAATCTTCAAAGAGAAATACGGGGTAAATCCAAAATACTTCCTGAAAACAAGAAAGGATTTTTAAACCTGCTTTTGGATAAGAAGCTGAGTTCTGTTTTTCCTTAGGTTTTCTTAATTTAGTATAAATTTCTTATTCAGTATATTGATTGGAAGCCTATATTTGCGGGGAAAATAAATTTTAATGCCTGTTGAAATAGTTGTAATAATCCCTGCCTATAATGAAGAAGCATCCATAGGCAAGGTCATTTTGGATATTCCTTCCCTGGTTTCTGAAATTATTGTAGTAAGTAATAATTCCACAGATGCCACCCGGGAAGTAGCACTACAGGCGGGTGCCACGGTTCTTCATGAACCCAAAAAGGGCTACGGTTATGCCTGTCTCAAAGGAATGGAGTATGTCGCCACCAAGGCAAGAAAACCTGAAATAGTGGTTTTTCTGGATGGGGATTACAGTGATCACCCTGAACAGCTTCCTGCGATTATTGCACCAATCCTGGAAAATGATATTGATCTTGTAATTGGCGCAAGGGTATTGGAGTACCGGGAAAGAGGCGCCATGACTTTCCCACAGAGATTCGGAAATGCTCTGGCAACATTTCTAATGAAACTTTTCTTCAATTCCCGGTTTACAGATCTTGGTCCCTTTCGGGCAATAAAATATGAAAAATTACTTGCACTGAATATGCAGGATAAGACCTATGGTTGGACAGTTGAAATGCAATTGAAGGCGCTTAAAAAGAAATATTCCTATACCGAAGTCCCTGTTTACTACCGAAATCGCATTGGAACCTCAAAAGTTTCAGGAACTGTGAAAGGTGCAGTGCTTGCTGGCGTCAAAATACTAGGATGGATCTTTAAATACAGTTTAAAATAATGGACCTTGCGATTATCATCATATATACATTGGCATCTGCACTCTTATTGCTTTACAGTTTCTCGCAACTTAATCTTCTGTTCAAATATCTCAGATCCAGGAAACATGCGGGAGAAATAAAGATTCTGGATCTTAATTCTTTAGAAAATGTTCCCTATGTTACCATTCAATTGCCAATTTACAATGAAATGTATGTTGTTGAGAGGCTGCTTAAGAATATCGCTGAAATAAAATATCCCCACGAAAAACTGGAGATCCAGGTACTCGACGATTCTACAGATGAATCTGTTCAGAAAACTGAAACTCTTGTAGGAGAACTTCGCAAAACAGGATTGGATATTATCCATATTCGGCGAAAGATTCGAAGTGGATTCAAAGCCGGGGCTTTAAAAGAAGGCCTGGAGATCGCAAAAGGTGAATTTATAGCCGTGTTTGATTCAGATTTTATGCCTCAGGCAGATTGGCTGCTTTATACAATTCCACATTTCCAGGATGCTAAAATTGGTATGGTCCAAACCAGATGGGGTCACATTAACAGAGATTATTCCATGCTTACCAAAATATTGGCCTTTGCCCTTGATTTTCATTTTATCCTGGAACAGTCTGGCAGAAACTTTGGAAAGCACTTTATGAATTTTAATGGCACCGCGGGAATCTGGAGAAAAACATGTATTCTGGATGCCGGGAATTGGAATGGAGATACACTCACTGAAGACCTCGACCTAAGTTATCGGGCGCAGTTAAAAAAATGGAATTTTAAATACCTCGAAAATGTTGTTACTCCTGCCGAACTTCCGGTGGTGATAAGTGCTGCAAAATCACAGCAGTTCAGATGGAATAAAGGCGCAGCAGAAAATTTTAGAAAAAACTTTTCTTTACTTTTAAAAGATAAGGATCAAACCTGGGGTACAAAGCTGCACGGTTTCTTTCATCTGCTTAATTCCAGCCTGTTTTTCATATTATTGATTCTTGCTGTTTTAAGCGTCCCTGTTTTATATATTAAGAATACCAATCCGCAATTCAGCTGGTATTTTAATTTGATGGCGGGATTTATTTTAAGCGCAGTAATATTTTTTATATGTTATTGGTTCACATGGTCCCGCGTGCATGGAGGGGGAATAAAAAGTAACCTTAAGTTCGTGGGCATGTTCTTTGCATTCTTCTCGATCGCAATGGGATTCTGCCTGCATAATTCCATTGCTATACTTGAAGGCCATTTTGGCAAAAAAAGTGAATTTATAAGAACTCCAAAATTCAATATTAATACTATCAGGGATTCATGGAAGGGTAATGTTTATCTCACCCGGAGTTTTTCTCTTAACCTCATTCCCGAAATACTTTTATTCCTTTATTTCATTTTCGGGGTTTACAGTGCCTTCGCCCTGGTGGATTACGGTTTGGTGCTTTTCCATCTCATGCTGGTTGCAGGGTTTGGATTTATCATTTTAAAAGAATTAAGCCCAGAAGGATAAAGAATAAACACCATGGATTCTTTAACTCAAATAGTTCTTGGAGCTACAGTTGGAGAAGCTGTTTTGGGAAAAAAAGTAGGCAACAAAGCAATGCTTTATGGAGCAATTGCGGGAACAATACCCGATCTTGATACCTTTGCAAGCTATTTTACTGATACGGTAACTGCTATTGAAATTCACCGGGGCTTTACGCATTCAATAGCGTTTTCAGTATTATTTGCCCCCCTTTTTGGATGGCTCATCTCGAAAATCGAGAGAAAATCTTTGGCCAACTGGCGGGATTGGTCCTGGCTCATGTTCTGGGGGTTCTTTACCCATCCCATCCTTGATTCATTCACCACCTGGGGGACCCAGCTTTTCTGGCCATTTGATATACGGCTGGAATTTAAAACAATCTTTGTGATAGATCCTCTCTATACCTTACCATTTTTGGTTTTTCTTATACTCGCAATGAGGTCACAAAGAGGATCCCAAAAACGTAGAAAATATAATAATCTGGGACTTATTGTTAGCAGTACTTATCTTTTGCTTACAGTGGGCATTAAAGCAATTACCTACAATAAATTTAAAAATGCTTTGGAGGAGCAGGACATTTCATATATTCAGCTATCCAACAAACCTGCGCCTTTCAATACCATCTTATGGACTGCAAATGTAGAGACAGAAGAGGCATTCCTCATAGGTGATTATTCCTTTTTTGATACACAACCCATAAAATTTGGCAGGTACCTAAAAAATCATCATCTCCTGGGGGAACTTGTTAAATATGATAATGTTCAGAGAATGATAAATGTTTCCAAAGGTTGGTATATCATTTCTGAAAAAGAGGGCGAACTCTATTTTCACGATCTGAGGTTTGGAGTACTTGACCTGGAAGCCACCGAACCCACTTTTGTGTTCACATATAAGCTTATTGAAGATAATGGAGATATTAGAATTAAGGAAACAGAGCGGAGACCTGAAGATGTAGAAGAACTTTTAACGGTGCTTGGAAATCGTATTTTGGGCAATTAATTTGCTTAAAAGAGAGAGATTGAAGATCACTTGTAAATTTACACCGAAATATTATCTTTAATGCTTAATCTCCAATTTATGAATTCTGCCCGAAGTCTTATTACCTTACTCATTCTTCTTTTTTGCTGTGCCAACAGCTTTGCGCAAAATGAAACTGCCAGGCTCAATGAAATTATAAAACAGGTACAGGATAGAAAGTCCTTTGACAGGGATGAATACCCTCTGGGCATTTATGCCAAGGAATATTATCGCAGGGAGGCCCAGTTTGCAAAGGAAAAGCTGGAAACCTTAGCCAAATTGGATAAAGATAAACTATCTGAATCTGAAAGGATTTCTGCGGAGCTCTTACGATTCCGGCTAAAGGAAACCGTTGATGTATTTGAATTTGACGCCTATCTCAATCCGCTCCTGGCCGATGCCGGTTTTCATGTAAGTTTACCCTACCATGTGAGGGAACTTGCCAATTATTCACAGGTAAAAGCATATTTGAATAAGCTCAATGCGATCCCCCGGTATGTCGACCAGCACCTTTTCCTTTTGAGAGAAGGGATTAACAAAGGCATCACTCAGCCAAGGGTGATATTTAAGGGTTATGAGGCCACTTATAATGACCAGATAGTTAATAATCCCCGGGATAGTTATTACTATACTCCTTTTAAAAACCTACCTTCAACTTTAACTGCAAAGCAAAGAGATTCGGTATTAAATGCAGCCGAAATTGCCATTAGAACCAATGTAGTTCCTCAATTCCGGCGCATAAAGAACTTTTTTGAAACCGAATATCTCCCTAAAGCCCGTAACAGTGTAGGGGTTTCTGAGATTCCCCGTGGAAAGGAATATTATCAGAATCGTCTGGATTATTACACTACTTTAAATCTTACTGCAGAAGAAGTTCACCAAATTGGCCTGGAAGAAGTCGCCCGTATTAATGCTGAAATGAAAAAGATCATTGCCGATGTTCAGTTTGAAGGTGATTTCGAGGATTTTATCCATTTCCTCCGCACCGATGCACAGTTCTATGCAACCTCAGCTGAAGAATTGCTGAAAGAAGCCCGAAATATCTCCAAGAAAATAGATGCCCAGTTACCCAGGTATTTTAAAAAATTGCCACGCAAACCTTACGGAGTAGCAGCTGTCCCTGATGCCATTGCACCAAAATACACTACCGGGAGGTACATTTCCCCCCAGAGTGATACTCAGCCGGGATATTATTGGGTTAACACCTATGATCTTCCAAGCAGACCCTTATATGTCTTACCTTCTCTAACTGCTCATGAAGCAGTGCCCGGGCATCATTTGCAGATCTCGCTAAATGCTGAACTTGGTGACAGCATTCCCACCTTCCGTAGAAATTTTTACCTCTCTGCATTTGGTGAAGGCTGGGGATTATATGCTGAATATCTGGTTGAAGAGATGGGGATTTATACAACTCCTTATGAACTTTTTGGAAAACTTACCTATGAGCAATGGCGTGCCTGCAGACTTGTGGTTGATACAGGATTGCATGCACTGGGATGGACAAGAGAAGAAGCGGTAGAATTTCTAAGATCCAACACTGCCCTGTCAATTCACGAGATCAATACGGAGATAGATCGCTACATTTCCTGGCCGGGACAGGCGGTATCTTATAAGATTGGAGAGATCAAGATTCGGGAGCTACGCAAAAAAGCTGAAGAGAGCCTGGGTCCTAAATTCGAGATCAGGGATTTCCATGAAGTGATCCTTAAACGGGGAACCGTGACCCTTACGATCATGGAGGAGTTGGTAGATGAGTATATAAAAAGCGAATTAAATACTGCTTCAAATTAATTGGCAGTCATTTTTTTATATAAAAAACCTAACAGGTTTTGAAAACCTGTTAGGTTTAAGCTCTTTTCATTATTGTTTATCTGATAACCTCACGGTTTTTCTAGAGTTGTTTTCCTCTACATGCACGCTCAGGTTCTTTCCATTATTTTTCTGAACAATTTCCAGAGCTTCCTTACCGGATATTGACTTTCCATTATAGAAAAATGCTGCGCCTTCTTCAACCCACTCTTGTACCGATTCAACAGGACTTGGTGGAGGTGGCGGAGGAGAAGGGTAGCCAATCACCTCAAGCGGGGCTAACTCACCTGATTTGGCCAGTGGTGAGGGAGGTGTAGGAGGCGCAGGATGACCTATTACTTCAACATTTTTTGGAAGTGGCAGTAATTCTGTTTTTGCAGGGGCCGGTGCCGGCTCAGGAGAAGGTGGTGGTGGAGGAGGCACATCGAAATTAATTTTTTCCGCATTTTCCCTTTGTTCCTGAGACATTTTACTAAGAATGGACATTATTTTATTTGCATGTTCCTGTTTTACCACCCGTCTTTCCTTAGGCATTTCATTATAATATTTAACCAGGCGGTTATATTCTGCAATCTCTTCAGGTGTTGCAAACTTTTGGGTATCACCTTTTATGGAACCTTTTGATGAGCATATAGTAATATTGCCAATTCCTACAGACCTTAGAACAGGAAAAAGTTCTATTATTTCCGGAGTGGCTTCACCTGTTATTGAAGAAATACTGGCCGTTTTATATTTATCCTTTTCCAAGCTTCCGAAATCGGCCTGAGACATCTCCCGTTTACCCATAAAAATCCTTCCCTGATTATCAACGGAGAGTTCCAATATATCTGAATTCTCAATTTCTAAAGTGGATAAAACCCTGCTCCTTTGTTGAATTTCCTTCGTGCTAAAACTGAAAAGCAATAATGCCAGTATTGGCAAAAGTAAAAGACCTTTTGCCCAAATAATTTTTTGTGATGTTTGTGTTTTCATAACTGTAAATCGTTTTTTGATTGATGAATAATTGATGGGATTTACCAGATCGCTTTGTAAATCGCCTGATGAATATGATAAAAGGGTTTGTTGATACCGCGAGGTGGCATATCCCTGTTTGAGCACTGCCCTGTCAGCAAGGAATTCATGGTTGAGCTTAACAACATTTTTCAGATGAAAAATTAAAGGATTTAGCCAAAATATTATTTGAAGCACTTCAAGGAAGATGACATCATAACTGTGCTTTTGCCTGGCGTGAGCTTCTTCGTGAACTTCCACATCTTTCGGGATCTCGTTATGTAAATATTCCTTTTTATTGAAAAAAATGTAGTGAAAAAATGTATGAGGTAAGGTCTTTTCAGAAAGCAGGACATTTGTTATATCTTTCTTCTTTATCCTTTCATTCTTTTTTATTTTTAGTAAAAGATCTTTCAGATTTCTGAAAAATTTTACTCCGAAAAATAGAACCCCTGCGATGTATATACTTTGGAGAACATAAGGCCAGTAATTGATCGGGAGTGTTTCCGAAACAGCTTCCGAAGAAAAAATGACCGGATCAAATGTTCCGGAAGCGGGTTCAATATAAGTGGTAAAGGTTATAAAAGGAATAATTAAGGATGCCAATACTGAGGCTAATAAATAAAACCTTTTAAAAACATGCATATCTTCCCTTTCCAACAATAATTTATAGAAAAGTAAAAGAATAGCCAGGCATGCCGTGGATTTTAGAAAATAGATCTCCATGACTATTTGTTTTGAATTTCTTTATCTATCAACTTTTTAAGATCCTCCAGCTCTTCCCTGGTCAGATTACTTTCTTTGGTAAAGAAAGACGCAAACTGAGAAGCAGAATCATTAAAGAAAGTTTTTATCATCCTATTCACCTGTTTGGAGAAATAATCTTTCTTTTTTACAAGCGTGAAGTACCTGCGGGAACGTCCCAATTGTTCATAATCCACAAAATTCTTGTCCTGCATGCGTCTTAATAAAGTGGCTACAGTTGTTGGGGCAGGTTTGGGGTCAGGATAGGCATCAATGAGATCTCGCATAAATGCCCTTTCCTGTTTCCACAGAATTTGCATGAGTTGTTCTTCAGATTTTGATAAAGCCATTGTTCTACAACTTTAGATTCTTCTCTACAAATGTAGAATAAATATTTCATTCTACAAGTGTAGAAGTATATTTTTTATTCTTGCATATACACTATGGCGCGGATTTGCAATCCATGACAGAGATCCGTGTCGTATATTCGCGTCTCAAAATGAATATTATTATGAGCCTTGAACAGGAATTATTTCAAAGAAGCGATTCTAAATGCGAGTTATGTAAATCAGGGGATGATCTGGATATTTACCACGTCTCTGTTGCCCCGGATGGTGCTGAGGATGCCATTTTAATTTGTGAAGTTTGTAGGGAACAGATTGAAGATCCGGAAAAAACCGATCCCAATCACTGGCGTTGTTTAAATGACAGTATGTGGAGCCCCGTTCCTGTAGTTCAGGTTGTGGCGTGGAGAATGTTGAACAGGTTAAAGGCCGAAGGCTGGCCACAGGACCTGCTGGATATGATGTATATGGAGGATGAGGTAAAAGAATGGGCAAAGGCCGACCAACCTGCAGATCCTTCAGCTAATGCTGTGGTTCACCTTGACAGCAACGGAGTCATCCTGGAAGCAGGGGATAATGTTGTTCTCATCAAAGACCTGAAGGTCAAAGGCAGTAGCATGGTGGCCAAACAGGGAACTGCCGTGCGACGAATCTCCCTCGACCATGAAAATGCCGAATATATTGAGGGTAAAGTTGACGGGCAGCAGATCGTGATTCTTACGAAGTATGTAAAGAAGATGTAATAAAAAACCTAACAGGTTTTGAATCTGTTAGGTTTAAATTTTTTTCAAAATTCTAACTAAAGCACAGATCGAAAATCTGGGATAATTTGAAGTTTTATTCTCATATATACTGGAGCCTTTCGCTGCTTTATTTTAAAAAGTTCCTGTTATTCCCACTCTTCCTAAACCAACATTAAGCTTCCAGCTTGTCCTGTTTTTATTAAGATCGCCATAATCTCTTTCCTGGTTTAAGTAATTATCTATAGAATCTACAACAACTATGCTTATTGCCATACTGAGAGCTACATCAGTAACCCAGTGGGCACCAGCCCATAACCTGGATATAGGTGCCACCATTCCCAGGGCATAAATTCCGCCCTTGATGAAAGGATTTTCAAATTGTTTTCCAATGGCATAAGCAGTGGTAAAGGATAAAATGGTATGCCCGGAAGGGAATGTATGGTATGCTCCCTCATTGCTAAAAGGTTTAAAGCCATCTTTGCCGGCTCCTGTTAGAGGCCTGGCCCTTCCCACAATAGTTTTACTAAAAGATTGGATAATTCCTGCGGTAGAGGCCGCAGATATTAGAAGAACTCCTGTTTTTCTTACTTTTTCATTCTTTGAAATCAGGCCATATAAATAGACTGCACCATTGATCGCATAATTGTTTTGAGGACTACCATAATACCAGCCAAAGTCCTTAATTATTTCGGGAATATCTGGTTCCTGATCTATGAACCATTCTGTCGTCTCTTCATCATAAATATATAAAACTGCTGTACCGGCAAAGATGGCACCTGCAATTAAAAAATCATCTTTTTTCCACTTTAAAGGCTGGGTATAGGCTTTTTTTAATCCTCCAAGAGCACTTAATCCATCGTACTTCAATAATTGCATAGTAGTTGGAAGGCTGTCTACGGTTTTAAATTGAGCGAAAATTCCTTGGGACTGAGATAGGAGTAATAAAATTAACAGAGGTTTGTGAACCTTGTTTTTCCAATTCATTTTTAATAATTTTTACCTCAAAAGTAAGAACTTTTTGGATACGACGAATTTTTATAGATGTTTCTCTTCCATCTAATTTTGGAAAGCGAATTATGTAAAGATTTTAAAGAGAGTCTTCGGCAAAGATGATTAACAAAAAGTAGAATATTTAAAAGTTGTCCAGGTTTTTATTATATCCTTCGTAGCCCTTCTTTAGTAATTATAATAAGTTAGCCTTAAAAAATAAAAAAGCCAAACCAACCAACTTTTTGGTTATTTTTCCTCGCTCTTAAGTCTCGCGAAATGTTTATAGAATAAAGGAATGGTCTCGATGCCTTTCAAATAATTCCAGATTCCAAAATGTTCATTGGGAGAGTGAATGGCATCACTGTCCAGACCAAAGCCCATCAATATAGTTTTACTTTTCAATTCTTTTTCAAAAAGTGAAACAATGGGAATACTTCCACCACCGCGTTGAGGAATTGGGACTTTCCCAAATGACTCTTCATATGCCTCATTGGCTGCCTGATATTCCAGGGTGTCTATTGGAGTAACATACGCCTGGCCCCCGTGATGTGGTTTTACTTTTACCTTTACTCCTTTTGGAGCTATACTCTCAAAATGGTTTTTGAATAAATCTGTTATTTCCTTCCAATCCTGATCTGGTACAAGTCGCATGGAAATTTTTGCATATGCTTTGCTTGCAATCACGGTTTTCGCACCTTCACCTATATATCCTCCCCAGATTCCATTGACGTCCAGGGTAGGCCTAATTGAATTTCTTTCATTGGTTGTATAACCCTTTTCACCATATACATCTTCAATGTCCAGTGCTTTTTTATATTCTTCTAATGAAAACGGAGCTTCGGCCATTTTTCTTCTTTCCTCTTCGCTTGCATCTTCTACTTTGTCATAAAAACCGGGGATGGTAATATGATTGTTTTCATCGTGTAAAGAGGCTATCATTTTTGTAAGCACATTGATCGGGTTGGCTACAGCTCCACCGTAGAGTCCGCTGTGGAGATCTCTTTTAGGTCCGGTTACTTCAACTTCAACATAGCTTAATCCTCGCAAGCCTGTTGTAATGGAAGGAACATCCTTTGCGATCATCCCGGTATCTGAAATCAGGATTACATCATTTGCCAGTCTCACCCGATTCCTTTCCAGGAACCACCCAAGACTCGCGCTTCCAACTTCCTCCTCCCCTTCAATCATGAACTTCACATTACACGGTAAGGTATTACTACTTGTCATGTATTCCATTGCTTTTACATGCATGTACATCTGTCCCTTATCATCGCATGCCCCGCGTGCAAAAATTGCTCCCTCAGGATGGATGGAGGTTTCTTTGATCACAGGTTCAAACGGCGGACTTTCCCAAAGATCTAAAGGATCTGGTGGCTGCACATCATAATGACCATATACCAGAACCGTTGGCAAGTTTTTATCTATGATCTTCTCTCCATAAACTATTGGATAACCCGGAGTTTCACAAATTTCAACATGCTCACAGCCCGCTTCTTTCAGGCTTTTCATCACCGCTTCTGCAGTTTTTATTATATCTTTTTTATATGCCGGATCGGCACTTATAGATGGAATCTTTAGTAATTCAATAAGTTCTTTTAAAAATCTGTCTTTATGCTCTTCAACATATTGTCTCACATTACTCATCATGTAAATTTTATTTCAGCAAATGTAATAAAATCCTATAGCAGGAAAAAAGCAAGTCAATGTGTTATCCATATTCTTTATTTTAAAAATATCAGGGGTGCTAATTTTTCTAAAATAATTTGAAAATTGAAACATTTATGTATATTTGCACCCGCTTATTAAGCTAAGCAGTTTTACAATAAGTCCTAAGTTTTGTAAAGCATGTTAAATAACTAAGGCGGGCGTGGTGGAATTGGTAGACACGCCAGACTTAGGATCTGGTGCCGCAAGGTGTGGAGGTTCGAGTCCTCTCGCCCGCACAAAAGGAAAGCTCTTCAGAAATGAAGGGCTTTTTTATTATCCCCCCAGCCCCCGAAGGGGAAGAAAGGATTTGTATGTCACGGATGGCAAATCCACATCATCGCAATTAATTTGAACAATAATGGTGAGGGACCGAGAAGCTTCTCCTGAGCGCCGTCGAAGGTAGTCTTCTCCCGCACAAAGGTAAAGCTCTTCAGAAACAAAGCTTTTTTAATAGCCCCCCGGCCCCCGAAGGGGGAGCAAAAATGTACAGTCAAATCCATAATTCATAAAAAGTCCCACCCGTCCCGCGAACACCCCTCCAAAGGGAATACTAAAAAAATTATAAGGGACTTTTTTATATGCTGGAGCTGTCAGAGAAAAGGTATAGTCAATTTATTATTTTGATCATGAATAAAAATCACTGAAACGGACTACCACGAAGAAAGCTTGTGCTCTTCAATTTAAAAAAATCTAAACTTTAGGCCCCGAATTGTAATCTCTTCAAGAGCCTCCCATTATAACTTATATCCCACTCCCACAAAACCCGAAATGACAGTGATATCCCAATCTGTTCTCATTTTGGTCTCGGCGCGGGCAGAAACAAAAAAGGGATCGAGATGATATTCCAGAATACCGTTGAACCCAATTGAAGGAGTTACTTTTTTAGGCTTTTCAATGATACTTATCTGTAATCCCAAACCCTGTTTAAATTTTCGTCTGTAATGGATAAGGTAAGTTATATTTACCCCTGCTGTTCTGTAATCCAATATCTCGAAAAATTCAAGAAATCCATCCACCCGAAACCACTGTGCAGAAAATCCCCCTTTAAAAACAAGATCAAATCCCTGTTCGTTCACAGTACCGCCAATAAGGGCATTACGGGCATCGACTTCAAATTGCAAAACAAAATATTGTTCTTCCTGAGAATATAAAGCCAATGGAAATAAAAGAGCAATAATTAATATTCTCATATGACCTGAATTGGGGAAATAAAAAAGCAATGATTCTAATAAAATTACTCATTATTCACCATTATTCTTTATTTAATCCGTTTAAAATAAATCCAGAAAAAAGTTCTACGCCCCCTGTCCCATCAATCGCATGAGTCCGCCATCCATAAAATAAGTAGAACCAGTCACATAGTCAGAATCTGAAGACGCAAGAAAAACTGCCAGTTTTCCAATTTCCTCGGGTTCCCCCGCTCTTTTAAATGGGATGTTTTCGGTTTTTTCCTTCCGCACTTCCTTATCATCTTTGGCCTCCTGGTTCATGGGCGTCAGGATCATGCCGGGAGCAAGGTTGTTTACATTGATGCCATACTCTGCAAGTTCAAGAGCCAAAGTGCGGGTTAGCATTTTCACGGCACCTTTGGAACTGCAGTATTCGGCGGTGCCTGGAGCAGGTATCTCCTCATGAACAGAAGAAACATTTATTATCTTTCCCTTACCGCCATCATCCTTTCTGATTTTTATAAATCTTCGTATACAAAAAAAGTATCCATAGAGATTGGTCTTTATAGCCTTGTCCCATACTTCGGTTGTAAGATCTTCAACCTTAATTCCCTGGCCATTTATTGCGGCATTATTCACTAAAATATCCACAGTGCCATATTTTTCAATGGCTTTGTCAAACATTTTCTCAACTTTATCTTCTTCTGAAACATCCACATATATTATAATTCCATCACCCCCGGCATCTTTTACCTGTTGAAGTGTTTTTTTTGCTCCCTCTTCGTCTGAACGATAAGTGATCACAATCTTTGCGCCTTCTTTTGCAAATTCTACTGCAGTGGCCTGTCCTATTCCCGAATCGGATCCCGTAATAAGTGCTGTTTTTCCTTCTAATTTTTTCATTATATCCTATTTAAATTAAATTATTTTAAATTTGGATAAAAACTACTAAATATTGAAAGAACAGCCTGTTAAGTAAAAGATAATTACAGAACTAACCAATGAAAAAACTTAAAAAGCTTCCTCTAAATCATAATGTATATTCAAATTTTGGTGTTTTTGGAAATAAATATTCCGAAAATCATAGAAAACTGTAAAAAAAATACAATCTTAGAGGCTTAATTTGGTGCATTCAATCCCCTACAAACAATACACCTGGATGAGAAAAAATAAAGCAATCGGATTATTAAAGATCCAGATTGAAAAGATAGAAGATCCCGCTATTAAACGTACGGAGTGGATTGAATCCACTGTCGTAATACTCTCAAGGATTTTCCCTATTTCATCGTCTTCAAAAATTGCACAAATTGAGAGCCTTGAGAATATGCCGGAATTCTATCAGGATATCTCCCCGGATAAAAGAATTAAAACAGATAAAAAGAAGGCAGAAGCTTATCTATGTAATTATATCGAGGAAATAGAATTGCTGGGCACAGAAACCAACAGTAAAATGGAGATGTTCTTTGGTAGTTTCAGGTTCTGGACCATTCTTTTGACAGTTTGCATCCTGAGTTATATTGGAGGGAATTCCACAGCAACCGGAAAAGAACTTAAACCCCAACAAACTTCAAACTTTAAAATTTATAGTTTGAACCAGGAGATTCTGCTTTACAAGAAAGAAATCGATTCCCTGAAGAACATTATAAGAAATTATTACGAAAATCCTGAAAATTAACCCTGATTCAGGATCTGGTAATGTATTGGTTTGAATGTACCGTTATTGCTATCCTCTGCCGAACAGGCTGTAAGAGCAACTATCAAATCCATTTCGGCTTGAAAAAGAATATGATCACCCGCTTTGCTTAAGGGAGGATTTACACTCAGTTTGCCATCTGCCGAAAATTGAACATTCATAAAGATGTTGAAAGCAGTAGGTATATCATCAGGTTTTATTTCATAAGGCGCTAGGCTGGTGTATAAATTTTCAAAACAACTGGGGTGATAATCGGGATTGTTGTACATGATCTTAAAGGTTTCCGGACTACAGGGAGCCAGCAAAAAGTCATTCCTTCCATTGGTATCCTCGAGGATCTTCATCATTTTTCTGCTTCTGTTACTCCAGAGATAGTTCCCTTTTGTTATAAGAATGGTCTCTTCAAAATCCAGGGTTTTTCCCGAGGATAATTTTTCCCTAATATCCTTGGCATTGAACAATACCATATCGCTTACCTGTTCCCCCCGGGGATCTATGACCTTCAGCCTCTGGCCTTTATTAAGCGTAAAGGCCTTCCCCGATTGTTTCTCAATTTTAAATTCCATGTTCCTTTTTGATATTTTTAGCCAGGTCACCGGTAACAGGACAAGAGGATCTTTCCAAATGATCAATCACCGAAACAACGTCATCTTTCTCATACCCCTGATGCAACTTCGCGACGGCTTGTATTCTTAAAGGTTCACACCAGAACCCGGTGATCTCCCTAATATGATCTTCAATCATATCTTTGGGGTAATCTTCAAAATATAAAGGAGACTCCTGATCCTTTTCAAATTTATGAACAAGATTTGAAAGAGATTGAGCCAGTTCTTCGGTTGATTGAAGTTTTAATTTCACATTTACATGTACTGCGGAATAATCCCAGGTACTTATGTTTTTTTCTTTATACCATGATGAAGACACATAGCCATGAGATCCCTGAAAAATCAATAGAGCTTCTTTTCCATTCTTTATATGCTCATATTGCTCATTGTGATTGGCGATGTGGGCATATAAAGTAAATTTTTCAGGGCTGCCGTTAATAAGAACGGGAATATGAGTAGCCAGAAGGTGATCACCATTAAGAACAAAAGTTGCAAAGGGATGCTCCTTTATAAATTCAAAAATGTATTGTGGATCTGTTTTCTTATATTTTTTAGGCTGATACATGAAATCCTATTTTCCCGAAAGAAACGGACATTTCCATTCTTCTCCAACTTTTCTTCCGCTATATTGACGCGCTTCGCTTTTCTCTCCAAAGTCTTCCAACATGGGATTATTATCTCCCTGTAGTTCCCTGTCACGCTCCCTAATCTTATCTCTAACCGTTGAATACGCTCCCATTTCACGGAGTTTCTCAAATTGCCAGTGAAGATTAAAAGCAATTGCCGGCACCGGACTTTGCCTTGCCATTCGGGAACTGTTAGGATGTAATCCCACCATGTAAAAAGATTTTCCCTGAATACTAAAACTAAAATTTTTATTATCAGGATCACTGCTTACCGAAGGATCCCATGGTAGGTCATCTGCTTCATGAATGAATTGCAATTGCTTCCAAAGAAGTTCTTCAAACTGCTTTTCAGAATAATTTTTTCGATCTGGAAAGGCGGCGACAAAAGTGTAGAAGTCATTATTGTCAAAGTCATATTTTGACAGATACTTTTTAATATCCTTTAAAATTTTCTGAGCTGTGTTCCTTGATCCAAAGTTTTCATATACATGAAGATCTACTTTATCCAGGGAAAATACGGTTTGCGCCATAACGCAAGGGTGATCATCCTCAAGAATAAATTTATTTAAGATCCTGAGGACATTTGCCTCCGGTGAGTCGTGGGAGAAATTCTTTTTATTTTTAATAGATATATCTGATTTCATACATTCATTTTCAATGGCCCAAAGCCCTATTCACAAAAATATAATGAGAGCTGCTCTCTCTAAAGTTGATTAAGATTATTTTAATCTATATTTAATTAAGATTAACAAGGGATTATCGCGCGAATTGACAAGCCGGGGAATCAATGATTTTTAGATAAAAATCCTTTTACAGTGAAACCTGTTTTAAAAACAGGGGTTTGTGCGGCAAACCTCATCCCGGATTATTTACAATCCTATCAAAAAAATATTTTAAGCATTCTGAACATTTCTAAAAAAAATCTTAGGAACAGTCTTTTTAAGTTGCAAAAACTGATTGATACGGCATTGCCGGTCTAAAAGAGATACTCTTATTCTTTATCCTTTTCTTTATCGTTATCTTTATAACGTATCATAAGATATAACATGAATCCGTTTAAAGCCAGTGATACCCCGTTTGTAGCAATTATAGGAAGATCATTTTGAGTGAATCCATAAACCACCCAAAGAAAAACCCCAATGATAAGAACAATGAACATTCCGGGGGAAACATCTTCTACTTTTTTGGTTTTCCAGGCCTTTTTAATTTGAGGGATAACCGCTGCCATCGTGCAGATTCCTGCTACCAAACCCAACACATCTGTCCAGCCAAGATCAAATTCCATTCGCTTTTTATATTCAGGTGTTATTAAAACGCTAACTATCCCCCAATAATTTCACCGCCATTAATATGGATTACCTGGCCTGTGATATAACTACTGTCTTTTGAGGCCAGAAATACGTAGGCGGGCCCAACTTCACTGGGCTGTCCCGCCCTGCCCATTGGAGTATCCTGTCCAAAATCTGTTACATCATCAAAAGATGCAGGAATAAGAGGAGTCCAGATTGGGCCGGGAGCAACAGCGTTAACCCTTATCTTCTTTTCTGCCAGCATTTTTGAAAGAGACCGTGTAAATGTTACAATTGCCCCTTTGGTACTGGAATAATCAAGAAGATGTTCACTACCCCGGTATGCAGTGACCGAGGTGGTATTAATGATACAATCATCTTTTTTCAAATGTTTCATTGCTTGTAAAGAGATGAAAAAATAAGGATAAATATTAGTCTCAAAGGTTTCCTTTATTTGTTCATTAGTGATTTCCTTCACCTCATCTTTTGGAAATTGCACTGCGGCATTATTGACCAGGATATTCAATTTTCCATACCCATCAACGCATTTCTGGATTACTGCGCTGCAGAATCCTTCATCCCGAAGGTCCCCTTTTATAATAAGGCATTTTTGATTTTCCTTTTCCACCATTTGTTTGGTTTTTCTGGCGTCTTTATCTTCTTCCAAATACACTATAGCCACATCTGCTCCTTCGCGTGCGAAATGCACCGCCACACTTCTTCCAATTCCGCTATCACCTCCCGTGATGAGAGCAATCTTACCTTTTAATTTTTCACTCCCTTTGTAATCTTTCCTTATGATCTCGGGAGTTGGTTTCATTTTATGTTCTTTTCCCGGTTGTGATTGTTCCTGATCAGGAAATTTTTTTGGCTTTTTCATATATGTCAGATTTCCGGATTATAATTGAAAAGTAAAATTAACTACCCTCCTATGTAAAAAAATGTTAAGTAGTGATAAGGTCTTCTAAACATTACGAGGTACAGAATTGCTATCTTCCCTACCCGGAATTAAACAAAAAAACGATTCCCGCCGTCCCCAGATGGAGATTATAATGGAAACCCCGGGTCATGGCCTTCGAGAAATTATTTAGATTAATATCTTTGCTTCATGGGATCATATAAAAAAATTGGACACCGAGGTGCAAAAGGCCATTTAGCCGAAAATACCCTGGAAAGTATTTCTCTCGCCCTGGAAATGGGTGTAGATGCCATAGAAATAGATGTTCACCGCTGCGCTTCAGGCGAACTGGTGGTCATTCATGATTTTACTCTTGACAGGACAACAAATGGCGAAGGAGAAGTTTCCAAAATTGATCTGGGGGACCTGAAAAACCTTCTTGTGGAAGGAAAGTTTCAAATTCCAACCCTAAGGGAAGTTTTGGATATTATAGAAGAAAAATGTTATATAAATATTGAGCTGAAGGGCCTTAATACCGCTGCCGGAGCCTGTAGGATTATCGAAGAATATATAAATAACAGAAGCTGGAAATATTCAGATTTCATCGTGTCCAGTTTTCAGAAAAACGAGCTTTTTGAGGTTTATAAGAACAATCCTGAAATACCCATTGGAGTCCTGAGCAAAGCAAGCGTGACCGAGGCTATAGAACTCGGCAAACTGCTAAAAGCAAAGGCGATCCATCCCTCAGTGGGTATTATCACCCGAGATAATGTAAAACTCACTCATGAAATGGGGTTTGAAGTGAATGTGTGGACGGTCAATGACCCGGAGACCATTGAAAGAATGAAGGATTTTGGGGTGGATGCCATCATTTCAGATTACCCGGATAGGTTACAGTAAGGATATATTTATAAGCTTAAAATACATAATTTGGAAAAAATTGACATCGCGATTATTGGTGGGGGTGCAGCAGGATTCTTTGCGGCGATAAATGCCGCAGAAATGAATCCGGATGCCAGGATCATCATCCTTGAACGGGGCAAGGAAGTCCTTACCAAGGTGAGGATCTCCGGTGGTGGGAGATGTAATGTTACACATGCCGAGTTTGTTCCAAACGAACTTGTGAAAAATTACCCGCGGGGGAAAAAAGAGTTAAAAGGTCCCTTTCACACCTTCATGACCGGAGATACCATTGCCTGGTTTGAGGAAAGGGGAATAGAACTGAAGGTCGAGGAAGATGGCAGGATGTTTCCGGTTTCAGATTCTTCAGAAACAATTATCAATTGTTTTCTTGATGAAACCCAAAGGCTTGGTATTAAGGTGCTGAAACATCATGCAGTACAGGAACTTATTCCGAAGAATGAAAACTGGGAGATCATAACCACGAATGGAAATTTCGTTGCCGATAAAGTTCTTGCGGCTACCGGAAGTAATCCCAAAATGTGGAAGATTTTAAAAAACCTTGGCCATACTATTGAGCCGGCGGTGCCTTCTCTATTCACTTTTAATATAAAAGATGACCGGATCAAAAACCTTCCCGGCCTCTCTACTAAAGCATCAGTAAAAGTAGTGACTACGAATCTGAGAACCGAAGGACCATTACTTATTACTCATTGGGGTATGAGCGGACCCGCGATCTTAAAACTTTCAGCATGGGGAGCAAGGGAACTTCATGATTTTGGATATAAGTTCAGTATCAGGGTGAATTGGCTACCGGGTTATTCACAGGAAGATCTTACCGAAGAATTCATGGAACTTAAGCTCACTTACAGAAAACAGCAAATTTCCAAAAATCCTCATTTCGGGTTACCAAAAAGATTATGGAAAAGCCTGGTTAAAGCCTCGGGCATCCAGGAGAACCTTATCTGGGCAGATATGAATAAGCATCAGATTAAAGATCTGAGCCTCCAACTTACAGCAGGGATATTTGAGGTCAACGGCAAAAGCACTTTTAAGGAAGAATTTGTAACCGCGGGAGGAATAGATCTTAAACAGGTTAATTTCAAAACCTTTGAGAGCAGGATCCAAAAAAACTTATATTTTGCCGGAGAAGTTTTAAATATCGATGCCATTACCGGGGGATTCAATTTTCAAAATGCCTGGACCGGGGCTTATATCGCCGCAAAAGCAATGGCCGGGGAGAATGAAAAATAATTTCAGCTTAATTTAATCGCCAAATCTCAAAATTTAGGACCGCTGCAAAGAGAACCCAAACAGCATAAGGAATAAGTAGCCATGCAGCCGTATTGCTTACCACCTTAAACCATTTGATTGTGAGAATAAGAATCACAAACAATGCAATGATATCCAGCAGGGCCCATAACGGTTCTTTCAACCCAAAAAACAGTAAAGACCAGGCCCCGTTTAATAATAACTGAAAAGCAAAATGATAAAGAGCGGTCTTCACCCATTTATGATATGTTCCCTTGCTCCATACAATTCCTGCTGAAATTCCCATCATTACGTATAATATACCCCACACGGGACCAAAGATCCAATCCGGCGGATTGAACCAAGGCTTATTCAATGAAGAATACCAATCTGTCATGCCTGTTTGCGTGGCCAGGCTGGCCATAAACCCAATGAAAAGGCAAATTGCCAGAGCAAGGAATATCTTTAAATACAATCTGGCTGCCATATATCCTGGTTTACTTAATTAAAAATAAGAATTAATTTGAAATAGCAATTTATCAACTGTAAACTAAAAAAGTATATTTGCCTAAATAAAAATCAGGAATGGTTCTTAAGGATTTTTTGACTCAAAATTTTAACACAGATATTGAAGATGGAGTGATCACCTGGCAATCTCCCAGCAATATTGCCCTTGTAAAATACTGGGGGAAGAAAAAGGACCAGATCCCGGCAAATCCATCGATAAGTTTTACGCTGAACACTTCAGTAACCACCACGACTCTGGAATATTCCAGACAAAATTCAGGGGAAGATCAACCGCAATTTGAACTTTACTTTGAGGAAAAAAAGAAGGAGGATTTTAAACCCAAGATCAGGGAGTTTTTTAAAAGGATCGAACCCTTTTGCCCTTATCTCAGGGATTTCAATTTTGTTATCAAAACAAAGAATTCGTTTCCCCACAGCAGCGGTATAGCCTCCTCGGCAAGTGGAATGAGTGCTCTGGCCCTCTGCATCATGAGTCTCGAGAAGAAACTGGATCCCGGAATGTCAGAGGATTATTTTAATAAAAAAGCATCTTTCCTGGCCAGACTGGGTTCTGGAAGTGCCTGCAGGAGTATTGAAGGCAGACTGGTAGTCTGGGGACAACATGAGAATATAGTGGGAAGCAGTGATTTATTTGGAATAGCATGCCCCGGGGAAATACATAGGGTTTTTAATGATTTTCAGGACACCATACTTTTGGTAGATAAAGGATCAAAACAGGTAAGCAGCAGTGTGGGGCATAATCTTATGCACGGACATCCATTTGCAGAAAGGCGTTTTGAACAGGCCCATTCCAATCTGGAAGATCTAAGGGCAGTCCTCCGGTCTGGTGACCTGAAAGCCTTTATTGTAATCGTTGAAAGTGAAGCGCTGACTTTACATGCTATGATGATGAGCAGTCGCCCATATTTCATTCTTATGAAACCAAACACCCTTGAGATAATCCACAGGATCTGGGATTTTCGTGAAAAAACCGGTCTGCCGGTTTGCTTTACACTCGATGCAGGGGCGAATGTTCACGTACTTTATCCCGAAGATATTAAGGAAAAAGTTTTTGAATTCATTAAGAATGAGTTACTTGCGTATTGCGAAAATGAGCAGTATCTTTGCGACCGTGTTGGCAAAGGTGCAGTAATGCTTAAGTAAACTTAATTTGGTGATCTAGATCATTTATTGATCTTATTTTAAGAATTACTTTTATATTTATAATTGTTAACTTTGATCAACAACATGTTACCCCAAAGGAAAGAAATGCTAAATTATCGCCTTGCTTTCTGCTAACTTTAGAACCCACTATGAAAGGACCTTTATTCTACTCTAAAATTTTGCTCTTCGGGGAATACGGAATTATTAAAGATTCCAAAGGTTTATCCATACCGTATAATTTTTACAATGGAGCTTTGAAGGTAGATGAAGATCCTTCAGAAGAAGCAATAAAATCCAACCAGAGTCTGAGCAGGTTTACGAAATATCTTGAAGAACTTGAGATAAACAATCCTGCGCTTGTTAAATTTGATCTGGAAGCTTTAAAAAAAGATATTGATAGAGGGATGTATTTTGATTCCAGCATTCCGCAGGGGTATGGAGTGGGAAGCAGCGGTGCATTGGTAGCAGCTATTTACGATGAATACGCCCAGGACAAGATCACTGTACTGGAAAATTTAACCCGGGACAAACTTTTAAAGCTGAAGAAGATATTTGGGGAGATGGAATCTTTCTTTCACGGGAAATCTTCGGGTCTTGATCCATTGAACAGTTACCTTAGTATACCAATCCTTATCAATTCACAGGATAATATTGAACCGGCAGGAATTCCCTCTCAGACTGAAAACGGGAAAGGGGCTGTATTTTTACTCGACAGTGGGTCAATAGGAGAAACTGCTCCCATGGTGCAGATCTTTATGGAGAATATGAAACAGGAACCATTTAGAAAAATGCTAAAAGACCAGTTCATTACCCATACCGATGCATGTGTTGATGATTTTCTTAAGGGAGATGTGAAATCGCTTTTCGGAAATATCAAAAAACTTTCTCACGTTGTTCTTGACAATTTCAAACCAATGATCCCGGCACAGTTTCATAAATTATGGCAAAAAGGGATTGATACTAATGATTATTACCTGAAATTATGCGGCTCTGGTGGTGGTGGTTACATCCTTGGTTTTACCGAAGATATTGACAAAGCGAGAAATGCGCTGAAGGATTATCGTTTAGAAGTGGTTTACAACTTCTAAAACTCCCCTTTTTAATGGTGACTATTAAAAACAAACGTTTGTTGCTTAAAATGCTGAGTTTGTTTTCGGTAGTGCGCGGGTATAATATTCTCATTCTTATTGTTGCTCAATACCTTACTTCGGCCTTTATTCTTGCGCCGGAACTCCCTTTGAGACGGGTAATTTTTGATCCAAATCTGTTTTTTCTTATTCTCTCCTCTGCCACGGTAATCGCCTCGGGATATATTATAAATAATTTTTACGACAGCGAAAAAGACCTTATCAACAGACCAAAAAAAACCATGCTGGACCGCTTTGTAAGTCAGCGCACAAAACTTTCAGTTTATTTTATTCTGAATTTTGCTGCCATCTTTTTTGCCAGCTATGTTTCCTTCAGGGCGGTGGTTTTCTTTTCAATTTACATTTTTGTGATCTGGTTTTATTCCCACAGGTTAAAGAGAATTTTATTTCTGGGAAACCTGGTGGCAAGCATTTTGGCAATAATTCCGTTTTTCGTGGTTTTCATCTATTACAAAAATTTTGAACCTGTGATATTTATTCATGCCACCTTCCTGTATTTAATGATCGTAATGCGGGAGCTGGTCAAAGACCTTGAAAATCTTAAAGGGGATCTGCTCCTCAACTATAAAACTATACCTGTGGTTTACGGAGAAAAGTGGAGTAAATTCTTTTTATCAATTCTCACAATTATATCAATGATCCCCATCATGTTACTGGTCACCAGATTTGATATTGGAAAGATGGATTATTATTTTTATTTCTCCATTTTGCTGCTCGTCTTTTTTGTGCTCTTCCTGTATTTCAGCACTGCAAAATGGCAGTATCTCTTACTTCATAATATTCTTAAGTTCATAATTGTTGCCGGGGTATTCAGTATTTTATTGATTGACCATGCAGATGTTTTCAACAGGGTATTTTAATTTGCCCCACCCGGAATTGCAAAAAAAAAGCAATTCCGACCTCCCCCAAGGGGAGGTAGTATGAGAAACCTCCAGGCAGAGCCATCGACGGATTATTTACAGTGAAAAATCAATAAGTTTGCGCTTCAAATCTTTCAGTAATAACTTAGTAGGATCATTATCTAAAAAGTATCTTTGCAAAAAATATAACTATGAGTCGAGATTTTAATTCTACGGGCAAGAAGTTTGGCGGTAAGCCGGGAAGTGGAGAAAGAAAGAAACCTGCACCCCGGGGAAAAGCTCCTGTGAAGAAGGAACCTGTTGCAAAGACTGAGAAGAAAACCTCTTCCAAAGAAGATGGGATAAGACTCAATAAATACATTGCAAATTCAGGAATGTGTTCCAGACGGGATGCAGATATTTATATTTCTGCCGGGAATGTAACAGTGAACGGTAAGCCGGTTACTGAAATGGGCTATAAAGTTAAACCCGGGGACGAAGTAAAATTTGACGGGAACAAGGTAACTCCCGAGAAACCTGAATATATACTTTTAAATAAACCACGGGGATTCTTTACTACAAGCAGTACCGAAAAAGGATCTAAAACAGTAATGGATCTCGTTGCAAATGCCTCCAAAAGCAAGTTGTCACCTGTGGGGAAACTTGACAGGCAGGCGAGCGGCCTTTTGTTACTGACCAATGATGGCTCCCTGGAAAAACAACTGGGCAAACCCAAAAATGGCATTAGGCAGATCTACCATGTAGAACTCACCAAACCGGTATCACAGGAGGATCTTGATAAATTACAGGCCGGTATTACACTGGAAGATGGGAAAATAAAAGTTCAGGATGTAAGCTATATAGATGGCCGCCCCCGGAATGAAGTAGGTCTGGAAACAAACAGCGTAAAGCCTCATGTAGTCCAACGTATGTTCAAAAGCCTTGGATATGAGGTTGAGAAACTTGATAGGGTCGTGTTTGGCGGACTAACCAAAAAGGATCTTCCACGCGGTAACTGGAGGGTATTGACCAAGCAGGAACTTATCAATATTAAAATGTTATAGGTTACAGGAAAAAATCCTGCATTAAACTATATTTTTTATATTTTTACAGCTGATTTTAAGTAACGTACAGGCATATCATTTGTTCAAATGTGCTAAAAACCAAAATGACATAATTACCCTTTTTATAAGAAATATAAGCGGTTGAACAAACTTATAATTTTTAAAAATGCACCTCAGGGGTGCCACCCTGCAGAATTATCCCTTGCCGGAAAATCCTTTCTGTACGTTTATTTACCCTTCCTAATTTTTATCTTAACAATATTTTACCAGTCATTATTTTTGACCGTATCATTTAATACCTAATTTTTCACCTTCATTTAAAATACCTCTAAGAATTGAATACTAAATACAGCGATCTGATTGACCAGACTTATTACTTCCCGCAGGAAGAGTTTAAACTGGTAGACAATGAATTACAATTTCACGATATAGATCTTATGGAACTGGTAGAGAAGTATGGAGCTCCTCTGAAATTTACCTACCTGCCTAAGATTTCCCAGAATATAAACCGGGCAAAGACCTGGTTTAAAAATGCCATTGAAAAGTATGATTATAAGGGAGAATACAGCTATTGCTATTGCACCAAAAGTTCTCACTTTGAACATGTCCTGAATGAGGCTTTGAAAAATGATATACATATTGAAACCTCAGCGGCATTTGATATCAACATTGTTCAGAAATTAAAAGTTACCGGTAAGATCACAGATGAAACTTATGTGATCTGTAATGGGTTCAAAAGAGATCAATATATTACCAATATTGCAGAACTTATCAATAGCGGTCACAAAAACTGTATTCCAATTATTGATAATTATGAGGAAATAGACCTTCTTTCCGAAGAGATCAAAGGACCATATAAAATTGGGATCAGGATAGCTTCAGAAGAAGAGCCGAAATTTGAATTTTATACCTCCAGACTCGGGATTGGATATAAGAATATTGTTCCTTTTTACAATAAAAAGGTTAAGGAGAATGATCAGGTGGAATTAAAAATGCTCCATTTTTTCATCAACACAGGAATTAAGGATAACTCCTATTACTGGAATGAGCTTAATAAATGTTTACAGGTATACATAGATCTCAAGAAAATTTGCCCCACCCTTGACAGCCTTAATATTGGGGGTGGTTTTCCAATAAAGAATTCCCTTCATTTTGAGTACGATTATCAATATATGGTTGAAGAGATCATCAACCAGATCAAATTGACTTGTGATAACGAAGGAGTTGAAGTACCGCATATTTTTACAGAGTTTGGCTCGTTCACCGTGGGTGAAAGCGGGGGAGCTATTTACGAGATCCTCTACCAGAAACAACAAAATGACAGGGAAAAATGGAATATGATCAATTCTTCTTTTATAACTACCCTGCCTGATACCTGGGCGATAAGCAAGAAATTTGTCATGCTCGCCATTAACCGGTGGAATGATGAATATGAAAGGGTTTTATTGGGAGGATTGACCTGTGACAGTGATGATTATTACAATTCTGAGCAGAATACGAACGCAATTTACCTGCCCAAGTACAGAAAAGACAGGCCTTTGTATATTGGCTTCTTTAATACCGGCGCATATCAGGAAACCATCGGAGGATTTGGTGGGTTACAGCATTGCCTTATACCACAACCAAAACAAATCCTCATTGACAAAGATGCCGAGGGAAATCTTACCACAGAAGTTTTCAGCGAGCAGCAATCCTCTGAGGACCTGTTGAAGATACTGGGTTACAACTCAAATAAATAGATTAAAAAAAATTTATAACTTTAAAGAAATAATTGTTTCAACCAAAAAATTTTAAATCACAGTAATGAACAAAAAGAATTACGCCGGGATACCAGACAAATATGCACGTATAGACGAAGCAAAGGTGGTATTGATCACAGTTCCTTATGACGGAACCAGCTCCTGGCAAAAAGGCGCAGACAAAGGCCCGGAAGCTTTTTTGGAAGCATCGGCAAACATGGAGCTCTTTGACATTGAGACCCGGACAGAGGTGTATAAAAAAGGGATTTACCTGGCCCCTCCCGTGACCGAAAATTCTTCCCCTGAGAAAATGGTTGATGTGGTTCACAAGACTACCAAAAACTACATAAAACAGGACAAGTTCGTTACTATTTTTGGGGGAGAGCACTCCGTTTCTATCGGAACCATTCGCGCTTTTAATGAATGCTTTGAAGATCTTACCGTAGTGCAAATTGATGCCCATGCAGATCTTAGACCAGAGTATGAAGGTTCAAAATGCAATCATGCATGTGCCGTTCATGAAGCCAGCAAAAATGCCAATCTTATTCAGGTAGGTATCCGCTCTATGGATGTCTCAGAACTTGACCATATGGATGAGAATCAGGTCTATTTTGCCCATAATCTATATGATGACTGGATGGATGACGCCATTGGCCAGATGACACCAAATGTGTTCATCACCATAGATCTCGATGCTTTTGACCCATCGATCATGCCATCAACAGGAACCCCTGAGCCGGGAGGTTTGTTCTGGTATGAAACCATGGAATTCCTAAAGCTTATGTTTAGAAAGAAAAATGTAGTAGGATTTGATATAGTAGAACTATGTCCTAATGAAAATGAAAAATCATCAGATTTTCTTGCCGCCAAATTATATTATAAAATGTTGAGCTATAAGTTCAAATATTTAAACCACAACCCAGACGAAGACGAAGATGAGTAAAGGAGCGATTTCACAATTTATAGAAAAATATTTTAAACATTTTAATGCCGCTGCAATTGTAGATGCAGCCAAAGGATACGAAAAGCAGTTACAGGACGGTAACAAAATGCTGGTTACCCTTGCCGGGGCCATGAGCACCGCAGAGATAGGAAAGATCTTTGCTGAAATGATTCGGCAGAATAAGGTGCAGTTCATTTCCTGTACAGGTGCAAACCTGGAGGAGGACGTTATGAACCTTGTAGCCCACACCCATTACGAAAGACTTCCACATTACCGGGACCTTACGGCCCAGGATGAATGGGATCTTTTGGAAAGGGGCCTTAACAGGGTTACAGATACCGCTATCCCCGAAGAAGAAGCCTTTAGAAGGATCCAGCATAATATTGTGAAGATCTGGAAAGATGCGGAGGCTAAAGGAGAAAGATATTTTCCGCATGAATTTATGTATAAGCTTTTGCTCTCTGGTGTGATGGAAGAGCATTATGAAATTGATATCAAGGATTCATGGGTTTTTGCTGCAGCTGAAAAAAACCTTCCAATGGTTGTTCCCGGATGGGAAGACAGTACGATGGGTAATATTTTTGCCTCTTATGTTATGAAGGGCGAACTTAAAGCCAGCACTATGAAATCGGGTATCGAGTACATGGGATATCTTGCCGACTGGTACATTAAAAACTCTGATACCGGAGTTGGTTTCTTCCAGATTGGTGGAGGTATTGCAGGAGATTTCCCCATATGTGTCGTGCCAATGCTATACCAGGATATGGAAATGACAGAGACTCCATTCTGGAGTTATTTCTGCCAGATTTCCGATTCTACCACCAGTTACGGTTCTTATTCGGGAGCTGTGCCTAATGAGAAGATCACCTGGGGAAAACTTGATAAAGACACTCCAAAATATGTAATAGAAAGCGATGCAACTATTGTTGCTCCCTTGATATTTGCGTATTTACTGGATATGTAAGGAAGAGTCAAGATTCAAGATTCAAGAGCCAAGAGTCAAAAATCAAGAATCAAGATTCAAGATTTAATACTCAAAGGCTGTCTGAAAAGATAGCCCTTTTTTGTGGTGGCGTTAGGAGTTAGGGGTTAAGGGTTATGTTTTTGAAATCCTAAACACAAACAATTTTAGGACCTGCAGGAAACCTTGAAGTGGAAAGTGGATAGTCTGAACATGATATATATTCTGCGGAAATCTGCGAATTCAGCGGGAGCAAATGAAGAGCACATAAACAAAATTACATTATACATTATACATTACGATATTAAGACATTACTTCCCCCTGTGATTCTTTTTTCCGGAACAACTCCCATCCAAAATATCCCATTACAATTAAGTACTGAACGGCAACCAGCCAGAGGTTCTCCTGGAAATCCGGATTTGAATACGTATAATAACTCAGGATCACCAAAAACGACCAAATCAACATATATCTGTATTGGGTGAAGACCGAAAGTAATAAGAGTGTGATCAGATACCATGGATGAACCGTGGTGGATAGGAAAAAATATATGGTGGCCGCAAAGAGCATCGTAGTTATTAGGCCCTGAGTAGATGTTTTTCTCCGTAAAAAAGCCAGCGCTGCAAATAATAAGATAATAATCACCGGAAGGACTTTGCCAGCTGTTTCAATGATATTATAACCCTTCACATGGAATCCAATCCATCTTACGATATAATAAATGCTCGCGTTGAATTCAAACTTCTGAAACCAGAGTGCGATACTCGAGGAAAATCCATTGATAAATTCTTCTGAGAGAAATGGAAGAAAACCTATAACTATAACAACGCCAACTATTAGATAATATATGAAAAGCCAAATCCAGCCTAAAGACTTTTGGGGATCCCGGGATTTTATAAAATAAAATAGCAGGAAGGGTAGGAAAATCAGGGGGATAAGCTTCAGTAAAACCGAAGCCCCCATCGCCACTGCACTCAATACCCATTTTCTGCGGTGCAGGAGGTATATTGACAGGAGCAGAAGGAAAGCCATAACTCCTTCAAAATGGAGGTTTCCCGTAAGCTCGATGATTACCAGGGGATTGAGAATATACCAGAATATTCTGTGACCCGGAAGGCCAAATGATTCAAGAAGTTTTTTACCTAAAAAAAGAACTCCTATATCTGCCGCAATCATCACAAGCCTCATTACAATAACAGGTCCCAGGATGCTTTTACCGGCAAAAAATCCGGCAAAGGCAAAAATTAATTGATTGAGCGGTGGGTAATTGGTATAGTTTCCTGCGCTTAAACTACCCATTCCATTGTACAATTCAGCCGCCCCAACTATAGGGGCGGTACCCGTGATCATAAGTTCCTGAGGCAAATATATATAGGGATTATGACCCGATAACAACATTCTGCCATCCCAGATAAACCTGTAAAAATCCTGTGAAAGATTGGGAATAGTGCCAATAAAAACTAATCTGAAAAGCAAAGCTGCTATTGCAAGAAACCAGAAATTTACTTTTTCAATTTGAATTAATTTCCAGCTCAAAAAAAACAATCCGGAATACAGCATGAACAGTTTTATAAAATCTTCCCGCTCCAGGTCATATGCGAAGGAAGCATAAAACAGCAAACCGGTAATAAGCAAAAACAGGGAAAATTTATGAAGCCTGAAGAATTTTTCCAATTTCATAGTTAGTCGACTATATTCATTTTCTTCAGAAGGAAGGAAGCGTTCATATTCTGGCAGACACCTTCTTTGAATTTGTAATCAAAATGGAGTTCGTCGTTTATGATCTCGGCATCGAAATAATGATTTTCTACCTGTGGCAGTTCTTCGGCCACCTCACATAAGCTAAGATCGTGGGTCGCGATTATTCCTGTAGATCTCGATTTTATGAGTTTTTGAATGAATTTTCTTGAACCTATTGCCTTATCTGTGCTGTTAGTACCTTTCAGGATCTCATCCAGAATTATAAAATATTTGTCGTTCTTAATCTCCCCTACAATGTACTGAAGGCGTTTTAGTTCAGAATAAAAATAAGATTCATCCTCGGTGAGGGAATCTGTGGTTCGCATACTGGTAATAAGTTTAATAGGACTGTATTCACAATGAGACGCACATACAGGGAGACCAATATTTGCCATTACTATCTGCAGGGAAACAGTGCGAAGGAAAGTACTTTTTCCGGCCATATTTGCCCCGGTAATAATAAAAAACTGTTCATTATCAATAACAAGATCATTATCAATGCGTTTTGCCGGGTCAAGTAAGGGATGTGAAAGATCTTTGGCCTTAATAATATGTTGTTTTGAGGTAATATCAGGATAAACATATTGTGGATGATTGAAAGCAAAATTCCCCAGAGAATTATAGGCATCAATAAATTCAATTATTTCAAACCAGTTTTTTACATGTTGCTGGTTCTGAATGATCCACTGCTCCAGTTTATAAGATTGTCGCAGATCCCAAAGCATAAAACCGTTGAGAAGAATGCCCATTAAAAAATTATTTCTTTGTTCCAGCGCATCTATGGCCTTCGAGAATTTTTTGGATAATCTGGAAGCTTTTGTAGCTCCTGTATTAATAAGATCTTTCTTTTTAGAAAGTAAATTGGAGCTAAAATGGGTATTCTCAATAAGTCCCAGTAACTGGTGATATTGATGAAAAGTATCCTGAACACGGTTCACACTTTCAGAAAGCAAATTGACTTTCTTAAAATAGATTCCCGTAGTAAGCAGACCTGCCAGAAACCAAAGGAAAAATTGCATACCGGTGACATATTCCAGAGCGTAACCTGTGATCATTAAGAGTGAAATCACCGAAAAGACCCAGGGGATCCATCGCATCACACCTGGAACAAAAGTTTTATAGGTTTTAAACCAGTTGAGCACCTGTTTCGATGGAGTTTCAGTCTTTACCAACTTTGCCACGGCGCTAAATTCCTGTCGCCATTTTACCCTGCCGGTTAGTTCCTTGATAGCGTTCTGTTTTTCTTCTATTCCATCAATGGAATTTTCAGTAAGGATATGGGCGAGCCTTATTCCCCCTTCTTTAAGGGAAGTTCGATTCAAATATTGAAAAAAAGAGCCCTTTCCGAAGAGATCTATATCCTGACTAAATGCATGCTGGTGATCTTCAAATTCCTGTCCGGCAGGAAGATCTGAATATTGCCTGTCCAGGACCCGTAATTCGAGTTCATTGAGATTTACCAGCTCTTTGACCTTATCCCTTTCATATTTTAAATCTGTATGACGGGAAACCAGGTAAAGAAATATGGCTATCCCTGCCAGCGCGATGACAGCGGCAATCCTGATTTCGTCAAAAAAATAATATACCCCGTAAACGACCAGAAGAAAAACTATTAATCTGATAAAACTCGAAATGTTTAATTTCCGGTTTGCTTCAACAAGGTGATATTCCTGATTCTTTTTTTCTTCTTTATAAAATTCCTGTGGAGTCATTGATTTATTTTTACAGATCTTTGAGATCTTTTTGCAGCTTTTTGGAAAGCCCCTGTACTACCAGGTCATAAGAGTTTTTTGTTAGCCTGAAGATCATGGATTTAGGCAGCATCCCATCCAGAATTACAGTATTCCAGTGTTTTTTATCCATGTGATACCCCGGTAGAACATGTTTTGGATACTGATCCCTTAAATTTATCGCTTCTTCAGGATCACATTTTAAATTAATTCGAAGAGGGATCTCATCCAGGCTTGCCAGAGCGAACATTTTACCCTGAACTTTAAAAACAAGAGTGTCCGGTCCAAATGGGAGCCCTTCTGTAACACCCTTTTCCTGTAGACAATAATTTCTGAAAGTTTCTATATCCATCGAATTCTTTTACATCTAAGATGATTTTAAACCTACAGCAACTTATTTAGACCAAACCTAACAGGTTTTAAAAACCTGTTAGGTTTAAGCTCCAATGGTGATGCATTTTTATCCTGCTTGACGTCAATCCCTTCATTAGGTAAATTTATTTCCCCAGAGTCTGTTTAATGTAATTTAGGCTGATCCTTTACATCTGTTTCGAGGGCAGTATAATCCAGTTTCCAGCCAATTGTTTCCACGATCTTTTCAATAAGCAGAACAGTAGATAGGGCTTCTTTTCTTGCTTTTTCCAGCAAGCCACTTTGGGGGATCTTGTCTACAATATGCTTTTTTGCATCCCGGTTAATATCTGTAAGATCTGAAGTTGTAAATGGATTTGCCCAGCCTTCCCGCTTGTCATAGTATTTAAAATCGGTTTCCACGGTCAATAGTTCCGGCTCCGGAAAATTGGTGAGAAAGATCTTTTTATTCTCATTATCGCTGGACATCCTAATCTTACTCAGGTCAAAACCCACGTGTGCCCGTGCACTTATGAGGACGATCGCCTTCTTTTTTCCAAGCAGAAGGTTCACATATTTATCCTTTAAATTCTCGTAATGATAAATTTCAGAGAAATCGCCTTCGACGGTGATAAACTTACAAACGCTTTTGATCTTATCCATAAGGATCACAGATTGTTCATCTGCACGTTCCTTACTTCTGTATTTATTGAACCTTGCAAATATGAAATAGGCGATCACAGCCCCTACTGCAAGTCCTATGAATAAATATTCCACCATATATCAAATATAAGTAAAACCTTTGGTTGACTTTAGCCTACGATATTTACAATTTTTCCCGGAACTATAATAACTTTTTTAGGGGTGCGCCCTTCCAGCTGTTTCTGAGTCCGTTCATCGCCCATCACCGCCTCCTCGATCTGAGATGCACTCAGATCTAAAGGTAATTCCATGGTAAACCTCATCTTTCCATTAAAGGAAACCGGGTATTGCTTTTTGCTTTCCACCAGATACTTTTCATCATACACAGGATAGGTAGCTGTAGAGATCGATTCTGCATGCCCGAGCTTCTCCCATAGCTCCTCTGCGATATGTGGCGCATAAGGTGCGATGAGGATGGCAAGAGGCTCCAGGATCTCCTTTGAATTGCATTTTTGAGCGGTAAGTTCATTCACACAGATCATAAAGGTGGAAACCGAAGTATTAAAACTGAAATTTTCAATATCCTCAGTAACTTTTTTGATGGTTTTATGCAGGGATTTCAAGGCCTCCCCCAGCCCCTCCGAAGGAGGGGAGTCGTTGACGTAGAATGATCCTTCGGGGCCGGTGTGGTACAGTTTCCATAACTTCTTCAAGAAACTGTGCACTCCTGTTATCCCGGCGGTGTTCCAGGGTTTCGCCTGTTCCAGCGGACCGAGGAACATTTCATACATCCTCAGCGTATCTGCGCCATATTGTTTACAGATCTCATCAGGATTGACCACATTGTATTTGGATTTGGACATTTTTTCGACTTCGCGACCCACGACAAAAGCCCCACCCGGCCTCCCCGAAGGGGAGGAGTTGGCCTCTCCCCGGCCCCCTCCGAAGGAAGGGGTGTCTGAACTATAAACTTCATTATTGTCTAAAACAAAAACTGCGTCTTTAAATTCAGGTCTCCATTTCTTGAATTCCTCGATGTCGAGTTCATCTGAGAAGTTTACAAGGGAAACATCCGCATGTATTGGTTGAACCGACTTGTCTCCGATCAAATTTTTTGAAATAAAAGTGTTCTCTCCTTCCAGCCTGTAAACAAAAGCACTCTGCCCCAGGATCATCCCCTGGTTGATGAGCTTTTTAAAGGGTTCTTCAACTGTTACAAATCCACGATCGTAGAGGAATTTTGTCCAGAACCGGCTGTATAATAAATGGCCGGTGGCGTGTTCGCTTCCTCCTATGTACAGATCCACGTTTTCCCAGTATTTCTGTGCTTCTTCAGAGACAAAGCGCTCCTGATTCTCAACATCCATATACCTGAAAAAATACCAGGAACTTCCGGCCCAGCCGGGCATGGTGTTGAGTTCAATCCCCCAAACCCCCGAAGGGGGCTTTACCCCTTCCTTAATAGAAACTACTTTTTTATTTTCTTCATCCCAATGCCACTTTTCGGCTCTGCCTAAAGGTGGTTCTCCTTCTTCTGTTGGGAGGTATTTTTCCACCTCCGGGAGTCGGAGTGGGAGGCATTCCTCAGGAATTGGGTGTGGTTGTCCGTTCTTATAGTATATCGGGAAAGGTTCCCCCCAGTATCTTTGTCGGCTAAAAACCGCGTCGCGCAACCTGTAGTTTGTTTTCCCTTTTCCCTGGCCAATCTTCTCCAGTTCTTCAATGGATCTGGGAAGGGCTTCTTTATAGTGTAATCCGGTTAGAAAGTCAGAATCGGTGATCACCGCATCGTCCTTTCCGGTAAAAGCTTCTTCTGAAATATCAACATCTTGAAAAATATTCTTTATTGGAATATCGAAGTGCTTTGCAAAATCATAATCCCGCTGATCTCCGCAGGGAACAGCCATCACCGCTCCGGTCCCATATCCCGCCAACACATAATCCCCAATCCAGATAGGCACAGGTTCTTTTGTAAAAGGATGTTCTGCATAAGCTCCGGTAAACACCCCGGTGATAGACTTAACATCGGCCATCCTTTCCCTCTCACTCCGCTTCGCACTCGCCTGCACATAAGCCTCCACCTCAGCCTTTTGCTCAGGTGTGGTTATTTGTGATACAAGTTCATGCTCAGGGGCAAGGGCCATGAAGGTAACTCCGAAGATGGTGTCGGGGCGGGTTGTGAATACTGATATCCCCCTAGCCCCCGAAGGGGGAACAATAACCGTCTCCAGTTCCTTCTTAATTTTTTCGAGTACTTTTTGAGTTTTATTTACGACTTCTTCATTGGAAAAACGAATTACCCTAAATCCAGATTCCTCTAATCTTTGAGTTCTTAAAAAATCTTTCTCTTGTTGATTATCATGATAACCACCATCAACTTCAATTACGAGTTTTTTAGATAAGCACACAAAATCAACGATAAAATCGTCAATTAGATGTTGTTGTCGGAATTTATGACCAAGCGATTTAGATTTAAGTTCTTCCCATAAAATCTTTTCTGCTTCTGTAGGATTAGCTCTATTTGCAATAGCCTTTTCTAACAGCAATTTAGAATTATTGCCGCCAGTCATGTATTTCGGTTTCAAAGTTCCTTCCCCTTCGGGGAAGGTTAGGATGGGGAATTCTACCATCGCCCCCACCGATTTTCCTATCCAGTTGCGCTGACTTTCCTTTAAGCTTTCGCTCCAATCGATCTTATCAAGGTCTGCACGCAGGCGTTCAGCGTAAGCAGAGATCCTCATGCTCCACTGGGTCATTTTTTTGCGAACCACGGGATAGCCACCGCGCTCTGAAACTCCGTTGACGATCTCGTCATTGGCGAGAACAGTACCGAGTTCCGGTACCCAGTTTACTTCGGTTTCGGCTAAATATGTAAGTCTGTATTTTAGCAATTGCTCCTGTTTTTCTTCAGAAGAAAGATCATTCCATTCTTCCGCAGAAAAAATATTGGTATCCTCATCACAGGCAGCGTTGATCTTCCTGTTTCCTTCCGCAGAAAAAATTTCCACAAGTTCTGATATAGGCCTTGCCTTATCCTTAATGTTGTCATACCAGGAATCGAAAAGCTGAAGAAAGATCCATTGGGTCCATTTATAATATTCGGGATCGCTGGTGCGCACCTCGCGGCTCCAGTCAAATGAAAAACCTATTTGATCGAGCTGCTCGCGGTAGCGCTTTATATTTTCTTCGGTAGTTACCGCGGGATGTTGGCCGGTTTGGATGGCGTATTGCTCGGCGGGTAATCCAAAGCTGTCATATCCCTGAGGATGCAGAACATTAAAACCTTTATGACGCTTGTACCGGGCATAGATATCGCTGGCAATGTACCCCAGCGGATGTCCAACATGCAAACCTGCACCAGAAGGGTACGGGAACATATCAAGCACATAGAATTTTTCTTTGGATGAAGTATTGGAGGCTTTGAAGGTCTGGTTTTTAGCCCAGTATTTTTGCCACTTTTCCTCAATCTTATTAAAATGGTAACTCATTTTCAGAATATATTTTGATTGCTGAAATTTTTCAGCTTAAAGTATTTGCCACAATCACCTAAATACAGGGATATTGGCGCAAAAATACGTTTAATGTACGAAAGTGAAAAGTTTGAACGTTTTAAAGAATGAGTATCGTTTACTTTCTTATTTTTACACAAAATCTTTAAACCCTTTATGAGAACATCTTTTGAAAAGTATCAAAGACGCCGCCTTATCTCATCATATTTTTCGGTAGTTATAAGTATAGGTCTGGTGCTTTTTTTATTGGGTCTTCTTGGCCTTCTGGTATTGAACACAAAAAAGGTGGCAGATCATTTTAAGGAACAAATCGCGATGACTGTTTACCTGAAGGATACCGCTAAGGAGGTAGAAATTGAACAGCTCAAAAAGAGCCTGGCCATGGCGGAATATACAAAGTCCAGCACTTATATTTCAAAAGAAGAGGCTGCTGAAGCCCACAGCAAGGAAATAGGCGAAGATTTCATGGAATTCCTTGGTTACAATCCCCTGCAAAATTCTATCGACCTTTATATGAAGGCCGATTATGTTTCACCTGAGCAAATCGATGAAATTGCGGCAGATCTTACTGCACGAAATTATGTGGAGGAGGTAGTTTACGATAAACCCCTTATTGCATTGCTTAATGACAATATTAAAAAGATAAGTTTCTGGGTACTGGTGGTAAGTGGCATATTTACATTTATTGCTGTTTTGCTTATAAACAGCTCAATACGCCTGGCCGTGTATTCAAAACGATTTATAATAAAGACTATGCAGATGGTTGGTGCTACAAAAAGATTTATCAGGTTGCCATTTATCCTAAAAAGTGTGAAACTGGGAATTATTGGAGCCCTTCTTGCCCTGGTGGGGATGGGTCTGGTCCTTTATTATTTAAACCGAACTTTCCCTGAACTGGAACTTCTGGCAGACGTAAGCCTGCTGGTGGCTTTGTTCCTCGGAATTTTATTTATGGGCATATTTATTACCTGGGCCAGCACATTCTTTGCGACCTCGAGATTCCTTAACCTAAAAACAGATGAACTTTATTATTAAAAGTAAAATGAATGTGAACGGGTTAACAGAAAACTCTAACTCATCAAAATTTAGTTTCTTTGCAACTTAAATATGGCAAAAGGCAAAAAACATACAGAAATGAACAAGACACCCAGGAAACCTTTGCATAAGCAGGATCTTAATTTTGTGTTTGGAAAAAGGAATTACATTTTTATGTTTATAGGCCTTGCTGTGATTGCTCTTGGATTTTTGCTTATGGCCGGCGGAGGTAGTGATGATCCCAATGTTTTTAATGAAGAGATCTACAATTTTAGAAGGATAAGGCTTGCGCCCGCATTGGTGCTGCTTGGATTTGGGATAGAAGTATACGCCATTCTTTTAAATCCCAATAAAAAATAAATAATATTGAACGAATTTGATGCAGTGATCCTGGGTATTGTTCAGGGTCTTACAGAATTTTTACCCGTTTCTTCCAGTGGCCATCTGGAACTTGGAAAAGCAATCCTGGGAGATGATAGCATCCCAAGCGAATCAATGATGTTCACCGTAGTATTACACGCCGCCACCGCCCTGAGCACAATTGTTGTTTTCAGAAAAGATGTGGCAGAAATATTAAGAGGGCTTTTTCAATTCAAATGGAATGAGGAAACCGAATTTTCGCTGAAAATCGTCCTTTCCATGATTCCTGCAGCGCTTATAGGAGTATATTTTGAGGAGGAACTTGAAAACCTGTTTGGGGGAAATATTCTTTTTGTTGGCTTTATGCTGATGATAACCGCTCTTTTATTATGGCTTGCTGACAGAGCAAAAAATACCAATAAAAAGGTGAGTTACAGCAATGCATTCGTAATTGGAGTTTCACAGGCAATTGCAATCCTTCCCGGAATCTCAAGAAGTGGAGCCACCATTGCTACATCTGTATTATTGGGTAATGATAAATCCAAAGCGGCAAGATTCTCATTTCTTATGGTTGTACCTCTTATAATGGGAAAAATTGCTAAAGATCTTTTAACTGGTGATCTTACTGCATCCACTACAGAACCTTCTATTTTAATTATTGGATTCATAGCTGCATTTCTTGCAGGCCTGGTGGCTTGTACCTGGATGATACAACTCGTGAAAAAAAGCAAACTATCCTGGTTTGCCATTTATTGTTTTGTTGTAGGAGTGGGCGCTATCATCATTGGGTATTATAATTATTAAATTATGATCTTTACCATTCATTTTTCTTCCATTTCATTTTCAAATCCTTAAAAATGGAACATAAGATATATACGGCTGAAGATTTTAAGGAAGGACAAATACTTTTATTTGATAAGCCGCTGGGCTGGACATCCTTTCAGGTAGTCAATAAGGTTAGGTGGCTTATAAGAAAGAGCTGCAATATCAAAAAGATTAAGGTTGGCCATGCCGGGACCCTGGATCCCCTGGCATCCGGACTTTTGATCATATGTACGGGGAAATTCACCAAACAGATTGACGAATTGCAAGTTCAGGAAAAAGAATATACAGGTACTTTCATTCTTGGGGCCACCACCCCGTCCTTTGATATGGAGACCGAAATAAATGAAAGCTTTGAGACGAGCCATATTTCTGAAGAAGATATCCAGGGTGCTGCTCTGGAATTTATTGGTGAAATAGACCAGGTTCCTCCAAAATATTCGGCTCTTAAAAAAGACGGTAAGCGTTATTATGATTATGCCAGGAGTGGCGAGGAACTGGATATTCCTTCACGTAAAACTACTATTACAGAATTTGAAATAACAGAGATAAGATTTCCCGAGGTTGATTTCCGTGTAGTTTGCAGTAAAGGCACTTACATAAGAAGTCTTGCAAATGATTTTGGAAAAGCCCTGGGAACAGGAGCCTACCTCTCCTCTCTTCGCAGAACTAAAATTGGCGGGTTTCTTGTTGATGAAGCCTTAGACATAGAGAATTTTGAAAAATTATTACCTTAACCGGGAAATTGACTTTTGAATATCTCAGTTTTATTGACCTATGGATTTTTTTGACAGACATAAAGCCCTTATCATCACCTCTCTGCTATTTTCGGTGATCATCTTGTCGTTATATACTTTTACTCTGTCCAGCAATAATCAGAAAACCCGTGAACTTCTTGTAGATCTGGATAATTTCAGGGCCGAACAGCTTAAGGAAGAGGAACCGGAGCCTGAGGAGATTACAGAAGAAGCCACCCGCCCAACACCTCTTACCCATCAGGCCTTTAATGAAAATACAGAAGCACGGAATGAGAATTTTGACAGGCAACTACAGGAAATATTTGAAAAAAACAGTGCCTCTCAGGAAGAAACATCAGAGGAAGAAAACACGAAAACTACAGGTACCCAGGGAATAGCATCATCTCCCAGGGAGGAGGTCAAAAAAAGATCTGATGGGGATCGTTCTTCTGAAACAACCTCTACACAAACAGGGAGTTTGGAGCGTAGTTCAATTTCATTCAACCTGCTGGACAGGACTGCTGTTCACTTACCTAATCCTATTTATACTTGTGACAGGTCGGGAAAAGTTGTGGTAAATATCAGCGTAAATGAACGGGGACAGGTTTTAACAACTTCAATAAACAGGGCCGCATCAGATACCAGAAATGAATGTCTATTAGAGCAAGCCCTTCTTTACGCTTCTCAGGCGATGTTTAGTAGCCTGGCCGGGAGGAATGCTCAACCGGGAACCATTACCTATAATTTTAAACCCTGATAATGACAGATCTTAAACGTTGCAGCTGGAGCATAGGCGACCCTCTTTATGAGAAATATCACGATACCGAGTGGGGAGTTCCTTTGTACGACGATGATGGCATCTTTGAGTTTTTGATACTTGAAACCTTTCAGGCCGGATTAAGCTGGATCACTATCCTTAGAAAAAGAGAAAATTTCAGGGATGCCTTGGACAATTTTGATTACAGAAAGATTGCCAATTATTCTGAAGATAAAATAGAGGATTTACTTCAGGATGCCGGAATTATAAGAAATAAATTAAAAGTAAGGGCCACGGTTTCCAATGCCATTGCATTTATGAAAGTGCAGGAGGAGTTTGGAAGTTTCAGCAAATATATCTGGGGTTTTGTAGAGGGGAAGCCAATCAAGAACCAGGTAGAAAATTATAAAACCGCACCTTCTACAACTCCAATCAGCGATTCACTGAGCAAAGATCTGAAAAAAAGAGGTTTTAAATTTGTGGGTTCCACCGTAATGTATGCTCATATGCAGGCCACAGGAATGGTGAATGACCATGAGATTTCCTGTTTCAGGTATGAGCAGGTTTAATATAAACCTCACTTCAGGAATTTAAGGAATTTACTTCTAGGTATCTCTTTTGCACCTAAGCTTTCCAGATGGGCCGTGTAGACCTGGCAATCGATTAATTTCAGGCCTTCATTCTTTAATCTTTCAACCAATTTAATCAAACCAAATTTTGAGGCATTGCTCTCCCTGGAGAACATGCTTTCACCGCAAAACACGCCATTTTCTTTAAGATAAAGCCCATACAGACCTCCTACAAGATTTTCATCCTGCCATACTTCTACAGAGTGTGCCATTCCCAACCGGTGAAGTTTCAAAAATGCTTCCTTTAGATCATTAGTGATCCATGTACCGCTTTGACCAAGCCGTGAAATTGCTGAACAGTTATTTATAACAGCCTCAAAATTCTCATTAAAAGTGACAACAAACTGTTTTTTTCTAAGAACCTGTTTCATGCTTTTTGAGATCTTAAGCTCCTGGGGGTAGAGAACCATACGGGGGTCAGGGCTATACCATAATACGGGTTGGGATTCTTCATACCATGGAAAGATCCCGTTGCAATATGCATCCAGAAGTCTTTTTACAGATAAGTTCCCACCAATAGCCAATAACCCATCAGGATTGGCCATTTCAACGGGTGGAAATTTCTCATATGGATGATGCTGTTCCACAATTTCAGGATTATCTCCAAATTTAAAAAATGTAGAAACAAAAAGCCCGAATATTGTCACAGATTGCAAATCTGCGCCAAAAAAGTCGGGCATTTTTACTGAGAAATTCGCTTAAAATGGAAGATCATCATAATCCTCATCATTAAGATCCTGAGCAGGTGCGAATGAAGTATCGGGCTGCGGAGGCTGATTTTGAACCCCGGGAGCACCGGCTTGCAGATTCTCAATTCTCCAACCCTGTATTGAGTTAAAATATTTTGTTTCACCTTGTGGATTAACCCACTCCCGGCCTTTTAAATTGACACCTATCTTAACCGGTTGCCCAACCTGAAAATTATTGAGCAATTCTGTCTTATCCTGTACGAATTCCACCATAATATGCTGTGGATATTGTTCTTCTGTAGTTACCACTACTTCTCTTTTTCTAAATCCATTTCCCCCAAAGGTCTGGGTTTCACCAATCATTTTAATCTTACCTTGTACTTCCATTGTTAAATTGTTTTTGCTAATAATAATTTCCAGGCCTTCGCCGGTTCATCTTTATCTAAATATTTCTGTGCCCTGAGGTGAATCTTTTTCTCATCACCTGATTTAATGAGAGCACCCAATTCAGGCTCCTGTTTTATAAAATCATCTATTTCACCTGCAGTTGGCAGGGATTCCACATTTCCCAGTTTTCCCAAATCATTTCCTGTAAGAACCTCACTGCTTCTTATCTCCCGGGATATGGCATCTACGCCAATTCCCAAAGTGGTTAATGGTTTTGGGACCTCAAACATTCCCAGGTTTGCCCGTGAATACCAGTTTCCTCCCATTCTGGCTACCTGATCAATTTTATGTTGATCTATAAAACCGGTTTCATCAAGAACAGACTCATCAAAGTGCATTTTCACCACTTCACATATCACAAGGTTTCCTGCTCCCCCTTCCGGGCCAAGTTCTATAATATCATTGATCCTGCATTCAAATTGAGCAGGCGATTCGGCCACCCGGAATGGTTTCACAATATCTGACTTCAGCATGGTAAAGCCAGCCTTTTCAAATTCATTTACCCCTTCGGCATATTCGGTACTGGCAAGTGACATTTGCTGTACCATATTGAAATTTACAATATTTATTACAACTTCTTTAGTCGCTTTCGCATTTAAATAGGTATGTTTTACGGTGTTATCTTTTCCTCTTCTTGCCGGAGAAAAAACAAGTATGGGAGGGTTGGCGCTGAACACATTAAAGAAACTAAATGGGGAAAGATTAGGTCTTCCTTTTTCATCTAAAGTGCTTGCAAAAGCAATGGGTCTTGGGCCCACTGCACCAAGAAGGTATTGATGACATTTACCGGTACTTATTTCTCTGGGATCTATAGTGAGCATGCACAAATTTTTTCAAAGGTAACAAATAGGTACAGGAATGAAAAACCACATCTCAACAATAATATTAACAGAAAACGGTTATATTTAAATCCTCTTAAATGGATTTCATGAATTTCTCAGATGAACGAAATTTTGCTCGTTGGTTCATAGTTTTTTCCTCTCTTCTTATTGTCGGGCTCATCTTATGGAACACCTACATCTTCTTCGAAAGATTAAAAGATGATGAGAGGGATAAAATGGAGATTTGGGCTGCTGCGCAGGCATATCTTGCTCAAACCGACAATGAAACTGAAATCGCTTTAACCCTCCTGGTCCTTAACAGCAATACGACTATTCCCACGATTTGGGTAGATGAGAATGGAATTATTGTTGATGGCATCAACATCCCTCTGGAAATAAGAGAGAGTGAGGAAAAAATGGACCTCTACCTGGAGCGAATGAAGAGCCAGAATGATCCTATAGAAATGGACCTTGGCCAGGGTCAAATCCAAAGTATATATTACGGCGACTCCCCTCTTCTCACCAAGATCAAATATTATCCCATTGGGTTATTGCTCATAATCTTCCTTTTTATAGGAGTTGTCTATTTCTTTTATACCACTACGAAATCCAGTGAACAGAATAAACTCTGGGCGGGTATGGCTAAAGAAACCGCGCATCAAATTGGCACCCCTCTTTCCTCCCTTATTGGTTGGACAGAGATCCTTAAAGGGGAAAATGTTGATAAATCATATATCACTGAAATTGAAAAGGATGTGGACAGGTTGCGCACCATCACCGAGCGGTTTTCAAAAATTGGATCTGAACCCATTCTTTCAAAAACAGAACTAGTGCAGGCAACCAGGGAGAGTTATACTTATATCAAGACACGAAGTTCAGATTTAATAGATTTTAAAATCACAACACCTTACTCTCCAATTTATGTTTACCTAAATTCTTCTCTTTACAGTTGGACCATTGAAAATCTGGTCAAGAATGCAATTGATGCTATGCGGGGCAAGGGGCAGCTTACTGTAGAAATAAAACAGGATCTCAATTGGGTATATGTGTATATAAAAGATACCGGTAAGGGGATTCCAAGGAGTAAATTCACCCATATCTTTGAACCTGGATATACTTCCAAAAAGCGGGGTTGGGGATTGGGTCTTTCCCTTGCCAAAAGGATCATTGAAGATTATCATAAAGGCAGGATCAAAGTTTCACATAGTGAGCTCAATAAAGGAACCACTTTCCAGATCGCATTAAGAAAGATCCAGCATCAGTTATAGGGCTGGATAGTTTTATCCTTAATTAAAAATGCTCTTTGCGCTTTTTCAAGTATGATCTCTTTACTGTCTGAATAGGCTTCAACCATTTTATATGGTCTTCCTTTGAGCAAGTGCTCGATTCGTCTTATCTTTTCTTCCCCTTTGCAGGCCTCACCTTTTACCTTATAGGTTTTACCGTCGTATTCCACCCTTGTTCCCACCAGTCCGTCAATTTTATAAATATCAAACAGGGGTTCTACATAAAGCTCAAATCCGCCGGTGGCACAAATAAGCAGGGTCCCGCTTTTCTTTACTTCATCAAATATTTTCCTAAGGTCTTTATTAAATTCCTCCGGAAATTCCCCGGCCCAAAATTCTTTCGCATATTCTTCAACCTTTTTGGGAGGAAGACCATCCAGATAATGAAAAAAATTTTCTTTAAATTCGGTTTGCCTTATTTTATTGATTTTGAGTTTTAAATAGTAATAACTCATTTCAAAGACATATCTCAGCCGGTTTGGTCTTTTTTTTACAAATAAATTTGAAGAACTCTTCTTTGGAACTTTTATTATAAAAAGTGCCGTTAAGATCAAAAACTACAATCTTTACCTCCTTATCCTGCACCATTAATCATTTGTATTGAAAATTAGTAATTTCTCATGATTTCCCTTAAATCATCCGGAATTGAAAAAGTGGTATTTGGGTTAAAATCATAGCATACCGCAACATCATGACCCGTAGCACATATTTCCCCTTCATTATTCAAAATAAGATGATCAATACCGAAACTGCTGTTTTTTAAAAAAGCCACTTTGGTTTTGACAAGTGCGGTCCCAGGATAATAAAGTGATCTTATAAAATCGCAATGAGATGAAACCAGGATAGCTCCTTTGTTTTGTTGCTCCAGCATCGTTGATAATCCCGTTACTTCCCATAGGTTCACTCTGCCGGACTGCATAAATCTCATAAAAGTGAGGTTATTTACATGCCGGTAAAGATCCAGATCACTAAAATCAATTCTCAATTCAAGGCTTAATTTATAATCACTGTGTTCCATTAAACTGCTGCTCTAATATTATTGGCAATTAGCTCAAATTCATCTTTTGAAAGCTGTGTTTTATGAGCAAAATTCATATCTCCCATTGTGTTTAGTGGTATAAGATGCACATGTACATGAGGCACTTCCAAACCGATTACTGTCATTCCCACGCGTTTGCATGGAATGGTTTTTTCAATACCAATTGCCACTTTTCTTGAAAACTCCATCAGGCCTGCGTAAGTATCCTTATCGAGATCAAATAATTTATTCACCTCCTTTTTAGGAATACATAAGGTATGTCCTTTTACATTGGGGTTGATATCCAGGAAGGCCAGAAATTCCTCAGTTTCTGCTATTTTATAGGATGGTATTTCACCACTTATTATTTTGGAAAAAACAGATGCCATAGTATTCTTTTTTTTAAGTTAATATACAAAGTAAAAATCCTAATCAAAAAAGCTTTAATGCTTTCAATGAAAAGGATTTACGGTATTTTGATAAAATAATTACTCCCTCCAGATCTTAAGGATCTCAAATTTCATTTTCCCGTTGGGAACTTCAACTTCTGCGATATCTCCCTCTTTTTTCCCTAGCAATCCCTTCCCGATTGGAGAATCTACAGAGATCTTACCGGCCTTAAGATCTGCTTCACTTTGTGCAACAAGCTTATATGTGACCTCCATTTTATTAGCCAGGTTTTTTATTCTAACATGAGAATGCACTAAGGCCTTAGATGTATCAAGTTGAGATTCATCAATAACTCTTGCGCCCGCAAGAATTTCTTCCATTTTTGAAATGCGCAACTCGAGCAGACCCTGAGCTTCCTTGGCGGCATCATATTCGGCATTTTCACTTAAGTCCCCTTTGTCCCGTGCTTCGGCAATCGCCTGCGATGCCTTTGGTCTTTCTACATCTCTAAGCTGGTTCAACTCATCTTTAAGCTTTTTTAGCCCTTCAGATGTATAATAGGATATCTTGCTCATAATTTCTTTATTTAAAGGTTAAAGGCATGAAATACCTTCTGTCCATTTACTTTCCACTAATTTTGTTGAATATTAAAAACCGGATCACAAGGTCCCGCTTGATCATCCGCTTTTTTTGAGATTTATGTATATAAGTTCTCCAATAAACATAAAAAATCCCACTCGAAACGGGATTTTATCTAAACAAATATAATAAATTTAAAAATTGAAACCAACAAAATTCAATGTAGTAAAATCCTGTTATGTAAGTTGTTTAACCTCATGAACTCGTTTCTTCGGCATTATTTTAAGTTATAAATTTTTTATCCAATACTCAATTCAATTATTTTTCGTTGTATATAATTATGGGTAGGTCTACCAATTGCAATTCTGTCAAATTACATAAAATGAATAAAACATATATTTTACTTTTTCTCACTTTGGGATTGGTCGCATGTGATCCTGATGATAAACCTGGAAATAATCCATATTTAAACGATATTAGTTTTCGCCTTAATATCAATTTGAACTTACCTCAATTCAATAGTCTGAACTTTCCGGGAAACAGTTATACTACCAATACTCATGGCATCAATGGGGTGGTAGTTTATAATATCAATAATACCCAGTATACGGCTTTTGAATTAAGTGATCCTAATCATCCTCTCTCCAATTGCTCAAGACTTACCGTGCAGGGAATTATAGCTACCTGCAGCTGTGGAGAGGGCAATTCTTATAATATAATAACAGGAGAACTGTCCAGTGGTACAGGTCAATTCTCTCTAAAACCTTATAGGATACGAAGAAGCGGGAATACGATCGAGGTGTATAATTAAACAAAATCAATCCCATTCCCGCTAATATAAAACTCTAAAATTTCAAAGTAAGCCCGGCCAGGAAATTAATCCCTGCCTGCGGATAATATCCTGCCCCTTCTATAGTTTTTATACTTCCGGGATTGGACCATTCATCTTCATAGGTAAAGAAAAACCCGTTTGAAATATATTCAACATTAAATATATTATTTACAAGGGCAGTAAAAACAATTGATTTAAAAACAGGCACGTCACTTAGTTCATAGTAGATATTGAGATCATTGATGAAATAACTGTCAAGCAATGAAGCCTCACTATCTATATTTCCCATGTATTGCTCTCCAACATATTTTGAGAGTAAAGATATTTGGAGATCAGGAAATGGCTGGTAAGACAAGATATTTGAAAATACAATTTCGGGTGAGAAGGATATATTCGTCTCACCCAATTGCACCAACTCTCCATCGAGGGTTGCAATAAAATCCCGATTTTTATTGGAGCTTAAGCCTATGTTTGGTCTTAGGCTCCATTTCTCATTTAACAAGATGGTAGCATCAATCTCAAGGCCTGCCCGATAACTGCTCCCACTAGTAGTGCGTAAGGGAGCACCTACATCATTTAACTCTCCCGAGAGAACAAGTTGGTCTTCATAATCCATATAAAACAAATTGGTATTCAATTTAAATCTTTCTGAATTATACCTCCAACCTAGTTCAAAATCATCCAGTTTTTCGGGTGTACTTATTCCTTCTTCAAAGTCATTCCTGGTAGGCTCCCTGTGAGCGCGACCATAATATGCAAAAAACTGATTTCGGGCATCCGGCCGATAACTTATACCGGCTTTGGGATTAAAAAAGCTGTAAGACTGATCTACATCTATGGGCACAATATCTGATGTAATACCGCCGGTTTTGTAATTGATAAACCTTCCCTGAAGATCGCCAAATACCTGCCAGTTTTCATTTAAAATATATGTGGTTTTGGAAAATACGCTAAATTCATCTTTAGTGGCATCGCTGAAATAATATGGGTCCCTGATTTCAGAATCTGAAGCGAATCTGGCCCAAATCACCTCACCAAAATGGTCACCTGAGTAATGGCTATAGAAAGCACCCGAGGTTACTTCAATATCCTTGTTTTTATATGTGAGATTAGCGTTGGCAACGTAAAAGTCATTATCCAGCCATCTTCGCCGTATAAGATCTGTCGTGTTAATGGTCTCTCCTCCTATTTCGATGGGAGTGAATCCATACGTTGAGAATCTTTGATCTTCTTTATACTGCTCAAAAAACCCACGCCCATAAGTATAATTTAAACCCACATTTGAAGACCAATTCTGGTTATAACGTTGATTCCAGTGCAGCTGATAATGGTCCTGCCGGTAATCATCTACTTCGTTTTCATAAAACCGAATATTCCCGTTGAGATCTGTGAACATACCTGCCGAATTAAAGGTGCGGTTAGTTTCAAGAAGATCCTTATCTACTATTCCGTTCCACGCCTGATAAGTTACTTCATGACCGGCAAATGTAATTGCCTTAATCAGCGTGTTATCATCTAAATATGCTGCCTGAAGAAAATAGGATTTTAAATCTGAACTCGCCCTGTCAATATATCCGTCTGAAGCTATAGCTGATAATCTTCCTGCAAGTTCCAGCCTATTGTTAAGCAAACCCGTACTGAATTTAACATTATGCCGGCGCGTATTGAAACTTCCGAAGGAATTGGTAATCTCTCCATAAGGGTCTACGGAAACTGCATCTGTAAGAAGGTTCAAACTGGCGCCAAATGCCCCGGAGCCGTTTGTGGAAGTGCCTACCCCCCTTTGTAACTGAAGGTTTTGGACAGAAGATGTAAAATCAGGAAGGTTTACAAAGAATGTCCCCTGACTTTCGGCATCGTTAAAGGGAATACCATTCAATGTCACATTGATTCTTGAGGCATCACTTCCTCGTACTCTGAATGAAGTGTATCCAATACCAGCGCCTGCATCTGAAGTACTTACTACAGAAGGTAAAAAATTTAACATAAAGGGCAGATCCTGGCCCAGGTTGCGTTTCTCCAGCTGCTCCTGTGTTAAGTTGGAATGTGTTACCGGGGATTCTGCATTTACCCTAACCGCTTTTACCAATACTTCGTCCAGTACTTCTCTGGCCGGGATAGTATCCTGTGGAAATTGTTGAGAAAATCCGGCTAGGGAATACATTAGTAATGCCGGGAAAAGATAGAAAATTTTCATTCGTAATTTTATTTTTTACGAATAAAAGGGGCAATTATTCAGTGATTATTAATTAACTGATATTGCATAAAAAAACCCTGGAAAACCGATTAAAAGTTTACAGGGAGTGAATACACATAATGAAACGTTTTTGTTTCATGTTTCCCTTGGCAGCATTACCTGCCCAGGTTCTTTGGGTATGATCTCAGCCTTTCCTGGAAAAAAAATTTCCCATTCTGGCACCCCTTTGAGATGTGGTGCAAATATAACAAGGTTTTTTGATTTTTAGCTTTAAAATAATTTTAAAAGAATTGGCGTAATTTTAGCTTCAAAACTACAGTAAGTGAAGAGTAAGGAATCTCACAGGAAAGAAAATATGGAAGAGATGAAAAGTCCACGGCGCTCTATAACTTTTAAGGTTATTGTGGGTTATCTTGCTGTTGCTGCGCTTGCCGCCCTTGCTGTATGGTTTACTTATTCCCAGGTGGTCAAATTTTCCACCCTCACCCAATATAATGATATAAATAACCAACAGTTAGTTTTGGTGAGTGAGATTGCCACAGAACTCATAGAAACCGAAAATATTGGCCGCAGATTTATCCAATCCGGGGATACTACAGATCTAAACCGCTATTCCAGGCAAATAGAAAATGTCCAAACCAGTCTCGATTCCCTGAGAAATATGTATATAGATTCCCCAATGAAAACCGAGCTGGACAGTCTTTCTACCTTACTTTCCAAAAAAAGTGAAAATCTTGAAGAACTTCATGAATTGCGTACCAGGGACAGGAACACCAGTTATTACCAGGAAGTGATAAGGCAGCTTGAGAAAGTAGATCCATCTTTTAATCCGCCAAATTATAATCGGCGTTTTCATAATCTCGAGCCGCATCAGCGTCGTGTTTTGATCCAGCTGCTGGAATTTAACCAGGACGATAATCAAAGGATTTCAACAATAAGTGCAGATTCCCTTATCAGGGCTGTAAGAAATGTACTAAGTGAACTGGAAAGAGAAAACCGCCGGTTCAGGGAAGTGATCAACAAAAAAGAAAATGAACTCCTGGTTAATGATATGGTCCTTAATGAACAGTTGAGAAACCTTCTTAGGGTTATAGAGAGCGAAGAAAGGAGCAGCTCCCTGGCCAGAGTAGAGGATTCTGAAATTATGCTGAAGGATATTTCCAGAACCATAATACTTGTTGGTGCTGCCAGTATATTGATCATCCTGATATTCTTATTCCTGATTGTTAAAGATATAAGCCGAAGCCAGCGTTACCGTATCCAACTGGAAGAAGCTAAAGCCTTTACCGAAGCCCTAATGCAACGCAGAGAGCAATTTATCGCAACCATTACCCACGATCTGAGATCTCCTTTAAATACGGTGATTGGTTATTCAGAATTAATGGAAAAGGCGGGTCTCACGAAAAAGCAGGAACATTATCTAAGCCATTTAAAAAAATCTTCAGAATATATATTACATCTGGTTAATGATCTTCTTGATCTATCAAAACTTGAGGCGGGTAAGATGCTGGTAGAAAACCTGCCATTTAATCCAAAGAATCTCCTTGAAGATACTTTTTACAATACAATCCCTGATAATGACAGGAAAGGACTAAAGCTTACTCTTAACATTTCTCCTGAGGCAGATTGCAATGTTTTGGGTGATCCTTTCAGAATAAAGCAAATACTGTCCAATTTAATTACCAACGCATATAAGTTTACAGATGAGGGTGAAATCATCGCATCCCTTTCAATGAAGAAAAAAATTGAGGATAGTTATATCCTCAACTTCTCTATAAAGGATTCCGGCATAGGGATAAGTAAGGCAAAGCAGGAAGAGATCTTTGAAGAATTTTCCCAGGAACATGGGGAGATTGAAAAACAATATGGAGGCACAGGTCTGGGCCTTTCTATAGCCAAGAGAATTACCAATTTACTTGAGGGTAAAATAGATCTTATAAGTGAACCTGGAAAAGGAAGTGAATTCATTGTGCGCATACCCGTTAAAAAAATGAAAGGAGAAATACCTGAAATTTTAATAGAAAACGTAAAAGAGGTGCAGGAAAATTTACGTGGTAAGAATATTCTAATTGTTGATGACGAGAGTTCACAACTTGTCCTGAGCAAAGAATTGATAAAATCTACCGGGATGAAGTGCCAGACAGCTTCAAACGGAGAAGAAGCCCTGGAAAAATTAAAGAAATATGATTTTCACCTTGTGCTTACAGATATACAGATGCCTAAAATGGACGGTTTTGCATTTATTCAGGCCTTAAAGGATGATCCTGATATTTCAAATATTCCGGTGATCGCCATCTCGGGAAGAACAAATGTGGAAGCTGAAAAATATACAGAAGCAGGATTTGCAGGAAATATACTTAAACCCTATAAACCCGCAGATCTCCTGTTAAAAATAGGGCAGATCTTCAAAGTTGAATTTCGAGATCAGAAGAGATCAGATCGCAAACCAACTGTTGATGGTAGGGAGTATTCCCTGGATGAAATATTCTTGTTTGCGGGAGAAGATCAAATGGCGCTTGATACAATATTAAACGCATTTATTCAAAGCACCAAGCTTAATCTTGAAGAGATCAAAAATGCTCAGAGAACAGGTGACCGGGAGCGGGTAGCCCAAATAGCCCACAGAATGCTCCCCATGTTCAAACAGTTAAAAATAAATGAGATAGTTCCAAGACTTGAACAACTTGAGAAAAAGGAAGCTGATTTTTATTCCAATGGTTCAATAAGTGCCCTTATTAAAGAAATTGAGGTGCTTTTATATGAACTTCAAAAAGAGGTTAAAGCTTGATATTATACTGCTTAAGTTTATTATAAAGGGTTTTTCTGTCTATAGATAAGATCCTTGCTGCCTTACTTTTATTCCCATTGGCCTTCTCGAGTGCATCCAGGATCAGAGTCTCTTCATTCTTATTCCTAAAAAGCCCATAAGTTTCTTCTGTTCTTTGATTATAGGCAATTTCATGAGGCAATACTTTAAGAGGGATAATGGGCTCCTGAGTTAAGAGAACTGCTCTTTTGACCATGTTTTTAAGCTCTCTTAAGTTACCAGGCCAGTTGTAATTGTGAAATGCCTCTATAGCCTCATCACTAAATCCTACCACCTCCTTTTCCAGTTCTATATTGGCCTCATCCAGAAAATGTTCAGCAAACAGCATTAGATCTTCTGTTCTTTCCCTAAGTGCCGGAACTTCTATGGAGAATTCATTAAGTCTGTGAAAAAGATCTTCCCTGAAATTTCCCTCCTTTACTGCCTGGGAAAGATCTTCATTTGTAGCTGTAACAACCCTTATATCAACTTTAACCTCATGGTTACTTCCCACCGGTTTTATTTTTCTTTCCTGTAGGGCCCGTAAGAGTTGCACTTGAAGATCATAACCCAAATTACCAATCTCATCCAGGAAAAGGGTTCCCCCGTTTGCGGCTTCAAAATGACCGGTCTTATCCTGAATAGCCCCGGTAAAGGAACCTTTAATATGCCCAAAGAATTCGCTGGACGCAATCTCCTTGGGAATGGCTCCACAATCTACCGCAATAAAAGGCGCACCTTTTCTTTTACTTTTATCATGAATACTTTTGGCAACCTGCTCTTTTCCCGTTCCACTTTCTCCAATTATCAATACAGACATATTGGTTGGTGCTACAAGATCGATATAGTCATTGAGTTTTCTTGCAGGATCGCTGACCCCTTTTACAAAATCTGAAGAAAACGACACTCTCTGCTTTTGGGGTTTTGTGTAATTTTCAGGGCCTGGCCCTTTATCGGCTTCCTTTTGCCCAAACGCATTTTGAATAGTTTGAAGAATTGCCTCAGGCTGGAAGGGTTTTGAAATGTAATCGAAAGCCCCATGTTTCATAGCTTTTACAGCCATATTGATTTCTGCATAATTGGTCATTACGATGACCTGGATACCCGGATAGTTCTTTTTCACCTCCTGGAGGATCTCGATGCCATCGCTGTCCGGCAAGCGGACATCTGTCAACACGATGTCTATTGAATTGGAACTTAATTTTTTAAAGCCCTCTTCAGCATTCAGCGCACTGTGTACCTTATAATCACGCTTTTCAAAAAAAGTCTTTAACATAGCCGAGAAAGCAATATCATCCTCGATTATAAGTATGGATACCATAGGTTTATCTTAATTCTCAACAAATTTACGAATTAAGAACCTTTGATACCTTCATTATAGGACAAAAAAAAGCTGCCGGTAGCGGCAGCTTTTTTGATTCTTAATTGTAGGGCATTAAGAATCCTTGTTTTCGTCTTTCTTTTTATCCTTCTTATCAATCCAGTTACCTTCCGCATCGGCATATAACATCTTATTCTCTCCGTTTACATCAAGCTTAAGCTTATAAATAACTTTTCCGTCTTTTTCCCTAACCCACGCCTGTTGAGTTGTGGCAGCGGCGTAATCCCGATTGATGGCTGTTGTTACAGCTAATGGTAATTCGACAACTTCAATTTTATTGTATCCATTATTTTCAGATAAAACAGTTTCTGTGGTTACTTCAGTTGTAGTAGTGCTTTCTACTACCTGAGCCTGTACTCCAGTGAAAAATAAACCTATTGCTGCAAATGTTAGAACTAACTTTTTCATAATTGTAATATTTTTATTTGTTTAGTTAGAAATTAACCTGTAATTATTGTACCAATTATATTTTAACATACATATGGGTAAGCAACCTGCCTGAAATCAACATCTTGTGAAAGTCTTCTTTCAACCCTTAACAAAATATTATGTAGATTTTTAATTGCTGATTTAGAAAATGTGTAGAAACAGTCCACAATAAACAGGGGAATTTTGACTAAAGATCTGGTCGTTGCCTGTTCAGTTTTTTTTCAGCTGTGGCTTTAAAATAACTCATACATTTAAAATTCAATAATTCATTACTTAAACCAGCGAATCGTCCTAATTTAACTAATACCCTCAAAACAACCGAAGGTAATTTATTACCATATTTACCTTGCTTAATAGAAGAAAGTAAATTTTACCTTGGAACGAATGGGATATCCTGGCCTTATCCTTAAGTGAATTTATTATAAAAATAAAATAGATTACGATACCGAATAAGCAATATTCCAGAAAAGGGGCCCCCGGGAAGATTAGATTTTAAATACGTAGGACATGATTTATTTCACATCAAATAAGGGGCCTTTAAATCATAAAAATGGATTATTGCAAACTTTTACCGAAGAAGTAAAAGGGATATTGGATAAATTTTGATCAGAATTATAGAAATTATTAAAAATGTATCCTCAAATAAAAAAAGAATACAAACAACTAAATCACGGCCCAAAGGAAAGCTTAATTTCTAAAAAGTTAGGGCCGTTTTAGCTGACTGTGAATATATTACCATAAAATGCAAAATCCTGATAATCATAAGATTAACAGGATTATGAAGTCTTCTAAAACGTTAAAAGTAGCCTCGCCAAGAATCGAACTTGGATCTACAGTTTAGGAAACTACTATTCTATCCATTGAACTACGAGGCCTTAAAAGGGGAACAAAAATAAGAATGTTTTTATAAATATATTGGGTATGTTTTTTAAAATGTCAGGTTTTTTATATTCAGAAAGAAGATTACCTTAGAGAATCTAAAAACTTAATTATATGAAAGTCTTAACCGTTCTTGCTTCTATCTCATTAATTATCTTAACCTCAACCTGCAACAATCAGAAATCAAATTCAGATTCAGAGTCAGATTCTATGGAAATAACCGGAATAATTGAACCTATAGGGATGACTACCTGGCAATATGGTACTCATACCTTAAGTAATGCTACTAATTTATATGCTTTAAGGAGCAAAAGCGTTGATCTGGAAAAATACGAAGGTCAAACGGTTACTCTTAGAGGAGAGAGAGTGGAAGGTTATCCTGTGGAGAATGGACCGGAATATATTGATGTTACTGAAATAATAGATTAATCAATTATTTTGAAATGAATGTATCTTAAGAAGCGTCTTTTTATTTTACTCATCTTTTTCTTAATTGCCAATCCTGCAACAGCCCAGATTAATGAGGACAAAACCGGGGCCTGGTATATGTACTTTTGGAATACACAGTTAAAGGAGAGCAGGATTGGTTTTCAGGGAGACGTGCAATATCGCAACTGGAATCTTTTAGGAGATCTTGAACAACTTTTACTTAGAGGGGGCATCACATATTCCCCGGAAAATGTAAATATCAGACTCACGGCCGGTTATGCACATATAACCTCCGGAACGTTTGGAGACAGCGATATAACAACAACCGAAAGCCGGATTTACCAGGAAGCCCTTATGCCTCAAAGGCTAAGTAACAGATTTCAATTTACTCATAGATTCAGATATGAGCAAAGATGGGTTGAAAATCAGGATTTCAGAACAAGGTTCAGATACAACCTGTTCCTGAATATTCCCTTAAATCAAGTCAATCTCACCCAAAATACCGTTTACCTGGCATTCTATAACGAAATTTTCATAAATGGGGAAAGAGAAATTGGGAATAACAGAAGAGTGGAAATTTTTGACCGTAACAGGTTTTATTCAGGCTTGGGATATGGCCTCACAGATAAGCTCAGAATACAGGCAGGATATATGCAGCAGTCCACAGATCTTTGGAATAAAGGCCAACTACAGTTGAGCCTGCATCAAACCTGGTAACAAAACTATTATGAAGAATACATTAATTATTTTATCCTTATTCATGATGATACAGGCAGGTTTTACTCAAAACCCTAAATACAGTGGAGAAGCCTTTGCCCATACCTACTCTATTGTAGCAAGAGATTCTATCACGGGCGAAATGGCGGTGGGAGTTCAAAGTCACTGGTTCTCTGTTGGCACCCTCGTCTCCTGGGGAAAGTCCGGAGTTGGAGTTGTGGCCACACAATCTTTTGTAAATCCGGCTTATGGACCCGAAGGCCTGAAGCTTATGGAAGATGGCAAATCTGCAAAAGCTGCTCTGGATGAACTTATTTCCAAAGATGAGGGGAAAGCATTTCGCCAGGTTGCGTTCCTGGATCATACGGGAAAAGCAGCCGCTTTTACCGGGGAAAAATGCGTGGAATCTGCTTTGCACCATGTGGGAGAAAATTTTTCGGTACAGGCAAATATGATGCTGAACGATGATGTAATTCCAGCCATGAAAAAAGCATTCAGAGATCACCGTGATCTGCCATTGGCCGAAAGGATAGTTAAAGTCCTTCAGGCAGCTGAAGAAGCCGGGGGAGACATACGCGGAAAACAGTCAGCTGCCCTGATCGTTGTAGGTGCAGAAAAGGTTTCTCATGAATGGGAAGAGAAAAAGATCGATCTAAGGGTAGATGACCATCCCGAACCTCTGGAAGAACTTGCCAGATTACTTTCAGTTGCCCGGGCTTACGAATTTATGAACCGCGGCGACGTGGCCATGGAAGATGGAAATGTTGAGGAAGCTTTAAAACAGTATGGTAAGGCCGAAGAATTATTCCCGGAAAATTTGGAAATGAAATATTGGAAGGCTATAGCTCTGGCCAATAGCGGAAGGATAAAGGAAGCCTTGCCCGTATTTAAATCGATTTTTGAAAAAGATGATAACTGGCGCACTATGACAGGAAGATTACCGGGCCCTGGATTGTTAAATATTTCAAAAGATGAACTAAATCAAATCCTTAGAGTGCAGTAATCATTTTCAAATTATTACTTTTACCACTTTATTTTAATTCTTAAAAAACTGATTATGATTAACTTGAGAAACATTGGATTGGGGATTCTGGCGATGGGAATTATTACATTAACTTCCTGCAAGGATGAAAAGAAAGATGAGGTCAATGCCCCTCAAACCGAAATGCCGGGTTCTAACACTTCAAATATCACAGCTGCCTTAAATCCTGCTCACGGGCAACCGGGACATAGATGTGACATGCCGGTAGGAGCGCCTCTGGACGGATCTACAGCTACAAATACTCAGGTGCAACCGCAAACTACAATGGGAAATACATCTCCTGTGAGAATGAACAGCACTAATCCTACAACCACTACCGCAGGAACCCCAACCAAGAATCCCCCTCACGGTCAACCGGGTCATCAATGTTCTATACCCGTAGGGGCCGATCTTCCCCAACAGTAAAACATTTCATCGTGTAGATACAATAAAAAAGATCCGTGAAGTAGTTTGCTACCATCACGGATCTTTTATATTTTACATATGTTCCTTTCGGGATCTAATCTAATCCACCCCTTCTGTTGCCATCTCTCGGCTCAGGCCAGGTCATTTGCTCTCCTGTTCTGGGATTAATTGGCAGTACAGCGCGTTCCCTGGATGTTCTCTCAGGATCTTCACTAGCCATGTAGGTAAGAATCGCCGTTAAGATCGCATTGCTTCTTACATCATCAAAAACGATTTTATCATAAGTGTCAAGATTTGTATGCCAGGTATAATTCCAGTAAGACCAGTTTAAAGAACTTAAACTAAAAGCGGGTGCTCCCACCGCTACAAAGGATGCATAATCTGATCCTCCACCTGCCGGGGTCCCGGGAAAGTTGGTCTCAATTTCATTTTTATATTCCCCTGGTACCGCTTCAAGCCATCGGCCTATGTAATCATAGGCGTGAAGAAAACCGCCACCTGAAATATTTACAACCCTTCCTGTACCATTATCCTGGTTGAATAAGGCCTGCATATTCTCGACGATCTTTGGGTTGTCCTTTACAAAAGCACGGGACCCGTTAAGTCCCTGCTCTTCACTACCCCAATGACCTGCAATGATTGTTCTTTTTGGATTTGGGTAAACCTCCTTAAGAATACGCATGGCTTCCATCATAACCAGTGTTCCGGTTCCATTATCTGTAGCTCCGGTTGCCCCGTCCCATGAATCAAAATGAGCAGAAAGGATGATGTATTCTTCAGGCTTTTCTGTCCCCTTAATTGTGGCGATCGTATTAAAGGTTGGAACCTCACCTAATTCTTTGGACTCTGAAGCTATTCTCAATTTAGGTTTACTTCCATATTGGGCCAGACGATAAACCATTCCATAATCTTCAAGTGAGAGGTCAACGGTAGGTATATTTTTGGTTGAAGCGCCAAAAATCTTATTTGCCCCAAATCCTCTGGACCAGTTTAAAGTAATAATACCCGCAGCTCCGGCATTTTCAAGAGCCTCGATAAGCGAGCGGTTATTGTGTCCTGTTTTATTTATTTTATCTCTCCATGCCTTTCCTTGCGCATCACGTTCTTCTTTCATTTTTTCAAAAGAATCTTTTGTGGCAAATTCTTCCCAGTTATAATCGGGTCTTCCGGTCATTTGCGGCATAGAAACCATGACCAGCTTTCCTTTTACCTGAGATAAAGCACGAGCAAATCCAACAGAATCCTGAGCCTCAGGAAGAAGTACCACTTCGGCTACAATAGGCTTTTTTGCTCCGGGGCTCCAGGCAAGTTGCATCCCGTTAAGAGATCTTACACGAGGTTCGATCATATCAATATGAGTAATACCCCTCTGCCAACCCCGCCAGGTTCCATATTGCTGATTTTCAGCCTGGATTCCCCAGCTCTTATATTTATTGACGGCCCAGTCATGAGCATTTTTCATTTCAGGGGTTCCCACAAGTCTTGGTCCAACTACATCAAGGAGTTCATGACCTAATTTTTCCAGTTGAGAATTCTCTGTAGCCTCTTTAATAATATTATCTACAATCTGTTTGGTATTCTGAGCCGTTATGGGGTTTAAATATCCCAGGCAAATGACCATGAATAGAATTAATGTTTTTTTCATTTAAAAAGTTTAAAATTGATAATTGTTCTAAGATTTCAAATATAGTATTACTTACCCATATTGATCTATACAGTAAGACTGAAAAAATATGAAAAAGATTAAGGAGTACAAATAAAAAATGGACTGCCCGGGATGGCAGCCCATTCAATCTTATTTAGAAATTTATCTTATTCCCAGATCATATCAAAAAGTGTTATAGTGTATTCCTTTTTGGTTTCATCGTAATTGATACTGTATTTGGTAGGATAATAATAACCAGATCGGGGATATTTTTGTGGCTGATAAATATCAAATTCATCATCGGTCCTCAGGTTGAGGTAATCAAGGGTAATCATGGGTTCATAAAATATTAATTCCCCATTATAGGAGCCATATATGAAGGTTTGGTCAAAAATTAAGCCATTGGCCTCATTAGAATCAAGATTAAGCCAGTGTTTACCCATCATGGGAACAAATCCCGGAGTAGGGACATAATTGTAAGGCCAGTAATCCAAAGGGGGCAATACCTCAGCAAGACCGGGATCTGTAATCTGCATTTTTTCATGTTCAGTTATAAAATAAAAATGGATATCAAAGTGAGGAATATCATAAACCCCCGGTGGTTCATGGCCTTCAGGATTCCATCCAAAATCTATATGATCAATATAAAGGCCCTGAGCTTTGTTTGGTAATCTTAAAGTGATTTCCTCCATGTGATGTGGCAAACCTTCAAGGGTTTTTTCTTTAAATCTTACCCCTACAGCCTCAGGTACGCCGCTACGGGTCATTACTGCAAAAGCCTGAACAACCCCATCCCCCATTTTTTGAGCGGGACCATAGAAGGTATTTACTCTTTCTGGTTTTGAATTGTTCTGATTAAATTTTAGATCTACCGAATCAGGTCCAGGATAAACAAGAGAATCTTTTTCACAACTTGTGAAAATAAGGATCAATAAAAGGGGGAGTAGGTAAATTGGAAAATGGGGCATCTTGTGAAAGTTTAATTTCTTCATGATGCTGATTATTAATTGGTTATACTCTAATTTAAAATAAAAAAAATTTGAAAAATGTTAAATTGAAAAATTTAACAAACATTCAAAATACCGTTTATTTTAACCATTTTTCCTATCTTTCAGCAACCAAAATTCATTTTGAAATGAACTACCTCGATGCAAGCATACGAGGTATCAAATTCCAAAAAAACAAATCCCAAATTCCAAAAAGTAAAAACGATGCAAGCATCGGGGAATTAAACCCTAAGAGATTAAAAAGAAAATGCGACATTAATGGATATAAAGTATACAAGAGAGCAATTCCCGGGTCTGGAAAGCGGGTTTATATTTATGGATAATGCCGGTGGGTCCCAGATCCTGGGAAGCGCGGTGGAGGAAATAAGTGAGTATCTGATAAACTCAAATGTACAACTGGGAGCTACATATAAAACCTCTGCCCTGGCCGGAGACAAACTGAATAAAGTTACTCAGCAAATAGCAGGTTTTCTTAATGCCCGGGATCCAAAAGAAGTAGTCATAGGGCCAACCTCCACCATGCAACTGCGTATTCTGAGTCTTTGTATAAGCCGGCGATGGAAAGAGGGAGATGAAGTAATCGTCACAAATACAGATCACGAGGCAAATGTGTCCTGCTGGACAGATCTTGAAGAAAAAGGAATAAAGATCAGGATCTGGAAAATCGATCCTGAAACCCTGGAACTTAAAATTCCCGATCTCGAAAAATTATTGTCTTCAAGAACAAAGCTTGTGGCAGTAACGCATTGCTCCAATGTGCTAGGAACCATTAATCCCATAAAGGAGATCGCAAAGATTGTTCACAACGCCGGCGCTCTGATTTGTGTGGACGGTGTAGCCTATGCTCCACACAGAAAGGTAGACGTACAGGAACTGGACGTGGATTTTTATGTTTTCAGCTGGTATAAGGTTTTTGGACCTCATCTGGCGGTAATGTACGGCAAGCTGGACCTGCTTATTCAGATGGCGGGGATAAACCATTACTTTTTTAAGCCGGAGGATGTACCCTATAAATTTCAGCCCGGGAATTATAATTTCGAACTTACTTATGGCCTGAAAGCTATTCCGGAATACCTGGTGAATTTTTATGATCATCATCTTCCGCAGATAAATGCCGCGGTAAATGAAAAGTATCAAAAGAGTTTTGAGCTAATTGCTGGTTACGAACAGGAACTTGCAAAAAAATTGCTTGATTATCTTAATAGCATTAAAGCAATCAGAATTATAGGTCATAAATCTGCAGATGCCGGCTTAAGGGTTCCAACTATTTCCTTTGTCCACGAGACTTTGCGAAGCCCCGATATTGTTGCCGAAATTGATAAAGAGAATATAGGAATACGATATGGGGATTTTTATGCCAAAAAACTAATCAGGGATCTCGATCTGGAAAAACAGGACGGAGTTGTAAGGGTGAGCCTGGTGCACTACAATACATTGGAGGAAGTGGAAAAACTGATAAAAGCGTTTAAAAAGATCTTTTAATAGCCCAAAAGTGCATTTGCTGAAATAATTCTTCCCCCGCTGGAAATGATATCTTTTTTTGTCTTATCAAAATCAGATTGGTTAAGCGCTCTGGTGGCATCTTCTATCAAAGTCGCGTCAAATCCTTCATCCAATGCATCTTTGATTGAAAAATATACGCAATATTCTGCTGCAAGTCCACAGAAATACAGCTCTTCAGCACCCTTTTCCTTTAAGTATCCGTCAAGACCTGTGGATTTGAGATGGGAATTATCATAAAAACCGCTATAGCTGTCAATACCGGGATTTGTGCCTTTTCTGAAAATAGTTTCGATTCGGGAAGTTTCGAGATCGGGGTGAAAATCTGCACCTCTTGTATTTTGTACACAATGTACCGGCCACAGGACCTGTTGGTGGCCCTGTAAATCAATTACCTCAAATTCTTTTTTCCCGGGGTGACTTGCAGCAAAACTGGAATGACCTTCAGGATGCCAGTCCTGGGTAGCAATGATTAGATCAAATTCCGGCTGAAGTTTATTGATCAATCCTATTATCTCATCACCTCCCGGTACTGCCAGGGCACCCCCGGGGATAAAATCGTTCTGCACATCAATAATTACAAGTGTCTTCATAATTAAAGGTTTACTTTCTGTATTTAGACAACAATTCCTCACGCTCTTGCTTTAATTTTGAGCTGATTCCCACCTTATAGAGATGAGGATTATAAAAACGTTTATATTCAGCGGGAAGTTTGGCAAGTCTCTCTTTGGAGAATTTTGCGATCTCTGTTAAACTCTGCGGTGCTGAAGTTCTTTTACCATCAACCATCACAGCATGTAGTAAGGCTTCCTTATTAAAATTTCCTACTTCAAGTGATTTTAAATATTCCTTTGGATCAAACATTCTATCCAAAGTTGTTTCCTCCCGAATGACAACAGCATCTGCCCCGATCAATTCCCCCTTATCATTACTTAAACGATATACTTGTTTTTTATGCGGAATAGTGACCTTGGAAAGGCTTTCTGAAATTTTCAAACGGGGTTTCCCGTCTGAAGAAGATAATTTATAAACACCATCCAGGGCTCCATCGGGACTTCCGGTTACCAGGTTCGTCCCCACCCCGAAAGTATCTATGGGTGCCTGCTGCTCAAGCAAACTCTTTATTACAAATTCATCAAGTTGATTGGATGCGGCGATCTTCACATAATCCAGGCCGGCTTCATCCAGCATTCTCCTGCTTTGTTTTGCCAGGTAAGCAAGGTCTCCGCTATCCAGCCTGATGCCTTCCAGACGTTTACCCTCAGCTTCCATTTCTTTCCCAACAATAATAGCATTGGGAATTCCGCTTTTCAATGTGTCGTAAGAATCAACAAGTAAGACACAATCTTGGGGACGGCCTTTTGCAAAGGCACGGAATGCGGTGAGTTCATCATCATAACTCTGAATAAAGGAATGTGCCATGGTGCCCGATGCCAGAATATCATAATCCTTTCCTGCAACCACATTACTGGTACCATTAAAACCTCCTATTATGGCAGCACGGCTGGCATAATACCCCCCGGGACCCTGCGCTCTTCTCAGGCCAAAATCAAAAAGATTCCTCTCCCCTGCCACCAGCCTGATCCTGCTGGCCTTTGTAGCGATGAGGGTTTGAAAATTTAAAATATTAAGAAGCAGAGTTTCAATGAGCTGAGCTTCAATCATGGTTCCCTCCACCTGTAACACAGGTCTTATAGGAAAAACCAGGTCTCCTTCTTTTGCTGAATATATGGTTCCTTTAAACCGGAATTTACTCAGGTAATCAAGAAAATCATCAGGAAAACCATGATTTTTAAGATAGTCTATATCTGAAGCAGAAAAATGAAGGTTTTCCAGGATTTCCAAAAGATCTTCCAGTCCGGCAAAGATGGCATATCCGTTTCCAAAAGGAAGTTTTCTGAAATAATAATCGAAAACCGCGGGAGTATTCTTATGTCCGTTCTGAAAATACACCTGGGCCATTGTCAATTGATACTGATCTGTATATGTGGCGGTAAAATTCAGCATTAATGGAAAAATTTATAAGGTATTATTTTAATCATCGTTTAAATCTGCGAGAAATTCTGAATAAACAATGAAATCATGCTCGCCATGTAGTACAAATTTAATCTTTTGAAGATGCTTTAGCCCGCCAATTTCGTTTAAAATAGTATTATATGTAATTAGGGTGGCTTCTTCAAAGGGATAACCAAATGCTCCGGTTGAAATAGCAGGAAAAGCAATCGAGGAAATTTTATTCTGCTCGGCAAGTTTCAATGCTTGGGAATAGCAGGATATAAGAAGTTTAGCTTCCGGATTATCCCTGCCGTAAACGGGACCTAAACAATGAATTACATATTTAACGTGAGTTCGATATAAGAAAAGGTAAAAAAAGAGGGATTAAACAACAAAGAAAAAGCAGAAAATTAGTATATTTAAGTATCTAAAAACCAAATATTTAACTAACTATCTGCTTATGATTTCTACCGATAAAATT
>JBGTNH010000011.1:0-36954 GCA_041743165.1 Gillisia sp. | reverse complement strand
ATTTTATCGGTAGAAATCATAAGCAGATAGTTAGTTAAATATTTGGTTTTTAGATACTTAAATATACTAATTTTCTGCTTTTTCTTTGTTGTTTAATCCCTCTTTTTTTACCTTTTCTTATATCGAACTCACGTTATTTAATAAGAAACCCCCGGCACCAGGCCGGGGGTTTCTTTATTTAACCAATGGGAAACGGATAAATATGCAATAAATAATCCCTGAAAATTGAAAACTTGTATCTTTGGATACTCTTATAAAATTCTTTCATGAGTCAGGAAATAAGTAAAAGATATGCGGGGCGGGGTGTATCTGCAGGTAAAGAAGATGTTCATAATGCGATTAAAAATGTTGATAAAGGTCTGTTTCCCCAGGCCTTCTGCAAGATTGTGCCAGATTACCTGACCGGGGATGAGGATTACTGCCTTATCATGCATGCAGATGGGGCCGGGACCAAATCCTCTCTTGCTTATATGTACTGGAAAGAAACCGGAGACCTCTCTGTTTGGAAAGGTATAGCTCAGGATGCTCTTATCATGAATATTGACGATCTGCTTTGCGTTGGGGCTACAGATAACATTATGCTATCATCCACCATTGGAAGGAATAAAAATCTTATACCCGGAGAGGTGATCTCTGCTATTATCAATGGTACAGAAGAACTCATTGCAGATCTGAAAGAACATGGAGTTAAAATTCATAGTACCGGTGGGGAAACAGCCGATGTAGGGGACCTGGTACGCACTATTATTGTAGATTCTACGGTGACCGCCCGCATGAAAAGGAGGGATGTTATTGATAATTCGAATATTAAACCCGGAAATGTGATTATTGGGCTGGCTTCCTTCGGCCAGGCTTCCTACGAAAAGGATTATAATGGAGGAATGGGAAGTAACGGACTCACATCTGCAAGACATGATGTATTCTCAAAGGTCCTTGCAGAAAAATATCCTGAAAGTTTTGATAACAATATACCAGATGAGCTCATTTATTCCGGTACAAAGTTGCTTACAGATGCTATTGAAAATTCCCCCCTTGATGCGGGGAAATTGGTGTTATCACCAACCCGGACTTATGCGCCTGTAATAAAAAGAATATTGGAAAATTTCAGCAATAAAGCTATCAACGGAATGGTGCATTGCAGCGGTGGGGCGCAAACAAAGGTGCTTCACTTTGTAAATGATGTACATATAATAAAGGATAATTTGTTCACGGTCCCTCCATTATTCAAACTTATCCAGCAGGAAAGTAAAACCGATTGGAAAGAAATGTACCAGGTTTTCAATATGGGCCACAGGATGGAACTTTATGTAGACGAATCCATTGCAGATGAGATCATACAAATATCACGTTCTTTTGATGTGGAGGCTAAGATTGTGGGCAGGGTAGAAGCTTCAGATTCCAAAAAGCTAACGATTAAAAGTGAGTACGGGGAGTTTGTTTATTAGTGGCCCCCCAGCCCCCGAAGGGGGAGTCAAGCACCAAGTTTCAAAACACTAAACCTGCCAGCCGGCAGGCTGGTTCCAAAGCATTTTTAAAGCATCAAATCCCAAAAACTGACTACCGAAAGCTGAGCTGAAAATAGGAGAAATGAAACAAAAGCCAGGACTAAATTAAAAAATCCGGACACCAATTGAGACATCACCCTGAATTTATTTCAGGGTATAACATGTTATATATTGGAATAAACTTTTACCTCTCTTCCTTTTTAGAAATACAATATACAATATACAATATACAATATACATTATACATTATACATTATACAGTATACAAATCTCAATACTCACTACTCAATACTCAATACCCAATACTCAATACCCAATACCCAATACCCAATACCCAATACCCAATACTCACTACTAACTAACCGTTCCCGAACTTAAATACTTCAGATTCTCAAGTTCAACGGGATCTTTAATAAGCTGAGTGCAGCCATTGGTAAGGAAATACAAATCATCTGCCAGTTCAATGATGTGGTGGTATAAATGATCTGTCATTACGATGGCTTTGGTCTTTGCTTCCTGTTTCAGAATGTTGGTGAACTTCTCAATATACAACGGCGAAAGGTGGGTGAAGGGCTCGTCGAGTAAAATGAGATCGGCCTTGCTTTTAATTACGAGATAAGCCTCTATTAAGCGTCGCTCTCCCCCGGAAATTTCTTTTACAGTAGAATTTGAATATTCAGAGAAGCTATCAAATTGTGTAATGAAATCCAACCAGGAGACATCAAATAATCTGAACACGGTGTTGATCTTTAAATGTGATGGAATGAAAGAATCCTGAGGTAAAAGTTTTACAATATTATATGTGAAAAGGGGCTTTAAATAAGGTTTACTGTCAATCCTGATCAATTTATGGTCCGGTGACAGACTTCCAAACAGGATGCTTAGCAAGCTGCTTTTTCCACAGCCATTTGCCCCAAGAATACCGGTGATCTTCCCGGTTTCGGCCTTGAGGTATATTCCTTTCAGAAGATGTTCTGATGACACCCTTAATTCGACGTTATCTATTTCAAAAAACATATCCAGCTATTAAATAAGTGGCGGCAAGGATGGTCACATCCATAATAAAGCTTAATATAAAAAGTTGAGAAGTGTTAATTGACAGGTTGTGATAAAAAGTGAGTTTGCTTTTTTGTTTTGTAAAAAGAAAAACAAAGAGCAATAAGCCAAAAAACATGATCTTTACAGAGAAACTTGCTGAAAACGGGAGGTTTAGAAAAATAAGCAGGAAATTTAAAAACAACGATGGTAACAGGAATCTGTTATAAAAATAAAAGACCGGTTTTAACTTGGATACCATAATAAAGGTTCTACTCAAATCTACATTAAAAAATTAAAATTATTTCCCTTCACAAGAAATTTAAAGACTTTTAAAATTAAAATTTTACCCATTACAGTCTTTTTGATATTTTTTTTGCAGCAGGATTAGCAATCATTTTCAATCCCGGTAAAAATTGTAAATTTGTGCTGAAAAATCATCCAAAAATTTATGATTGAGAAGCTGAATATAGTGAAGCAGCGTTTTGACGAAGTAAATGATCTTATCATCCAGCCTGATGTTATGTCAGATCAAAAGCGCTATATAGAATTAAACAAGGAGTATAAGGACCTTAAGGCCCTTATGGATGAACGGGACAGGTATATTGAACTTACAGATAATATAAAAGAAGCACAGGAGATGCTGGCAGATGGGAGCGATCCTGAAATGACCGAGATGGCCAAAATGCAGCTTGATGAATCTAAAGATGCTCTTTCCAAACTGGAAGAAAAGATAAGGATGCTGCTGGTGCCTAAGGATCCCGAAGATGCGAAGAATGTGGTTATGGAAATACGGGCAGGAACCGGTGGCGATGAGGCGAGTATTTTTGCCGGCGATCTTTATAAGATGTACACCAAGTATGCCGAAAGCAGGGGCTGGAAAACCAATATTGTGGATTTTAACGAAGGAACCAGCGGTGGCTTCAAGGAAATGATTTTTGAAATTTCAGGGGAAGATGTTTACGGGACCATGAAATTTGAGGCCGGTGTACACCGGGTACAGCGAGTACCTCAAACCGAAACTCAGGGGAGGGTACATACCTCGGCTGCTACGGTAATGGTTTTACCGGAAGCTGAGGAATTTGAAATAGAGATCAATCCCAAAGATGTGCGTATTGATTATTTCTGTTCTTCGGGGCCGGGAGGACAATCTGTAAACACCACCTATTCCGCGGTGCGTCTTACCCACATTCCTACGGGGCTTGTTGCCCAATGCCAGGATGAGAAATCTCAACACAAGAATAAGGATAAAGCTTTTCGTGTGTTGAGGTCAAGATTGTATGAAATGGAGCTGGCGAAACAGATGGAGCAGGACGCTGCTAAAAGGAATTCCATGGTGTCCAGCGGAGACCGAAGTGCCAAGATAAGGACCTACAATTATTCTCAGGGAAGGGTAACAGATCACAGGATCAATTTGACCCTTTATGATCTTTCCAATATAATCAACGGGGATATTCAAAAATTGATTGATGAGCTCTCCCTGGTTGAGAATACAAGAAAACTTAGGGAAAACTCAGATGTTTTCTAAAGAAGATTCCCGCATTTTTTGCGGGAACTTTTTTTAAATAGTATCTTTCTTTCACATTAATATTTTACCATGACCACGCAGGACCTTGTAGCACAAATACGGAAAAAAAATTCTTTTTTGTGTATTGGGCTGGATACAGATCTTGAAAAAATTCCCACCTACTTGTTATCTGAAGAGGATCCGGTTTTTAGTTTCAATAAAGCCATTATTGATGCTACACATAAATACGCCGTAGCTTTCAAACCAAATACAGCATTTTATGAGGCTTGTGGATTAAGTGGCTGGCAGTCCCTCACCAGAACAATAAAGTACATCAATGAGAATTATCCTGAGATTTTCACCATTGCAGATGCAAAACGTGGAGATATTGGAAATACGTCTACCATGTACGCCAGAGCCTTTTTGCAGGAAATGGGATTTGATTCGGTCACTGTCGCCCCATACATGGGTCGAGATTCTGTTGAACCCTTTCTGGAATTCAGGGATAAGCATGCGATCATGCTGGCTCTTACATCAAATGATGGCGCCTTTGATTTTCAAACCCTGGAGACTTCAGAAACCAGCCTTTACAAAAAGGTAATTGAGGTTTCCCGTTCATGGAAAAATTCAGACAGGCTAATGTATGTGGTAGGAGCTACTAAAGCCGAATATTTTGCCGAAATAAGAAAAATAATTCCGGATAGTTTTCTTTTAGTTCCCGGGGTGGGCGTACAGGGGGGGAGTCTGGAAGAAGTGTGTAAATACGGATTGAATAAAGACATAGGCTTACTGGTAAATTCTTCCCGCGGAATAATCTACGCTTCTGAAACCAATACCTTTGCACAGATCGCTGCCGCCAAAGCAGAAGTTATACAGCGGGAGATGGCCGGCTATATTGCAAATATTTAAACAGAGCAATATTATGATCATCTTTGACCAGTTACATAGGAAACTAAGTATAGATCATGTGCCCCAGAGAATTGTTTCCCTTGTTCCCTCTCAAACCGAATTGCTTGTAGATCTAGGCCTGGAAGAGAAAATTGTAGGGGTTACAAAATTTTGTGTTCATCCCAAACATCTTAGAAAAAGTACCAGCGTAGTGGGGGGCACCAAGACGGTTAATTATGAAAAGATCAGGGCGCTAAGTCCGGATATCATATTATGTAATAAGGAGGAGAATACTCCTGAAATGGTAAGTGAACTCCAAAAGATCTGCGCCGTTCATATTTCAGATATCATAGATATTGAAGATGCCGTAGCTATTATAAAACAATACGGGATGATATTTAACGTGCGTGAAATTTCGGATCTGCTGATTGAAAAGTTTCGCAGGGAGCTTGTCAGGTTCCTGGATCTTCCACATACTCCCCGCAATGTTGTTTACCTGATATGGAGAAAGCCATGGATGGCCGCAGGAAAAGATACATTTATCAATACCCTGCTCGAGCTGAATAACTGGAAAAATATCGCAGGGAAATTTGGTGGGAGATATCCGGAAATAGAATTGCAGGATCTGAAGGCTCTCAATCCGGACCTTGTGTTATTATCTTCAGAGCCTTTCCCTTTCAAGGAAAAGCATCGAAGGGAGATTATGAATCATTATAAAGGAAATATAGAATTTGTAGACGGAGAATACTTCAGTTGGTATGGTTCAAGACTTATACCTGCTCTGGAATATTTCCAGAAACTTCAAATGAAGCTGTCCAATTCTTTATAACGCATTTTTCTAAGTTGCTGAAGGATCTTTTGTGCTCTATCATTCAATTTATCACTTTTTACCTTATCCACGGGCGCCAGATTAAAAGCACGGTTCATTAATTGAGTATATTTCTGGCTTAGGCGATCCTCTTCACTTTTAAATAGGAATCCAAACATCATATTCAATTTTGATACAAAAGTAGCCCACTCTTACTTCCTAATTTGTTAGGGAGAGGTTAAAATAAAAACCTATTGTGCTGGATTCTAATAAATTGATGTTAAATCAGTCCTGTAGGGCAAATACGCGTTGCAACAAACCTGTGGTACGGGCAGCAAGATTGTTCCTTATTTCCTTTTCTTCAATAGCGATCATAGTAAAAACACCTTTTAGTGCTTCATTGGTTACATAATCAGCAAGATCGGGATTCACTTTTGAGGTAAGGGGAATAGAATTGTACTTATCAATGATATTTGCCCACACCTGGGTTGCTCCTACCTTATCAAGGGAGTTCTGAATAACAGGATTGAATTTTCCATATAAAGGGGTTGATGTTTTCTGAGTCAAATAGGTGGTAGCAGCGACATCATTTCCAAGTAAAATATTACGGGCGTCTGCAAAGGTTATTTCTTTAACGGCATTAACAAAAATAGGAGTTGCTTCTTTCACGGCGTCTTCTGCAGCACGGTTAAGTACTCTTAAACCTTCGTCTGCAAGGGAGCTTAATCCAACATCTCTTAATGTTTTGTCTACCTTCTGCAACTCGGCTGGTAAAGTAATTCGTACCAGCTCATTTTTAAAGAAACCATCCTGCTGGGTAAGCCTGGTAACCTGTTTATCAATCCCAAAATTCAGGGCTTCTCTTAATCCGGCGCTTATTTCAGTATTACTTATTCCATAACCGCCGCCAGGCATTTGTCCCGCAATGTCCTGTAACTCCGCACAACTAAAGAAAAAAGGCAGTATAAACAGTAGGTAGATTTTTTTCATGGTAATTTTTTTTTTGGATTATACATGCTCTATTTCAAAAACCTTACCGTTTAAAATATAGAGACTATTTTTTCAAAGATAAATCTTTAAAATATAAATTTACTTTATAGATTTATGCGATTAATCGATTTTGTTTATAGAAGGAATAAGATTGCCTTAGTTGCTCCAAATAAATTTTATTTGATTCCAAAGAACTCATGTTTCAGGATGGTCAGGAAATTTATTTATGTACCTCTATGCGAAAAACGCTTCCGGTAGCGGGAAGTGTTTTTCTTTTTGTACTAATATTTTCAAATCATTGTTGTCCGATTAAAAAATAGGGAATTAATGAAAACCCGAGCTAGTGCTAATCAAAAACCTTCTTTATCTATTTGAGGAGGTGGTTTGCGTTTTTGAGAATTTATAATAGTTTATTAAAGAAAGTACATTATTAGGGTATTGATTTTCATACCCATATATAGAAGTCTTGGCTCCAGGCTCTGGAAGCAATGCGGTCTGAGGTCTTTTCCCGGAAATTAATTTTCAAATCTATTAATTATAAGTGCTTATGCCCAGGTTGAGATTTTAAGTTTCCAACAATAAGGATAAGGTTTTGAGAATTTCGTAAATTGCCCCTCCTAAAATAAGAGATCATAGAATGGAAGTACAGGCTCCTTATAAACCCAAAAATAAAGTAAGAATTGTAACTGCCGCATCATTGTTTGATGGCCACGATGCAGCGATCAATATAATGCGTCGCATTATCCAGTCCACAGGGGTGGAAGTTATTCATCTTGGTCATGACCGCAGTGTTGAAGAAGTGGTTAATTGTGCAATACAGGAAGATGCCAATGCGATTGCGATGACTTCCTACCAGGGGGGGCACAATGAATATTTCAAATATATGTATGACCTGCTCCAGGAAAAGGGTGCCGGCCATATCAAGATTTTTGGCGGAGGAGGCGGAGTTATACTTCCGGAGGAGATCAAAGATCTTATGAATTACGGTATCACTCGTATCTATGCCCCTGATGATGGCAGGGAAATGGGATTACAGGGAATGATCAATGACCTGGTGCAAACAGCAGATACCCCCACACCACCTTTAGAAAAAGAAAAAGAAGCAGAGAAACTTGTTAAGCAAAAAGATGTAAATACTATCGCAAGGCTTATTTCTTTAGCTGAAAACCGGCCGGAAGATTTTCAAAAGTTATTTACTTTCAGTGAGAATGGCTCTTCTCAAATTCCTGTTCTTGGAATTACCGGGACAGGAGGCTCTGGTAAATCATCACTTGTAGATGAATTGGTTAGAAGATTCCTTGTTGATTTTCCCGATAAAACAATTGGGATCATTTCAGTAGATCCTTCCAAAAGAAAAACGGGCGGGGCCCTGCTTGGTGACAGGATAAGAATGAATGCTATAAACGATCCACGGGTGTATATGCGTTCCCTGGCGACAAGGCAATCAAACCTCGCGCTTTCCAAATATGTGGCCGAAGCTGTAGATGTGCTGAAGGCTGCGAAATACGATCTTATCATCCTCGAAACCTCGGGAATCGGGCAAAGCGATACAGAGATCATTGAACATTCTGATGCTTCCCTCTATGTTATGACTCCCGAATTTGGTGCAGCCACCCAGCTGGAAAAGATTGATATGCTTGACTTTGCCGATGTTGTGGCTATCAATAAATTTGATAAGCGTGGCGCTCTTGATGCCCTGCGGGATGTGAAGAAACAATATCAGCGCAATCATGGCCTGTGGCATGAAGACCCTGAAACCCTTCCTGTTTATGGTACTATTGCCTCCCAGTTCAACGATCCGGGAATGAATACTCTTTACCGAAAGCTGATCAATAAAATAGACGAAAAAACAAATTCCACCTTAAATTCAACTTTTGAATCCCTTGAAGATAAGAGTGAGAAGATATATATCATCCCGCCAAGCCGGACAAGATATCTTTCTGAGATTGCTGAGAATAACCGAAGCTTTGATGAAAAGACCAATTCCCAGGTTGAGGTTGCTCAAATGCTCTATGGCATTTATAAGACAATTGAATCTATCACCGGGAAAAAACCTGCACTTACAAAAACCGGCCTGGACGAATCATCTATAAATGATCTGAAAGAAGAAGATAAAGGCTTTGGCAAATTACTGGTAGATAGATTTGATAAGATAAAAATGGACCTGGATCCTTATAACTGGGAGATCATTACCGGTTGGGATGATAAGGTGAACAAATATAAGGAGCCCATATATTCATTTATGGTTCGTGATAAGGAGATCAATATTGAAACTCATACCGAATCTCTGTCTCATACCCAGATCCCGAAGATCGCATTGCCAAAATACCAGGCTTGGGGTGATATTCTGCGCTGGTGCCTTCAGGAAAATGTGCCTGGAGAATTTCCATTTACAGCGGGATTATATCCCTTTAAACGAGCAGGTGAAGATCCCACCAGGATGTTTGCAGGCGAAGGCGGGCCTGAAAGAACAAATCGCAGGTTCCATTACGTGAGCATGGGACTTCCTGCAAAAAGACTTTCTACCGCTTTTGACTCCGTAACACTTTATGGAAATGATCCTGATCACAGACCAGACATTTATGGAAAGATAGGTAATGCAGGAGTTTCTATTTGCTGCCTTGATGATGCCAAAAAACTGTATTCGGGCTTTGATCTTGCAGATGCTTTCACCTCCGTAAGTATGACAATTAATGGTCCTGCTCCCATGTTGTTGGGATTTTTTATGAATGCTGCCATAGATCAGCAGTGCGAAAAATACATCAAGGAGAACGGGCTAGAAGAGGAAGTTGAAGAGAAGATCAGTAAAATTTATAGTGACAAGAATGCAGACCGCCCGCAATACCAGGGAGATCTTCCACCAGGGAATGATGGACTTGGATTAATGCTTCTGGGAGTTACAGGTGACCAGGTCCTGCCGGCCGATGTTTATCAAAAGATAAAACGCAATACGCTTAATGTAGTTCGCGGTACGGTTCAGGCAGATATTCTGAAAGAAGACCAGGCGCAAAACACCTGTATTTTCTCTACCGAATTTGCGTTGAGGTTAATGGGAGATGTCCAGGAATATTTTATAGAAAAACAAGTAAGGAATTTTTATTCGGTATCCATTTCGGGATATCACATTGCCGAAGCGGGAGCCAATCCCGTGACCCAGCTTGCATTAACCCTAGCTAACGGTTTCACTTATGTGGAGTATTACCTGAGCCGTGGAATGAACATCAATGATTTTGGACCAAACCTGTCATTTTTCTTTTCTAATGGGGTTGACCCTGAGTATGCAGTTATAGGAAGAGTTGCAAGAAAGATCTGGTCAAAAGCTTTGAAGTATAAATATGGTGCAAATGCAAGAGCCCAGATGCTTAAATATCACATCCAGACCTCCGGTCGATCCCTGCACGCCCAGGAAATTGATTTCAATGATATAAGGACAACTTTACAGGCGTTGTATGCCATTTATGATAATTGCAATTCATTGCACACCAATGCATATGATGAAGCGATCACCACTCCAACAGAGGCATCTGTAAGAAGGGCAATGGCAATTCAGCTTATTATCAATAAAGAACTTGGATTGACCAAGAATGAGAATCCTATTCAGGGTGCTTTCATCATAGAAGAACTCACTGATCTTGTGGAAGAAGCCGTGTTGATGGAGTTTGACAGGATTACAGAGAGAGGCGGAGTGCTGGGCGCAATGGAAACCATGTATCAGCGTAGTAAGATACAGGAGGAAAGTTTGTATTATGAAACCTTAAAGCATAATGGGGAATTTCCTATTATCGGGGTTAACACTTTCCTGAGTTCTACAGGTTCCCCAACCGTTACCCCCGGGGAAGTTATTCGGGCCACCGAAGAAGAAAAGCAATACCAGATAACCACACTTCAGAATCTTCACAAGGCAAAAGAAGATAAAGCCGAAGCTGCGCTGGAAGAGATAAGACAAGCTGCCATAAATAATGAGAACCTCTTCGATGTTTTAATGGAAGCTACAAAAGTTTGCTCCCTGGGCCAGATCACAAACGCGATGTTCACAGTAGGAGGACAGTATAGAAGGAATATGTAGTTGATGATGTGATGATGATGTGATGATGTGATGATGATGTGATGATGTGATGGTGTGATGATGTGATGGTGTGATGGTGTGATGATGTGAGGGTGTGATGGTGTGATGGTGTGATGATGTGATGGTGTGATGATGTGATGATGTGATGATGTGATGGTATGATGATTTGATGATGGGATGATTGGATGGTATGATATTTTGATGATTTGCTGAGATGAAGGTGTGAATCGTTAATAGTTTAATTCGGATATTCCATGTATCGGAATTTTATAAATATTGGATTTTGGTGCTTGATTCCTGATAATTGATTTGGTGCTTGTAATTTTTATTGATTGTGATTTGGAAAATTGGAATTTTTCCTTGATGGTTTGATGCTTTGATGATGTGATGATGTGATGATGTGATGAAATGAAAATTTGGATCGTTAATTTGTTAATTTTGGGATATGCATATCGCATGCCGGCAACCAGGGTTTGGGCCCTGTAATTTAACCGATAGAAGAATAAATTTATAAATAGGATCTTGCCAAAAGTTAAGAAAAATATAAAATTTCTTGTAATACGTTGATCTATTTATATATATTTACCGGGAATTCCCCCATACCCCCAATTTATGAAATTGAAGTACTTTGGCTGGGCGGGTTCTACTACTGCTCATTCTTATCAATGTCTGGGCGATACTTGTGGAGTCTCCCGGGCTTAAAAACACCACTTTTATCTTCTTTTTTATCTGTGCAATATTCCTTGTACTGGACAGGTATAAGAAATTTACGAGGTCTATGTTCCTTTTCATAGGCTTTACCATCTTATCATATATCTTTAGATATTTTAATGGAGATTATTTTTCATATGAAATTTCTCTTGTTTTATTATCTGCTGCAAATATTTTTCTCATCTTATCTGCTTCGAAGTTTATTGAGATAAAAAATGCTAGTATCTATATGATGCTTTACTTTATATTAATTGTAGGTATTAATGGAGTGCTGTTGGTTTATCATGTCATGGAAATAAAGGAATATATTAATAATAATTACACTTTTGTTATTTATATACTCTATTATGTTAATCTTCTTATTCTTGGGATCATTGCCTTTATATATTATCTCAATTCCTACTCAAAAAAATCCATGTATTTTATTTCCCTTTCATTGGGAATAATTTTTGCTGATGTTTTAAGGGATATGGGAGTGTTCCTTCCACAGGATTTAAGTGTAGAAGTTGCAGAAAGTATAATAAGAATGGGTTGTGCTGTCTTTGCTGTATTGTTTTTTGTAACCAAAGAAAAGCAATTAAGACTTCTTAATTTGATATAGCTCACACTTTAAATAATGTCCTTCCGTTATCTTCCAGTAATTGGGTAATATAATTTCATTTCACTTATGATCTTTAATAGCATAAAGCTATCTGCTGCAAGGAAAAAAGTTGCGCTGCTTGTAGGGCAGCAGGCCCCAAAGGCTTTTCCGGAAAATCCTGAATCTTTAGGAATTGTATTAGACTCAAAACATGAGTGGGCATTGCCGGATTTGCTCCATCTTAAAGATGAATTAAAAATAGGCAAGGAAAACCTTAAGATATTTTATTATTCCACAAATAAAAACAAACCAATTGATCAGGATTACTATGTTTTCAATCTTCAGGATTTTGATTCTAAAGGAAATCTGATCAATAAAGAATTGGAAGAAATTTCTTCACATGGAGTGGATTTACTTATTACTTTTGCCGCAGAAAATAATACCACCGCACATTTGATCACTGCATATTTCAAAGCGGGTTTAAAAGTAGGGAGGTTTCAGCAAAATCTTGCTCTTTACGATCTTATCCTGCAAACAGAGGAGGATGCAGAGCTGTTTGTAGAAGAACTGAGAAAATATTTAAAACATTTAACAAAAGCATATAATGAATAAATTAATTGGAACGGGAGTTGCGCTTATTACCCCCTTTAAAAGTGATCTTTCTGTAGATGTCGAAGCCCTTGTGGCACTGGTAGAAAATCAGATTGAAAATGGAATTGATTATCTGGTTGTCTTAGGTACCACTGCAGAAAGTGCCACTCTCTCAAAAGAGGAGAAGCAAGCAGTTGTAAGAACTATTATAGAAACCAATAAAGATAGAATTCCGCTTGTACTGGGGATTGGAGGTAATAATACGGCTTCTCTTGTGGAAGAACTGGAAAATACAGATCTTTCAGCTTTTGATGCGGTGCTATCTGTTTCTCCTTATTATAATAAGCCCACTCAGGAAGGTATTTACCAACATTATAAGGCTCTGGCAGAGGCATCTCCCAAACCCTTGATCATTTATAATGTGCCGGGGAGGACAGCTTCCAACATATTGCCCGAGACTGTGCGAAGACTGGCCAATGATTTTTCAAATATTATAGGTATTAAAGAGGCAGCAGGGGATATGGTCCAGTCAATGAAACTTATTTCTATGGTTCCTAAAGAATTCCTCGTGATTTCTGGTGACGATATGATCACATTGCCTATGGTTCTTGCCGGTGGGCATGGCGTGATCTCTGTGATCGCACAGGGTTTTCCTGCAGAATTTTCAAAAATGGTAAGACTGGGACTTGAGGGGAAAGTGAAAGAAGCTTATGAATTGCATTATAAAATAGCCCCTTCAATAGATATGATCTTTGCTGAAGGTAACCCTTCGGGAATCAAGTCTCTTTTGAGCTCAAAAGGAATGGTGCAGAGTGTACTAAGGCTTCCACTTGTACCTGCCTCAGAAAAACTAAAGTCAGAAATCCAAACTTTTGTAAAAGAGTTTTGAGCGAGAAAATTAGGGAATTGTTCCTTAGCATGAAAGTTTTTATAATAACCTAGAAAAGATTACTTTTGCCAGATGTTTTTACCAGGAATGAAAAAAGGAATAGTATTATTGGGGGGTTTTTTACTGCTTGTATCCTGCAGCGAATATCAAAAAGTCCTGAAGGATGGGGATCCCGGGGTGAAATATGCGATGGCAGAAAAGCTCTATAATGAGGCTGAAGCAGAGAATAGCAAATCCAAATACAGGAAGGCTTTAAGATTATTTGAACAAATAGTGCCACAATACAGAGGGAAACCCCAGGGAGAAAAACTTTCTTTTCTTTTTTCAGATACTTATTATAAACTGAATGATCATTACCTGGCGGGATACCAGTTCGAGCGGTTCACACAGACTTATCCCAATAGTGAAAAAGTAGAGGAAGCGGCCTTTAAAAGTGCCAAAAGTTATTTTTTTATATCACCACGGTATGACCTCGATCAAACAGAAACCGTCAAAGCTATAGAGGAGCTTCAAAAATATATTGTTACTTATCCGGAAGGAGAGAATATTAAAGAAGCTAATGACCTGGCAGCCGAACTTAGAATAAAACTTGAGAAGAAAGCATATCAGATCGCCCTGGAATATTACAAAAAAGGAAATGCCGGAGTTCCCGGTGAAAATTACAAAGCTGCCGTGGTAGCTTTTACAAACTTTATAAATGAACATCCCGGTTCCCCATTCAGGGAGGCAGCTTTCTACCACAGGTTTGCTGCTGCTTATCAACTGGCAATAAACAGTTACCAGTTTCTCATGCAGGATAGATTAATAGAAGCACGGGGTTACTATAATAATTATATGAGATTTTATCCTGAAGCAGGCCAGTATTATGATGAGATACAGGCCGCCTACAAGGATTTGGATTCAAGATTACAAAATTTATAATACGAATGATGATGGATTTAAAAAAGAGCAGCGCACCAATTAACACAACTACCATTGATAAGAATCTGGTAGATGCCCCTACAAATAATATTTACGAGGCCATTTCCATAATTTCCAAAAGAGCTACCCAGATCAATTCTGAGATCAAAAAGGAGCTTTTGGAAAAGCTGGATGAATTTGCAACTTATAATGACAGCCTGGATGAAATTTTTGAGAATAAGGAGCAAATAGAAGTTTCCAAGTTCTATGAGAAATTACCTAAGCCACATTCATTGGCTGTTCAGGAATGGTTAGAAGACAAGATATATTACAGAAATACAAAGGAAACCGAGGATAATTAACAGGATGGGAATTCTGGAAAACAAGAAAGTGGTTTTGGGCATTACTGCAGGTATTGCCGCCTATAAAACAGCTTCTCTTGTAAGATTATTTGTCAAAGCGGGTGCCAGTGTAAAAGTTATAATGACACCAGATGCCAAGGATTTTGTCACCCCGCTAACCCTTTCAACTCTGTCAAAAAATGAGGTAATTTCATCCTTCACAAGGGAAGAAGATGAAAATGCTGTTTGGAATAATCATGTTGAGATTGGCCTTTGGGCCGATCTTTTGCTTATAGCCCCCGCCACCGCCAATACACTATCCAAAATGGCTTCCGGAGAGAGCAATAATTTTTTGCTTGCTACCTATCTTTCGGCCAGATGTCCGGTTTACTTTGCACCGGCAATGGATCTTGATATGTACAAACATCCCGCAACCTTAGAGAATTTCAGAAAACTGGAATCATATGGAAACATTATGATACCGGCTGAAACAGGTGAACTTGCCAGTGGTTTACATGGTGAAGGGAGAATGGCTGAACCCGAAAGCATCATTGATTTTATAACAGATCATTTACTACAGGGCATGCCCCTTCGGAATAAAAAAATACTTATCACTGCCGGCCCCACATACGAAGCTATAGATCCTGTGCGTTTTATAGGAAACCATTCCAGCGGAAAGATGGGATTTGAAATTGCCCGGGAAGCAGGGAGCATGGGTGCAGAAGTTGTTTTAGTAACAGGACCTTCCCATTTGCAGGTGAGTAATGATAGTATTAAGGTTTACAGGGTTACCAGTGGTAAGGAAATGGATGAAGCAGTACAGCAGGAATTTGATAGCTGTGATGTTGTTATTGCCGCAGCAGCAGTTTCAGATTACAAACCAAAAGTGGTTTCCGCTCAAAAGATAAAAAAGGAAGATTCTTCTTTAAGTATTGAGCTTGAACCTTCAAAAGATATTCTTGGCTCGCTGGGAAAAATTAAAAAACATCAAAAACTTGTAGGTTTTGCACTCGAAACCAATAATGAACTGGAAAATGCCAAGGGCAAACTTGAGCGCAAAAACCTCGACTTTATAGTTCTTAATTCCCTCAACGACCAGGGGGCAGGTTTTAAGGGAGACTTTAATAAAATAAGCATTGTCACAAAGACCCAGGTAAAGGAATTTGATCTTAAATCTAAATCTGAAGTTGCCAGGGATATTTTAAATGAAGTAATTGTATTGTTCCATGAAGAAAATTAGAATTTTCATATGTCTTCTATTTTTCACTGGATTTTTACCTGCACAGGAATTAAATTGTGAAGTTGTAATTAATGCAGACCAGACCGGGCAGGCCAATTTTCCGGTTTTCAGGACACTTCAAAGATCAATCACAGAATTTCTCAATCAAACCACCTGGACAAACAGGGATTTTGGCACAAATGAGCGTATAAATTGTAGCGTATTCATCAATATTACCAGTTTTGATAATGAATCCTTTTCCGGTTCTATCCAGGTACAATCCTCCCGTCCTGTTTTTGGATCAACCCATGTCACCCCTGTATTCAATTTTAACGATGAGCAATTCAGTTTCAATTACCGGGAGTTTGAACCGCTTAATTATAGCCAGAATAATTATTCATCAAATCTTGTTTCTGTTTTGTCTTTTTATGTATATACAATTTTGGGACTGGATGCAGATACTTTCCAATTGAATGGAGGTACACGCTATCTGGAAGAAGCAAACAGGATTGTGAGTACTGCCCAGCAGGGAAATCAACCCGGCTGGCGGGGAGGTGATGGCAACAGGTCCAGGTTCAGGCTAAGTACTGACCTTCTTTCAAATGTATTTTCAGATTATCGCACAGCTCTTTATCAATATCACAGGCAGGGTCTTGACCTAATGCACAAAGACGCAGCCGCGGGAAAACAGGGGGTGGCAAAAGCTGTGGAGGGCTTAAACACTTTAAACCAAACCCGGCCTAATTCCCTGCCTATAAGGATCTTTTTTGATGCCAAGGCACAGGAAATCGAGCAAATCTTTACAGGAGGTCCCGCTGTGCCGGTGAGAAATCTGGTCGAGGTGCTTAATCGTATGGCTCCTCTTTATTCTGAAAACTGGAGGAGAATTCAGCCATAATCTCTTTGGATTTGAAAGCTTTTCCTATGTATCTTTAACTTCAAAACAGATACACATTGCTTACAGCACTTTCTATAAAAAATTATGCGTTAATCGAAGATATCCGGATAGACCTCAGGGAAGGCTTTACCATAATTACCGGTGAAACCGGTGCGGGAAAATCCATCATGCTGGGAGCCCTTGGATTACTGCTTGGCAAACGTGCAGATCTTAGTGCAATAAGGAATACCGGGAATAAGTGCGTGATTGAAGGCACTTTTGACATTTCAGGATACCGGCTCGAGGGATTCTTTGATCGGGAGGATATTGATTATGATGCACAAACCATAATAAGAAGGGAGATCCTCATTTCGGGAAAATCACGTGCTTTTATCAATGACACCCCGGTAACCTTACCTGTTCTTGTCAAACTCGGTGATCTTTTAATAGATGTACACGGCCAGCATCAGACCCTGAGCCTGGGAGAAAATCAATACCAGTTCCAGGTCATAGACATACTTGCCAAAACCACTGCTGAATTAAAAAAATACCGGGATGAAATCAAAGCCCTGAAAAAGCTTGAGCAAAACCTGTCTCAGTTAAAAGATGAACAGTCCGCGGCTATAAAGGAACACGATTACAATCTCTATTTATTAAAAGAACTCCAGGAGGCAAGGTTAAAGGAAGGGCAGCAGGAAGAACTGGAAGAGCGAAGCGAGGAAATGAGCAATGTAGAGTTGCTCACAGAACATTTGAGCAACGCAGTAAATCAATTACAGAATGAAGAAATAGGAACTCTTACCGGATTAAAGGAGGTGAGAAATAATCTTGCTAAGATCTCCTCTTTTTCGGCAAATTATGCCAGTTTACAGGAAAGGGTGCAAAGTGTGATCATAGAGCTTGATGATATTGTGCAGGAGCTTGATAATTCCCTGGAAAGAGTTGAAGCTAATCCGGAGGAATTGGCAGAGGTGAATGCCAAACTTCAGCTTATATATAATCTCCTTAAAAAGCATTCTGCTGAAGGTGTTGCAGATCTTATCCATATCACTGCTCAACTTCAGGCAAAGGTTTATCTTACGGAAAACGCCGAGGCCGATTTACAGGAACTTCAGAAGAAAATTCAGCAAAAGAAAACAGAACTTTCAACTATTGGTCAAACTATACATGATAAAAGGACGGCAGTTATCCCCGCATTTATTAAACAGGTTGAAAATATCCTGGCAGATCTGGGGATGCCCAATGCCCGGTTGAAGATTGATATTAAGAAGCTAAAGGAATTTTTCTCCAACGGGCAGGATGAACTTAGCTGGTATCTATCGGCTAATAAAGGTGGGGATTTTAACGATATCAAAAAAGCAGCTTCAGGTGGGGAATTGTCAAGGATCATGCTGGCAATAAAAAGCATTCTCGCCACTCAAAGTCAGCTACCTACTATCATCTTTGACGAAATTGATACAGGGGTTTCCGGTGATATTGCTCAAAAAATGGGTGACATTCTTCAAAAAATGGGCGAGGCAATGCAGGTGATCGCTGTTACCCACCTGCCCCAGATTGCAGGGAAGGGAAGCAGTCATTTCAAGATCTTTAAAGAAGATATGGAGCGTTCCACAGTTACCCGAATCAAAAAACTGGAAACCGGGGAGCGTATAGAGGAACTGGCCATGATGCTGGGAGGTAATACCTTAAGTGAATCTGCCATGGCACATGCAAGGGCATTACTTAATTAATTCAAGTTTGCTATCTTTACGTGCTAAATACTAATCAAATCAAAAATATGTCATACAATCTACTGAAAGGGAAAAGAGGAATAATCTTTGGAGCTTTGGATGAGAATTCCATTGCATGGAAAACAGCCGAACGGGTTTATGAAGAAGGCGGAAAATTTGTACTTACCAATGCCCCTATTGCATTAAGAATGGGAACCTTGAAAGCTCTGGGAGAAAAAACCAATTCAGAGATCATCCCGGCAGATGCAACCAGTGTAGCAGATCTTGAGAATTTAGTAGATAAAGCACAGGAGATCCTGGGAGGAAAACTCGATTTTGTACTGCATTCAATAGGAATGTCTGTAAACGTAAGAAAAGGAAATCATTACACTAACATGAATTATGATTTTACCACTAAAGGCTGGGATATTTCTGCAGTTTCGTTTCATAAGACCATGCAGGTGCTTTATAAAAAAGATGCCATGAATGAGTGGGGAAGCATCGTGGCTTTGACCTATATGGCTGCGCAACGTGTATTCCCCGATTACAATGATATGGCAGATAATAAGGCATACCTGGAATCTATTGCCCGAAGTTTTGGATACTTTTTTGGAGCTGAAAAGAAGGTAAGGGTGAATACCATCTCGCAGTCACCTACCCCAACAACTGCAGGACAGGGAGTGAAAGGTTTTGATGGCTTTATAGCTTATGCAGATAAGATGTCACCCCTGGGGAATGCAACGGCCGTGGAGTGTGCAGATTATACAATAACATTGTTCTCTGATCTTACAAGAAAGGTTACTCTACAGAACCTGTACAATGATGGCGGATTTTCCAATATGGGAGTAAGCCAGCAGGTAATGGAAGCCTTTGTGAAAGATCAGGAATAAGATCCTGAAAATAAAATAACAGCCCCGGAATTCCGGGGCTTCTTTATAGGAAATAAAAAATTTATTGGTTCTGACTTTCCTCGTGTTAAGCTATGGGAAGTAGTTCGCCGGTTTCAATTTATCCTTGGATCCAAAGACCGTCCCGATAGCTATCGGGATTATATTTTGCCCCAACCGGAATTGCAAAAAAAAGCAATTCTGACCTTCCCAAAGGGGAGGTTATATCGAGAGCCTCGAGGCGAAGCCATCGAGAAAATATTTAGATCAATATTGCTTATTCCACAGGCAGGATGCAAATAAATTTTTCATTTATAATTCCTGTTTTCAACAGGCCGGAAGAGATCAGGGAACTACTTGAAAGTGTGACAACGCTGAATTTTTCCCGAAAATTTGAAATCATTATTATTGAAGATGGTTCAACACTCCCATGTGAAGAGATCATAGAACTGTACCGGCATAAGCTGGATATACGATATTTCTTCAAAGAAAATTCCGGGCCCGGTGACTCCCGAAATTACGGAATGGCAAAAGCAGCCGGGAACTATTTTTTAATTTTAGATTCAGATGTAATTCTTCCTCCAGATTATTTACAAGAGGTTGACGAGTATTTATCAGCAAATTATTTTGACTTTTTTGGTGGGCCAGACGGGGCCCATCATAATTTTTCCCCACTTCAAAAGGCAATTAACTATTCAATGACCTCGGTTCTTACTACCGGAGGCATTCGGGGAAATAAAAGAGCTGTAGATAAATTTCAGCCAAGAAGTTTTAATATGGGTATTTCAAAAAAGGCATTTGAAGCCTCAGGCGGCTTTGGAAGCATTCATCCTGGAGAGGACCCCGATCTTTCTCTTAGGCTCCAGGCTTTGGGATTTAAGAGTACACTTATTCCAAATGCTGTGGTTTATCATAAAAGGAGAATAGACTGGCAAAAATTTTACGTACAGGTAAATAAATTTGGTAAAGTAAGGCCAGTGCTTAATAACTGGCATTCGGGATCTGGCAGGGCCGCATATTGGTTTCCTCTTTTATTTACTACGGGATTAGTGATTGCAATTGTATTGGCTATATTTGGATATCCTCTGGTATTGATATTTTATTTGGTGTATCTGCTTATAATAGCTTTAGATGCTACCATTAAAAATAAAAGTTTTAATATAGGTATTATGGCAATGTGGGCAACATTGGTACAGTTTTGGGGTTATGGAAGTGGATTTCTAACCTCGGTATGGAAAATCAACATTCAAAAACAGGAGCCTGAAAAAGCATTTCCTGAATTATTCTTTCATGACACCAAAAAATAATAAAACAAAATCCCCCTGGATCAAAAGAGGACCATTGAAGACCTTTTTGTTCTTTCTTGGCTTTTCGGCAGTGATCTGGATTTTTGTCCAGTTTTCAAAACGTTACACTATACCGATAGAATTACCACTTTCATATGTAAATGTTCCCATGGATAAACTTCTTACAGAGGAAAATCCTGAAACAATAACTTTACGTGTTAGAGATTATGGTTTTAAACTTGCCAGGTTCAGGTTGCTGCCACCTTCCCTGCAAATAGATCTTGAAAATGCAAGGTTAGAGGGGGGGCAATTGGTTTATAATCTGGAACAGGAAAAACCCGCCATTACCAGCCAGCTAAATCTTGATTTTGATGAGCTTAGCTTTCTTCAGAATAATTTGCGGATCAATTTTGAGCAAAAGGCAGTTAAAACAGTTAATATTGAGTCAGACATCAGACTTAATTTCTCCATAGGTTATTCGGCACTGGAGGAGATGAGGCTTGAGCCAGACACTATCAGGGTAAGCGGGCCCTCCAATATTCTTGATACCCTTACCGCAGTAAGAACAGAAAGCATAAGGATCAATAATATCAATTCAAACCTTAAGGGTACCGTGCGCCTTGATAAAACCGGTATGGACCGGGTAACTTTTTTTCAGGATGAGGTAAATTATTCGTTGCGTACAGATAAATTTACCGAAGGAAGAATTGAGATCCCTATCGAGTTACAAAATGTACCCAAGGGAAACATATCTGTCTTCCCAAAAGAAGTGGTAGTCTTTTACCAGGTTAGTCTTAATGATTTTGATAAAATTAAACCCTCTTCATTTAAGGTTGTAGTAGATTTCAAAAATGAAATACCTGAGGAAGGTTATTTGCTGGCACAGGTTGTACAAAAACCCGACCTGGTAAATAATGTAAGATTAAGTGAGAACAGGATCCAATTTGTGGTAAAGCGATGAAGCTAATTGGACTCACAGGGGGTATGGGAAGTGGTAAAACTACGGTTGCGGGGTTTTTTCAGGAATTGGGAGTTCCTGTATATATTGCTGATGATGCTGGTAAGAGATTAATGACTTCCTCACCCGAAGTGAGAGATCGTATCATAGCCCTTCTTGGACCTCAGGCATATATAAACTCAACACCCGACCGAAAATTTATTGCTTCCAGAGTTTTTACTTCTGAAGAGAATTTAAAGAAGCTAAACCAGATTATACATCCTGCGGTTGAACAGGATTTTAAAGAATGGAGTTCATCTAAAAACGCTCCTTATATAATTTATGAAGCCGCAATTTTATTTGAAAGCGGGGGATATAAAAAATGCGATGCGGTGATTCTCGTTACTGCACCAAAAAAGTTAAAAATTGAGAGATTGCTTAAAAGGGATCAAAGTTCTTTGGAAGAAATAGAAGCCCGTATGCAACATCAATGGACTGATGAAAAGAAAAGGCCATTATCACAATTTGAAATTATTAATACCGATTTCTTAAACACAAAAGAACAGGTGCAAATTGTTCATGAAATTATCTCAAAACCTAATAAAAATTAGGGTTCGTTTTGTTAACATTTGGTTAAAGGGATAATTCTCTAAATGTTAAAATCATACTTTTGAGACATGAATAAAAATTTGTTCCTCTTTCTCGTAGTACTTATGAGCTTATCCCTTATAGGGATAATTTTTGTACAGGGATACTGGATCAAAACCACTGTAGATGATAAGGAAGAGCAATTTTCCTATAACGCAAGACAGGTGCTTTTAAATGTTTCTCAGAGTCTTCAAAATGAAGAATTGGAAAATTTCTGGTTTGCCTTTAACAAAGGTGATAGTGCTTCGGTGGCATTAAATGAAGCCGCCCTTTTAAAATATTTTCAAATGGAGGGGCGACAGTTTGGCAATACAGAGGATATCATGTCTGAAGGAGTGGTAGAAGAAGATTTTAAAATTTCTTCAGATTTTCTAGTTTCCGGAAGTGATAGCACTCAGCTTGCAAACGTTCTTAACAGAAGCATGTTAAACCGGCAATCGCAGGAACCTACTACTGAGCAGCAGATAGAACAGTTAATGGGAATGAACGAAATTCAAAGGAGCAGATTGAGAATGTTGATATCTGAATTTACTTCCCGCATGCCCATACATAGGAGGGTGTCTGTAGAAAGGATCGCGGAATTGTTAAAGAATGAATTGGAAAATTATAACCTGGATACAGATTTTGAATTTGCTGTGTACAGCAGTTCCCTCGCAACGAAGGTGCAGACAAATAATTTTTCAGCCGATTATCCCGCTACTTATTCTGTGCCTTTATTTGTTGATGGATCGGGAAACAGTGATTATCATTTGCTTGTAAATTTTACGGGAAAAAAGAAAGTGGTATTGTCATCTGTTACATTAATGGCAGCCTTATCCATAATGTTCACATTGATCATAGTGATAGCATATTCCAGTGCACTTTCCCAGTTGATAAAGCAAAGGCAGATATCCCAGATAAAAACCGACTTTATTAATAATATGACTCACGAGTTCAAGACCCCTATCGCCACCATAAATCTTGCCCTCGATGCCATTAAGAACCCTAAGATCATCAATGATCAGGAAAAGGTGAACAGGTACCTGCAAATGATAAGGGATGAAAACAAGAGGATGAATGCCCAGGTGGAAAATGTATTGCAGATCTCCAAACTGGATAAGAACGAGCTCGATCTTAAAAAAGAGAGATTACAATTACATGATCTCATAGAGGAGGCTATGAATCATGTGGAACTTATGGTAGAAGACAGGAATGGATATATCAAGACTCATTTTGGGGCTTTGAAATCCTCTGTGCTGGCCAATGAAGACCATATGACAAATGTTGTTGTAAACATCCTGGATAATGCTGTGAAATATTCAACTGAGGAGCCCAAAATTGATATTTACACAGAGAATGTTAGAAATTACATTGTGGTTAAGGTTAGGGATCAGGGATCTGGGATGAGTAAGAATGTCCAGAAGAAAATATTTGAAAAATTTTACCGTGAACACACGGGAGACATACATAATGTTAAAGGTCACGGCTTAGGTCTGGCCTATGCAAGACGCATCCTTGACGATCACCATGGGACTATTTCTGTGGAGAGCGAAAAGGGCAAAGGAAGTATTTTTATAATCAAATTACCATTAATAACGTAGAATATGGAAACTGAAAGCAAAAAGATTTTACTAGTTGAAGATGATCCAAATTTTGGAACCGTCTTAAAAGACTATCTGGCAATGAATGACTATGAGGTCACTCACGCCAAAAACGGAATGGAAGGATTTGAGAAGTTCAAAAAGGACGATTTTGATCTCTGTATCCTTGACGTAATGATGCCTTATAAAGATGGATTTACTCTTGCCAAAGAGATCCGTGACAAAAATGAAGATGTGCCAATTATTTTCCTTACTGCCAAAGCGATGAAGGAAGATGTACTTAAAGGTTACAAGGTTGGGGCAGATGATTACCTGAACAAACCTTTTGACAGCGAAGTGCTTCTTATGAAGATCAAGGCTATTATGCAGCGTAAAGCTACAGATAGTGTGGCAGACAGTAAGCAGTTTGAGTTCCAGATTGGCGGATTTCACCTTAATTCCAAATTAAGATTCCTTACCTATAATGATGAGGAACCCACAAAATTATCTCCCAAAGAAAATGAATTATTGAGGTTGCTTGCTTTGCATGAGAATGATCTTATGCCAAGGGAGCTGGCCCTGACCAAGATCTGGAGGGATGACAACTATTTTACTTCCCGAAGTATGGATGTTTACATAGCTAAACTGCGTAAATATCTTAAAAAGGATGAGAACGTAGAAATACTTAACATCCACGGGGAAGGCTTCAGGCTGGTAGTGAAAAATAAGGAAGCAAAAGAGGCTTAAAATCTTCTGGGTTTTCCATTTTCTACAGGCAGAGCTGTATAGGGATTGTGACATATTTTAATCAGGATAAATTCCGGAAGAAGGAGAATATCGTGTTTAGAATCAGTATGTTATTGATCTTTATACAGCTCTGTTGTGTTTAAATGTTAACAGTTACTGGGCAATAATTCTATATAATCTACATTATATTTGCTGCTTTAACCCCACTTGATGAGCGGCAGCCCTAAGAAGCCATATTCAAATGCTACAATTTCTCCTTCGTTAGGTTGGGATAGGGTATACCTTTTTCTTTTCTTTTTTCTTTTTTTTATAAATGGGATCGTCGGCCAGAATTCCACTATACCAATATATGATTGGGAAAGTGAAGCACCTCTTCCTACTGTAAATGTCAATCTTTTAACTTTAAGTGTCAACTCCGAGGATATTACCATTTCGGTTGCCACAGATCCCCAAGGAAATGTTTACACTTTGTTTTTTGGAAAGGGAATTGCTAAAAGAAATGCTGCAGGTGTTTTAATAAATGCAAATTTTATCCCGGCGAGTAGATTTAATAGTCCTTTGGATATGGCTATTGATGAAAATGGGTTTATTTATGTAGCCGATTATTTTGCAGGTGGTGAGACTTTTACAGATAATGGGAAAATTTGGGTATTCTCTCCAGATGGTGTCTTACTTTCTTCCAAAACCATATATACCTCTTTTTATCGGCCCCTTGGTGTAGATGTAGATGATGAAAAAGTTTATGTGGCTGAATTTAATGATGGAAATAGTGGGCCGGAGAGAAATCAATTAAGCCGAATTGGTATTTATGATAAGAATTTAGTTTTACCCCCGCGTTATATTTTAGACGTGAATACACCTTATAGAATAGCGGTAGATTCAAAAAAATGGATTTATGTTAGTCAGGCTGGTAATAATAGTCCATCAGTGCGGTATTATGATCAAAATTTTGTTTTTCAAAATACTTTGTCTAATATCCTTTCTCCTGGAAGTATTGTAATTGATCCTTTTGATTTTATTCATGTTATCGAGTATGATGGAAGGATAAACTTTAGTCAATTTATAAATTTTGAGAATCTCAATTTTTCTCAAGTTCAGGCATTAGCCAAAAGTATAGACGATGGCCAAAAGGCCGGAGCGTTTTCCATTAAAATATTTGATGCTGCAAGGGTAATTCGTAAAACTTTCAAAGATCAAATCATTTTTCCAGTTGATCTTACTTTCAATCAATGTGATAAGATGTATGTAAATAATGCGGAAATATTTGGAGGTCCAAGTATTATTGGCTATTTGCCTTCGAAACTTGAATTTGACTTAGAGATATATAAAAGGACTCCCTCATTTGATCTTTCCAAACCCTTGCTTACTTGTCCTGCAAATATTACAGTAACAGCGGAATCTGGTGCAACTTCTGCTGTCGTTACTTATACACCACCAACTCCAACTGATAATTGTTCTTTTCCCGAGTTAACCCGTGAGGGTCCTGCCCCGGGCAGTTCCTTTCCATTGGGCACAACTACAATTACCTATACTGCAACAGATGAAGCAGGAAATTCTGTAAGCTGTTCCTTTACTATAACGGTAAATCCGGCTACAGAAGTTGACGATGCGGTATTTGAGAATTGTCCTCCAGATGATATTACTGGTAATACAGACCTGGGTCAATGTTTTACTATTGTGACTTTTCCCACGCCTACTGCTTCAGATTCAAACGGAATCGTTGCTGTTGTACAAACAAAAGGACCAAAATCCGGAGAGGAGTTCCCTGTTGGGAATACTGAAGTTATTTTTGAAGCTACGGGTTCCAATGGTAATACAGTAAGGTGTAGTTTCAATGTAATTGTAGTTGACCATGAATTTCCTGCTATAGATTGTCCTGAAGATATTGTTATTCAGGTTGAGGAGGGGAGGAATTATGCCACAGTAACTTTTTCTAATGCAACTGCCACAGATAATTGTTCTGCTACGGTTACTCAAACAGGAGGAAGTCCCTCCGGAAGTCAGTTTCCGGTGGGGGAACATATCATTGAATTTACAGCTACAGATGAAACAGGAAATTCTGTAAGCTGTTCCTTTACTATAACGGTTAATCCGGCTACGGAAGTTGACGATGCGGTATTTGAGAATTGTGCTCCAGATGATATTACTGGTAATACAGACCAGGGTCAATGTTTTGCTATTGTGACTTTTTCTATGCCTACTGCTTCAGATTCAAACGGAATCGTTACTGTCATACAAACAAAAGGACCAAAATCCGGAGAGGAGTTCCCTGTTGGGGATACTGAAGTGGTTTTTGAAGCTACAGGTTCAAATGGCAATACAGTAAGGTGCAGTTTCAACGTCACGATTAAAGATATTGTCAATCCCACCATCACCTGTACCGGGGATCAAATCGAAAATTACGATCCCACTTTAGGATTCCCGGTTCCTGATTATACAAACTTTGCCGGTGTTACAGATAATTGTGAGGTCGCAGGGGTGGTGCAAACTCCGGTGCCGGGCACTATTATATTTGATGATACCAGTATAATCCTTGAAGTTACAGACACATCGGGTAATTCAGCTAAATGTGATTTTATGTTGCGATTAACTGAAGAGGAAGTTCTTGAGATCTCATGTCTGGAAGATGTTACCGAAGAGATTTCTGATTCCTGTAATTTTATAATACCAGATTATAAGAATAGGGCGAATGTTAATTTTGATGGGGCTATTATAACACAAACTCCTGCTGAAGGTTCTGTAATAACCAGCACTACCACGATTATTCTTACAGCTAATTTAAATGGAGAAACCGATTCCTGTTCTTTTCAACTATTTCTGAAAGACACCCAGCTTCCTACTTTGACCTGTCCCCGGGAACAAATTGAAACATTTGATCCTGCTGTTGGCTTTAATGTTCCAGATTACAGAACTATCGCAAATCCTTCAGATAATTGCTCCTTTGAATGGCTGCAAGTACCGGCCGCGGGTACTATTATTTATGAAAGCAGATTGATAGAAATCTCAGCAACAGATCTTGCAGGAAACCAAGCCTGGTGTAATTTTAGTCTGCAATTAGAAGCAATTGAACCTCTGGAACTAACCTGCCCTGAAAATCAGATAGCTGACTACATCAATAATTGCAGTTTCACCATTCCGGACTATACGGGATTGGCGCAGGTAAGCGATAACAATGCTTCCATAACCCAATTCCCCGAAATAGGGACCGTTGTTTTTGAAAATACAACTATTACCCTCACGGCTACTCTTGATGGGAAGACTGACGATTGTTCTTTCGAGTTATTACTTGAAGATACAACCAATCCCACCATCACCTGTCCCGAAGACCAAATCGAAAATTACGATCTCGCTGTAGGATTCCCGGTTCCGGATTATACAGGCTTTGCCGATGTTTCAGATAATTGTGAGGTTGCAGGGGTTACTCAAACTCCGCCGCCGGGGACTATTCTATTCGAAGATACCAGTATAATACTTGAAGTTACAGACACATCGGGTAATTCAGCTAAATGTGATTTTATGTTGCGATTAACTGAAGATGTAGTCCTTGAAATAACCTGTATCGAAGACCAGACCATCCTGCTTACAGAATCCTGTTCATTTACCCTGCCTGATTATACTCAGGACGCAGAGGTAAATTTTGAAGGAGCAACTATAGTTCAATCTCCAGCAGCGGGCACGATAATTACTTCAAATACCATTGTAAGGCTTACCGCAAGTTTTGAAGATGAAACAGATGATTGCGTTTTCCAGGTTCTACTTGATGATATTGTGGCTCCTGAAATAAGCTGCATAGAAAATGGAACCGAGTTTGTCCTCACTAATGGATCCTTGACACTTTCCCCTTCAGATTTTGATACGGGTACCACAGACAACTGCTCTTTTACTTTAAGTTTATCTCAAACCACTTTTACTGCCATTGGTAGTTATTCAGTTACCATGAGAGCAACAGACGACAATGGAAACTATTCCGAGTGTACGAAGACTATCAATATTGTGGAAGCCACATCCTCTGACTTCAGCTGCCTCACCAGTGATATTGTTCTTCTCCTGGATGATTCAGGAAATGCCATCCTAAAACCTGAAGATGCATTTACCGGTAATCCGGGAAACACCACTTTTACGCTGAGCAAAAGCAGTTTTAACTGCGCAGATATTGGAACTCAACCTGTAACTTTATTTTATGACGGAGATAATACCGGCTCCTGTGAGGTTAGAGTGGTGGTGAAAGACGAAAGCACACCTACAGTACGCACGAAAAATATCACTGTGTTCCTGAACCAGCAAGGTGTTGTGAATCTCACTCCTGATTTAATAAATGATGGGTCCAGTGATAATTGCAGCGGTATTACTTACAGCATTGACAAAACCATTCTCGGATGTAAAGACAGGGGGCAGACCACGGTTACCCTTACAGTGACAGATGCCAGCGGAAATTCTGCCACAGGGACAGCCATAGTTACCCTTACCGGTTTTTGTGAGGAAGAGCCTGAGGAACCAGTAGAATTTGAAGAATTTATTTATATCTATCCAAATCCCACAACAGGACCGGTTAATTTCTATGTTCCCAAATCCAAAAAGATTGAAAGAGTTGAATTATTTGATAGCCGGGATCGTTTTATAATGCAAAAAGTATTTCCTGACGGTACACTCCATTACAATATCGATCTTACAGGATTACAAAGTTCAGTTTATATTTTTCATATCAGGACAGAAAGTGGAACCAGGATAATAAGGGTAATTGTGAAATAGCCCTGCAAATCATCCCGAGGAAATCTATTGATTTTGCTGCGCAATTCAGCGAATTCAGCGGGAGCTTAAATTCAGAAGTATTGAGAAGAGCAGCCCAAGTTGCCGGGTACTCACTTCTATTTACTTTTTCTCTGACATTTCACCTATAAGATATTCCAGGATCTCATCAACAGATGTTGTGTTCTCAAACCACTTTATCCCTTTCTCTTTTCTCAACCAGGTAAGCTGTCTTTTTGCAAATCTCCGGGTGTTCTTTTTGATCTCTTCCACGGCTTCCTCCAGAGTGCATTTATCTTCCAGATAGGCAAACAATTCTTTGTAACCAACAGTATTCAAAGCATTGAGATCTTTGTGGGGGAGAAGATGTCGTGCCTCTTCTATCAATCCTTCCTCCATCATGATATTCACTCTTTTATTTATGCGTGAATAAATTTCTTCTCTGGGGGCGGTAAGTCCGATTTTTATTACTGAAAAATCTCTTTTGCTTTTTTCCTTTTTTAAAAATGAGGAATATGGTTTCCTGATGCCAATACAAATTTCCAAGGCTCTTATTACCCTGTGTGGATTTAATAGATCTATATTTTCAAAAGTTTGGAAATCCAGGTTCTTTAATTTTTCCTGAAGAGGCACCAGACCCTTTAGCTCGTAAATATGATTTAATTCCTGTCTTATTGAAGGATCAACTTCAGGAAAATTGTCCAAACCTTCCAGAATGCTTCTCATATACAACCCGCTGCCTCCTGTTAAAATCAATACGGCATGCTTCCGGAAAAGTTCATTAATCTTTTCCAAAGCATCCATTTCAAAATCTCCAACAGAGTATGAGTCTGTTATAGAAAGGTGTTGTATAAAATGGTGGGGTGCCAATTTGAGTTCTTCCTCTGAAGGAACAGCCGTTCCAATTTGCATTTCTTTATAGAATTGCCGGGAATCTGCAGAAATAATTTCAGTGTCAAATGCCTGAGCAAGCTTTATGCTTAAAGCGGTTTTTCCTATAGCTGTGGGACCAAATACATTAATAAGATAATTACTCCTCATTAAGCAATTTTCCGCAGTTATGACAAAATTCTGCCTTATCCAGATGTCTTGATTCATTGCAATGAGGACAAACCTGAGTATTGGTAGGGATTTTTTCTTTTCCTTTAGTTAACTCGGCTGTTACAATTCCTGTGGGCACGGCTATAATACCATATCCCGTGATCATAATCAGGGAGGCTATAAAGCGGCCAAGCGGGGTGACCGGGTGAATATCCCCGAAACCAACTGTGGTTAATGTTACAATACACCAATAAATGCTTATTGGAATACTGGTATATCCATTTTCAGGACCTTCTACCAGGAACATCACCGTTCCCATGATTATACATAAAACAAAAACCGCAAAAAGAAACACAAGGATCTTCGCCCGGCTATCTGATAGAGCCCTCATGAGCTTGTTGGATTCTCCTATATATCTTGTAATTTTTAAAACCCGGAAAACTCTTAACAGCCGCAATGCCCTTATAGCAAAAAACAAATTTCCGCCTCCTATAAAAAATGCCAGATAAGTTGGTATAGTAGAAAGCAAATCTACAATGCCATAAAAACTAAAGATGTATTTTTTGGGTTTATTAATAGCAACAATTCTAAGAATATATTCTATGGTAAATAATATGGTAATTACCCATTCTGCTATATAAAATTGCCAGTAATATTTTGCCATGAGAGAGGATATACTCTCCAGCATAACAAGTATGATACTAAGTACAATAACAATGAGAAGAACTACGTCAAATAATTTCCCCAGGGGAGTATCTGCCTCGTAGATGACCTCATGAAGCCGGTGTTTCCAATGTGGTGTATTATTCTCTTTCAATCCTGAAAAATTTTTTAATCCTGCTGCGTTTAGGTATTTGCTTTAATAACAATAATTGACTGTGTTTGTACTTCAATAATCTTTTCAAAAAGATCTTTTAAATAGGGATAATATAGAGATGAATACATACTTTTTGGAAAGGTAACCCTACATATTACCATAATATTTCTGTCATCATTCTTTACCGCAGAGAAATGTAATGTTCCTCCATTTTCTGGTAACCTGTGAAATTGTTGTTCCGGTATTTCCACTACTTGGTGGTTTTCAGGGATTTCAATGTTGACCATATAATGATATGAATCTGCATATCCAAAATCTATGGGATAGGTCCTGGAGGTTCTTTGAAAGGGATTTAATTCAAAAAATTTAAAATTGAAAGGGTTGAAATAGATCGCGTCATTTATTTTCTGACTGTCATTTACAAGATCATATTTTATATGTACAGGTTCTGTAATTAGCTCTCTGTTCTTAATTAATGTGTTATTATTCTTAACAAAGGAACCTGGTGTGGAAATCTTACTAAAGATCTGTTCAAGCGGTGTTCTGTCCAGAGTATTCCGCGTATTCACAGCATGGTAACCTCTAAAGACATGCTCTGAAGTACCGCGTGATGAACCATCGGCATCTACCTGAATACTATCTATGATTATAATTCCCGAGAGTTTATTGGCTTCAATATCAATCCAGGAACTTCCATTTTTAAAATCCAGAAGGCGCCCATAATGATTAAGGCCGCGAAAGGGGATGTCACCAAAATTCACATATTTATCTGTAACATCAAGAAGATATTTTTGGCCCTCCACTTCAAGCTGTATCATCAGGTAATTAAACTCGCTGAGGACCGGATATAATTTGTTCGGGGTACCGTTGGATCGTGTGGAGCTCATCACAGGCAAAACACTAAAACCCTGTTCCTCATAAATATTATGTAACAGAATGTTTATTCCACTTATACTTCCGGATTTTTCATTTATCACATCCTTCAGGTTCATATCCCCGTAAATGCGGTACATTCCGTTCCAGGTATAGTTATTTCTTACAAAATCGTATATCTGCTTTGCTTTTGCCAAATCATTCTGTTTATTCTGTAAATCTTCGGGTAAAAGGCCTTTAACAAGGGAAATTCTTTCCAGTTGCCTGCCTATATTTTTTTCAATCCTTAATTCTTTATCTACATCCTTCCAGGATTTGGTAAACTTTTTAACCGCACCATCCAGACTCGTGATGTCCTGCAATTCATATTCAATACGGGAAATAAAATTAAACCGGGAAGTAAGATATGGCTCTTCAACAAATGCCGGTATGTTTTTCATGGAATAATTTGCTACAACACAATCTGCCGGAGATGCTGCTGCTGTGGGTTTAAAACAAGCTTTCTTAATCACATTGGTATGAACATCCAGTTTTAATTCCCCTACTATTTTTATATTATAATTATAATTACCAGGAATACTGGTTTCATAGCCACTGTATAACTTAGGAATGTCATCCTGGAACCACCATGAATTGAAATTGAAGACAAAAGGCGATTCTTTCTGGTAAGTATATACCAGGATAGCCCCGGGGTTCAATCCGGGAAATGTAAATTTTACCAGATCGTAGTGTTCATTTTCTTCAGTGTAAACCAGTTTAGGATTAAGTTTCTGAACCATTTTTACCCCATTTTCCATATAATGTGTGGTGGCTTCCAATTTTTGAAGTTTTTCCTTTGTAGACTTATTCTTCTGCAGGCTTATTTCAATGTCGGCATGTTTATATCCATCGGGATTAAGGATTTTAATCTTGGCAGCATAATCTGTAAGAAGATTATATTCCCCACCATTTTCAAATCTGCTAAATCCATTTTCATAGATATAAAAAGCGTTGGCAGTAAGATCTTCTTCAAAGGTTGAGGAAAGGAGTTCCTCAATGGAAACAAGAAGTGTATTTGAATTATAATTTTCCTGAGCAATGCTGGTGGAAAAAATAAAAATAAAAATAATAGAACAAAATAAGAGTCTATTCATATGTGGAAAATTGGATGATCTTCAATTTTTTATTTTTCCTGAGATAATTCTGAATAATGTGACGCACATCCTTATCATTTTTCATAGGAGTAATTATTGAGCGTACAATATCTAAATTATTTAGCTGATAATTCAAATTAAAAAATCCAATTCCCTTAAATTCACCATCTTCAACCAGCAGAGCACTTTTTTCGTCTATTTCTCTGCCTCTGTCTATAACCAGCATATTCTGGTCATCATAACTGTAAGTTTCTATCATCTCCCTGACCCTTAAGTTATATTCTTCCACGGTTTCTGCACCCACACAAGCCCCATTACAGGATTTGAGGGTGTAGCTGAAACAGGCCCCGTTTCCATTATGTAAGCCGGTTAATTTAGTGCAAAGCCTGTAGGTTTCAAGGATTTGCTGCAGCACTCCATTGGCTTGCTGATAACTGCTGAAAGTGATGATATCCTTTTTTCTGGCATCTGCTTTTGTGATATACAGGTTGATATAACCATCCTCATCTATGTCCTGATATAGCGCATATTTGAAAATGTTTTTGTTATATGACCGGTTGAATTTGGGTTTATTGTGTTTGATCTCTTCATTTTCCTTAAGCATAGCTACCAATTCATTTCCGGTTGCCTCGTAACTTACAGATGCGATCTCTTTTCTTATCTCCTTAAAACGTTGATGGTCTGTTGTAAAATGCTGGTTAACCCGTTTCCTTATATTCTTGCTTTTGCCTATATATATGATGTCGCCCTTTTCATCATGAAGATAATAAACTCCTGTAATTGAAGGAATTTCTTCCAGAATTCTTACAATATGGGTATCCAGGTTTAAAAGAGGTTCTGTTTTAATGGATTCTTTGAGAATCTTTTTCTCAACATCTTTTACAAGAAGCATTTTAAACAGTTTTACAGTGGCCAGGGCGTCACCACTTGCCCTGTGCCGGTCACTTAACGGGATTCCTAAAGCTCTTACCAGTTTTCCGAGACTGTAGGATACCTGCCCCGGAATAAGGATCTTTGACAATTCTACCGTACAAAGAGTTTGACGATCATAGTCAAAACCTAACCGTCGAAACTCCATCCTTAAGATTCGGTTATCAAATTGCGCATTATGAGCTACAATGATACAGTCTTTAGTGATCTCCACAATTCGCTTTGCTACCTCATAAAATTTGGGGGCATTGCGAAGCATTTCATTATTAATTCCGGTAAGGCCCACTACAAAAGGTTGTATGGGCTGTTCGGGATTAATTAAGCTTATAAACTGGTCAACAACCTTATGACCGTCAAATCTATAAATGGCAATTTCAGTAATTCCCTCTTCATTGTATTTCCCGCCTGTAGTTTCAATATCTAAAATTGCGTACATGGAACCCTAGCCCCCGATGGGGGAATTTTTTAAGTTACTAACATTATTTTTAATCATAATTTCATTTTTTTACTCCCCATATTATTTCACCCCCTTCGGTTCCGATAACTATGTGGTTGCGGGCGTGGCTTTTATCTTTCTCCAAAGATCGAACTGCCAATCCTTACCATATTGCTGCCACACTCTTTGGCTATCCTGTAATCCCCACTCATACCCATTGAAAGGGTATCGAATTTTGGATTTTTTTCCTTTAACTCCTCAAAAAGGATCTTTAATGTATTAAATTCTGATTTTACCTGTGCCATATCATCAGTAAAAGTCGCCATACCCATAAGTCCCCTTACGGTTATATGTTTAAAAGATTTAAATTTATCAGAACTTAAAATATCTGAAGCTTCTTTCCCGTCAAGGCCAAATTTGGAATCTTCTTCAGCAATCTTTATCTGTAACAGGCAGTCAATGTTCCTGCCATTCTTACCTGCCTCCTTATCAATTTCCTTTAAAAGTTTAAGACTATCTACTGCATGGACCAAATTCACAAATGGTGCCATATATTTAACCTTATTGGTTTGAACATGACCAACCATATGCCACCTGATGTCATCAGGTAATGCCTCCTGCTTTTCGGTCATTTCCTGTACTTTATTCTCTCCAAAATCTCTATGGCCTGCCTCATAAGCTTCAAGGATATCACTATGAGGTTTTGTTTTGGAGACGGCAACAAGGGTAATTTCTGGTCCTAACTCTGAAGTAAATTTTTTGATATTATCGGCAATATTCATTTTGTAAATTTATGAAAAAGACATTAGAAAAGGGGTAATTAAATGCCTTTCAACTGCTTAACGTCTCAATTTCCTCTAGAATTCATAAATGGTAAGCCCACTTCTAAGCTTAGGTTCTATATATGTGCTTTTAGGAGGCATGGTCAGGCCTTCATCTGCAACCTGTTTAAGCTCTTCCACCGTGAGTGGAAGCATCCCAAAACCCACTGCATATTTACCCTGATCTACCATAGATTTAATTTCTAACAGATCATTCCTTCCATGTATATAGGATATCCTGTTATCGTTCCTTAGATCTTCAATACCTAAGATTGGTTTCAGAATTTTTTCATACAATATATATGTATCCAGGCTGCTCAGGGAATCTGTGAACTCATAATTTATTCTCCTCAGGTATAGAGAATAGAAATCACCCTCAAGATACATATTAAAATGATGTTTCCTGGAAGGATAATAGGCTTCATATCCACGATTCTCAATCCGGAACCATTCATCGAGCTTAATAAGAAATTCTTCTTTGGTATTCCCGTTAAGATCCCTGATTAATCGGCTGAATTCATAAATCCTGAGTTCACTTTCCGGGATAAGAAAGCTCATGAAAAAATTGTAACGTTCTCTCCCGGTATGTTCGGGGTTTTCAGCTTTTAATTCTTTAGCCAGGAGATAAGAAGAGGCGCTGCGATGGTGACCATCTGCAATATAGATCTCCGCCATCTTTTCAAATTCTTTTTTAATTTTTTCTATAGTGTCTGCATCGTCTATTTTCCAGAGGCAATGCATTTCTTTGTTAAGAGTAGAAAATTCATATTCTGGCCTGGCGCCGGTTTCCTCGGCAATGATACGGTTGATCATTTCTGAATCTGGATAGGTGAGAAGAACAGGTTCTGTATTGAAACCCACAGTTTTCAGGTAATCCTTAAACAGGTTTTCCCTAATGGCAATGGTGTCCTCATGTTTTTTAATGAGGTTATTCTCATAATCCTCAACACTGGCTGCTGCAATAATACCACAAAAGGAATTGGTGCGCGATTGAACTTTATAAATATAATAGGACGGGGATTCATCTTTAATAAAAATATTATCCTCTTTAAATTCCAGGTATCTGTTTTTTACGAGCTGGAACCTTTTATCACCGGTTATGGAATGCTGGTATTTATATCCCGGATTGATAATATGTAAAAATGAAAATGGATTATATTCCAGTTGAGCGGTGAGTTCACCCGGCGAGTAGTCCTCGTAGGACCGTGATGCAACAAGCCCCGCCTTATCCCGCGTTGGTCTTACTGCCGTAAAAGGAATTATTTTTGTCAAAGTCTTTATTATGTGTTATGTGTTAGGTGTTAGGGGTTAGGGGTTAGGTTTTAGGGATGAAACCTTTTACCAGGTTGTTGATTTCTTGGCTGAAATACAGGTTTTTGTCCTTAAGTATCTAATTACTACTAACCATTCACCATTCACCATTCCCTATTCACCATTCACCATTCCCCAATCACCACTCACTATTCACCATTCACCA
>JBGTNH010000010.1:0-80786 GCA_041743165.1 Gillisia sp. | reverse complement strand
TGTTTATAATGAACAAGTCGTTTAGCTAATTGCAAAGAATAGAACTAAACGACTTATTAAATTTATTAAAAAGGTATGTCTATTCTTCTTCTTCGTTTGAAGTAGAAGTTTTAGCTAATGTTTCTTTTTTAGATTCAAGCTTAACATCTTTCTTGGCATCTTTCATAGCTTTTTTATCTGAAGCATCGGTAGAAGGTACTTCTACATCGGCATCTTTAGATTTTTTAGCTCTTGGTGCTTTTGTAGATTTTTCTTCTTGATCATCATCTTTACCATCTTTGGTAGTAGATTTTCTATCAGAAAGTCCTTCTATAATAGCTTCAGCCATATAAGAGATCACTTTGTTTATCGATTTTGAAGCATCGTCATTAGACGGGATTACGTAGTCAACTTCTCGTGGATCGGAGTTGGTGTCAACCATTGCAAAAATTGGAATGTTTAATTTTTGAGCTTCTTTAATAGCGATAGGTTCACGTGTAGTATCTACCACAAACAGTGCAGCCGGTAAACGGCTCATGTCTGATATAGATCCTAAGTTTTTTTCCAACTTAGCTCTTAAACGTTCAACTTGTAAGCGTTCTTTTTTAGAAAGTGTGTTGAAAGTACCATCTTTCTTCATTCTATCGATAGAAGCCATTTTCTTAACAGCTTTACGAATAGTTACAAAGTTAGTTAACATTCCACCAGGCCATCTTTCTGTAATGAAAGGCATGTTCGCTCTTTCGGCATGTTCAGCTACAATTTCTTTAGCTTGTTTCTTTGTAGCTACAAAAAGTACTTTTCTACCTGAAGAAGCTATTTTGCTTAGAGCTTCAGCAGCTTCCTGCATTTTTGCAGCACTTTTATATAGATTGATAATGTGGATTCCATTACGTTCCATATAGATATATGGTGCCATGTTTGGGTTCCATCTTCTTGTAAGGTGTCCAAAATGTACACCTGCATCAAGTAATTCTTTTACTTCTACTTTGTTTGCCATTTTTGTAATAGTTTACGTTCTGTTGAGACTAGCAACCACGCTCTGGCGTGGTTTAGATGCTAAACTAACTTCCGCGGCATGCGGAATAACAACAAAAATTTTATTAAATTTTAAATGAACTTTAGGGCAGTGCCCAAATTTGTTAACGTTTAGAGAACTGGAATTTCTTACGAGCTTTCTTTTGTCCAAATTTCTTACGTTCAACCATTCTAGGATCTCTAGTTAATAAACCTTCTGGTTTAAGAGTCACCCTATTTTCTGCATCTAGTTCTACCATTGCTCTAGAAAGTGCTAGGCGAATTGCTTCGGCCTGTCCAGTAATACCTCCACCATATACATTGGCTTTAATATTAAAGTTGCTCTCGTTTCCAGTCATGTTAAGAGGTTGCATTACCTTATATTGTAAGGTAGCGGTTGAAAAATAATCTTTTAGGTCTTTTTTGTTCACAGTGATGTTACCATCTCCCTGAGCAAGATAAACCCTTGCAACAGCCGTTTTTCTTCGGCCAATTTTGTGAATAACCTCCATTACTTAAGTTCGTTTAAGTTAATAGTTTCAGGCTTTTGCGCTTTGTGATCATGATCTGATCCCACAAATACCTTTAAATTTCTGAATAAGTCAGCTCCTAATTTGTTTTTAGGAAGCATTCCTTTTACTGCATTCTCAATAAGTCTCTCAGGACCTTTTTTGAATAATTCAGTTGCAGTTAATGATCTTTGACCCCCAGGGTAGCCAGTATGGCGAATGTATTCTTTAGAATCCCATTTCTTTCCTGTTAAGTTGATTTTTTCGGCATTTGTAATAATTACATTGTCACCGCAATCAACGTGTGGGGTAAAGTTAGGCTTGTACTTACCTCTTAGCAATTTTGCAACGCCAGAAGAAAGACGACCTAAAGTCTGACCCTCAGCATCAACGTGTACCCAATTTTTGGTTACCGTAGCCTTGTTGGCCGATACTGTTTTGTAGCTTAATGTGTCCACACTAATTAATTTTACTTATTATTAAACATTCCATTCCCTCAATCACGAATTTGAATCGTGAAAACAGGGGTGCAAATGTACAATTATAAATTCTAAAAGCAAATAGTAGTTTCATTAATTTATTGAGGCTAATCGCGCTGGTTTTCAAAGGGTTTTAGAATTTATGTTCTTTGCGAATCTCCAGTCATTTTTTTTAGAAATGTGCTCAAGATTAAAAACCTAAAATTCTTCCTACAGAGATTTTAAATGTTTTAAAGGTTGTGATTTGAAATTTCGGATAATCATAAAACTTTAAAGGTCAGAATGTAAAAATATAATCCATGATTTTATTTGTAAAACGCGCATTTTTTTATTGAAGAAAAAGATCAAATTTTTAAATTTTAAAGGTTTATTAAAAAAAAGCGAAAGCCGGTAAAGACATTGTCTTTGCCGGCTTTTTTAAATTAAGCCTTTTGGTAAATTTATTTTAATGCTTTGTAAGATTAAACTTACCTAATTTTATTTAATCGACGAAAAGTGTTAAATATTCGATTAACGGTAAAATACGTGTTAAGAATGTCATAAAAGTTGTATAAGCTATGTTATATTTGCCTCCGGTATTTAAGTAATTAAAATTCAGGGCGCATGAAAAAAATTATTCAGAATTCCATTTTTATTTTGTTCTCCACTTTTATTCTGTTCTCCTGTTCTGGAGATGATCTGGAATTAACATCAGCAAACTACAATGCAAAATTGCTAAAAACATTCATTTATGATTCTGATCTTGTAGGAGAATGGAAAATTAAGTCAATGCTTGTTAATAAAAAAATTGATTTAAATGCAGATGGTGAAAGCAATGAAGATCTTTTGAGGGAAACGTCATGTTTTGAGGAAATGATATATACTTTTAAAGGAGACAAAACCTTTACTATTATTAATCCGACCCTGGAATTAACCATGCTGGACGATGAAGACAGTTTTAATTGCCAGCCACCTGCTACAATCTCGGGAAAATGGAGTATCAAAGATGATACACTTATTCTTTTTATAAGGACAAATGGTGCTGATCTGGTTGAAAGGAAACATCTGGTTCTTACAGATGATCTTTTTTACCTGGAGATCAATGAAAAAGAAAGCATGCAATTTATAAATGATAAAGGAAACTCTTCCGTGTCAGGTTTATCTGTTGTTGTTCTGGAATTTAAACGAACTCCCAAAAAATTTTAAATAATATTTTCCCTTTAATCTACTTTTAATATTTGCTATGAAAATTTCCCTGTTTCCCCCTGCACTTTTATTAACCCTGTTTCTTGTCTTTATCTCTTGTTCAAAAGAGGATTTGGGAGAGATGCAGGCAGAAGAAATAACAGTCTCAAACCTGGAGGTCTATGAAGTAAAGGATCTTGAAGGTATATGGGACCTTTACACCATGCACTCTGATGTTGCGGTTGACTTTAATGGTGATGGTACCTCAAATAAGGATATCAAAGCCGAAACCGGTTGTTTTAATACCATGTTTTATGATTTCGATTCAACGGGTAATGTTACGGCAACCCAGGCTAAACTTCATATCGATAAAACCGGAATAGCCAGTTGTAATAGCGGCACGTATTCTTCACCATACACTATAGAAAATGACATGCTCACAGTAAGCTTTCATGATAAAAATGGAAACTACGTCTCCACAACCAAACAGATTAAACTTACAGATGAAAAGCAATTCCTGCACCTGTCTTTGACAAGGTTGGAAACAACCGGATATATAAAAGATGATAGTGGAAATTCAACTGAAATTATTAATAGTATAACCACAATTTATAAGAAAAGGGCCTCAACCCCGGCCGAATAAGGTTTAAGAATAGTTTTTACAATTAGTGTTAATTTGAAAAGATCCGTCGGGATAATCCTTACGGATTTTTTTATAACTCCTGTCCCTGCCTCATATTCATAGGTTTTACGTAAAGTTCCTTCACCAGGATTATTACTATTAAAACCAAAGGTGTTGCCAGAATAACCCCCCAAATTCCTGTCATTGCGCCAACAAGTAATTGGGAAATGATTATAAGTGCAGGAGGAATTTTTACCAGTTTTTTCTGGGCCATTGGATTAATTAAACCACTTTCAAGAAGCTGGACTACCAGGTATAATCCGGCCACAAAAACAGCCGTAGTAGGGCTTATAGACAGGGCAATCAATATAGCAGGAATACTTGCCACAATGGGACCAAAATTGGGAATGAAATTCAATAATCCGGCAATAATTGCAAGTGTGAGCCACATTGGAACACCTATAATAATTAATCCAATACTGGTTAAGACAAATACGGCAAACATCGCCAAAAATCGACCGGCCAGCCATTTCTTAAGTCCGTTCCCCAGTTTTTCTATAACACCTTTAGCTTTATTCCTGTTCCGGGGAGGAACAAGCTGTACAATACCATTCAGGTATAAATGTGGAGAGGCGGTAAAAAAGATCCCAATTACTATTATGATGAGAAAATCACCCAGGTATCCAAATGTACTGCTGAACAACTGAGAAACAAAGGCGCTGAACTTTCCTGTTTCCCGCCATTCTTCAATTTTTTCAATACCTTCCTGGCCGGCGGCACTATTATTCAAAAGTCCTCTGACTTCTTCAATCATTGAGGGCAGCGCATCCTCAATCCTTTCTGCTTCATTTGAAATGGTGGCACCTGCCAGCCAGAAAATTCCGGCAAGTAGCAAAAAAGTACCACCAATTGAAATCGTGAGGGTTATGGCCGACTTCCACCCGGTTTTTCTTTTAATAAAAGAGCTTATCCCCCGGAAAAAACAGGCAATAAGAATACTGGCAAAAATTAATATAATGACATTAAAAGTGGCCTCAAAAAGTAATAGAAAAATAACCACAAAGGCAAGGATGCCACAAACTATCCAGACCTTTTGAATAAATGTATATTTTTTTACACTGTCCGAAGTTTCAGGCATTTATACTTTAAGAATTTAAAAACTTTAAATTACAAAAAACAGCCTCTTTTTGATCCCCTTTATGTTTTAATTAGGGATTGATGTTTAATGGGCCTCCAGCCAATTTTCACCAATTCCAAGGTCAACTTCAAGTGGAACCTTAAGTTCGAAAGCCTTTTCCATTTCATTTTTGATCATCAGCTTAACATCTGCGAGTTCACTCTTATAAGCGTCAAATACCAGTTCATCATGCACCTGAAGTAACATTTTGGTCTTGTAATTTCCTTCTTTTAGCTTTCTGTGGATATTGATCATAGCGATCTTTATAATATCTGCCGCGCTTCCCTGGATTGGAGCATTTACCGCATTTCTTTCTGCCGCACCCCGCACAACCTGATTTTGGGAATTGATATCTTTTAAATACCGTCGTCTTCCCAGGACAGTCTGCACATATCCGTTCTCTCTCGCAAAATCTATCTGCTCGTTAATGAAATTTCTAAGTTGTGGATAGGTTGCGTAATAGGTGTCAATAAGCTCTTTGGATTCTCCCCGGCTCAAGCCGGTTTGATTGCTCAGTCCAAAAGCCGATACCCCATAAACGATCCCAAAATTAACGGTCTTGGCATTGCTTCTTTGTTCACGGGTGACTTCCTCCAACGGCACTCCAAAAACCCTGGATGCAGTAGATGCGTGGATATCTTCCTTATTTTTAAAAGCTTCTATCATATTCTGCTCCTGGCTTAAAGCTGCAATAATGCGTAATTCTATTTGGGAATAATCTGCGGCAAGAATGATATAATCCTCATTCCGTGGAACAAAAGCCTTTCTTACCTGCCTGCCTCTTTCAGTTCTTATTGGAATATTTTGAAGATTGGGATTGTTGCTACTTAACCTTCCGGTTGCTGCCACGGTTTGCATATAATCTGTATGAACCCTGCCTGTAATAGGTTCAACCTGTGTGGGCAGCGCATCTATATAGGTATTCTTTAATTTTACAAGTCCGCGGTAGTCCAGGACACATCTCACGATTTCGTGTTCTGTAGCAAGGACAGAAAGCACCTCTTCCCCGGTGGAATATTGCCCGGTCTTGGTTTTCTTGGGTTTTTTAATAAGCTGAAGTTTCTCAAAAAGAATGATCCCAAGTTGCTTAGGAGAGCCGATATTGAATTCCTTTCCGGCTGACTTGTATATGCTTTCCTCCAGCTCTTTGATATCCTTTTCCAGGTCATGAGATAATGATTTCAGGAATTCCTCATCAAGTCTTATTCCTTCGAGTTCCATGTCGGCCAGAACCTTTACCAGTGGGATCTCTATCTCATGAAAAAGCTTTTCAATTTTGGCTTCCTGTAATTCCGGGGCAAAATGTTGTTTAAGCTGAAGTATGATATCTGCATCTTCCACCGCGTATTCGGTTTGTTTATCCAATGGAAGGTCACGCATTTTACCCTGATGTTTTCCTTTAGAGCCAAACAGTTCATTCAGGGTTTGAGGAGAGTAATTTAGATAAGTTTCTGCCAAAACATCGAGGCTGTGGCGCATATCGGGATTGATCAAATAATGGGCGATCATGGTATCGAAAAGGGGCCCTTTTATTTCTACATCATATTTGGCTAGTACCTTAATGTCAAATTTCAGGTTCTGCCCGATCTTTTCAATTTTTTCTGAAACAAAGAAAGGTTTCAGTTTATTGATAAGCCCCTGCGCTTTGACATCGTCTTCAGGAAATGGAACGAAAAATCCTTTCCCGGCCTCCCAGGAAAAAGCGATCCCAACCAGTTTTGCTTCCAGAGGATTATCGCTGGTGGTTTCGGTATCAAAACAAACACTGCTTTGTTTCATTAAATTTTGAAGAAATAGTTCGGTTGCCAAACCGGGAGAAACACTTTGATACACATGGGCTGAGTCGCTCATGGTCCTTCTTCCCGAAAATGATTCTATAGGCTGTGCTTCTTCCCCGAAGAGTGAAAATTGTCCTGCTCCTGCTGTAGGCATTTGTGCCCTCGCAGTGGCTGTACTGGACACCTGCGTGGGTGTGGCGCTTTCTTCTCCCGAAAACAACCTCAGGAATTGTTCTTTCAACCTCCGGAATTCCAGTTCCTCAAATATTTCCTGCACTTTTTCAGCATCCGGCTGGGAAAGTTCATAATCTTTGGCATCAAACCGAACATCACAGTCACATTTAATGGTAGCGAGTTTCTTGGAAATTATTCCCAGTTCCCCAAATTCCTCCAGCCTTTCGCGCATCTTGCCTTTCAGTTTATGGGTATTTGCAAGAAGTTCTTCCATGCTGCCGAATTCCTGGATGAATTTTTTCGCCGTTTTTTCCCCAACTCCGGGCAATCCCGGAATATTATCTGAAGCATCCCCCATCATCCCCAGATAATCGATAACTTGTTCAGGACGCTCCACCCCAAATTTTTCCTTTACTTCGGGAATACCCAGGATCTCAATTCCGTTACCCATGCGAGCGGGGCGGTACATGAAAATATTTTCAGAAACCAGCTGAGCAAAATCCTTGTCTGGAGTTACCATAAAAACCTTATAATCTTCTTTTTCTGCCTGTTTAGCCAGGGTTCCAATCACATCGTCTGCCTCACAACCGGGAAGGACTACCACAGGAATATGCATTGCTTTAAGGATCTCCTGTATATATGGGATAGCCAGCATTATGGGTTCCGGGGTGGCATCGCGGTTAGCCTTATACTCCCCATACATTTCTGTACGCTCTGTACTGCCATCCTTGTCAAAACATACCGCCAGATGATCTGGCCGCTCTCTGCGAATCACGTCAAAAAGGGAATTGGTAAAACCCATGATGGCAGAGGTGTCAAGGCCTTTGGAGTTGATTCGCGGATTTTTAATAAAGGCATAATATCCTCTGAAGATCAAAGCATAAGCGTCAAGCAGAAATAAGCGTTTTTGTTGGGCCATCTGGAGTTTTCTTAAAGTCCATAAAACTACAAAACTTATGGCGGCATTTAAAAATTCAAAGTTGTAATTTTGAATAGAGCCACTTTGAAAAATATGAACCATTCCGTTTATTTTTTATTGCGGTTTCATCCGGGATTTTATAAAATGGAGTTTTAAAAGAAAATATCTATGCAAAAATTAGCTATTGCGATACATGGGGGAGCGGGCACCTTGCTGAAAGGGCAAATGACCACCGATAAGGAAAATCAATACAGGGCTGCATTGAAAAAAGCACTGGAAGTGGGGTATAAATTACTGGAAGAAGGAGCAACAGCGGTAGATGCCGTGGAAGAAGCGGTAAAGATACTTGAGGATACTCCCCTCTTCAATGCCGGTAAAGGGAGTGTATTCACAGCAGATGGCACGCATGAGATGGATGCCGCAATTATGGATGGTAAAACCCTTAATGCGGGAGCGGTGTCTTTAATTAAAGGCATAAAAAATCCGGTATCCCTTGCCCGGGATGTGATGGATAAAAGCGATCATGTATTTCTTGCGGGAGAGGGGGCGATGCACTTTGCTGAAAGCCTGCATTATAAAATAGAGAATGAAGATTATTTCTTTGATGAATTTCGTCATCAGCAATGGCTGGAAATAAAAGATACAGATAATTTTCAGCTGGATCATTCAAAACAAAAAGATTCAAAATTCGGAACAGTAGGGGCGGTTGCTTGTGATAAGGATGGAAACATTGCTGCGGCCACTTCCACGGGAGGAATGACCAATAAACGTTTTGGCAGGATTGGGGATAGTCCTGTCCTGGGAGCCGGAAATTATGCCAACAATAAAACATGCGCAGTATCCTGTACCGGGAGTGGCGAATATTTCATCAGAGGGGTAGTGGCTTACGATGTTTCCTGTCTTATGGAGCATAAAGAACTTAGTCTTGCCCATGCAGCAAACGAAGTGATCAATAATCGTCTTCTCGAAATTGGTGGGGATGGAGGACTGATTGCAGTGGACACAGCCGGTAACATTTCTCTGCCTTTCAATACCGAGGGCATGTACCGTGGTTTTAAAAATTCAGATGGAGTGGAGGAAATAGCTATTTATAAGGAATAGCTACTTCCTGGTATTTCCAATTTAAAAACTTATTAAATCAGGCTCTTCACAGATGCCATCACTTCAACCCGTCTTTCATTTATAAAGAAACTATCACCAGAGGATAATACGTGCGTAATTAGATTGCGCATAGTCAGCGGGGTACCATCTTTAAGAATCTCAAAATTATTATGCGTAAGTTTTCCCGGGTCAAAGATGATCACCATCCCTGAACCAATGATGTCGCAGTTGTTACCTGCCTTTATCACCATTCCGGTATCTTCAGCTAGACCTATTCCTACCAGATCAGGGAATCTTGCCACGGCTTCCGAAAGTCTGCCAAACCTTCCGCGTTGAATAAAATGAGTGTCAATAATTATTTGTGGGCTAAGGGACATTCCCTTTCGCATTTTTGTTGAGGCTTTGACAAAAGATTCCTTGCTGCTGCCGCCCGAGATCATCTCTTCAGACATGCACATGGCGCCTGCACTCGTTCCTGCCACAACAAAATCCTCATTAATATAACGATCCAATAGAAGTTTATGGAATTTGGTATTCTTGATATAAGTTGTGATTTTTGATTGATTTCCTCCGGAAAACATCACGCAATCCACATTTTTTAATTTCTCAATATTTTCAGAAAGATTGGCTTCTTCCTTAGTGCCTATATACAGGGGTTCTACATTTTGGCAGCCCAGCTTATCAAAAGCATCAATATAATTTTTTCCTACTATTTCAGGAATTCCCGAGGCGGTGGTAATCACAAGGATTCTGGCGCCATTTCCTCCACTTTCAAAAACCACCCGGGCGAGTATGCCCTGGCTTATGTAATCCATTCTAAATCTACCAGCTTTATGAAATCCTTTATCTTCATTTCCTCCTATGGGGATGAGGGTTCCTTTAATCATAATTAAACATTAAATTTTGTTGCAAAAATAGGGTAATAATTTTCCGATTCATAAATTAACCGGTTTTAATACTTATATTCAAAAATAGTTATTCACAAACCCCCTGTATTTAAATGCAAATAAGAGAGATCAATGCACTTCGTGGTCCCAACTACTGGTCAGTAAATCGTCACAAATTAATAGTTATGGTTTTGGATCTGGAAGAAATGGAAGACCGCCCTTCCAATTCTATCGAAGGTTTTATTGAAAGGCTTAAAAGTCTGCTGCCCGATATGTATGAGCACAGATGCTCCCCTGGGGTGGCAGGTGGCTTTTTTCAAAGATTGGAAGAGGGAACCTGGATGGGGCATATTATAGAGCATATTGCCCTGGAGATACAGACCCTTGCAGGCATGGATGTGGGCTTTGGCAGGACAAGGGGTTATGGAGAATCGGGAGTCTATAATGTGGTATTTGATTATATGGAAGAAGCGGTGGGGATTTATGCCGCAAAAGCCGCTGTTGAGATATGTGAAGCGCTCGTTACCGGCGCAGAGTATGATCTCGCCCATGACATCCAGGAAATGAGGGAATTGAGAGAGGTTGTGAGATTGGGACCCAGTACGGGATCTATAGTTGAAGAAGCAGCCGCAAGAGGTATTCCATGGATCAGGTTGAATCGGAATTCACTTTGCCAGTTGGGTTATGGCGCCAATCAAAAACGCATACAGGCCACAGTTTCAAGTGAGACCAGCAATATTGCGGTTGAGATTGCAGGAGACAAAGAAGACACAAAATTCCTTCTTGAACAGGCTGAGATCCCTGTTCCAAAAGGGCGCATAATAAGAAGCGAAATGGAACTTAAAAATGCTTTGGATTATGTGGGCTTTCCATTGGTAACCAAACCAATTAACGGAAACCACGGGAGAGGTATTACCGTAAACATTAACAGTGCTGAGGATGCATTAACAGGGTTTAAAACCGCACAAAAGGTTTCAAATTCCGTAATAATCGAGAAATTCATTACCGGGGAGGATTACCGTTTACTGGTAATAAATCATGTTCTGGTTGCGGCTGCTAAAAGAACCCCGGCCCATGTCATTGGGGATGGAAAACTTAGTATAAGCCAACTTATAGACGAGGTGAATCTGGATCCAAGGAGGGGTTATGGGCATGAAAAAGTACTTACCCAGATCACGGTTAATGAACTTACCCAAAATTTAATAACTTCCCGGGGTTACAACCTTGATACTGTTCTTGAAGAGGGGGAAACCTTGATCCTTAAAGACACTGCAAACCTAAGCACCGGTGGAACCGCTACAGATGTGACAGACATAGTGCATCCCGCCAATATTTTCATGGCAGAACGCATCTCAAAGATCATAGATCTGGATATCTGCGGAATTGACATTATGACAACAGATATAAGCAGACCAATTGCCGAAACAGGAGGGGCTGTAATAGAAGTAAACGCGGGACCGGGTTTCAGGATGCACCTGGCTCCTACATCTGGCCTTCCCAGAAACGTGGCCGCCCCCGTCATAGATAAACTTTTCCCACATGGAGCAAACGGGAAAATCCCGATTGTAGCTATAACAGGCACAAATGGAAAAACTACTACAACACGACTTATCGCACATTTTGCGAAACAAAAAGGATTCAAGGTAGGTTATACCACAAGTGATGGTATTTATATACAAAACCGGATGTTGGTAAAAGGGGATTGCACAGGGCCTTCAAGTGCCGAATTTGTTTTAAAGGATCCTACCGTCAATTTTGCGGTCCTTGAATGTGCCCGCGGCGGATTGTTAAGAGCAGGTTTGGGATTTCATAATTGTGATATAGGTATAGTAACTAATATTGCCGAAGATCATCTTGGGTTAAAAGGAATTCATACCATTGAACAGCTCGCAAAAGTCAAAGGTGTAATACCTGAAAGTGTATTGCCAGAGGGATATGCCATCCTTAATGCAGATGATGAGTTAGTTTATGAAATGGGACGCAGCCTGAAATGTAAGATCGCCCTTTTTTCAATGGATGAAGGCAATATCCATATCAAAAAACAACAAAACTCCGGTGGGCTTTGTGCGGTTTATGAAAATGGATATATTACTATTTGCAAAGGAGAATGGAAACTCAGGGTTATAAAGGCAGTAAATGTGCCTTTAACATATGGGGGCAAAGCGGCCTTTATGATCCAGAATGTTCTGCCAGCCGTACTTACAGCTTATGTAAGAGGTTTTACTATTGAAGATATGAAAGTGGGACTGGAGTCCTTCATTCCCTCACCTTCACAAACCCCTGGAAGATTAAATTTATTTCAGTTTAAAGATTTCCAGGTCTTACTTGATTATGCTCATAATCCATCCGGGATGCGAGCCCTGCAGAAATTCATTGAAAAAATTGATGCAAGCATAAAAGTAGGGATCATTGCAGGAGTAGGTGACCGAAGAGAAAGTGATACGAATGAAATTGGGAATATTGCTGCCGAAATGTTTGATGAGATCATCATTAGACAGGATAAGAATCTGAGGGGAAAAACCGAAAAGGAGTTGATCCATATGCTTATGGAAGGCATACAAAAAGATCATCCCGATAAAATAACCACGGTTATTGAAAAAGAAAAAGAGGCAGTTACCTACGCAATTAAAAATGCGGTCCCGGGCTCCCTGATAGTGATATGCAGTGACGTGGTTACAGAGGCCCTGGAGGTTGTTCAAAAACTCAAAGAGGAAGAAGCCAATTTGTTATACGGTTTTTCCATTGCCGATATTCCAAACAGGTAAAGGATTTCAGACTTTAATCTATATGGAGAAGGGGTACATTTTGAGGTTGGATCCTCATTGTAACTACTGGAACCGGTATTAATATTGCCTTTTTTATGGGGCAATTCTTATAATTAAAAAACTCTCACAAAATACCGTCTCACATTCATAAATTATCATTAAAATTAAATAGGGTATTCTTATAATAATTCCAGTATTCTTAAATTGGTGATCCTTAAAAGAACCATCTTTTTTGCCCAATATCTGCAGGAGGGATCAATCTGGAATACCTATGAAAATACGGAAGATAAATGTTATGCGTGGGCCAAATTACTGGTCAATAACCCGGCATAAATTAATTGCGGTGGTCCTGGAACTTCATGAAATGGACAATGTTCATACCAATGAAATAGCCGGATTCTTTGAAAGGCTTGAAAAAATGTTTCCCGGTCTGTCAGGTTATCGCCGTTCCTCCATGGAGCCGTCAGATTTTTTTGGAAGGGCAGGAGAGGGAATGTTAATGAACGAGGTAGTAGAGTATATAGCCCTTGAGATCCAGTCTCTTGCAGGTATGAAAGTGGCATTTGGAAGAACAGGTTATTATGGTGAAAAAGGGGTGTATAATGTAGTGTTTGCGTATGAGGAAGAAGAAGTTGGGCAATACGCCGCTGAGGCTGCAGTAAGGATCTGTGAGTCCCTGATCAGGCAGGAAGAGTACGATATAAATCCCGATATTAAGAAAATGGAGGAGATACGCAGCCGGGTAAGGCTGGGTCCCAGTACTCTTTCCATAATCAATGAAGCATCTTCACGTAATATCCCCTGGATAAGATTAAATAAATTTTCCCTGTTTCAGTTGGGTTACGGCGCAAACCAAAAAAGGATCCAGGCAACCATTACCAGTGAAACAAGTAATATTGCAGTAAGCCTGGCTTGTGATAAAGTAGAGACAAAATATCTGTTGGAACAATCTCAGATTCCCGTTCCTGTAGGAGAGATATTGAGTAAAGAGGAGCATCTTAAAGAGGTTATAGATGAAATTGGTTTTCCTTTGGTGACCAAACCATTGAATGGGAATCATGGAAGGGGTGTCACCATAAATATTCAAACCTGGGATGAAGCTTTACAGGGGTTCAGGACCGCGCAGGAAATATCGCAATACGTAATGGTAGAAAGGCACACTATTGGTAATGATTACCGCTTGCTGGTAATTAACAATAAATTTGTTGCCGCCGCCAAAAGAATCCCCGCCCATGTTAAAGGAGATGGAAAGCGAAGTGTCAGGGAATTAATAGAAAAGGTGAATAGCGATCCAAGGCGGGGTGTAGGCCATGAACAGGTATTAACACGCATATCCCTGGATGAATCCACCCTGAAGATTTTAAGTGCACAGGGTCTTTCCCCGGATAGCATTTTAGAAAAGGATAGAAAGCTATATTTAAAGCAAACTGCCAATTTAAGTACCGGCGGAACCTCAAAAGATGTTACAGATATTGTTCATCCCGAAAACATTTTCATGGCTGAAAGGATCGCTACTATAATTGGTCTTGATATATGCGGGATTGATATTATGGCGAAAGATATAAAGGAACCTATAGTTAATACTGGCGGAGTAGTTCTTGAGGTAAATGCAGGGCCCGGTTTCAGGATGCATTTAAATCCGGGTTCGGGCCTTCCCAGGAATGTTGCAGCACCTGTAATTGATAAACTTTTTCCAAACAATACCACAGGGACCATTCCAATTATCTCGGTAACCGGAACCAATGGGAAAACCACAACAACAAGGTTGATAGCTCACCTCGCTAAACAGGAAGGCTATAAGGTAGGTTACACCACTTCAGATGGGGTATATATTCAGAACAGGCTCTTGATGAAGGGAGATTGTACAGGGCCTGTAAGCACACAGTTTGTGCTTAAAGATCCCACAGTAAATTTTGCGGTCCTGGAATGTGCCAGGGGAGGTTTACTTCGCTCCGGTTTGGGTTTCAATAATTGCGATATTGGAATTGTCACCAATGTGAGTGAAGATCACCTTGGATTAAATGGCATTCATTCCGTAGAACAATTGGCAAAGGTTAAATCAATAATTCCTGAAAGTGTGCGTCACGATGGCTACGCCATTCTTAATGCAGATGATGATCTGGTTTATGAAATGCGCAGAAGGGTGGTAAGTAAGGTGGCGCTGTTCTCTATGGATGAAAATAATCCGCGTATCAAAAAAATGCAGGAGGAGGGAGGTCTTACGGCTATTTATGAGAATGGTTACATCACTATTTGCAGGGGGGAGTGGAAGCTGCGTGTTACGAAAGCAATAAACATACCTATAACATTTGGAGGGAAGGCCAAATTCATGATCCAGAACGTTCTGCCTGCGGTTCTTGCTGCCCATATAAAAGGCATAAGCCTGAATGATATTGAGGTTGCCCTGCAAACCTTTCTTCCTTCCCCCTCCCAAACCCCCGGAAGGTTAAATCTATTTCAATTCAGGAATTTTCAGCTATTAATGGATTATGCTCATAATCCCTCAGGCATGAAAGCATTAAAGGAATTTACAGATGAGATTGAAGCTACTTATAAGGTTGGGATAATTACCGGGGTGGGTGATCGCAAGAAAGAAGATATGATCGAACTCGGAAAAATTTCTGCTGAAATGTTTGATGAGGTTATCATAAGGCAGGACCAGCATCTGAGAGGGCGCTCTGCAGATGAAATCATAGGTTATCTTAAGGAAGGTATCAATCAATATGATCCTTCAATGATACCACTTATAATAAAGGATGAAAAGGAAGCTGTGACCTATGCTATTGAAAATGCCAGAAAGGGCTCCCTTATTGTGATCTGTAGTGAAATGATCAAAGAGGTCACCAGGCGTATTCAGGAACTACGGGAAGAGGAACAGGAATTACATTATGATGCCAATGGGAAGGAAATGACCGCTACCCCCTAAATTGTACCAAATCAGAAGTCTCAGAAATTATATAAAATAAGAACTCTGGATGTTCTCATTTTTCCCCTCCTTATATTTCACATAGCTAAAGCCCTTTTGTATGCAATATGAACCTGTTTCCCCGATTTTATTCATCGCAATAAATGCTGCCTGAAAATCCCGGTAATTGGGGTTGTATTTAATGATCCTTTGCACAGCAATCTCACAGGCTTCCTGTGGCGTTTTCCCATTCCGCATTAATTCAACAATAAGAAAACTACTCACATTTTTCATAATAGCTTCTCCCAGGCCAGTGGCAACAGCGCCGCCAATCTCGTTATCAAGGAAAAGCCCTGATCCTATTATTGGGGAATCGCCTACCCGGCCGTTCATTTTATAAGACAATCCGGAGCTTGTGCACGCCCCTGCAATATCTCCATTGCTGTCCATACACAACATTCCAATGGTATCGTGGTTTTCTATATTAATTATAGGTCTATATTCTTTATCTTTCAGCCATTCCTTATATGCTTTGGCAGATTCTTCGGTAAGCAATTCTTCCTTTTCAAATCCTTCCTGCTGCGCAAACTGATCTGCCCCGGCTCCCGCAAGCATCACATGAGGAGTTTTTTCCATTACTCGTCTCGCAACCGAAACAGCATGAATATTGTGCTTTAAGTACACCACAGCTCCTGCGTTTCCATCCGGTGACATGATACAGGCAATCAAAGTAACATTTCCCTCTCTGTCTGGCGCACCGCCAATTCCCACCGTAGTATTTTTAAGGTTCGCTTCCTCAACCATTACCCCTTGTTCTACAGCATCAATTGCTGTAGCGCCTGCCGCAAGCATTTCGCCTGCTTTGATACTCGCGTTGGGGAAATTCCAGGTAGCTATTGTTATAGTTTTATTATTTTGCATAGGATAAATCATATTTTTTGAAAGACCTGAAATTAAAGGTAGGGAAGAGATACCAATCCCGCCAAGAGCAGTATTTTTAATAAATTTCCTTCTTTTCATATCATGTAAAAATATATATGGACCAATATAAATGTAAACATCTGGAAGGATAAAACAAAGCAAGCCGTTAACTGCCTATAGAAATGAAATGTGTTTTGTCTATATCCTTATTGGTTAAATAGAATTTTATAATAATTTCTGGCATATGATTCGTATTACCTTTGCATAAAAAAGTAAGGCCTGCCATGCGTTGGATAATATTTATAATCATATATTTTTTAATCAATTTTTACGCTTTTCAATCCTTGAGGACAGTTTCCCGAAGTAACTGGGTACTTATAGTCTATGCTGTTGTATCACTTGGCATTTTAATAAATCTCATCTATCAACTTTCGCAACCTAACCCAGAGGGTGGTTTTACCGGTGGAAGGGGATACGCTATTGGATTTATGTTGGCCTTTATGGCTGCAAATTTAATATCAATGGTTTTTATGTTTGGTGAAGACCTAGGAAGAATACTTGTTGCCGCATATCAAAAGGCAACAGCTCCATCTCAAAATTTTAATCTGCCTTCACGAAGAAAGTTTATCAGTCAGTTAGCATTGGGCATTGCTGCTATACCTTTTGCTTCAATTCTTTATGGTATGTACCAGGGAAAATACAATTTCAAGGTCCTTAAATATACTCTTCACTTTGAAGATTTGCCTTCATCTTTTGATGGTTATAGAATCACACAGATAAGTGACATTCATAGTGGAAGTTTTGATAATAAAAAGAAGATAGAATATGCAATAGGTCTCATTAACGAGCAGAACAGTGATACGGTATTATTTACCGGTGATCTGGTAAATAATCGCGCATCTGAAATGACCCCCTGGACCGAAACTTTTAGCGGTATTAAAGCAAAGGATGGGGTTTTTTCCATTTTAGGTAATCATGACTATGGAGACTATGTGAGCTGGAAGAGTGATCGCGATCGTCTCGCAAATCTGAATGCTGTTAAAGAAGTGCATTCAAAGATGGGATGGAATCTTTTGCTTAATGAGCACAGGTTCATAGAAAAAAAAGGAGAGCGTATAGCACTTGTAGGAGTGGAGAACTGGGGCATAGGTGGTTTTAAAAAAGCGGGCGATCTTGACAAAGCTTCAGCAGGATTGACAGATGAGGATTTCAAGGTGTTATTAAGTCATGATCCTTCTCACTGGCAGGAGAAAGTTAAGACAGATCCAAAGCATTTTCAGCTTACTTTAAGCGGGCATACCCATGGAATGCAATTTGGGATTGAGATTCCGGGCTGGTTCAAATGGAGCCCGGTACAATATCGATATGAGAACTGGGCAGGCATTTATGAAGAATTTGGCAGATATATCAATGTTAACCGAGGATTTGGATTCCTTGCGTATCCAGGTCGTGTAGGCATCTGGCCTGAAATAAGTGTTATTGAGTTAAAGAAAGGTCCCAAGCCTTCTTAATCTCATAATTCAAAGAAATTACTATATTTGATATAATTACTTAATGGGTATTAAAATCTAATCAGAAATCAGCATTTAGCTTATGTCAAAATTTGGTGAATTAATAGATTTAAACATTCCGGTCTTATTGGATTTTTATACCGAATGGAATGAGGCATCTACTGCCATGCACCCTGTTTTAAGGGATGTTGCTGCTGCCCTGGGAGACAAAGCAAAGATCATTAAAATTGACGTAGATAAGAACACACAGCTGGCAGAGGCTCTGCGCGTTAAAGGCTTGCCTACACTTATGATCTATAAAAAGGGGGAAATGAAGTGGAGGCAGAGTGGGGAGCAGGATGCCAATACCCTGATTGGTCTTCTAAAGGAATATATTTAAAGACCTTTGAATTCAAATCCTTTGGCATAATAGTAAGTTAAAATTTCAGGCAGGATCTGCTGAAGATTTTCAGAAGCCTTAAAGCTGTCGTGAAAGACCATAATACTTCCGGGTTTGGAATATCTCTTCACATTTTTAAGGCATTTTTTAGGTGATATCTTAAGGTCATAATCTCCACTAATCACATCCCACATCACAATCTTATAACCCAGTCTTTCCAATGCTTTGATTTGTGTGGGTTTTATTCTTCCATAGGGAGGGCGGAATAATTTTTTGTCAGAAAAATAGGCAGATGTTGATTTATTAAAAACTGAACTTAAGTTCGTGATCAGCGCTTCTGCTTTTATAACATTTTCTACATACACTTCATCATCAGTTTTCCAGCCATCAAGATGATTATGAGAATGATTACCTATTGTGTGCCCATCCCGGTTTATCATATTAAAAATTTCGGGATTCTTTTTCACATTGTCCCCAATACAAAAAAAGGTAGCTTTTGCATTATAATCCTTAAGTGTTTGAAGCACCCATGGTGTTATGGAGGGTATGGGCCCATCATCAAAAGTGAGGTAAAGGTATTTATCTTTAATATCAAAATTCCACAGCAGGGAAGGATAAAGTGCTTTTCCAGCTGTGGAAATGATTTTAAAATATGTAAACATTTTACTGTAGCAATAATGTGCTGTCTAAAGAGTCAAGATGGGCAGGTTGCCGTAATTCTCTTTGAACAGCTTCGTTGGTGGGCTGTGGTATTTCAATTTCATCCTCCTCATCTGCATAAAATCGTGGATACAGGCTGAGATAGCTGTTAAATTCTTCAGCTTTTTCCCTCCCGTATTCATGCTGGCCGTACATAAATAAAACATCCACCAGGGCCCGGTACCTCTCCATATCTGTAATGATGATATCGGCATTAGTGAATTGACGGTCCATATCCCAGCCACTATAGTATCGTAGATTCTCCTGATATTTTTTCGCCACTTTTTCCCAGATCTCCCGTGCCTTCTCTGGTTCTCCTATCTCAAAATATCCACTTATGAAGGGTTCCAGCAAAGTATAGTACCCAAAAAATTCAACAGGCATCTTTTCCATTCCAAGGTCAAGCATTTCCTTTGCCCTTTCGGTATCCCCCTCATTCAATAGTGTTTCTATCAATCTGGACAAATTACTCCGGTACGTGATGGTATTTTTCCTGGTTTCAGGATCGTGATAAATATTTGGATCCTCAATATTACCCCAGTACCAGCCTTTAACGATATCATACATCTTATCTGAATCTATTCTTCCCATTTCAAAAGGGTTTCGGGGATTAATAGGGGTTTGAATTGGAACAAGTTTATACGCCACCCCATCGAGCTGAAGAAAGTCCTTCATCCATAAGAAATCGTCATCACCAAAACTACCGCCAGTAAAATAAATAGGTCTCACCCAATCGTTATTGGCAATCACATCCAACATTAACAACCTGTTCTTATAGATAACATTTCCATCCAGTTTGATAAAAATATTATCAACCATTTTATCTGCATCTTCAGGTTTTACAATCCCATATTTGATCGCATTCTCTTTATTCACAGGTACTCTTATGGATTTGGTTGGGAAAGTATTTACTATCTGGCCACTTTGCAATTCCCCTTTGGTACCGGGATTGTCACTGGCTATCCAGTTCATCCAGTTTTTTATAGGCATGGAATCCTGGGTTACTCCCTGATGGATCACAAACTCATTAGTGCCCGCTCGGTATTGGTGATGTTGTAACTGCGAAGGAATTGGGTCGCTGGTCCAGGCTTTTCGTTTCATCTGGTCAATATACCAGTCAGTCGCAAAAAGGCTCGTATTTACTACCCTCACGTCCCTGCGATATCCTTCAATTTGTTGAACATACCATAAGGCAAAGGTATCATTATCACCAATTGTAAAGATGATAGCATTTTCATCTACAGAGTCCAGATATTTTTTTGCCATAGCGAGTGCAGTATACCTGTGCGACCGGTCATGATCATCCCAGTTTTGTGAAACCAGAACTGTGGGAACAGCCAGCATGGTAACAGCAATGGCGAGTGGTGCGGCAATAGATGGCTTTATTCGGGTTCTTAGGAAATCAAAAATGGCATAAACTCCAAAGCCTATCCAGATGGCAAATACATAAAAAGATCCTACCAAAGCATAATCTCTTTCCCTTGGTTCAAAAGGACGCTCATTTAAATATACTTTAAGAGCCAGTCCTGTGAAAAGAAAGAACACAGTCAATACCCAAAGGATTTTTTTATCTCTATTATATAAAAAGAAAATTCCTATTATTCCCAATATAAAGGGTAGAAAATAATATGTGTTTCTTGCTTTATTGTTTAAGGCATCAGATGGCAGGTTGTCCTGTGACCCCAGTCGCCATTCATCAATAAATTTAATTCCGCTTAACCAGTTTCCGTTGAGATCTGAATATTGACCCTGAACATCATTTTGTCTTCCTACAAAATTCCACATGAGATATCTCCAGTACATATATCCAAACTGATATTCGAACATATAACCCATATTTGAACCAAAAGAGGGTTTTTCTATATCAAGATACTGGCTGAACTGCGAGAGGAATTTGTGGTAATCATCATAATCCATCCTTCCCTGGGAATAACTGCTTCTAAATTCGCTCACGGCGGCAAGTAACTGTTCCTGGCTTTGGAATTCGGGTTTAATCCTAAAATCCAGCGGACCTGTGAATCTCATATAATTGGAGGCATGCTGGTGGCTCCACATTCTGGGAAGAAAAGCCTTGTGCCGGTCATCCAGATTTTGACGGGCGTTTTTATAATCGTTTACAATTATATATTTTCCCGTTTCATAATCCCTTTCATAATTGGGCTTATCGTCCGTATAAGGATTTTCGGGATCAAGCCCGCTATACATCTCAGTAAACTGTGGACCGAAAAAAAGATGACTTTCCCCGTACTGTTCCCTGTTGTAATAAGCAAGAAGTTCTCTTGCATCGTCTGGGCTGTTTTGATTGATTACCGTATCGGCATTTGCCCGAATAGGCAACATCATCCAGCTGGAGAATCCAATAAAAATAAAAAGTATGCAGAGAAATAAAGTATTTAGTTGGTAATACTCTTTCCTGAGAGTGTATTTTATTGCGAAGTAAAATGCCCCGATAATAAGCAGAAATGCTATTATAGTACCCGAGTTAAAGGGCAGGCCAATAGAATTGGTAAAGAATACTTCTGTATGACCAAAAAATGCAAGAGTGTAGGGTAGGAGAAATTTAAAAATAAACATGAGCACTGCCACTACAGCGATATTGGCAATTATAAAATTGGCTACAGTTACTTTCTGGTAATTCTTGAAGAAATAAAGTAACCCAATTGCCGGAATAGTCAAAAGGGCCATGAAATGTACACCGAATGTAAGCCCTAAGATCAGGGAAATAAGTATAAGCCACCGGTTACCCCGGGGTTTAAACATATCCCGCTCCCACAATAATCCTACATAGAATAATATAGCCATAATACATGCTGCCATGGCATAAACCTCTGCCTCAACTGCGCTAAACCAGAAACTATCTGTAAATGTAAAAGTAAGAGCACCAACAAAAGCACTTCCCAGGATTGCAATTTTATTAGGTTTGGTAAGTTCCCCTACAGGCCCTGTAACTTTGATCAATAAAATAACCACTGACCAAAACATGAATAATATGGTAAAAGCGCTCGCCAGCCCGGACATAAAATTCATCATTAGAGCAATCTGGCTTGAATCTGCGGCAAAAGTTGAAAAGAAAGCTCCCATCATCTGGTATAAAGGAGCTCCCGGGGGATGTCCTACCTCCAGGTTGGCCGATGTGGCTATATATTCCCCCGCATCCCAAAAACTTGCGGTAGGTTCAAGGGTGAGGGTGTAAGTTGTTAGAGCAATGAGAAATACCAGCCATCCCAGTATTTTATTCCATGTTTTAAAAGTAAAATTGGTCATGTGCGGCAATTAGTTGAAAAATGGAGTGGCGAATTTAAGAAATATTTAAAACAATGAATTTTAAAACGATATATATGGTGATTTATTTTTAGAATATCTCAAAACTAAAAGGAACTGCTTTTCTCAATAAAAAAGAACTAAAATATTTGCGTAGAATAAACTTTGTTATAAATTTGCATCCGCATTGAAATGCTGGCCTATGGTGTAACTGGCAACACGTCTGGTTTTGGTCCAGAAGAGTCTAGGTTCGAGCCCTAGTAGGCCAACTTCAATTGAAAAACCCGAACATTTTCGTTCGGGTTTTTTGTTTTCAATAGTGTTGGGCGAGAAGCCTGTCCCGAGCGTAGTCGAGGGGAGCCCTAGTAGGCCAACAAAAAATGTTTAAAACCGAATTGTGAAAACAGTTCGGGTTTTTTTATATCTGAAAGTGGGCGAGAACCCAGTTCTGATCGAAGCCGGGGGGATGCCAAGCACCAAGCCCCAAATTCCAAGCACCAAGCACCAAGTTCCAAATCTCACGCACCAAATTGAAATGTCATTCTGAACTTGGTTCAGAATATAATATGTTGGAAACTCAAATCGCGTTATTTCTTTCAAGGCACCAATCACCAAGCCCCAAATTCCAAACACTAAGCACCAAGCGCTTTTCTCAGGGTTTTTTACATTCTGGATATTCGGTATATTTTAGGGATCAGTGTATAAGCCGGGATTTGGAAAAACTTAAATACCCGTTATTTCCCTGATCAGGTCCTGCACTCTTTCCAGAGCCATTCCTCTTGAGCCCTTTATCAGAATATGACAATTTTGGGGAGGGGTTGCGCTTATAGCCTCATTAAGCTCTCCGAAATTTTCCATTTTTGAAATTTTATCATCTGCAGTATTCACTTTATTGAAATTACTTCCCACAAGAAACGCCCTTGTCAGATCCATTTTCTCCACTATGGAAGCCACTTCCTGGTGCTCAAGTTCTGATGCTTCGCCTAATTCAAACATATCTCCTAAAATGACCCATTTTTTCTCTACAGGATAATTTTCAAAACTGTTTAAAGCTGCCAGCATACTGGTTGGATTGGCATTATATGCGTCCATTAAAAGAGTGTTATTTCCCACTTTCACGATCTGGGAACGATTATTTGTTGGTGCGTAGGAAGCGATAGCTTTGGTTATTGCTTCTTCAGGAACCCTGAAATAGGTTCCAATACAAATTGCAGCTGCCATATTGACCGCGTTATAATTCCCTGTAAGAATACTGTCAATTTTTTTTTGGTTACAGACCACTTCAGCTGTTTTGGTTGTAGCAGGGTATTCAACAATTACATTGGCATTAGGTTTACTTCCAAAAGTGTAAACCGAGGGATAGGCAGTTTGTTTTTCCTGAATAGGGTCATCAATATTTAGAAACAGCAATTTGTCGTTGCTTTTAAGATGATCGTAAAGTTCGCTTTTTGCCATAATTACTCCTTCGAGGCTACCAAATCCTTCCAGGTGAGCTTTACCGAAATTGGTGATATAACCAAAATCGGGTTCTGCAATCCTGCAAAGATTCCTTATCTCTCCATGATGATTGGCTCCCATTTCCACGATACCAAATTCAGTGGATAATTTCATGGACAATAAGGTAAGAGGAACTCCAATATGATTATTTAAATTACCCTTTGTAGCAATGGTTTCAAATTTTCTTTTAAGTACTATATGTATCAATTCTTTGGTAGTGGTCTTACCATTACTTCCAGTAATAGCCAGTAATGGAATTTTCAGGAATCTTCTGTGGTATGTAGCAAGTTCCTGTAAAGCTTTAAGCACATCATTCACGAGGATAAAACTATCATTAATTGCGAAATCCTCCTCATCTATCACTGCAAAGCTGCCGCTTTTTGAAACCGCCTGAGCGGCAAATAAATTGCCGTTAAAATTTTCTCCTTTAAGGGCGAAAAAGATCTGATTTCTCTGGATCTTTCTTGTATCTGTGGTTATTCCTTTACTTGCAAGGAACAGCTTATGTAAATCCTCAATTTTCATATAATGTTGTATTAAAAAAGAAACGGTTTAAAAAGTTTCCTGGAAATGGACACTTTTTAAACCGTTTCAAATGAAAACTATGAAATTTTAATTTCTTGCAGTTTTGTTTTTTGTCTGAGATTTGGAACCAACCCTTGACATGGCATTTCTAAACCCTATATAATCTGTGGCCATATCCTGTGGGAAATATCTTCTTTGCGCAGGATCCAACCAATATGCCCTGTCTCTCCAGGAACCTCCTTTGTATACCCTTACTTCATCACTTATAAGGGATGTTCTACGGGAGGCATCTTTTACAGGGGCGACATTCCCAAGGCTATCAGTTTCGGTAAGGAACTGAGGTGAGTTATACATTCTTTGTGCAGGAGTAGTAGCTTCATTGAATGGTTCAAAATATCTTGATGATCTCTTATCTCCATCTCTGAAATTCCTTTGATCGCTATCGTCATAGTTGGTTCTCATATGAGTGTCCATAGCGTCAATAGGCACCTGTGCGATTTCTCCCGGTAAAGCACGTGCAACAATTCTACCGCTGCTTAAAGTATCGTAAACTATCCCCTCGGGTGTAACAACTTTAACAGTTCCATCTTCATTAATTTCATTTTTGGTGTAAACATTTCCCCGATAATAGTTAAAATCATTGAATTCATCATCTACTATGGGACGGTAAACATCGGCTACCCATTCTGCCACATTTCCGGCCATATCATAAAGTCCAAAATCATTCGGTTCATAAGATTTAACTTCAGCAGTAATATCTGCCCCGTCATCACTCCATCCTGCAATTCCTCCATAATCCCCGGCACCCTGCTTAAAGTTGGCCAACTGGTCTCCCTGTCTTCTAGGGTCACCTGACCTTGTGTAAGGTCCATCCCATGGATATTTTTTTCTACCACGGTAAACATTGTAATTTCTGATACCAACAAGACCTAATGCAGCATATTCCCACTCTGCTTCTGTTGGTAATCTATATTCAGGTAACAGGATACCATCTTTTCTTTGAACATAAATATTTTTTTCTTCTTCACTACCCGGAGGGGTAGTTCCAAATCTATCTGCCCGGCTCCCTCCCCTGAGAATTTCCTCGCTCCCGCCGTAAGTTTGCGTGGGGGCGTTCAAATAGGTTTCAGTATCGAAAACCGATGATGCAGAAACGTCTTCATAACGCGCTCCTTTTTTGGTTACACCTTCTTTTTCCAGCATAAGCTCGTTCACACGATTTGTTCTCCATTTGGAAAATTCTGCTGCCTGAATCCAGCTTACTCCTACTACCGGATAATTTGCATAAGCAGGATGACGCAGGTAATTATATACCATTGTCTCATTAAAACCTAAACGATTTCTCCATACTAAAGTGTCAGGTACTGCACCATTATATATATGACGGTAATTTTCTTCAGAAGGAGGAAAAACATTTTTAAGCCAGTCAAGGTATTCCATATACATCAAATTGGTCACCTCGGTCTCATCCATATAAAAGGATTGAACGTGTTGTTGTGTAGGCGTGTTATTCCAGTCATGCATTACATCATCCTGAACCCTACCCATGGTATATGTTCCACCTTCCACAAAGACAAGACCCGGTCCTGTTTCCTGCTCCTTGAAATTGGTATTGTACTGGAAACCACCCTCTTTGGAATTTATGTCCCAGCCCGTAGCCCGGGAACTATTCTTATCTTTGTTCGTGTTACAACTAAATAAACTAAAGCCAATGGCGATAGCAAAAAATGTTTTAAAGGCTACATTGATCCTCATATTCTTATTCGCTTTATGTAGTAATTTAGGCCATGCAATATAGTAATTAACGGCAAAAGTACAAGAATATTTTACGTGATACAAAATAGCCTGATTCCCGGTTATTATTACTGCTGCAGGAATTTCTTAAAAACCACGCCAGATATAATTTCTACCCTTTGAAGCCTAATTATAAATTTCATAACTTTTAAGGATATCCTTAAGGACAATAATTTGTGTTGTTATCAAGTTATAATTTAAACTTTGAATTTTAAGAGGTTTTTTTAAGATAAAATTGATTTATAGCTATTCTTATAACAAGAATAAAAATATATATTTGTTTAACACTAATTATTGTGATGAAAAAAATTACTATTCTGGTCCTTGGAGTTACCTTATTAATAAACAATCAGGTTTTTTCTCAGGAGGAAAGAGATAGGGTTATAACAACGGCGGTCCCATTTTTATTAATAGCGGCAGATGCCCGTGCAGCGGGCATGGGGGACCAGGGGGTAGCCACAACCGCAGATGCTTTCTCCCAGCAATGGAACCCTGCCAAGTACGCTTTTATCAATAGCAAACAAGGTATAGGGGTTTCATATACTCCATACTTAAGTAATATAGTTAATGATATATTCTTAGGAAATCTTTCTTATTTTAACCGTTTGGATGAGCGAAGTGCTGTTGCAGCAAGTTTAAGGTTTTTTAATCTTGGGTCTATTGAAACCCGGGGAGGTTTTGAAGAGGAACCCCTTATATTGAGTCCCAACGAAATGACTCTTGACCTTTCTTATGCGCTAAGATTAAGCGAGAATTTCTCTATGGCTGTAGCAGGTAGATATTTAAGATCTGATCTTAAGCTGGCCTTTGACAGTGAGGACGCTACTGCTGCGTCAACTTTTGGAGTTGATGTTGCTGCTTATTATCAAAGCCCTTCTATGGTTTTTACAAAATTTGACGGCAGGTTCAGGGCCGGTGCGAATATTTCCAATATAGGACCTAAATTAAAATATGACGAAGTAGGACAGGAAAATTTCATACCCGCAAATCTTAAGATAGGTGCAGGATATGATTTTATTTTTGATGTGGATAATCGCCTGGGAGCTTATGTTGAATTCAATAAGTTATTAGTGCCAACACCCCAGGATTTTAATGGTGATGGAGTAATAGACAGGGAGGATGAGGAGATTTACAATAATATAGGTTCGATCGAGGGTATATTTAAATCTTTTTCTGATGCCCCGGGGGGATTTAGCGAAGAAATGAGAGAGATCACCTGGGCTCTGGGTGCAGAGTATGTATTTAGAGAAGCTTTTTCTTTCAGGACGGGGTATTTTAATGAAAGCGATACAAAGGGGTCAAGAAAATTCCTGGCGCTGGGTGCAGGTTTTAAATACTCCCCGGTCTTTATAGATGTTTCATATTTATTTTCCACTTCTAACGTGGTAAGCCCCCTTGAAGGAACATTAAGGTTTGGTCTTACTTTTTATTTTGGACAAACCTTTTCAGATAATTAGTTTACAGCCTGGGCCGGGGAGAAAATTCCCATCAATTAACAAATATAAAATGAAATCTTTCATAATTACTGCCAATTTTGAACTCTATGACTCTTGTGACGAGTTACCCAATGATGTTCAGGAATTAATGGATAAAGCTGCAGATGCAAGGGATGGTGCTTATGCCCCTTATTCAAAATTTAAAGTAGGGGCGGCGGTCTTGTTAGATAATAACGAGGTCATTACAGGAAGCAATCAGGAAAATGCCTCTTACCCATCGGGATTATGTGCAGAAAGGACAGCGATGTTTTATGCAGGCTCTAAATATCCCGATGCAAAATTTGTAAGGATTGCACTCACCGCCAAGTCTATGAATCACCGTGTGGTAACCCCAATTCCACCCTGTGGATCCTGCCGCCAGGCCATTGCAGAATATGAAGTAAAACAGGAAAGCCCAATTGAAATCTATTTTATGGGTGAAACAGGTAAAGTGATTAAATCAAATTCATTAAAAGAATTGTTGCCTTTGGTATTTGATAACACCTATCTGTAATTATTTCTGTTTTAATAGTTCAAAACAGTTTTCCATTCTTAGCGAAAATAGTATTTTTGTTTTTCGCCGGACAACATCCAGTGCCCGGCCTAAAATTTATTTGTAAATGAAGAAAATTACTAAAGCCACTTACCTGAAGTGGTACGAGGATATGCTGTTCTGGCGTAAGTTTGAAGATAAGCTTGCGCAGGTTTACATTCAGCAAAAAGTGCGGGGATTCCTGCATTTGTATAATGGACAGGAGGCCATACTTGCCGGTTCCCTGCATGTTATGGATCTTACCAAAGACAAAATGATCACCGCTTACCGAAACCACGTTCAGCCTATAGGTATGGGAGTTGACCCCAGAAGGGTAATGGCAGAGCTTTTTGGAAAAAAAACCGGGACATCCCAGGGATTGGGTGGTTCCATGCATATATTCTCCAAAGAACACCGCTTTTACGGTGGTCATGGAATCGTAGGTGGTCAAATTCCTCTGGGAGCGGGACTGGCATTTGCCGATAAATATTTTAAAAGAGATGCTGTTACCCTTACCTTTTTAGGAGATGGTGCCGCAAGACAGGGTTCTTTACATGAAACACTTACTATGGCGGTAAAGTGGAATCTACCGGTAGTATTTTGTGTAGAGAACAACGGCTATGCTATGGGGACATCTGTAGCACGTACTGCAAAAAGTCTTGAGATATGGAAACTTGGACTGGGGTATGATATGCCATGTGGTCCTGTAGATGCAATGAACCCTGTTAAGGTTGCAGAGGCTATGGATGAAGCCATAACCCGTGCAAGAAAAGGGGAAGGTCCAACATTCCTTGAACTTAAAACTTACAGGTACCGTGGTCACTCCATGAGTGACGCTCAATTATACCGCACAAAGGAAGAGGTTGCAGAATATCAAAAGATTGATCCTATAACCCAGGTACTTGATATTATCAAGGAAAAGAAATATGCCACAGAAAAAGAGATCAAGGAAATTAACAAACGTGTGAAAAACCTTGTTGATGAATGTGAGAAGTTTGCAGAAGAGTCTGATTTCCCTGATAAAAATGTAATGTACGATACGGTATATGCTCAGGAAGATTATCCGTTTTTATCACATAAAGTAGAATAAATTATGGCAGAAGTAATCAATATGCCGCGGTTGAGCGACACAATGGAAGAAGGAGTTGTTGCAAAATGGCTTAAGAAAGTTGGGGATAAAGTAGAAGAGGGTGACATGCTTGCTGAAATTGAAACCGATAAAGCCACCATGGAATTTGAATCTTTTAATGAAGGAATTTTACTTCATATTGGAATTGAAGAAGGCGAAACGGCTCCGGTTGATACCTTGCTTGCTATAATTGGTGAAGAAGGTGAGGATATCTCAGAATTATTAAAAGGAGGGGATAAAGCTTCAGTTAAAGATGAGTCCAAAAATGAAGAGTCTGCGAAAGAGGATAAGAAGGAAGATAAAAGTGCAGATGAAAGTGAAGACAAAACTTCAGCAGAAACTCCAGAAGGATCAAAAGATGCCAGTGGGGATATCCCTGATGATGTTGAAGTTATCACAATGCCAAGGTTAAGCGATACCATGGTTGAAGGTACTGTTGCTAAATGGTTAAAACAAGAAGGTGATAAGGTGGAAGAGGGAGATATCCTTGCAGAGATCGAGACCGATAAAGCTACTATGGAATTTGAATCTTTCTACTCGGGTACTCTTCTTAAAATTGGTATTCAGGAAGGTGAAACTGCAAAAGTAGATACCCTGCTGGCTATTATAGGACCGGAAGGCACAGATGTTTCCGGAATTTTAGGAAAAGCCGGAGGAAAGGATTCTTCAAAAGAAAAAGAAAAAAAGGACGCCGGTAAAAGCGAGGAGCCTTCAGAAGAAAAAGATAGAGATTCTAAATCGGCTCAATCCCAGGATGGTGCCAGGATCTTTGTTTCCCCACTTGCAAAGAAAATGGCAGAGGATAAAGGAATAGATCTTAGGAATGTGAAAGGCTCGGGAGAGAATGGCAGGATAGTAAAAAAGGATATTGAATCCTTTAAACCTTCCGAAAAAACACAAACCCCTGCAGCAGAAGTTAGTCAGAAAGACGGGCAGGCTGCTGTTAAACCATATGTTCCCGCAGGAGAAGAGGAATTTGAAGAATTGAAGAATTCTCAAATGCGAAAAACAATTGCCAAACGTCTTGGGGAATCCAAATTTACAGCGCCACATTATTATCTTACCATTGAGGTAAATATGGAAATCGCTATGGCTTCAAGGGAGCAGATCAATGAATTGCCAGATGTTAAAGTGTCATATAACGATATGGTGATCAAGGCTTCTGCCATGGCTTTAAGAAAACATCCACGGGTAAACTCACAGTGGACCGGTGATGCAACTAAGCTTGCTAAACACATTCATATGGGTGTAGCCGTAGCTGTGGAAGATGGCCTTTTAGTGCCCGTTCTTAAGTATGCAGATCAAATGTCAATGACCCAGATAGGGGCCCAGGTAAAAGACCTGGCAGGAAAAGCAAGAAATAAAAAGCTCCAGCCTCAGGAAATGGAAGGTAGCACATTTACCGTTTCAAATCTAGGTATGTTTGGAATAACTGAGTTTACCAGTATTATAAATCAGCCTAACTCCGCGATTTTATCTGTAGGTGCAATAGTGGAAAAACCGGTAGTTAAGAACGGTCAGGTGGTGGTAGGTAATACTATGAAGCTTACGCTGGCATGTGATCACCGAACGGTTGATGGTGCGACAGGTGCAGCTTTCCTGCAAACCTTGAAAATCTACCTGGAGAATCCGGTAACCATGCTCGCATAAATTGAACAATTGATAAAATTATATTGAAAATCCCGCTCTCTTGCGGGATTTTTTTATCTTTAGCCCTATGACTAAATTCACACTTACTGCCGGCTTTTTATCATTGATAATTGCCCTGTCTTCCTGCAATCTTGCCCAGAGGTCTATGGAGGAAAAGGAACCGAAAAGCCCTGTTTTAAATACTGTAAATTCTACAATTTCTGAAGCTTCTGTAAGAAGTAATATGGAATATTTAACAGCTGATGAATTACGTGGAAGAGAAACCGGGACAGAGGGTATTGAGAAAGCGGCTCAATTTATTGAAAAAGCTTTCCGTACTGCCAATATTAAACCCTTCTATACTACATATCGTGATTCCTTTGAGGTGCGGGGAAGGATAGGATACAACATTATTGGCTTTATAGAAGGTATTGATCCGGTTCTAAAAAATGAATTTGTTATCCTGGGAGCACATTACGATCATATTGGCCTGGGTAAGGTTGTCAATGGTGATTCTATTGCCAATGGAGCTAATGATAATGCCGCAGGTACAGTGGCTGTAATGGAGCTTGCAAAACATTTTGCTGCGGAAGGAGCCAACAAAAGAAGCATGCTTTTCATTCTGTTTTCTGCTGAAGAAATGGGACTATCTGGCGCAAAGCATATTGCAAAACGGTTAAAAAATGAAGAGATTGATCTTTATACAATGATAGGTTTTGAAATGATAGGAGTGCCTATGCAGGGGAGGGATTACATGGCATACCTTACAGGATATGAGATATCGAACCTTGCAGAAAAATTCAATACATATGCCGGTGAAAAAATTTTGGGATTTTTACCCCAGGCCAAAGAATTTAATTTATTTCAGCGAAGTGATAATTATCCATTCTATCAGGAATTCAAAATACCCGCCCAGACTATAAGCACCTTTGATTTTACGAATTATGATTTTTATCACCATGTTTCAGATGAGATGCAACACATGGACATATCTCATATGGCTCAATTAATAGGAAGTATAGTTCCGGGGTTAAGGGGAATTGCAAATTCCCAGGAAAGGGAAATCAAAATGACTGAACAGTGAAACAAATTCTTATAACTGGTACAAGCAGAGGAGTAGGATTGGAATTGGTTCGTATTTTTTCAAATATGGGTCACCAGGTTATTTCTTTATCCAGAAATATTACGCCGGTAAAAGATCTGGATCTTCCGGGGGTACAAAATTTCTCCTTTGATATAACCGGAGAAGATGACCTTATTAAATTAAGACGCCATTTAAAGGAAAATGAGCTCAAGATCGATATTTTAATTAATAATGCCGGGGCAATTGTGAACAAGCCTTTTGCAGAAACTACATATCAGGATTTTTTAAAGGTGTATAACACTAATTTGTTTGGGGTGGTTCAACTTATTCAAACGGTTTTACCATATATGGGCAAAATGGGACATGTTATAAATATAAGCAGTATGGGTGGTATACAGGGCAGTATAAAATTCCCGGGGCTTTCTGCATATAGTTCTAGTAAAGGCGCTCTTATTACCTTAACTGAAATGCTGGCCGAGGAATACAAAGAAACCGGTCCTTCTTTTAATGTGCTGGCTCTGGGAGCTGTACAAACAGAAATGTTGGAGGAAGCTTTTCCGGGGTATAAAGCACCCTTACAGCCGGGGGAAATGGCAGAGTATATTGCTAATTTTAGTTTAACCGGAAATAAATTTTTTAACGGGAAAGTATTGCAGGTTTCCAGTGGTACTCCATAGATGATTTAAAAATGAGTGAGATCCTCGAAAAGTATCTTCCGAGTCATAGTGTGATCCCGGTCTTTAAAATGATCGAGGAGCATAGGGTACATCTTAAAATAGTGAATGAGAGGGTCACCCGTCATGGAGATTACAGGAGAATGCCTTCCGGAGCCCATCAAATTACCGTTAATTCAAATCTGAATAAATATCGTTTTCTTATCACTTTGGTTCATGAAATAGCCCATCTTGTCGCCTTTGAAAGATTTGGGCGCAAAATTAAACCCCATGGAAGGGAATGGAAATTTACCTTTCAGCAATTGATGTTGCCATTTATAAGACCACAAATCTTCCCCGATCATCTTTTACCACTAATTGCAAGGCATTTCAAAAATCCTAAGGCAAGTAGTGATACAGATGCTCAACTCGCCGTGGAACTCAAAAAATATGATGGAGAAAGCGATAAAACCTATATTTTTGAGCTTCCGGCGGGAGGTTTGTTCAGGATATATAATGGAAAGGTATTTAAAAAAGGAGAAAGATTGAGGAAAAGATATGAATGTAAAGAAGTTTCCAGCGGAAGGATCTATCTTTTTCAACCTAATGCCCAGGTGGAGTTTATTATTGGTTAATGAAACGAGAATATGACTAAATTCAATGAGAATTATTTTGCTGTTATTATGGCCGGGGGTGTGGGATCCAGGTTTTGGCCGGTAAGCAGGATGGATCATCCCAAACAGTTCCAGGATATCATGGGTGTGGGAGAAACTCTGTTACAGCTTACATTTAACAGGCTCTCCTCGTTCATTATGCGGGAGAACATCTTAATACTTACCAACGAATCTTATAAAGATATCGTAAACGAACAAATTCCTAATCTGGAGAAAGGCCAGATTATACTGGAGCCGGAAATGAAAAATACCGCCCCATGTATTTTACTGGCGGCTCTTAAAATACAAAAGAAGAATCCCGATGCTATAATGCTTGTGGCTCCCAGTGATCACTGGATCATCGAGAAAGACAGATTTATTGAAGATGTGAATAAAGCATTTAAGGTTGCGTCACAGGAAGATATCCTGGTAACTCTTGGGATTAAACCAACTTTCCCCAATACCGGTTATGGTTATATTCAATTTGTTGAAGAAGAATCTTTGAAAAATGAGCCGGGTATTTTTAAGGTTCAGAAATTTGCCGAAAAACCCACTCTTAGAAATGCCAAAAAATACCTGGAAGAGGGCAATTATGTTTGGAATGCTGGTATTTTTATATGGAAAACTTCTGTAATCATAAAATCATTTAAAGAACATTCTGAAGAAATTTTTAAACTTTTCAATAAGGGGTTGGAACATCTGAATGAAAGTAGCGAGGAAAAATTTATCAGGGAAACTTATCCCAAAGCAAGAAATATTTCGGTAGATTATGCTATTTTGGAAAACTCAGAAAATGTGTACGTGATCCCCGCGGGTTTTGATTGGGATGATCTTGGTACCTGGGGTGCTTTATATGGCAAACTTGCTAAAGATGAAAATAATAATGCCGTTGTGAATTCCAGATTAATGCCTGGAAGATCCGGTTCCAATATGATCTACACACATAATAATAAGTTGGTAGTTTTGGAAGGCCTTGAGAATTATATCGTTATAGATTCCGGGGATGTTTTAATGATCGTGCCACGGGAAAAGGAGCAGGAGATCAAGGAACTAAGGACTTCTGCTATGGAAAAATTGGGTGATAATTTAGGTTAAGGATGGAAAACAAGAATAATATTGGAAGTAATCCTCCTGCTAAAGATGAAGAGTTGGAATTTTCAAAGGCTAAAGGAATCTGGAACAGTATAAAGGTCTTTACCAGTGAATTACTTAATATACATGATGATACAGATCATATTACAACCGTGGAGTCTATTAAAAAGGATATTTCCTTTAAGGGACATAATGCATGGATCCTGGTTTTTTCGATTTTTGTTGCATCGGTTGGATTAAATGTAAGCAGCACAGCCGTTGTAATAGGTGCCATGTTGATATCACCTCTAATGGGACCTATAGTAGGGGTGGGTTTATCTGTGGCGATCAATGATGTGGATACCTTAAAAAAATCCTTTGTAAATCTGGGGGTTATGGTTGGGCTTAGTGTGCTTACAGCCTTTATTTATTTTTGGATATCACCGGTAAAAGAAGAAACACCCGAGTTGCTGGCCCGAACTTATCCTACCATTCTGGATGTACTTATTGCCATCTTTGGCGGGTTGGCATTAATCGTAGCGAAAACAAAAAGAGGAACCATAGCCAGTGTAATATTTGGAGTTGCTATAGCAACTGCCCTTATGCCACCCCTCTGTACAGTGGGATATGGGTTGGCAATTGGAAACTGGGCTTATGCTCTGGGCGCCATGTATTTATTTTCAATTAATGCTGTATTTATAGCTTTAACAAGTTTTGTGGTTTCCAAATTATTGCGATTTCCATTGGTGAAATTTGCTAATAGTAAAAGTAGAAAACGTACTGCACAGATCGCCTCAACTATTGCTATAATAGTAATGATACCCAGTGTGATCCTTTTCGTAAATTTGTTAAGGCAACAGGTGTTTGAAATTGAAGCAAACAGATTTCTGACCAATGTTGTCCAGTTTAGCGGAGCAGAAAAATTGAGAATGGCCCAGAATTACCAGAAAAAGGAGATTGAGGTTTTCTTTATAGGACAATGGGTTCCCGAGTCAACAATAGAAACCTGGAGAACCCAAATGGGAGATATTAATGCGCTCAAGGAAGCTACTCTTATCGTTAGACAGGGGCCTGCCCAGGGGGGAGATCTGGATGCCCTTTCCACTCAGGTACGTAGTGGAATTCTTGAGGACCTTTATGTAAGAAACCAGGAGGTAATAGAAAATAAGGATGCCAGAATAGCATTACTTGAGAACGAACTTCAGAAATTTCAAAGGGGAGATTTTTCATTTCCACGTCTTAGCAAGGAGATCAAGGCTAATTATGAAGATGTGGAGTCTTTAAGTTACGCAACAATGATCTCAACAAATTTTGACAAGATAGATACTATTCCAACTTTTACGGTAACCTGGAGAAATAACGTGCCTGTTCGGGAACGTCGTGCAAACATTGCCAAATTGCAAACCTGGCTGAATTTAAGATTACAATTAGATACACTTGCCGTAAGGTCACTCAATTAATTACAGGCCCTGGTTCTGAGCCTCCCGTACCTTCTTAAATAAATCTGAAGTATAAACAAAATCTGTAACGGTTTTATCATCAGTCTTGAAGATCTGGGATTTATCACCCTTCCACGCCAAAACGCCGTCCTTTAAAAAAGCAATATTTTCACCTATTTCGAGTACTGAGTTCATATCGTGGGTAATTACCACGGTAGTAATATCATACTCCACGGTGAGTTCATGGATAAGATTATCAATAATAGTGGCTGTAAAGGGGTCAAGTCCTGAGTTGGGTTCATCACAGAACAAATATTTTGGTCTATTTACTATGGCTCTGGCAATAGCAACCCTTTTCTGCATTCCGCCACTTATTTCGGCAGGATATTTTTTACCGGCATCGTCAAGGTTAACTCTTTCCAGAACTTCGTTAACTCGTTTAAGATGATCTTTCTTTTTTTTATCTGTAAACATCCTTAAAGGAAACATTACATTTTCTTCTACCGTCATTGAATCAAAAAGAGCTCCCCCCTGGAATAACATTCCTATTTCCTGTCTAAGTGCCCTTTTTTCTTCATCAGAAAAATTGGAATAGGCCTTGCCATCATATTCTATGGTACCCTTTTCCGGGGTAAAAAGGCCCAACATGCATTTCATAAGTACACTTTTTCCAGAACCCGATTGGCCAATTACCAGGTTGGTTTTACCCGTTTCAAAAACAAAGTCAATTCCTTTTAAAACGTCTTCATCGGGAAAACTTTTATGTAGTCCTTTTATTTCTATCATTATCCTAGCAATAATTGAGTTACTATATAATTGGTTACAATGATTACCACACTGGTCCAGACAAAGGAAGTTGTACTGGCTTTACCCACCTCCAATGATCCCCCTGTCATATAATACCCATGATAGGAGGGGATAGTTGCCAGAATTATTGCAAATAAGAAGGTTTTGAAGAATGCGTAGAATACATGATAACCTTCAAAATCTTCCTGGAGTCCCATCCAGAAAGTATCAGCTCCAACAAATCCTCCAAATACGGCTGAAGCATAGGCTCCCATAATTCCCAGGAACATGGATATCGCGATTACAAACGGATATGTAAGCATGGCTATGATCTTAGGAAAGATTAAATAATTAAGAGAGTTGACCCCCATAACCTCAAGAGCATCAATTTGCTCTGTAACCCGCATGGAACCAATGCTGGAAGTGATAAAAGAACCAACTTTTCCAGCCATGATAATTGAAATAAATGTTGGAGAAAATTCCAGAATTATTGACTGCCTGGCAGCGAACGCTATTAAGGTTTTAGGTATCAATGGATTTCCAAGATTGAGAGCGGTTTGTAATGCAACAACCCCTCCAATAAAAAAGGAAAGAAAGGACACAATTCCCAGGGATCCAATTATTAATTCGTCAATCTCCTTAAAAATTAATTCTTTAAGTACTGTACGTTTGGTCATACGTGCAAATACTCCTTTTAACATTATGAAATATTCACCAATAGAATGCAGGTAACTCATCAACGGATTTTTGTAAAGCTAAATTACTATTTTTTAGCCGGAAAGTATTTAACGTTGTATTAATCTTTATACTTTTAAAATTAGTAATTTTAGACCTGTTTTAAAGGTGTCTACTTATGAAAAATATTGCCCTGCTTTTACTCCTCAATTTCATTATGATCCCTGCATTTTCTCAGGGAATAGTTCCTGGTCAACAGGATAATACGAAGCCGGCACTGGTTGTTGGAATTATTGTTGATCAAATGAGGTATGATTATCTCACCAGGTTCTGGAACAGGTATGGAGATGGTGGTTTCAAAAGACTGGTAGAAGAAGGTTTTAATTTTAAAAATGCCCATTTTAATTATATACCTACATATACAGCCCCGGGGCATGCATCTGTTTTTACCGGAACAACTCCACAAATTCATGGTATTATAGGTAACAATTGGTATGACAAGTTTGAAAAGAAAGATGTCTATAATGCCAGTGATGATAATGTGCAATCTGTTGGTACTACTTCCAGTGCGGGAAAGATGTCTCCACACCGCATGCTTGTAACTACGATGGCAGATGAAAACAGGATGTTTACCCAAATGCGGGGTAAGACCATTGGTGTTGGAATTAAGGACAGAGGTGCCATTTTACCTGCAGGTCATACCGCAAATGCTGCTTATTGGTTCCAGGGATACAAGGAAGGTAAGTGGATAACAAGTACCTTTTATATGGAAGACCTTCCCGCTTGGGTAAAGGAATTTAATAATTCCGGAAGAGCAGATTCATACGTAAAAGTATGGAATACTCTATATGATATAAATACTTACAAGGAAAGTGGCCCTGATAAAAATGAGTTTGAAGGAGGATTTAGCGGGCAAACTACTTTTCCTTATGATTTTAAAAAGCTTAGTGAAAAACAGGATAAATATGAACTAGTCAAAGTTTCTCCATATGGTAATAATCTCACCACAGATTTTGCAATAGCCGCCATAGAAGGTGAGGGCCTTGGACAGGATGAATTTACAGATTTCCTTACCATAAGTTATTCCAGTCCTGATTATATAGGGCATAATTTCGGAGTGAATTCCAAGGAAATTCAGGATACTTATTTACGCATGGACCAGGATTTGGCACGACTTTTAAATTATCTGGATGAAAATGTAGGAACGGGAAAATATACTGTTTTCCTTACTTCAGATCATGGTGGTGTAGATGTTCCCGCTTATCTTAAATCTTTAAACATACCTGGTGGGTACTTTGATAATAATGCATTTATAGATAAGCTCAATAGTTTTATTGCAGAGGAATTTGATGAATCCAACCTTATTGAAAATATTTCTAATTATAACATTTTCTTTAACTACAGGGTCTTGAATGAAGCAGATATTAAAACAATTGATCTGGAAAACAGGATTGCACATTTCATACTTCAATATCCACAGGTAAGTAATGTTTATACCAGGACCCAATTGCAAAATGGCTCATTTACACAAGGTACCGGAATGCTCCTTCAAAATGGATTTAACCAGAAAAGAAACGGAGATGTGATCATGGTTTTAAAACCATCTACCATAGTGTATTCTCAAACCGGTTCTACACATGGAAGCGGATATTCTTATGATACGCATGCACCATTGTTGTTTTTTGGAAACGGTATTCCACAGGGAAGTTCTCTGGAAAGGGCTGAGATTATAGATATTGCTCCTACCATTTCGGCATTGCTTGGAATATCAAATCCCAACGCTGCGACCGGTAAGCCTTTACATGTAATGCTTGAAAAAGCGCAGTAAACAGAAAAAGAATTTAAAATAATTTATGGAATATCTTGTTCCACCGGAGTTTTCTTATAAAGCGGCCTTCATCTTCTGAGACAAGAAAAGGCAGTCTCTCTTTTTTTGCACGATGAAATCCTTTTATATACTCCCGGAAAAGTTTCCAATCCTTTTTCTGAAATGCCAGTTTGGCCGAAGCAAGGTAGGTAAGACCTATACCATATCTTAACCGGTAAAAAGCCTTCCCTTGTCTCTCGCCAGATTTGTTTGAATAGTTTGCACCTGTTTGCTTTAAATGCTTAACCAGTAAATCCCTGTCAGTTATCACCTGCCAGCCGTGATATTGGGCAAGAAGTTCATCTGCAGTGTCCCAGCCCATTGCCTCCCGCAAATGACCAATATTTTTAAAACATTCCTTTCTGTAAGCTTTCAACGCACCCCGAATATGATCTCTGCCGGTGAGGTTTTCAATTTCCCATTTTCCGTTTTTTTCCAGGGTGCAATAACCCCCAACCATTCCCGCTCTTGGATTTGAATCAAAGTGAGATGCAATTTTTTCAAGATAGTTTGGAGGAAAGATAAGATCAGCATCAAATTTACAAATGATATCATAATCCTCATCAAGATGCTTTAAACCTTTATTGAAAGCTTTAATTACTTTGCTTCCAGGGGAGTGAATATCTCCTTCCGGATAATTTTCCAGGAGGGTGATAAAGTGGTATTGTTTGCAAAACTGTGAAACAATCTCTGCTGTATTATCTTTAGACCCATCATTTACCACAACAACTGTATCTGGAAGTAAGGATTGATTTGCCAGCGACTGAAGGGTATCTCCAATAAACTGAGCTTCGTTATAAGCAGGAATAACAATATAGATCCTCAATTTGTATTATAATTTAAGCTAAACTACAACAAAGTATTGTAGACTGAAAATATCAAAATTCAGATAATTTAAAAGAAAGATTCTTTAGGGTCTTTCAGCATAAACTGCATAGTAACGCGGGGTAAATTTCCTCAAGATCGGGCGAAATCCTATTTTGTTCACCGGGTTGGTCCATTTTTGTCGTGTAATAATTGTCCAGCCTGCTTTTTCCAAAAGCCAGTCAAACTGCCAGTCTTCAAATTCATGGAAATGCCGGTCCCGGGGGTCTGCCTGGTTTTGATATGCCGGAGAAAACCATAATCTTAATGGGACTGTGGCAACCAGCTTTTTTGCTCTTATATCTTGCAGAATATTAAATGGTGAAACGAGATGCTCAAAAATCTCAAAAGCCGTTACCACATCAAATGCATCTGTTTTTACGGCGTTAGTTACAAGATCAAGATCCTCTCCTCGGGTATTTGTTACCAGGTAATTATTGGATTGCATAATCTCTGAAAATGGATTTTGAACCCCAAGATCAAGGACTTTAGCCGGAGGAGGAACGGTTTCTATTAAAAATTGAAGGGTTTTATTATATCTTTTTTGCGGAAATGTATTTTCGTACATTTTTAATATTCGTAAACTATAGCATTGATGTTCATCCCTGCTCCCACACTGGCAAACATGATTACATCACCCTTGTTTAATTTCTGACCCTCAATTTTGCCCTTAACAACAAGGTCCAGGAGAGTAGGCACAGTCGCAACACTACTGTTTCCCAGCTCCTGTATACTCATTGGCATAACATTAACCGGCATGGGGGCATCATGCAATTTGTAAAATCGGTGAATAATGGCATCATCCATTTTTTCATTGGCCTGGTGTATAAAGATCTTCCTGACTTCCTCAATGGTCCTTCCGCTCTTTTCCAGACACTCTTTCATAGCTTTGGGAACTTCTGTTAGTGCAAATTCGTAAATTTTACGGCCATTCATTTTTATGAATCGGGTATCATTTTTATCTTCAGACACATTAGATGTCCCGAAATAGATATGATGAGCCTCCTGATAAGCAAAAGTGGCAGACATGTGAGCGATTATACCTCCTTCCTCCTCTGTGTTTTCCAGTACAACAGCTCCGGCACCATCAGAAAAGATCATGGAATCCCGGTCATATTTATCAACCACTCTGGATAATGCTTCAGCCCCAATTATAAGACATTTCTTTGCCATTCCTGCCCGCATAAATGCCTGAGCCTGTATTACGCCTTCTATCCATCCCGGACAACCAAACAGAACATCATAACCCACACATTTTGGGTTTTTAATTCTTAAGTTATGTTTTACCCTCGTGGCAAGACTAGGAACCGCATCACTTTGAATACTTCCAAACTTTACGTCCCCGTAATTATGTGCAACTATAAGATAATCCAGCGTTTCAGGATCAATACCGGCATCCTCCAAAGCTTTTTGCGCAGCTACAGTAGCCATATCTGAAGTACTTAAATTTTCTTCGAGATATCTACGTTCTTCAATACCAGTAATAGCTTTGAATTTTTCTATAGTTATCTCATTAGCATGTGGAAATCTTGAACCATCATTATTGCGAAACTCATGTTTGAGAAAATCGGCATTTTTTCTTTTTTGGCACGGTATAAAACTTCCTACTCCTGTGATCTTTATATTCATCTGGATCAAATTATTTTGTGAAATCTTTAACTAAATTAATAAAAAGCAATTGAACTCAACACTGGTAAAGGCTTTAATTTCTGTTAATTAAAGAATTAAAATTTTTTGGCTTTCTATTTATAAAAACCTTAAAAAGCATCCGAAAAAATATGAATTAGTCAAAAATTTTCAAAAGTGACTCTTCAATAATTTTTATTACGCTTCCATAAATTCTTCAATAGGAGCACAGGTGCAAATAAGATTTCTATCTCCATAGGCATCATCTACCCTGCGAACACTGGGCCAAAATTTATTATCGGCTACATAATCCAGTGGAAAGGCAGCCTGGGCACGGGTATATGGCAAATTCCAGTTATCTGAAGTGAGCATATCCAATGTGTGAGGTGCGTTTTTCAGTATGTTAAATTCATCGTCAGCCGACGCCTCGCTAATTTCTTTTCTAATAGAGATCAATGCATCACAAAACCGGTCAAGTTCTGCTTTGCTTTCACTCTCTGTAGGCTCTATCATGAGTGTTCCTGCCACCGGGAATGAAACTGTTGGGGCATGAAATCCATAGTCCATTAATCTTTTAGCTATATCGACAACTTCAATCCCGTTTGATTTAAAAGGACGGCAGTCCAGGATCATTTCATGGGCGGCTCTTCCACGTTCTCCGGAATAAAGTGTCTGGTAATGCTCCTTTAATCTTGCTTTGACATAATTGGCATTAAGAATAGCATATTCTGTAGCTTTTTGAAGCCCATTTGTTCCCAACATTGTAATATAGCCATAAGAAATAAGGCATACGAGTGCAGATCCCCATGGTGCCGATGAGATAGCTGTAATTGCCTTTTCACCACCTGTTTCTATAACGGGATTTCCGGGTAGAAAAGGCAGTAATTGCTCGGCCACACATATGGGGCCTACCCCAGGTCCACCACCTCCGTGGGGAATTGCAAATGTTTTATGAAGATTTAAATGACATACATCTGCACCAATAGCCCCGGGATTAGTTAGCCCAACCTGTGCATTCATATTTGCCCCGTCCATATAAACCTGGCCACCGTTTTCATGGATTATTCTTGTCACCTCTCGTATAGATGATTCAAAAACTCCATGGGTAGAGGGGTAAGTGACCATAAGACAGGAAAGATTGTCTTTATGTTTTATGGCTTTTTCCCTAAGATCGTCAACATCAATATTACCCTCGGGAGTTGATTTGGTAACCACAACTTTCATCCCTGCCATAACAGCCGATGCCGGATTGGTTCCATGGGCTGAAGATGGGATCAAACAGATATCCCGGTGCGCTTCACCTCTGGACTCATGATAAGCCCTAATCACCATTAATCCCGCATATTCTCCCTGAGCACCTGAATTAGGTTGTAGAGAGGTTCCTGCAAACCCTGTGATCACAGTTAGTTGTTCTTCAAGTCTTTTTAACACTGTTTGATATCCCTCTGCCTGTTCAATTGGGGCAAAAGGATGAATATTACCCCATTGAGGATCGCTCAACGGTAACATTTCTGATGCTGCATTGAGCTTCATAGTACAGGATCCCAGTGCAATCATAGAATGATTCAGGGAAAGATCCTTTCGTTCAAGTTTTTTAATATACCGCATCAATTCTGTTTCTGAATGATAAGAATTAAAGACCTCATTGGTTAAATATTCCTTCTTTCTTTCTATAGCGGCCGGAATCGTAGTTCCATTTTCAAGCTTATCTATTGCCTGAACAAGTTTATCTGAGGCTTCAGAAAAAACAGAAACGATCTTATTAAGGTCATTTATATTTGTGGTTTCATTCAGGGCGATCACTACAGTCTCCTCATCGGGATAATAGAAGTTGATCATTTTTTTCTCAGCAATTGGCCTGATAACCGCAACATCTGCCCTGATTTGCAGCGTGTCAAAATATGTAGCGTTTAACTGTTTAAACCCAAGGTCTTTCAACTGTTTTTCAAGAGTAATAGCCGAAGAATGAACGGTATCTGCAATATACTTTAAACCTTTGGGTCCATGATAAACAGCATACATACCGGCCATCACAGCAAGCAATACCTGGGCGGTACAAATGTTTGAGGTTGCTTTGTCGCGTTTAATGTGTTGTTCACGTGTTTGAAGGGCCATGCGCAGGGCACGATTTCCATTCATATCTTTTGTTACTCCAATAATACGACCCGGAATGCTTCTTTTATATTCCTCTTTAGTTGCAAAATAAGCAGCATGAGGGCCTCCATATCCTAGCGGAATCCCAAAACGCTGAGTGGTACCCACAACCACATCTACTCCAAGTTCGCCGGGGGCCTGTAATTTTACAAGGCTCAGAATATCTGCAGCTACAACGATCTTAATTTCAGCATCTTTACATTTTGAAACAAAATTATTATAATCATATACAACACCAGATCTACCCGGATACTGAAGGATCGCGCCAAAAAATTCTTTTGAAAAATCAAATTGGTCATGATTGCCAATAACCAGTTCTATCCCTAGTGGGGTAGCCCGGGTTTGTAAAAGAGAGAGGGTCTGTGGCAGCACTTCTTCAGAAACAAAGAATTTTACAACTTCATTTTTCTTTTGATCTCTTTCCCTAACTGCAAACAGCAGGGCCATGGCTTCAGCTGCAGCGGTTGACTCATCCAGAAGGGAAGCATTGGCAAGTTCCATTCCGGTGAGATCTGAAACCATAGTCTGGAAGTTGAGTAAAGCTTCCAGCCTGCCTTGGGCTATCTCTGCCTGGTAAGGGGTGTATGCCGTATACCAACCCGGATTTTCCAGAATGTTACGTTGAATTACCGCGGGGAGAATGGCCTGGTGATATCCAAGACCTATATATGTTTTGAAGACTTTATTAAGGGCCGCCAACTCTGTTATATGTTCAGCATATTCATGTTCACTCAGGGCTAAAGGCAGGTCAAGAGTAGATTTTAACCTTATGTCATCAGGAATAGTTTCATAGATCAACTGGTCAAGGGAGCTTACCCCAACGGTGGAAAGCATATCTTTAAGTTCACTTTCATCGGGGCCAATATGTCTTAGGGCAAAAGAATCTGTTCTCATTAAAAATGATGTTGTGTTATGTGCGGCAAAATTACGTATTTTAAACGTTATTTTATATGCTTTCAGCCCCTTGAGTTGTTAAGATTTTGAAGAATTTTACAATGTTCCACAAGTAAATTTTTAAATCGCTTTGATAATTAAAAAAATCTTTAATTTTTATATTAACAGCAGTCTGCACGTGGCTTTTGCAGTGGTAGCCTTTACTGTAATTACTTATTATAATTTTCGTATTCCATTAGATTACGATCTCCTGGTATTCATATTTTTTGGTACCATCACAGGATATAATTTTATTAAATATGCACCGATAGCTAAATTTCATCATTCCAGCCTTTCAAATAATTTAAAAGCGATCCAGATCTTCTCTTTTGTAATTTTTACAGGTCTTATCATCACTCTTTTTTTACAAGGGGCAGAAGTGCTTTTTACTTCAGCAATACTTGGGCTTTTTACTTTATTTTATGCTTTTCCTTTTTTTGGAAAACAGCGAAAATTAAGAGATGTTCCCGGGCTTAAGATTTTTATTATCTCATTCGTGGTGGCTGGGGTGACGGTTTTACTGCCTCTGGTCGATAAGGAAAATTTTCCTTTTAGGGATCACATCATTGATTTTATTCAAAGGTGCATCATAGCCATGGTATTGATCCTTCCATTTGAGATTCGTGATATGGAAAAAGATGACACGCAGCTAAGTACAATTCCGCAAAAAATTGGGGTAGCCCGCACTAAATTGTTTGGATATATTATGATCCTGGCATTTATTTTAATGGAGTTCATGAAGAGTAATATTCATTCGCCCTATTTAATAAGTCTGTTCCTTTTAGGGATCTTATCCTTTATTTTCCTAAAAAGATCTTCTGTGGAACAGGAAGAGTATTTCGCTTCATTTTGGGTTGAAGCGGCGCCATGGTTCTGGTTAGGAATATTATGGACCCTGGATTATATTATTTGACCTCTTTTTCTATCACTTTTTTCCAGGAGGCTTTTTCCTCCTCGGTGCAGGTTTTAAGATTTGCCTTTTTTACCAGCGAAGAAAGTTTAGTATTGGTGGAAGCGTAATCCTTGCAGGGTTTACAGTATAAATTATGCAATTGAATTTTTATTTTTTCCAGAAAAGAAGCTTCATCATATTGAACTTTATCACAATAGTGAGCTGCTTCGGAACAATCAATAAATAAAGATTTAAATTTACCCATTTTTAAAACCAGTTTTTTTCAAGACATTCTGCAAGTGTAACCCTCGCTCTATGTATTATTACCCAAAGGTTAGACGGGGTAATATCAAACTCATTACATATTGTTTCAGTATCAAATCCTTCAATAGTTTTCATTTTAAAAATTTGCGCCTGTTTTTCCGGTAACTTGTCCATACATTCAATAATAGCCATTCCAAGTTCTTCATTTTCCATAAAATCTTCTGCATTGAGCTCAAATCTGTCTGGAGCTTGTTCCTCCAACCAATCGCCTCCATTATCATCATCAGAATATTTAATCCTTATTTCAGCTTTGCCTTTGTTTGAGTTTATTTTGCGATAATAATCAATGATTTTCCTTTTGAGTATAGAGATCAACCAGGTTCTTTCTGTTGCTTCTCCCTTAAAATTATTCATTGATTTTAATCCCGCTAAAAAAGTCTCAGAAATAATGTCATTAGCAAGCTCCCTGTCGTTAACCCTCACAATGGTATAATTAAACAGGTAATCTGAATATTTATCTACCCATTTGGTAGGGTCTAATTTATTTGCATACATAATTTCAATAGCCGATTTCCAAAAATAAGAAAAAGAAGTACCCTTTATCCTAATAATCCTTTAAAGATTGAGAAGATTTTTTTCCCGTTTAACTATTATTTTATCAATAAACCCGCTCTTCTTAACAAAGCATCGGGATGAGCTTCTTTTCCTCTAAATCTTTTGTAAAGAATCATGGGATGCTCTGTCCCCCCTTTGGAAAGCACATGTTCCCTGAACTTTTTAGCGACTTCCCGATTAAATATACCTTCCTGCTGAAAATATTCGAAAGCATCTGCATCCAATACCTCGGCCCATTTATAGGAGTAATATCCTGCAGAATAACCACCCTGAAAAATATGGGAAAAGGAAGTGCTCATACAATTTTCTTCTACTTCAGGAAATAATCTGGTTGACTCAAATGCTGCTTCTTCATGTGCTTTTACATTGTCAATATTTGTAGGATCAATGCCATGCCAGCTCATGTCGAGCATTCCAAAACTAATTTGCCTCATTGTCGCCATACCTTCGTGAAAATTGGATGCTTTCTTAATGCGGGTTATTAATTCCTGCGGAATCACTTCCCCGGTCTCATAATGTTTTGCGAATAGCTGTAGTGCCTCCGGTTCATAACACCAGTTTTCCAGTACCTGACTTGGTAATTCAACAAAATCCCAATACACACTAGTGCCTGAAAGACTAGGATAGGTAGTTCCAGCCAGCATACCATGAAGGGCGTGGCCAAACTCGTGAAATAAAGTGGTAACCTCGTTAAAGGTAAGCAGGGAGGGAATGCTTTTTGTAGGTTTGGTAAAATTGCACACAATTGAAATATGTGGCCTGTAATCTTTATTTCCCTTTATATACTGCGGCCGGTATGAGGTCATCCAGGCCCCATCCCTTTTTCCGGGCCGGGGATGAAAATCTGCATAAAATAGGGCTATTTCGTTATTTTCTGAATCCCTTACTCTATAAGTCTTTACGTCTGCATGATATTTATCAATATCATGAACTTCTTTAAACTTAAGGTCAAAGAGTTTATTGGAAATGACAAATACCCCCTTGATTACATTTTCAAGTTTAAAATAAGGTTTGAGTATTTCATCATCGAGATCAAATAGCTTTTGTTTCAGTTTTTCCCCATAATATCCTGAATCCCATTTTTCGAGCCTGTCTAATTTGTCCAACTCGCGGGCAAAATCTTCCAGTTCCCGGAATTCTCTCATGGCTGCAGGCCTGGCTTTTTCCAGAAGTTGAGAAAGAAAATCCTTAACTTTATCTGAAGTTTCAGCCATTCTTTCTTCAAGTACAAAAGCAGCATGGGAGGGGTAACCCAAAAGTTTTGCACGTTTATACCTTAATTTGGCTGTTTTAAGAACTATTTCCTGATTGTCGAGTTCATCACCATGAAAGCCCCGGGCCCCAAATGCAATAGCCATTTGCTTTCTCAGATCCCTGTTGCGGGCATACTTCATAAAAGGGATGTAACTGGGGTAATCCAAAGTAAAAACCCAGCCTTCTTTATTTTTGGATACAGCAAGCTCCTTTGCTTCTTCAATAACATCTGCAGGCAGGCCTGCAAGGTTATCTTCAATAAGAACCTGGAGTTCAAACCGGTTCGTTTCGGCGAGAACATTTTCTCCAAATTTTAGGTTTAGAGAGGAAAGTTCCTTGTCTATTTCCCGTAATTCCTGCTTTTTTTCATCTGTTAAATTTGCGCCATTACGTGAAAAAGCTTTATATTTTTTCTCGAGAAGCATGCTTTGCTCTACATTTAACTGAAGGGAATTTTTATTAGAATATACCGTTTTTACACGTTCAAATAGTGCGTTATTGAGAATAATATCGTTCTTAAATTCTGAAAGTATCGGGGAAACTTCCTGCGCGATCTTTTGAATCTCTTCGTTGGTCTCGGCTGAATTCAGGTTAAAAAATATACTTGTAATAAGATCAAGTTGCTTCCCTGAAAATTCCAGAGCTTCTATGGTATTTTCAAAAGAAGGATCCTCCCCCGAAGATATTATTTGATCTATTTCTTGTGTGGCACAATCAATAGCATGTAGAATTGCAGGTTTGAAATGCTCATTTTTTATTTTGGAGAAGGGGGCGTTTTCAAAATTTTGCAACAGTGGATTCATATAAATTTATTTTAATTAGCGGAATGAAAATTAGATTTAACATTATCCCAAATTTTTTATAATATTGAAAGCAGATTTAAGAAAATTTTGATATTTTTACACCTACGATCTTATAAGAAAAAGTTAAAAATAAAGTAGTATAATAGTTTAGATTAATATTTAGAATGGTTAATAAATTATAATTTTAAGCAAAAGTGCTACTCTATAAGCCACGCAAAGCGTGGCTTTTTTAGTGTCTTCATTATCTTTTTAGGAGGGTTTTTGAAATGGTATGTTTTAAAAAAGAATTGTGATTATTAGCTTGCTTTAACTTTTTTGATTTCTGCCGCTCCTTCAATTACCTTTTGTTTTAAACCTTCCTTGTAAATTATTATTTTATCCAGTATACATTTATCTGATATTGCAATGATCTGTGCGGCCAGGATTCCTGCGTTTTTAGCCCCATTCAAAGCTACCGTTGCTACCGGAACACCACCGGGCATTTGTAAAATAGATAAGACCGAATCCCATCCATCAATAGAGTTGCTTGACTTAACCGGGACACCTATAACCGGCAATGGCGATAAGGAGGCTATCATTCCGGGTAAATGGGCTGCGCCCCCGGCACCTGCAATTATTACGCTTATACCTCTTTTATGAGCGCTTTTACCATATTCAAATAATTTATCGGGAGTGCGATGAGCAGATACTATATCTACTTCCACTTCGATATCAAAACCTTTCAGTATGTCAATGGCATCCTGCATTACAGGTAGATCACTAGTGCTTCCCATTATAACTGCTACTTTGCTCATAATTAAAATATATATTGTTTTTACTTCCGGCTTATAACCTTAATGGAATTCTTTACCTCTTCAGCAATCTTTCTTGCTTTGTCAATATCCTTATTTACTATAGTAACATGGCCCATTTTACGAAAAGGGCGTGTGAGTTTTTTACCGTAAATATGTGGTGTCACACCCGGCATTTTCATAATCTTTTCAATATTCTGGTAGAGAACGGGACCGGTATGTCCCTTTTCTCCACTCAAATTTACCATAATCCCGGCAAGTTTATTTTCTGTAAGGCCTAAGGGAAGATCTAAAATAGCTCTGAGATGCTGTTCAAATTGATTGGTATAACTTGCTTCAATGCTGTAATGTCCACTGTTGTGAGGTCGAGGGGCAACCTCATTGACAAGGATGTCATCATTTTCTGTTAAGAACATTTCTACTGCAAGAAGTCCAACATGTTCAAACACCTCTGATACATTTTTTGCTATTTCCCTTGCTTTTATGGCGATCTTATCATCAATTCTGGCAGGACAAATTACATATTCAACCTGGTTTGCAGTGGGATGAAATTCCATTTCCACTACCGGATAAGTTACCAATTCCCCGGTGGGATTTCTGGCCACAATTACAGAGAGTTCATTCCTGAAAGCTATAAGTTCTTCTGCAATGCAGGGACCTTCAGCCAGGTCTCGGAGATCTTTCTCTTCTTTTACAATCTGAACACCCCTTCCATCATAGCCTCCAATGCTTCCTTTCCAGACAAAGGGTATGGAAATATCATTGTTATTTACTGCGGTTATCAGTGAACTTTTTGAGTTATATTTTAAGAACGGGGCAGTAGGGATCTTATTATCCCTGTAAAATTCCTTCTGAACAGATTTGTCCTGGATCTTTTCAAGAGTTTGAGAAGATGGATAAACTTTTATTCCTTCACTTTCCAGTTTTTTTAATGCCTCAATATTTACTCCTTCAATTTCAAAAGTGAGAACATCCACATTTCGTCCAAACTCCAGGACCTTTTCAAAATCCATAAGATTTCCCTTTACAAAAATGTTTGCAGATATCCTGCAGGGGGCTTCATCATCAGGGTCCATCACCCAGGTTTGAATATCAAATTTACGGGTTTCATACAATAACATTTTTCCCAGCTGGCCACCGCCTAAAATCCCTAATTTAAAATCTGATGAAAAATAGTTGATCATATAATATTTCTGTTTCCCACAAAAATAATTTTTTAAGATGGATTGCCGAATTATTAAGCCATAAATCGCTTAAATAGTTAAGGTATTGAATTGTTTACTTTCCCTATCTTTGAACCTTTAAAATAATTCACATTGATCAAGCTTCACGACTTATATTTTGAACCGTTCATTCCGGAAGGAAAGATAAACAGTTGCATCGATAATATTGCCGAAAAAATTAATCATGATTTCAAAGGTGCCAATCCGGTTTTTCTGGGAGTATTAAACGGTGCTTTTATGGTAGCTTCAGAAATCATTAAGAGATTTCAAGGGAATTGTGAGGTTACTTTTGTGAAGCTGGGCTCATATGAGGGTACTGCAACTACCGGAAATGTTGAGACTTTGATTGGACTAAGTCACAGTTTGGAAGGTCGGCAGGTAGTTGTTATAGAAGATATAGTTGATACCGGAAATACTCTTGCTGCCATTGACAGGATTTTAAGTAATCATAATGTTGCAGGTTATAAGATCGCCACTCTTTTTTTTAAACCTCAGGCTTATCAAAAAAAATACAGGATAGATTATATCGGGATGGAGATCCCAAATGATTTTATAGTAGGTTATGGATTGGATTATGATGGTCTGGGCCGCAATCTTACTCAGATATACAAACTAAAACAACAGGACATGACTAATTTGGTATTGTTTGGACCTCCGGGAGCCGGAAAAGGTACTCAGGCGACATTTTTAAAAGAAAGATATCAGCTTGTACATATTTCTACCGGGGATGTGTTCAGATATAATATTAAAAATGAAACTGAACTTGGGAGGACGGCAAAATCATATATGGACAAGGGGCAATTGGTGCCAGACGATATTACAATTGGAATGCTTGAAGCAGAGGTTGATAAAAATTCTGGTGCAAATGGATTTATTTTTGACGGATTTCCAAGGACCCCAGCCCAGGCAGACGCCCTTGCTGAATTGCTTCGGAATAAGAATACTGAAGTGTCTGCAATGATTGCTCTCGAAGTGAATGATGACGTGCTGGTTGAAAGATTACTGGAAAGAGGTAAAACATCGGGAAGAACAGATGATGCCGATGAAGAAATCATAAGAAACAGGATAAATGTTTATTATAAAGAAACAGCTGTACTAAAAGACTATTATCAGGCGAAAGGTAAATATTATGGTGTGAATGGAGTTGGGAGTGTAGAAGAGATCACCGAAAGAATTAGTAATGTAATTGATACATTGCAAAAAAGCTAAAACCTTATAGCTATACAAATGAATAAAAAGAAAAATGACTGAAGGGAATTTTGTTGATTATGTGAAGATACATGTTGCATCAGGTAAAGGTGGCCAGGGATCTGCGCATTTGCGACGTGAAAAATATGTGGCAAAGGGTGGTCCCGATGGTGGTGATGGTGGAAGAGGTGGGCATGTTATTTTAAAAGGTAACAAAAATCTCTGGACCTTATTTCATCTGAAATTCAAACGTCATGTTCGTGCTGAGCATGGCGAGCATGGAAGCAAGCAAACCAGCACGGGAGCCGATGGGGCAGATCAATATATTGAGGTTCCTTTGGGTACTGTTGTAAGGGATACAGAAAACCAGGAAATAATACATGAGATCACAGAAGATGGGCAGGAGATCATTGTTGCCCGGGGTGGAAAAGGGGGGCAGGGAAACGCTCATTTTAAAACCGCAACAAATCAAACTCCAAGATATGCCCAGCCGGGGATGGAAGGGGAAGAAATTGATATTACCCTTGAATTAAAGATCCTGGCAGATGTGGGTCTTGTAGGTTTTCCAAATGCCGGTAAATCCACCTTGCTGTCGGTGATCACAGCTGCTAAACCAAAGATTGCAGATTACGAATTTACCACCTTAAAACCCAATTTGGGAATTGTGGAGTACAGGGATTATCAAACCTTTGTGGTTGCAGATATTCCCGGAATAATTGAAGGTGCTGCTGAAGGAAAGGGGATAGGCCACAGATTTCTAAGACATATTGAAAGAAATTCCACCCTGTTGTTCTTAATACCTGCAGACGCACCTGATATTAAAAAACAATACGAAATCCTTCTCGATGAATTACGACGTTACAATCCGGAAATGCTTGATAAGGACCGCCTGGTTGCTATATCAAAAAGCGACATGCTGGATGAGGAACTCAGGGCAGAGCTAAAGGAAGAACTTGACCAAAATCTGGGAGTTTCTTATATGTTCATATCGGCTGTGGCACAGCAGGGATTAACCCAGTTAAAAGACAAATTGTGGGAAATGCTGAATAAGGAGGCTGTTTAATTCTTGTTAATCAGACAATCATGGGATGATTTTTGTGTAACTTTAAATAAAAATTATCTTATGAAGTATTTCCAATATATATTTCTCGCCTTACTTATATCCTCCTGTAGTGGCCCCAGGGCCGTTTATGACTATGATGAAAAAGCAACCTTTTCCAATATTTCCACTTATCAGATCTTTCCGGATCTTGAAAGTGGAATGAATCAACTTGATGAACAAAGATTGGTTACTATTCTCACTGATGAACTGACCAAAAAAGGCTTTAATATATCCCAACAGCCGCAGATCTATGTAAATTTTTATTCTACCCAATATCAAACTCCTACCCGTAATAGTGTTGGAATTGGTGTAGGGGGTACCGGTAGAAATGTTGGTGTAGGAGTTTCAGGGGGAATACCCTTGGGTGGTCCTGATACTTACAAAAGAGTAACTTTTGACTTCATTGATGTGCAAAAAGATGCCCTTATATGGCAGGCTGTGGTAGAAGGGAAATTTGATAACAACACATCCCCTGAAAAAAGAGCTGAACGACTGAGAATAATGGTTGATGAAGCTTTAAAAGGATATCCCCCTAAAAAATAGAATTCCTATTTTGGATAATGTATAGCGTATAGTATATTTCTTGTATAATGTATTACGATAAGTGTATTTAGATGCAATAGTATTTATTTTATAGTTTTATTAGTATATAATCTAAGTCTACAGTCTACAGTCTACAGTCTACAGTCTACAGTCTACGGTCTATATTATATTTCTGGTTTTTCCTGCAACGCCTTCTAAGAATTATTAAAAGTAAGAAAGCCCCGGTTTCCCGGGGCTTTCTCTTTGGTTGGTTAGTTGAAATCATTAATTCATAATAGTAAACTCGCTACGTCTGTTCCTTGCGTATTGCGCTTCAGTACATCCTGTAGGTCGTGTACAGTCGTTTAATGGCATTGATTCACCATATCCTTTAGAAGTTAATCTTTCTCTCTCAATACCCTGGCTTACGAGGTACTCCAGAGTTGAAGCAGCACGTCTTTCAGAAAGAGCCATGTTGTAACGGTCAGTTCCTCTGGCATCAGCGTGAGAACCTATTTCGATATTAAGAGTTGGGTACTTCTTCATGATATCTGCAACTTTATTAAGAGTAGGTTTGGACTCTTCTTTTATTGTTGCTTTATCAAAATCAAAGTAAATGTTTCCAACATCACGTAATTGCTGTCTTCCTGTTTCAGGATTTGTTTCCCTGTCATCGATTTCAACAACAGGCGGTGTATAATCTTCTCTGGAAAAGCTGTAAAGGTTGTCTGTTCCTCTTCTGTTGGATGCAAACCAACCTTCGTCCTGTCCTTCACGAATTACGAAGGCGAAATCATCACGGTTGCTATTGATGGAAGTTCCAAGATTTCTGGCTTCAGAGAAGTTTCCTTCTGAGCTGTAAATGTCAAGATTACCATATCCCTCGTGACCATCTGATGAGAAATACAACACGTTCTCTTCGCTGATAAAGGGGAATTGCTCTCTGTGCGGAGTGTTAATTCCGGGACCCAGGTTGCGCGGAGTTCCAAAAGTACCATCTTCATTTACATCAACAACATAGATGTCAAAAGATCCTAATGACCCCGGCATGTCACTGGCAAAATACAATTGTTTGCCATCTGCACTCAGGCTTGGGTGCTCCACTGAATAGTTGTCACTTGAAAAAGGAACCCTTTCAATATTGGTCCAGTTGCCGTTTACATTCCGTGCGCGGTAAATACTTATGTGGGCCACTCTCTCGTCATCATCATCCTTAACTCTCTTATCGTTGGTGCGATCAAAGTACATGGTCATCCCGTCAGGACTAAAAGTGGCTGAACTCTCGTGAGTATCTGTATTGACCTCTCCGGGGAAAAGAACAATATTTGTCAACTGCCCTTCATCATCAACATCTGCCGTATAAAGATCCAGCATTGGTTTTTTATTCCATGGATAAATAGGTCTCGCCTGATTCCTTGTGGAAGCAAAAGTGACTTTATCTCCATAGAAACTAATCCCAAAATCTGCAGAAGCTGCATTGTTCATCACCTGATTGGTAGTGTATACATGGCTTACAGTGGTATCAAGTTCTCTGCGGAATTCCTCGAAGGTGAAATTCCTGCCATAGACTTCGGTAAACTGGGTATCGGCTTCATCAGTTCTGTTAGCACCCATTAAGGCATGCGCATACCTGAATCTGTAACCGGGATCTGTAATTTCAGCTTCATGTCTCAGGAAAAGAACCTGGTAAACTTCCGCCGCATTTTCCATTTGATTGGTATAGAAATAAGAATCTCCTAAATTCTGAAGAACTTTCTGATTCTTGTTAGATACTTTCTCATAAGCATCTGCCGCATCCATATACGCTCTTTGAGCAAAAAATCGGTCTCCTTTTTTAATTTCAGAGGTTTGTGCAAACCCTGAAAAACTTATAAGGATTATTAAAATTGAACTATATAATTTTTTCATGTGTTTCTGGTTTTAAAAGAATCTTGGTGATTTGTCATATCCTTTGGATAACCCGAACAGGTCAAGATCGAATAATAAAAGGAACTCGTGCGAACCGTTGCTGTATCTTCCAAGATTGGAGGTTGTGTAATCATACGCATATCCAATTCTTAGACCAGGGGTTACGGCAAAATTCACCAATCCTGTTACTGAGTCTTCAAATCTGTATCCAACTCCCACTTCAAACCTGTTGTACATTAACACGTTTGCCGTAATGTCTACAGATAAAGGAGATCCCTCGACACCTCTTGCCATAAATGCCGGCTTAAGTTTAAAATCCGGGTTTAGATCAAATACATATCCTCCGGTTAAAAAGTAGTGGATATTTTCTTCACCCAGAGCGGTTAAACCCTGCCTGTTTTCCAGGTGTTTTGAAGTAAAAAGATTGGGAGCCGAAAGTCCTACATAGTATCTCTCTCCAAACCAGAAGGCTCCCACGCCAAATACCGGGAAGATCTCATCTAAGTTCTGGAAAGCGGGATCATTAAGCTCATTGGTCTCAAGCCTGGTGAGATCGCCATTAAAAGTGGTAAGCCCACCCTTAATACCAAAGGAAAGTTTATTGTTATTGTCATCCAGTGGTAATACGTAGGCGAAGTCTGCAGTGATATTGTTTTCCTTGATCCAGTCTCCAATTTCATCATGGACAATAGATAGACCAAGTTCTATTCTTTCACTTACAGGTGTATGAGCAAAGATGCTGGCAGTATTTGGAGCGCCATCAATTCCTACCCATTGAGTTCTGTAAATACCACCCAGGTTTAAAATACCGGGATTAGCGGTAGCATATGCCGGGTTTAGTACACTCATATTATACATGTATTGAGTGTACAGGGGGTCTTGCTGAGACATACCTTTTATAGAATAAAGGATAATGCCTGTAAAGATTAGATATTTAATTATTGTGTTTTTCATTTCTTTATATGTTTATCCTTTAATTATCTACTTAAGTATAGTTTACCCTGAACTGGAGGGGTTGACCCATCGTTATAGTTCACGATGTAGAAGTAAACACCTGCAGGCAGGACATTGTCACCTAGGGTTGTTGACTGGTTTGAAACACCATCCCAATCTGGAGTGTTTGCATTTCCTTTGAAAACTACATTACCCCATCTGTTAAAGATCTCTATATTATAATTAGGAAAATCTTCTGCAATATCAGGAATCACAAATCTGTCATTTATTCCATCTCCATTTGGAGAGAAACCTTCGGGTATTCCACAGAATCCAACTTCAACATTGATAGCTCGTCTTTCTGAACTTTCACAACCTGTTGTAGCGTTTGTGGATGTAGCGTAATAAGTAATACCATCCTGTAGCGCTTCTGTAGTTGCAAGGGCAGTTCCACCTGTAGCAGATGTGTATATTCTTATTGCAGTTCCACTTAGGTTAGCAATAAGATCCTGAACAGTTGGATTATCCTGTCTGCAGAATTCATTTCCATCAGGTTGAACGGTTGGAGATACTTCTGTGTTTAGGGTAACAGTTACCGCTACAGCTTCTGAAGTGTCACATGCCGAATCACCCGTTGAAGAACGAACATAGAACACTGCGTTGTTGGTCAACGGAGTGGATGCTGGAGCAACCGTTGTAAGAGCTGCATCTGAATACCAGGTCAATGTACCTTCACCTTCTGCCTGCAGATCACCCACCGTTGGATTATCAACTAAACAGAATGATTGGTTTGGAGGGGCTACAGGAGCCTCGGCATTTCCAAGCACTGTGATATTTATGGTTGCAGTGGCCGTTCCTATAATGCAATTCCCTTCAGCTACCGTGTAGGTAATGGCATAAACACCTACCCCTTCACTTGATGGATTGAACACGCCATTTGCAAAAGGAGCACTAAATGTTCCTGTCATAATGGCTCCCTCCCCAAGTAAGGACGTTAACTGTATGTTTTCATCCTGATCTACACAGAAGGTCACATCCACATTCCCACCGGCATTAGCTGGCTGAGGTTCTGTAACTGTAATTGTAAAGGAAGAAGTGAAATTTCCGGTAGAACAAACAGATTCATCGTCCTCAACTACATAGATTATTACAGTCTCGCCAAGGGTTGCAGTAGATGGATTGAAAACTCCATTGGTAAGTCCTTCAAAAGTTCCATTTTTTGTAGCAAATGGACTTAGGAAATCAAAAAGGTTTACTTCTGCATCTGTATTACAGAAAGTAAGATTCATATCTGCTCCTGCATCATTCGCTTCAATTACTGTAACAGTTAATACAACTGAATCTGAACATTCACCTTCCGTGACAGTATAAGTGGTAGTAAAGTCTCCAAAATTGCTTACCAGATTAAATTGATCAATCAACTGGGAAATAGTAGGATCAAATGTTCCATTGGTAGGAACCCCTTCGTCCAGAAGACTAAAATATAAATTTCTTACTCCATTCACATTAAGGTTTCTAACATCTGAATTACAAACCTCTATGGAATTATCCTCACCAGCATTTACAACTCCTTCACAGTCGGTTGGGTTCACAGTAACCGTTACGGTTGCCGAATCTGCACAACTATCTGAACCTACAGTATAGGTGAAAGTGCCGGGTGTATCTGAAGCAGGATCAAAGATCCCGTTCCCGGGGCTCCATGTACCACCTTCAGTAGGATTGCCTCCTAATTGGTCGAACAGGTTTATAGGGTCGTCATTCTCATTAAGAGTTACGCTTCCATTTGTACCAGCATCAACATCTTCAACTATTCTAACGGTGAGTTGAACCGAAGCGGTACACTCTCCTACAGTTAAAGTATAGGTTGTGGAAAAATCACCAAGACCATCTTGATCAGCCTGATATTGAGCTGCAAGTTCAGAAGCAGTTGGACTAAGTGTTCCGGTTGTGGCAACACCTTCATCAAGCAGGCTTAAATAGAATTTTCTTATTTCATCGATGCTTGGGAAAATTGCATCAACATCGGCCAAACAAATGGTTCGAAGAGTAGGAGTTCCTACTGCACAAGGATCTGTCGGGTCTGTGGGGTCGCTTGTAACAGTAACCGTAACGGTTGCAGAATCTGCACAACTATCTGAACCTACAGTATAGGTGAAAGTGCCGGGTATATCTGTAGCCGGATTGAAGATACCGTTCCCTGGGCTCCATATACCACCTTCAGTAGGATTACCTCCTAATTGGTCGAATAGGTTTATAGGGTCGTCATTCTCATTAAGAGTAACGCTTCCGTTTGTACCAGCATCAACATCTTCAACTATTCTAACGGTGAGTTGAACAGAAGCGGTACACTCTCCTACAGTTAAAGTATAGGTTGTGGAAAAATCACCAAGACCATCTTGATCAGCCTGATATTGAGCTGCAAGTTCAGAAGCAGTTGGACTAAGTGTTCCGGTTGTGGCAACACCTTCATCAAGCAAGCTTAAATAGAATTTTCTTATTTCATCAATACTTGGGAATAGCGCATCAACATCGGCTAAACATATGGTTCGAAGAGTAGGAGTTCCTACTGCACAAGGATCTGTAGGGTCTGTGGGGTCACTTGTAACAGTAACCGTTACGGTTGCCGAATCTGCACAACTATCTGAACCTACGGTATAGGTGAAAATACCGGGTATATCTGTAGCCGGATCGAAGATCCCGTTCCCGGGGCTCCATGTACCGCCTTCATCAGGATTACCTCCTAAATGATCGAATAAGTTTATAGGGTCATCACTTTCATTTAATGTCACAGATCCATTTTCACCCGCATTCCCGAATTCGTTCAAGGTTATAGTAAATGTGGTTGAGGCAGTTCCTGTTAAACAGGTTTCGGTATCCGCTTCAGTAACGGTATAGGTTATAGTAAAATCACCACCGGCGCTTACGTCTAATATTCCATTAGGGATTTCATTGTCATCTGCATCAAAAAAAGTTCCACCTGGAGTGTTTCCTTCAATTAGGGTAAATAAATTAAAAGTATCGTCTTCAGTACACACATCAGTATCTCCAATTTCATTTACTGTTGCAGGTACTGCATCCACAACGGTTACGGTAAGTTCAACAGAATTTTGACAATCACCGTCACCAAAAGTATATGTAGTGGTAAAATCTCCCAGGCCATCTTCATCAGCCTGATAAATTTGAGATAATTGAGCTGGTGTAGGGTTTAGGGTCCCGTCTGTTGGAAAACCTGCCTCCTGGGCTATAGCTATATAAAACTTTCTTATTTCATCGAAACTTGGGAAAAGCGCATCAATATCTGATATACACACTATTACAGGGTCGGGATTTTCTGCTTCGAATCCTTCAGTTACAATAAGAGTGAAGGTTGTTGCATCCGGTTCTCCGGAAGTACAATTTTCAACACTGGCTGTAACCGTATATGTAATTTCAAATTCTCCAACCTGAGAAACATCAAATAACCCATCCTCAATTACTCCATTTTCATCAGAGAAAGTTCCACCCTGGTCGTTGTTGGCACCAAGTAAAGAATTGAGGTTAAAAAGAGTTGCACTTGAACAAACCGGCGCAGGATTAAAATCTCCGGCATTTGGTTCTTCAGCCGGATTTATAGTTAATGATATATCTACAGTCTCTTCACCACAATCTGTGGTTACTGTGTATGTTGTATTAAATGTTTGGGATGAGACCGGCTCACTATTAATATAGGCAAATATTGCACTGCCTACTACAGTTTCAGAAGGATCAAAAGTTCCGTCTAAATTTGTAATCCCATTTTCATCCAGAATATTTTGGAAGAAGGCCTGAGCTTGAGCGAAGTCAGATAATAACGCTTGAACTTCGGTTATACACATTTCCATTACTATAGGCTCTCCCAGTTCTTCTGCTCCCTGTACAGTTATTGTAAAGGTTGTAGAAGCTGAAGTTCCTTCAATAACACAATCTGCATTATCATCAACAAAGTAAGTGATCACATAATTTCCAGGTCCAATTGCGGGATCAAAATTTCCATCTTCATTTATTCCTTCCCCAGAAAATGTTCCACCGGTGGTGGCATCCTCACTTAAGATTGAATCATCAAGAATAACAACATTTTCATCTCCACATTCAACTGTGATGTCTTCAATAGTTCCTGCATTGGCTGCTTCCTCTGCCACGATTGTTGCAGTTAATTCAACCGAGGATTCGCAGCCATCTACGCCTACTGTGTAAACTGTGGTAAAATCACCAAGACCATCAGCGTCATTTTGATATTGCTGAGCTAGTTGTGAGGGGGTTGGATCAAATATTCCATTTGTTGGAATTCCCTCTGGAAGAAGTGATAAATAAAAATTTCGTATCGCATCAATGCTTGGAAAAGTTTCAGAAACATCTGACTCACAAATAATTCCTTGTGTTGGTGATCCTAGGTCAACTGGTTGTTGAATTGTAACAGTTACTGCAAATCTATCAATGCTCTCACAAGGAGGTAGAGAAGAATTGCTCCTGTTAATAATTTGAGATGCGTAATATGTTTCTCCATCAATTAATTCTGTGGATGGAGCTAATGCAGGCTGCGATGTTGCTGTGCTGTACCATCTGAAGGCCTGAGTGTCTGGATTTGTAGCCTGGGCTTCAAGATCTGCTACTGTTGCTCCCTGGCAAAATTCCTGCGCGGGATCACCAGTGGGAGCCTCTGCCAAAATTGGATCGTATCTTATGGCAAGTCTGCTGGTTCTGCAATTCGTATCCGGATTCCGCTGCCCTGCAAAATAACTATTGCCATCTATAAGAACCGTGTTTGGATCTAAAGCTTCTGCAGAAAATTCCTGTGCAAAAATTTCAACTTCATTTCCTGTGATTAGATTGATTAAATCCTGAACAGTACTTGAATCATCTTCACTGAATTCACAAGGTTGGAAAATCACTCCAAATTGGGTAGTTGGACTTCCAAAATCATCCACCTCTACATTAACCGCAACTCTGTTGGTACATGATCCGGAAGCATTTCCGGCGTAATAAGTACCGGTTTGCAATAACTCGTTTTCAGGTATGGGATTGGTAGACGTTGCGGTGCGATACCATCTAACAGTATCACCATTCGCTGTTGCCTCAAGGTCAGAGACCGTGGCCAGGTAACAAAAATCCTGGGTCGTATCAGAAACGGTCGGGCAGTTTTCCTGTGCATAAGAGGAAAAACTGAAGGTTAATAAAATAAAGGTTAGAAAGAGCATAGATTTCCCTTTCTTTCCTAAGGTAAAATTTTGCATAGGCTAGGTATTAAATTTGACATTAATAAGATTTAAATGTAGGGTTGCCACGAAAGGCAACGCAAATATTGCAATAATTTTCAACAATAATGCAGGTTTTAAGCATTATTTTAACCATCATTTGCAAGATAGTTAATCTTTAGTTAAATATCGGGAATCCTGTTAATTAGTGTGAGATTTCTCCGTAAAATTTAATTTTTATTTACAGATTAAAATAAAATAATATCGATTAATGGTATTACTATTGCTACCATAAAAAACTGACCTTGGTTATTCTTAAAAAAATGAAAAAAATTATTATGCTGGTTGTACTTGTAATGAGCTTAAATATTCAGGCTCAGGATGTTATTCACGAAGCAAATGGATTGATTGAAAAAGGTGATATAACGCGGGCTAAGGCTGTTCTTGGTGAAAAATTAAATAAATTCCCCAATGATGTTAAAGTAATTTCCTTACTTGGTGACATTGCCAGTTTTGAAAAAAAATGGGATGTTGCTCTGGATTACTATAAAATATTGTTAAATCAAGACCCCACCAATGCAGAATATAATTTTAAATATGGAGGAGTTCTTGGGTTAAAAGCCATGAATGTTTCCAAATTAAAAGCAGTTATCTATATCCCGGCCATCAAGAAACACCTGGAAAAGGCGGCAGAATTGGATCCAAATCATATTAAATCCCGAAGAGCATTGGTAGAAATATATATGCAATTACCCTCCTTCCTGGGAGGCAATGAAGTAAAAGCTCAGGAATTTGCTAATGAAGTCAAGGGAATAGCCACTCTGGAAGGAGCTCTTTCCCAAGCATTTATTTGGAATCTAACCGGTAAAAAAAGTGAAGCCAAGGCACTTGTGCAGAAGACCATTGCACAAATTTCAAATCCCCTTTCCTCCAAAGATCAAAATTATTTGAACTACGAATTGGGAAAAGTTGCAGCCGAATATAATACTGACCTCCATAAAGGATTAAAACTGCTCAACGCTTACATTGCAAATTACAATCATAAAGACTTACATTCTTTGGAATGGGCATATTACAGGAAAGCCCAAATTCAGGCTCTTTTAAAAAACAAAATTGAAGCCAATAAGAATATCAATAAGGCTCTTGCCCTAAAAGGGGATTTTGAAGAGGCCAGGCTGGAAAAAAAGAAAATCCAGGAACTTTAAACTTTTCCCTTTCTCCATTTCTATTAATTATATTTGCCCAAATTTCTATTATGAACATTCATTTTATAGCAATTGGGGGAAGTGCCATGCATAATCTCGCAATTGCACTTTTAACTGACGGAAATACAATAACCGGTAGTGATGATTATATCTATGAACCTTCAAGATCACGGTTACTGCGGTATGATCTTCTTCCCGCTGAAATGGGTTGGTTTCCTGAAAAAATAAAAACCAATACAGATGCTGTAATACTGGGAATGCATGCACGTGAAGATAATCCTGAATTATTAAAGGCTCAGCAATTAGGTTTAAAAATATATTCCTATCCCGAATTTCTGTTTGAACATTCAAAAAATAAAACCCGGGTCATCATAGGAGGATCTCACGGAAAAACCACAATAACTTCAATGATATTACACGTTATGAAATATCATGAAAAGGATATTGATTATATGGTTGGAGCACAAGTAGAAGGTTTTGATACTATGGTGCATCTCACCAGAGAGAATGATTTTATAGTCCTCGAAGGAGACGAGTATTTATCTTCTCCTATTGACAGTAGGCCCAAATTTCATTTGTATCAACCCAATATAGCGCTCTTAAGTGGCATTGCATGGGATCATATTAATGTTTTTCCAACATTTGAAATATATAAAGAACAGTTCAGGATCTTTGTTGATAGTATAGTGAGAGGAGGAATAATCGTATATAATGCAGAAGATAAGGAGTTGGTTCAAATTGTTGAAGAAACTTCCAATCAAATACGTAAACATCCATATTCAACTCATGATTATCGCGTGGAAAATAACCTAACGGTAATAGATACCCCAGAGGGTGAAATGGAGATTGAACTCGTAGGTTCTCATAATATGAATAATCTATCCGGGGCCAAATGGATTTGCCAGCACATGGGAATTGATGAAGACGATTTTTATGAAGCAATAGCTACTTTTAAAGGGGCCGCGAAAAGACTTGAAGTAATAGCAGAAACCTCCCACTCTATATTATATAAAGATTTTGCTCACAGTCCCTCAAAAGTTAAAGCCACCACCAGAGCGGTTAAAGAGCAATTCCCACTGCGTAAGGTATTCGCTTTTGTTGAGCTGCATACTTTTAGCAGCTTATCTGCACAATTTTTGCAGCAATATTCAGGGAGTCTTGAATATGCCGACGAGGCTGCAGTTTTTTATTCCACAGAAGCACTTAAAGCCAAGAACATGGCGCCAATTGAAAAGGAGGATATTCTCCAGGCCTTTGATAAGGCAGGACTCCTGGTTTTTACAGACTCTGGGGATTTCAATGCCTATTTAGAAAAACTTGAATTTAAAAATTCGGTATTGCTGTTTATGAGCAGCGGGAATTATGGAGGGTTAGATCTGGAATATATTGGAAGTAGGTTGCAGGAATAAATTTAAGATGTTTTTAGGTATTTGATCTTCCTGTTATTTTATGTAGTTCTTTATCTTTAGAGTAAGTGCTGTAATAATATGAGGAATGAAAAATCACCATTTTCGATCAAGAACTGGGCAACAGATGATCGTCCCCGGGAAAAACTGATGTCCAGGGGTAGACTTTCCCTAACAGATGCTGAACTTCTTGCTATTTTAATTGGTTCAGGAAACTCTACAGAGAGCGCAGTAGATCTAAGTAAAAGAATTCTTTCTTCTACCCAAAATAATTTAAACAGGTTGGGTAAGCTTTCACTTCAACAATTAACTTCTTTTCGGGGTATTGGCGACGCAAAAGCTTTAACTATTATTGCAGCCATGGAACTTGGTCGCAGAAGGCGGGGAGAAGAAGCCATCGAAAAGATAAAGATCACATCCAGTAGTTCGGTCTATGAGTTGCTGCAACCGATTATTGGAGAACTTGAGCATGAAGAATTTTGGATATTATATCTTAATAACTCAAATAAGATCATAGAACAGTTTCAAATAAGTAAGGGGGGAATCACAGGTACCCTGGTAGATGTCAGGATCACCCTTCGCAAAGCTTTGGAAGTTGGAGCAGTTTCTCTTATATTGGCGCACAATCACCCATCAGGAAATTTAAATCCCAGTGAGGCAGATAAACAACTTACACGAAAGCTTAAGACCGCAGCAGAAAGTCTTGATATAAAAATCCTGGATCATATCATAGTGACTGAAAAATCTTATTTTAGCTTTGCCGATGAAGGTTTACTATAAATAAGATAGATGCTTTTAGTTTACACGCCCAGGATTACTTCCCGTATTATTTATGTATTTAAACATGTTTGTACTCATATTTTAGGTCTTGAAATAAAATTCACAACCAAAATTGAAGAATTTATCGCACATGATGGAGCAAAATTTTCATATGGTAAAAAGCAATTGGGTAATGAGCTTTTCATACAAAGCACAGAACTTTTGCTTGAACAGGGTTTAAGCGATCTGGTTATTAAAGTGCAGAAATGGGAGGATACTAAATGTTTTTTTAATGTCTCTGAAAACAGCGATCTTCCTTTTGACATATTTGCAGCATCCTTCTACCTGCTCTCAAGATATGAGGAATATCTGCCTCATGTTAAGGATGATTATGGGCGTTTTCCATCATCTGAAAGTCTGGCTTATAAAAAGGGATTTTTAAAGGAACCGGTAATAGACAATTGGGCCATTAAATTCAGGAGTGTGCTTCGGGAAAGATTTGAATACCTGGATTTCAAAGAGAGGAAATTTGAGACTGTAACTGTAATTTCGGTAAGCCATGTATTTAACTTTAAAAATAAAGGTTTTTTAAGGTCCTGGATGGGTACCTTAATGGATCTCGGAAAATTTAAGTTTCGCAGAGTATCAGATCGGTTTAAGGTATTGCTCAATTTAAAGAAGGATCCTTACAATGTTTTTGATGATCTAATTTTTTACGTTAAAAAACATAAAACCCAGCTTGTATTTATGTTTCAGTTAAGCGATTATAATTCTTATGACAAAAATATAAATTACAACAGGCAAAACTATAGTACTGTTATCAAGTATGTGGCAGATTATTGTAAGGTAGGTCTTAGATTGGGTTATTTTGCGGTGCAGGAATTAAATATATTGAAGAAAGAAAAGAAGAGATTTGAAAATATTATTCATGCTCCCCTTCAAAATGTTATTAATCCTAAATATAATCTATTACTTCCCCAGCACTACAATTATCTTAATGAATTGGAGGTGCAAAACGATTATTCTATGGGATTTCCGGAATCTATTGGATTTAGAGCAGGAACTTGTTCTTCTTTTTTGTTTTACGATATTAACATGGAAGTTACCACACCCTTGATGGTTCATCCCTATGTTTTTCACACTCAGTTATGTCATACAGGAGATCCTGGTGATATTGAAAATATTCTGGATGGTCTATTAAAAGAAGTCAAAATGGTTAATGGTACTTTTAGAGCTGTTTTTAAAAACCGGGATTTTTCAGAGTATTCAAATTCTTACTATTTCCATTCATTATTTAAGCGTATAAATGAAATTCAATAATATCCGGCACATCTTTTTTGATCTTGATCACACCCTTTGGGATTTTGATAAAAATTCGGCTCTAACTTTTGAGGTAATTTTTAAAGAGCAGCAAATAGGAATTGATTTAAAGGAATTTCTTTCAGCATATACTCCAATAAATGAAAATTACTGGAAGCTTTACCGGGATAATCATATTTCAAAAGAAGATCTGCGGGTTGGACGGTTAAGAGATTGTTTCCGGCTTTTAAATTTTGAAGTTTCACCGCTGGTGATTGAAACCCTTTCACATCGATATATTAAATGTTTACCCGACTTTAATAATCTTCTTGCAGATACCCAGGAGACTTTGCAATACCTACAGCCTAATTATAAATTACATATCATTACCAATGGTTTTGAAGAAGTACAGCATAATAAATTGAAAAATTCAAAAATCTCGCCATTTTTTAATACGGTAACAACCTCAGAGGAAGCCGGGGTTAAAAAACCTCACTCTGACATCTTTTATCTGGCCATGGAAAAGTCTGGGGCAATACCGGAAAATAGTATTATGATTGGTGACAGTTATGAAGCAGACATTTTGGGAGCTCAAAGAATAGGAATGCATTCGGTGTATTTTGATTATTATCACAGGGATGATGATTTTCAAACCTTGAAGATCAAAAAGTTAAATGAGCTGAAGCATTACTTATAGCAATAAAGAATTCTTAACTTCGTTTGTTTAAAGGTAATCATATCCCTAATGCATCGTACTAAGGTTTTACCCGTTATACTGGTCTTCATCGTTATTACGATATTTCCTTCCTGCGTAAAAGATATCGATTTTGACCAGGCGGGGGATATTTCATTACAACCGGCGGTCCAGGCATCCTTGCTTATTTTTGAAGTAGAACCAAGGGACTTCATTAATCCTGAAACAAATTCCCAGAAGCAGGTTATAAGAGATACGGTAAGACTGGAATTTCTTGATGATTCTTATATTCAAAATGATCTTGCAAAGGTAGAATTCAGATTTAAATTCAGGAATACTTTTCCGCAGTCATTTTCTAACAGGATCCTTTTTCTTTCAGAAAATAAACTTCTTCAACATGAGGTTGTTTTTGATACCAACCCGGGCAGCCAGGGGAATACAGTAATTTCCGAAAAAATAGAAATCATTGAACCAGAAATGATACAGGTGATTAAAAGATCTATTCAAATGGTAGTGGAAATAACGGTTAATTCCAATGACCAGCCCTTTGAAGGAAAACTCAATTTTGAATCAACCGGTTTATTCTATTTTCAATTTTAGCGCATGAGATTATATTTTTGCCTGGTAAGTTTATTTTGTATAACTATATGCCAGGGTCAAAATAAACAATTGCTTTATAATGTTAATGTACTTCCCCAGTCATTAATGGTTAACCCGGGGGCAAATATTGAATTGGATGGACATATAGGGATTCCATTCCTATCAGGTTTTAGCCTTGCAGCAGGATCTTCTGGTGTAAATGTGCATGATGTTTTTGATGATTCGGGTTCAGATATAAATGATCGTATCACCGCGATCATGAGAAGACTTTCACAACGGGATTTTGTTACAGCCCATCAGCAGCTGGAAATTGTTTCACTTGGATGGAGGCTTAATAAAGATCATTACTTTTCTGCCGGCATTTACCAGGAGGCAGATGTATTTACATATTTCCCAAAGGATCCGGCAATTCTGGCACGGGAGGGAAATAGTGATTTTATAGGAGTTCCTTTTGATTTCTCCCATGTATCATTTACAGGGGAATTTTTAACCGTTTATCACGCCGGGCTTAACCGTATAATAAATAGAAAGATAACGGTTGGGGCAAGAGTAAAATTCTATTCCGGAATTTTTAATGTAGAAAGCACGAATAATACCGGAAAGTTTTTAACCATTGAAACTCCCGGAGGTCCAAATTTTTACAGGCACTTTGTAGATGATCTAGATGTTGTTGTCAATACTTCGGGTTTTGTATCACTTAGAGATGACAACGAAACTGTGGATGAAGCTTTTGGAAACATACTGAAAAAAGCTTTCTTTGGAGGAAATATTGGTGTGGGATTGGATATGGGGGGTACATATAAAATAAGGGAAAATCTCGAAATTAGTGGTTCTATACTAGACCTTGGGTTAATGTGGCAAAGAGAGGATGTAGAGAACTATACCTATAGAGGGTCTTATCAAACTGATGGGATAGAGCCTTTATTTCCCGAAATATTACCCAATGGACAAACTTTCCCCTATTGGGATGAATGGGAAGATGAATTGGACCGGAATCTTGTTGATGAAACATTGCAGGAATCCTATGTTACTCTTCGGCCACTTAAACTCAACGGGGCTATTGAATTTGGTTTTGGTGAAACTATTATACCTTGTGATTACAGGGTAGAGGGTAAAAAAGCTCATCACAGCAGGCTGGGTCTTCATTTATTTAGTATTCAAAGGCCCAAAGATTTTAAATTTGCGCTCAGCACATATTATGACAGGCAGATAAATGAAAATTTGAGAATGAAGCTTACTTATACTATTGATGATTTTTCATATACAAATGTTGGGCTTTTGCTTTCCACCCGGTTGAAAAGTTTTAATTTTTATATTGCAGCAGATAATTTAATTGGGTACCTTAATCTGGCGAAATCAAATTATCAGTCGGTACAACTTGGTTTTCAATTCGTAATAAATAAAGGATGAAAAATATACTTTTAGTTTTTAGTTTCTTTTTTGCAGTTAGTTCGTTTGGGCAGGATCTCAGCCAGTATAAATATGTGGTAGTCCCCGAGAGATTTTCCTTTCTTAAGGAAAAAGATCAACACCAGCTCAATTCGCTAACAAAATTCTTATTTGAGAAATATGGTTTTGTTGCATATATAGAGGGAGAGGAAGAATATATAAGTTTAAATCCAGACCGGTGTGAAGGATTATATGCAGATGTTCTTAGTGATTCTAATATGTTTAGCACTAAACTGAAGGTTGTTCTTAAGGATTGCAGAAATCTTGAGTTATTTGTTTCCCGGGAAGGGGTGAGCCGGGAGAAGAATTTTAAAATAGCCTATCATGAAGCACTGCGGAAGGCTTTTGAATCTGTTGAAGCTCTCAACCATTCAGGAAATGAAGTAGTAGTGAGCGGCACACCAATTCTTAATATTAAAGCTGAAGCAGGGGTAGAGAATAGGAAAGAGCAACCTTCTGCTATAGTTCAGGATGAAAAAAGGACCGTTAATTCAACGGTAGCTGAACCAAGGGAAAGTCTCCCCGTACAAGGCCATTCTTCCTCAGAAAAAATCTCCAATATGAATTTAGTTCGTGATGGAAAAAGCTATTTTCTAAGTCAGAATGATTTGGGCTTTAATTTATATCACAAAGGGACCACAGAGCCTTTTGCAAGGTTATTTCGTTCATCTGCGGGAAATAGTTTTATATACAACTCCATGACATCAAAAGGGATAGCCTGCATAGATAAAGAAGGCAATTTAATCATCGAGGTATTAAAGGACGACGGCAATTCCCTGGAAACTATTGTATACCGCCCTCAGGATCAATAGCCATATTTGCCTTTCCAAAGTCTTTTTAAGAAATCCCTTTGGGCTTGTTCCCTTTGATTGTTACCCGGTGAATACAAAGTTGTATTTTTTATTTCTTCAGGTAAAAATTCTGCATCAGCAAAATTAACCTGGTAGTTATGAGCATATTGATAATTTTCACCGTAACCCAACTCTTTCATTAACCTGGTTGGGGCATTTCTAATTGGCAGAGGTACGGGCAAGTCTCCCGTTTTTTTGACCAGGCTAATAGCATTATTAATAGCCAAATAAGAAGCATTGCTTTTTGGAGATGTAGCAAGGTAAATAACACATTGGCTTAGAATGATACGGGACTCCGGGAATCCAATAGTAGTCACTGCCTGAAATGTGTTATTAGCAATTACAAGTGCCGTAGGATTTGCATTGCCAATATCCTCACTGGCAAGAATAAGTAAACGCCTTGCTATGAACTTTACATCCTCACCCCCTTCTATCATACGGGCCAGCCAGTAAACTGCTGCATTTGGATCACTTCCCCTTATAGACTTTATAAATGCAGAAATTATATCATAATGTTGTTCGCCTGCTTTGTCGTACAGCACAGTGTTTTGCTGCACCTGTTCCATAACCAGATCATTTGTTATCTCTACCCGGTCTCCGGATGAAACCACGAGTAATTCAAAAATGTTCAATAATTTACGGGCATCTCCACCACTCAGGCGCAGGAGTGCTTCGGTTTCTTTAAGTATAACTTTCTTTTTATTGATCACGGGATCTTCGATCCTTGCCCTTTCGAGTAGAGCCAGCAAATCCTCTTTGGTAAAGGGTTTTAATATATAAACCTGGCATCTTGATAAAAGAGCCGAAATAACTTCAAAGCTGGGATTTTCTGTAGTAGCACCAATTAAAGTTACCCATCCTTTTTCGACCGCTCCTAAGAGAGAATCCTGTTGTGATTTACTAAACCGGTGAATCTCATCAATGAAAAGAATAGGATTTTTAGTTGTAAAAAGACCGTCGTTCTTCTTCGCTCTTTCAATCACCTCCCTCACATCCTTCACGCCACTGCTTATAGCGCTAAGAGTGTAAAAAGGTCTGCCGCTTTCCTGTGCTATAATATTAGCCAGAGTAGTTTTCCCCACCCCGGGAGGGCCCCATAGAATAAGGGAAGGTATTGTGCCAGTCCTGATTTGACGGGTGAGAGCACCTGTAGGTCCAACCAAATGTTGCTGACTTAGGTAGTCATCTAATTTTCTGGGTCTTAATCTTTCTGCAAGTGGTTCATTCATACATCAAAGGTAAGAATTGAGAAGGTAAAAATTTTGGTAAAATGCAAAGAACAAATTGGTAAAATGTCATTTTGGCGCATGATATTTTATTGCATGGGATTTGCAAAACAAAGTGCGAAGTTTACCTCTGTCAAAACTATATTAAGTAAATTTATTTCTATAATTATTAATTTGAAGTCATCACCACATCCTTTTAATTTTTCTGCAGGTGTAATAGGATATCCCATTCTGTTTGTGCTCCTCATCTGGATAGTATTCTGGTTTGAGATCAGGTTTAACTTTGATTTTAATTATTTGGGCGTTAGGCCCAGGACACCATTAGGTTTAAGAGGGATCTTTTTTTCGCCATTGATCCATTCAGACATTAAACATCTTTTTAATAACACGATCCCGCTATTTGTACTTTCCATGGCCCTGTTTTATTTTTATAGGGGGATAAGCTGGCGAATTTTAATTTTTGGGTTATTATTAACCGGATTATTAACGTGGATCATAGGACGTCCCGCCAATCATATTGGAGCCAGTGGTATAATTTATATGCTTGCGTCCTTTCTTTTCTTCAAAGGAATATTTTCAAAATACTACCGGCTAATTGCTATTTCCTTTGTAGTAGTTTTTCTGTATGGTGGAATGCTATGGTTTGTAGTTCCCACAGATCCGGGAATTTCCTGGGAGGGTCATTTATCCGGGCTTTTAACAGGGCTGGCTTTCGCATTTATATATAAACAAAAAATCGCAAAACCACCTAAATTTGAGTGGGAGAAGCCAGATTACAGAGAGGAAGAGGATGATTTTATGAAGCATTTTGATGAAAATGGAAATTTTATTGAGGCCCCCCAACCCCCAAAGGGGGAGGAAATAATTCCTGAAATTGAGGTCCAAAATAAAACTGAAAGGATAACTTACAGATATATTTATAAAAAAACAAAAAATATAGAAGAGTAGCCTTAAAATATAAGATTAAATTCCCCCTTTGGGGGTTAGGGGGCTTAGCCTCTCTGCCTCACAATTTCATATAAAAAAGCCCCACAGGCTACAGATACATTAAGGGAGGCGATAGTTCCAAACATAGGAAGTTTTACCCTTTCATCTACGATCTTAAGAACAGATGGATTGATACCTCTTTCTTCACTTCCCATGATAAGGGCGGTAGGACCAGTGTAGTCTACATCATATAAAATATCCTCTGTTTTCTCGGTCGCAGCAATAGTTTTTACGCCAGATCCCTGCAAATAATAAATAGCATCCTTGATGTGGTTCACTTTTACGATGGGAATATTAAATACTGCTCCGGCAGATGTTTTTACGGTATCTGCATTAACAGGGGCCCCGCCCTTACTAGCAATTATAATTGCTTGCACCCCGGTGCATTCTGCGGTTCTTATAATTGCTCCAAAATTTCGGGCATCTGTAATTTGATCCAATAGCAAAAACAGTGGAGTGGTGGTCTCGTCATTCATAATTTCCTCAACCACCTCTTCAAGCACACGAAATTTTACAGGAGAGATCTTGGCTATAACTCCCTGATGATTCCCCTGGGATAATTTATTTAATTTTTCAACAGGAACATAGGAAACATTATAACCCTGTTTGGAAATGGTTGTTTGTAGATCCTTGATTAAACTCCCGGTTAGGTCTTTCTGAATATAGATCTTGTCGATATCCTTTTCGCTCTTAATGGCCTCAATGAGTGCCCTGATGCCAATTATAGTTGTACTGTCCTCCATGTTGCAAAGATATATAAAAGCCGGGGCTATAAAAATTTTAAAAATATCATACGGGCATAAAACTCTTACCTTTTATACCCGGATAGAACTCCCGGAAATTTCAAAAATGATTTTTTATTGAAGGTGCAAAATATAGTTTTTATAAATTAGCCATATCAATTCCAATCTGAATAAAAGCCTTTAATGATCAACAACAAATACAAACGATTAAAACAAGATATAATGGCCAAATTTTTCCCCTTCCTGTATTTCATATTGTTCCTGTCCTTACCCACTTTTGCACAACAGGACTATTTCTTCCCCAAGGAAAAATTATTCTCCAAAGAAGTGCCAAGCCCACAGGAATTTTTAGGTTATGAGATAGGGGACTTTCATACCCGCCATGACCGTATAGTCGCATATTTCCATGAACTTGCAAGAACATCAAATAGGGTGAACATTCAGGAAATAGGAAAAACCTATGAGCAAAGATCTATGATTGTTGCGACGATTACAAACCCCGGGAACTATAGCAACCTTGAAAATATCCGGAGGGAACATTTGCGACTTTCAGATCCCGAAGCATCACTGCCTTCCATAGAAAATATGCCGGTTATCATTCAATTGGGCTATAATGTTCATGGGAATGAACCATCGAGTAGTGAGGCAGCCATGCTTACAGCTTATTATCTGGCAGCTTCAGAGGATCCGGAGGTTTTACAATATCTGCAGAATGCGGTCATTTTTGTAGAACCCGTTTTAAATCCTGACGGGAGGGACCGCCATTCCAATTGGGCTAATATGCACAGAGGTTTCCCCCCGGTTGCAGATTCCAATGACCGGGAGCATAATGAAGTTTGGCCCGGAGGAAGGGTGAATCACTATTGGTTTGATCTCAACCGCGACTGGTTACCGCTGGTACATGTGGAGAGTCAGGCTCGATTAAAATTCTATCACCAGTGGTATCCCAATGTGGTTACAGATTTTCATGAAATGGGAACCAACAGCACTTATTTCTTTGAACCTACAAAACCCTTCGGCTCCGAAAATCCTATTATTCCGCGTAACAATTATGATGGATTGAATAATCTTTTAGCACCTTACTTTGCTGAAGCAATGAATGAAATTGGTTCTCTTTATTTTACGAAAGAAGTATTTGATAACTCTTATCCCGGGTATGGGTCAACCTATCCGGATATTCAGGGAGGTTTAGGGCTTGTATTTGAGCAGGCGAGTTCGCGCGGTCATTTACAGGAGTCTATACACGGCGATATTTCCTTCGCCTTTACTATTCGAAACCAGCTTGTAAATAGTATTGCTACCGTGAGGGCAACTGTTGAAAACAAAGACGCTTTTCTACGCCATCAAAAAGAGTTTTTTCAATCGGCAATTGAGCAGGCGCGCAATCACACCGCCAATGGATATATATTCTCAGATGGAGGCGACCGGAATAAGGCAAAGGCATTTATAAATCTATTATTGCAACATAAGATCCAGGTATATAGAGCAGGGCAGGATGTCAACACAAAAAAAGGAAAATTCCCGGGGGAAAATTCTTATATAGTACCGGCAGAACAGGCGCAATTCAGAATGGTAGCCACAATGTTTGATACTGTAACCAAATTTCATGATAGTCTCTTTTATGATGCATCTGCATGGTCTATGGTACATGCATATGGTCTGCCAACTTCCCCGTTAAATTCTCGTCAATTAAGAGCTGTAAACCAGGGGGATCAAATTGACAGCACTTTTTTTGCTGCAGATATTTATCCAGTTGAAAAAAGTGATTATGCCTATGTTTTCAGTTGGCAGGATTATAATGCCCCGGGGGTATTGAATGAGCTGTTAAAGCGGGATTTAATCGTTAAAACCGCCTTTAAACCATTCGGATTCCAGGTAGATGGAGCACCGAAAACATTAAGTTACGGAAGTATTATGGTTCCTGTGGCTATGCAGGAAATGAGTTCCGGTGAGATTCATGAACTCTTATCTGAGTTGGCAAATGAAAATCAACTTCCAATTTATGGACAAAAAACCGGACTTAGCAGCAGCGGGATAGACCTGGGGAGCGGAAATTTCAGGAATGTGGAGCAACCAAAAGCCCTTATGATAGTTGGCACAGGTGTATCACTATATGAGGCCGGGGAGATCTGGTATTTATTGGATAGTAAGCTTAAAATGCCTTTGACAAAAGTGGATATTCTTGATTTTGGAGGAGTTAAACTGGAGAATTATAATGAACTGATCATGGTAAACGGTAATTACCGGCTGTTGCGGGATTCAGATGTAGAAAAAATAAAAAAATGGGTAGAGCAGGGAGGAACCTTGATTACCCAGAAATCGGCCGTTACCTGGGCTATTGATAAAAAGCTCATTGCTGAAGAACTTGTAAAGAATGATCCGGAAGAGGAAGAAAATAAAGAGCGTTTTGATTTTGTGAGCGCTTCCGAAAGGGAAGGAACAAAAGTTATTGGGGGCTCAATATATAATGTTGATCTTGATATTACCCACCCATTGGGTTTTGGATATACAAACCGGAATCTTTCGGTGTACCGAAATAGTAATATTTTCCTCAAGCCCTCTAATAATCCCTACAGTACTGTTGCTCTTTATAAAGATGCACCTTTGGTAAGCGGATATATCTCTGAAGAAAATCTTGAAAAATTGCCGGGTACCGCTTCCATCCTGGTTAGCAAACTTGGATCGGGACGCGTGATATCTTTTGTAGATAATCCAAATTTCAGAGGGACATGGTATGGGACCAATAAGCTTTTCTTTAATGCTTTGTTTTTTGGTCCTTTGATCAATGTGCCGGCGGTAAGAGATTAAATCATCAACAGAATCTGGCTTTCCACTGTTAATAGATCGGATTAAAATCATTAACTTATAGAGAAAGTGAATTCTGAACCATGATTTATTTGTATCGATTTCTTTGTTTGTTATTTTTTGTTACAGGCCCTCTCGCATCGCAGGAAATAGAAGAACATTGTGAATTTTACGTGAGTAGTATAAGCTGGCATACTGCCATAATAATTCCTGCATCTACTTTTCCCGATAGCCTATGGCCATCTGATTATAATTTTTCTGATGCCGGTTTTCTGGAAATAGGGTGGGGTGAGGCAGATTATTATCCAAATGACACATTCAATATCTGGTATGCTTTTAAATCCATATTCTGGCCTACCTCTTCAGTCCTTCATATCAATCCTATTCACCGCCGGTACAGGAATATTATTATGGCACCAATGTGGTAAAAATTAAAGTAACAGAAACACAATATCAAGAGTTAATGGATTTTTTGACAGATAGTTTTGCACTTGATTCCTCGGGTCAACTTATTCCTGCCGCAGAGGGAAAGAATCCCAGGAGTCATTTTTTTAAAGGCAGGGAAAAATACTATTTCCCGAAAAACTCCAATGTTTGGGCTGCAAGAGTTTTAAAAAGTTCAGGGCTATCAATTACACCCTTGAGGTATCAGACTACGGGTAGTTTACTTAATAAAGCCGGAGAATTTGGAGAATGGGTAGTGAAGGAATGATAACAGATCGCTTTTTTATTTTTAGAACTAATATTAACAGTAAATCTTGTGGTAACGCACCAGGAAGTTCCTTTGAAATACAGTTTCGGCCAGGTTGTTGCATTTTAAGTGATTTTATTCAAAAGTGCGAATACAAATATTGTTGTATGAAATAAAAAAGGCTGCCTATTGGTGTAGACAGCCTTTTATTATTAAACAAAAATCTCTTAATTCGAAAATCCGGGGTTTTGTTCTAATTCCGGGTTAGCGTCAATTTCTCTCTGGGGAATTGGTAATACCAATTGATTTGAATTATAAGCTAAGTCGTCTACCGATAACTGAAGCCTTTTGATGTCATGCAACCTAAATCCTTCAAATGCCAGTTCTCTTCTTCTTTCCAATAAGATATCTTCCAGCGTAACTGCATTTAGAGGACCGGCATTGGCCCGTTCTCTTAGAATATTGATATCTTCAAGAGGAGTATTGCCTACTGCTGTATTTAATCTGAAATTAGCTTCGGCTCTTATGAGGTACATTTCAGCTAACCTTAAATAGGGGATATTTGCAAACTGATCTTGCCATTTTGTGGTTAAGAGAGTACTGTTGCCTGAGTAGAAAAAAGCCCTTCTGTCCTCTGTCTGGTTGTCAAACACCGAGAAGTAGGGAGTTTCTACGGTAACGTCTCCGGTATTAGATCTACCGCCAAATGCCCGTGACGCCCAGAATGTATTCATATCGTTAATTCCATCCTGGGTAGTGATTTGCCAGGCAAAAATGTCTTCAGTTGAATTGGAACCATTGTTAAAAGCACCTGCAAAATCACCGGTGAGGTTATGACCACTGTTTTCAATAACTTCATTAGCCATATCTCTGGCGCCTTCAAAATTTCCTTGCTGTAAATATACTCTAGCCAGAAGAGCCTGTGCAGCAGCCTTATCTGCAAAAAAACTATTATTCTGGGGTAAGAGGTCAATGGCATCTGTAAGATCTGATATTACAAAGGTATAGACTTCTTCGACAGAATTTCTGCTTGGAAAGGTTATCTGTGAAGGCTCTCTTATACCGACAGTAATAATAGGCACTCCCATTTGTGAATTAGTCCCGGAAGGATTATATGGTAATGCAAAAAACCTGACCAAATCAAAATAAACAGCAGCCCTCAGGAACTTTGCTTCTCCCTCAACTCGTGCCTGTTCATCTTCGTCATCAAATTTATCCAGATTTTCCAAAACCAGATTGGTCTGATTGGAAACTGCATAAGAAAAAATCCAGTAGGCACTTACGAAACCATTTGAGGTCGTAACTTCTTTCCTGTTGAATTCTGCAGGCCCGGCAAAGGTACCTCTCCAGGCTAATTCCCCTGTATTTGATAAAAGTTCAGAAGCCAGCTGGTAACCACCGGAAAAGAGATCATTTTCCCCCGCAAGATCATAAGCCCCAACTAATACATTTTGGATATTAGCTGCAGTTCCCAGGGCCACTTCGGGCGTTAAGCTTTGTTGGGGTTCAATATCTAAGTTATCATCACAGCTTAAGAAAAGAAAGCTGAACAGGATAAAAAAAGATGAGTATATATTATATTTTTTCATAGTTATAGTTTTAGAATTCAAAATTAACTCCCAAAGTAAAAGTCCTGGCCGGAGGCGCAGAATAAAAGTCTATTCCCACATTAATATTGTTATTGGCGTTAATATCTGCAGTAGATTCGGGATCGTACCCGTCATAATCTGTGAAGGTAAGTAAATTAACCCCGGTGAAATAAACTCGCAGTCTTTCAATATTAATCTGGTCAGTAAAACTGGAAGGTAATGTGTATCCCAGAGTAAGATTTCGTAATCTCACAAAATCTGCGTCCTGGAGATATCGGGAGGATTGCTGTGTTCCGTTCGCTCCGAATAGTCTTGCCTGGGGAACATTGGTGATGTCACCAGGTTGTTGCCACCTGTTTAACTGGTCTGCAGATTGATTGTCAAAGAAATCGGCACTGGCAGATTGGAACCTTCCGCCTGCATTGAATATTGAAGCCCCCCATTGGCCCTGAAAGGTGAATGAAAAATCTATGTTTTTATAGTACAGATTGTTGGTGAAACCAGCAATGACATCGGGGAAAGGGCTAGCCATGACTACCCTGGAAGTTTCTCCAAAGTTATTGGTTAAGCTTCGGTCTCTGGAGCCATCAGCATTTAAAGTGTTTTTCACAAATAATGCGTCTCCATTTAGTGGATCCACACCGGCAAACTCTACCATAAACAGAGATCCTAATACTTCTCCCTCTCTCACAATATTTTGTCCTGAGATAATATCACCTCCTGGTAAACTTGTAACTTCATTATCATTATAGGCAATGTTAAAGGAAGATGACCAGTTGAAGTCTGTTCCAACAATATTTTTTGTTTCAAGCAAAAACTCCACACCGGTGTTTTCAATTTCTCCAACATTTCTTAAAATACCAGTAAAACCGGAAGTAGAAGGTGTAGGTTCTCTTAGCAATAGATCATCGGTGATTTTCTTGTAATAATCAATACTTCCTGATATTCGGTTGTTAAAAAATCCGTAATCAAGACCAAAATCATACTGTGTCGTGTTTTCCCATTTTAACCCGGGATCTCCCAACTGAGTTGGGCTAAGGGAAGGTATTCCGTTGTAAGAGGTTCCTGAGAATAAACTTCTGGAAGAAAAATTACCAATATCTGCATTTCCTGTAATACCCCAACTTGCTCTTAATTTTAATAGTGAAAAGGTTGCACTATCGCTTAAAAAATCCTCTTCTGAAAGTATCCAACCTGCAGAGGCAGCCGGGAAAAAACCGAATTGCTCATCTGCTCCAAAACGGGAGCTCCCGTCATACCGGGCGCTCACTTTAAATAAATATTTGTTCAAAATATTTACATTGGCACGTGCAAAATAAGATAAAAAGGTAAATTCAGTTCTACTGGAACCTCCACCTACAATTTCTGCCGCACTGTTTACAGTTCTAAGATCATCTGATGGAAAACCTTGACCCTGTACAAATTGATTGTTTCGACGGTCATCTTCATAAGACATTCCAGCGGTTACTTCCAGATTTGTTTCTTCTCCAAGAAGGGTGAAGTAATTGAAATAATTGTTAAGTACATATTTCTCATTCTGCACAGCATCGGCCTGAGCAAAACCTCCTACAGATTCAGATTCGGTCAAGCGCCCGGCAAAAGTTTCTGCTGTTTGCATATTGACATCATATCCCAATTCACTTCTAAAACTTAGACTTGGTAATATCTGGTATTCGCCGTAAACATTAGTAATTGTTCTCCAGATATTAGTTTTGTTCTCACCATTAACCTCCTGATTTAGAAAGTTAAAATACAAAGTACCGGGATTTGGAAGACCGTTATCAAGAAAAGGGCGGGTAAAAGGTAATTGAGCAATGGCCTGAAGAGGTGTTGCAAAGGCGTTATCATTAGAGATCCTGTCAATCTGCGTTTTGGAGATACTGGTTGACATTCCAACTTTCAGTTTATCTGAAGCCTGGTGATCTACGTTTGCCCGAAAATTGTACCTTTCAAGGCTGTTCCCCCTTATGATACCTTCAGTATTGTTATAGCCCAGAGAGATAAAAAATTGTGTTTTTTCTGAACCTCCCGAGGCATTGACATTAAGATCGCTAACAGATCCGTTAACAAAGGCAATGTCCTGCCAATCTGTGTCTACTCGTCCTTCTCTCCAGTCTTCTTCATTTTCTGCCCATAAGTTAAAAAAGAATGCTGCATCGTCTTCTGTGAATCCTTCGTTGAGAGCTGCTTCTGTAAACAATTCTACATATTGTGCAGTGTTAAGCCAGTCGCGTCTGTTGGTTTCCTCACTCCATCCATAGGAAGTATTTACAGATATTTTAGTCACACCAGCGGCTCCTCTTTTAGTAGTGATTAAAACTACCCCATTAGTTCCCCTTGCTCCATAGATCGCAGCAGAAGATGCATCCTTTAAAATTTGAATGGAAGCAATATCATTTGGGTTTAAGCTAATAAGAGGATTGATGGGAGAATCATTAATGTTTTCGTCGCTGTTTATTAATGGAATTCCGTCAATAACGTAGAGCGGTTCCTGGGAAGATGAAATGGTAGAAACCCCCCGTACCCTCATTTTGATCCCAGATTCAGCTTTGCCGTTCACCTGGGTAATTTGTACCCCTGCTGCTTTACCCACCAGGGCACTTTGCATACTTGGTACAGGGATTTGATTAATATCGTCTGAGGAAATGGAAGAGATATTATCTGTCAAGTTCCTGCGGCTTGTAGTACCATATCCTACCACCAATACCTCATCCAAAACTGCCGTGTCCTGAGAAAGTGTAACACTAATATTATTTTGTCCCGCTACAGGTACCTCTATTGGTCTAAACCCTACGAAAGAAAACACAAGAACATTCCCCTGGCTGGCCTGAATGGAATAATTTCCATCAAAATCGGTTTGTACACCTGTAGTTGTACCCTTCACCACAATATTCACACCCGGCAGAGGAAGCCCAGACTCATCGACAACTGTACCGGTAATGGTTTGAGCTTGTGCAAAGGCAATTTGCACAAATAACACTACCATGAGTGTCATAATAACTTTTAATTTAACGTGAGTTCGATATAAGAAAAGGTAAAAAAAGAGGGATTAAACAACAAAGAAAAAGCAGAAAATTAGTATATTTAAGTATCTAAAAACCAAATATTTAACTAACTATCTGCTTATGATTTCTACCGATAAAA
>JBGTNH010000009.1:0-52808 GCA_041743165.1 Gillisia sp. | reverse complement strand
CACCAAAAGGAGTCACGTGCTTATCAGAATACTCAATGGGAAGATTAACCATATGGGTGAAATTAAAATGTATACGAAATATACTGAATATAGAGAGTTAACAAACAGGTTTAATTCTTAAATGCATAATACGGGTTAAATCTCCCCCAAATGAGTAAACTTAAAGCCCTTGTCAAACTTTAACCCATAGCCCAGCATCCTGTCAAAAGAAGCGTGAGAGAAAAGAATGATCCCGGTGAGCTGAAGGATCCCGTCGTTTAGTAGGATGCCCATTATTCCTATTGCGATTGCGATGCCTTTATTATGCCATAGATTATAAATAAAAGCGCCGATTTTATTTCCATACAGGTAGCCCAGCATCCCAATATCCGGGACAAAAAGAGAAGCGGGAACCACCACCAGTCAAAATTTAAAAAACTAAAGGCAAAGATCCCACTCAAGAACATCGCAAGTTCCTCTGTTTTTAAAGTGATTTGCATATTATTCCAATTTATATAAAACGGGCCTCGAGGGTGAAGCATCATTTTCAAATGAAGCAACCTGTAAGTTTAAAATGAAATCACCGTCCTCAATTTTGTTTGGCACGTAGATCAATTCGGTAATGGTGGCATCGAGCCTGGTGTTTTTAGGATAGTCCCAGAATGCTTTATGCGCGGATAATTTGCCGTTATCCTTCTCTTTATCAACAGATGGCAGGTCGATCAAAAGATGTTTGATCCCGCACTCACGAATGTATCTTGCAGCCGACTCCTCCAGATAAGGCCAGTTAGTATTTGAATATTTCCTGCTGCGCTTATCTATATAGTTCGGAAGTGTGCGAATGATCAAAGCCTCCACCTCATCCTTTTCCAGATTCTTTCTGATCTGTTCTTCAAAAATCACCATGTCCTCTCCCCTCTTTTCAGGCTCTATTGAAATGAGTCTTGCGCTGAAAAAGAAAGTTTTGAGAGAATCATTAATGCTGTGAAATTCCTTGGTTATATGTCCCACGCATTCGGTATGGGTTCCATGTGCATGCGGATTGAACTGAATATTATTGAAATTGGTTGAAGCTCCTTCACTCACCTTGCCAACAAAATCGCCATCTTTAACCGGAGTGATCTTAGGGGCTCCAAGGTACCAGGCCACCGGGTTCTTATCGTCTCCGCGTAAGCTCAGGGAAATATCCAGGGGTTTGGATAAGTCAATGTTGTAGGTTTTTTGGTTGTGGGTTATTGTTGCTTTCATTTATATTATTTAAAAAGCTCCTTCATGCGTCATGCTGAACTTGTTTCAGCATCTATCGCAATGTGAACTTCACTTCTTATTATACCCTTAAATAAATTCAGGGTGACGTTAGAAGAAACCGTCATGCTGAACTTGTTTCAGCATATAGCGCAATGTGAACTTCACTTCTTATTATACCCTGAAATAAATTCAGGGTGACGTTAGAAGAAACCGTCATGCTGAACTTGTTTCAGCATATAGCGCGTTTTGAACTTCACATCATGTTATACCCTGAAATAAATTCAGGGTGACGTTTAAACAAGTTCAGGGTGACGTCCTAAGTTAGTGCACTTCAATTAACAACTTGGATTATTCATCTACCCAAAACAGATCTGCCGCGATGCCGTCACTCAGGAATTTTCCTTTGGGGGTGATGTGTAAATTTCCGGTTTTTTCCTCAATTAATCCATCCCGAAATAAAAGTTGAACCTGCTCCTGCAAATAATCGTAAAACTTCTCTCCAAACCTCTCTTTCACTTCCTTCAGGGATACGCCCCACATGGTTCGCAAACGGGTCATGATATATTCATTGTACTTATCTGTGATAGTAAGTTCTTCCACTTTTAAAGGCAATTCTCTTTTTCCAATGGCTTTGATATACAAACTGTTATTGCTTACATTCCATTTCCGGTTATTTCCGTCATAGGAATGTGCCGAAGGACCTATCCCCAGGTAAGGCCTACCCATCCAGTAACCGGTGTTATTCCGGGAAAAATATCCCGGCTTTCCAAAATTGGAAAATTCATAATTAACAAATCCTTCCTTTTGTAAAATGGCTGCCAGGATCTCAAAATGAGCTTTGGCAGCATCATCATCCACGGGCTTAACGATTCCTTTTTCAATAAATTTATGCAGGGCTGTGTTGGTTTCAACCGTAAGTGCGTAACATGAAAAATGAGGCAGGCCGAGTTCCAGGGCAGTTTGAATATTCCTTTCCCAGCGTTCATTGCTCATATCGGGAATTCCGTAGATCAGATCAATAGAAATATTATCAAAATATTCCTTCGCCATCTTAATGCTAATGAGCGCTTCATCGGCATTATGAGCCCGATTCATCATTTTAAGGTCTTCTTCAAAAAAAGACTGGACACCTATACTTAACCTGTTCACCGGCGAGGCATGCAACAACTCCAGGTTTCCGCGGGTAAGGTCATCGGGGTTGGCTTCAAAGGTGATCTCAGCATCTTCCGTTACAGGAAACAGCTTATAGATAGTCTCAAAAATCTGCTGAAGTTCTTCAGTGGAAAGCAGCGAAGGCGTGCCCCCACCAAAATAAATTGTATGCAACTCCTTTCCCATACTCTCCTCCTTCCTCAGTTGCATTTCCCTGCAGATCATATCAACCAACTCTCCCTTCTTCTTCACCGAAGTCGAAAAGTGAAAATCGCAGTAGTGACAGGCTTGTTTGCAGAAAGGAATGTGGATGTAGAGACCGGACATTAATTTGAAAATTTTTAATTTGAAAATTTGAAAATTGTGTTTTAAGGTGACTAAGAAATTTTTATGACTGAATTGTATACTATTTTCAAATTAGCACATTCTCAAATCTTCAAATCATTTTATTTTTTCCGGATTCTGCTTCACAAACGCATCCCATCCACTGTAACTTTTTCCTATGGTAACGCTTCCCGAATTATAAAAGTGGCAAACCGCCGCTGCGAGGCCGTCTGTGGAATCGAGGTTTTTGGGTAGTTCTTTCAAGTTGAGCAGACTTTGAAGCATCTTGGCTACCTGTTCCTTGCTGGCGTTTCCGTTTCCGGTGATGGCCATTTTGATCTTTTTGGGCAGGTATTCTGTTATGGGGATCTGGCGGGAGAGTCCGGCGGCCATCGCAACTCCCTGTGCTCTTCCAAGCTTCAGCATGGATTGAACATTCTTTCCGAAAAAAGGAGCTTCGATGGCAATCTCATCGGGATTATAAGTGTCTATTAGCTCAATGGTACGTTCAAAGATTATCTTTAGCTTAATATAAGGATCGCTGTATTTACTCAACAATAGTTCGTTAAGCTGAAGAAACTCCATTTTTTTATTCTGCACTTTTATGAGTCCGAAACCCATAATTGTGGTTCCGGGGTCGATGCCTAAGATGATCCTTTCTGTTTTCAATTTCTTTTGTTTCCCTGAAAATTCAATAGCTGAAATTACCTGTGATGTACCTCACAAAGCTAACGAATTCTTATCAGGTATTACTATATTTGAGAGCAGGCTTAATCGTAAATTATGACACTACTGCTGGTCCTGATCACGGGGTTTTATGTACTTCTTATTGCCGCTCTGGTGTATGGATGGAAAAAGGTGCCCCTATTTCAGATAAAAAATAAGGACCCTTATTATAAGTTTTCGGTGGTTATTCCATATCGTGATGAAGCTGAAAATCTACCGTATCTTCTGGCTTCCTTTCTGAAAATGGAATATCCCCATACCTTTTATGAGATTATACTGGTCAATGACGCATCCCGGGATGATTCCAGAAAAATATGTGCCGATTTCAGAAATGATCATCCTTATTTCCGTATCACCCTCCTTGAAAATAAGCGACTCTCAGGTGCTCCCAAAAAAGATGCCATCACAACCGCTGTGAATAAGGCCATGTTCAGCCACATTCTCACCACAGATGCTGATTGTGTTTTGCCTTCTTTCTGGCTACAGGCATTTAATGAGCTATTTTTGGAAACCGAAGCCCAATTGGTGGCCGGGCCGGTATGTTCCCGTTTAAACCCCCGTAGAAAGTTAAAGAATAACGAAGTGTCCCAGGATTGGGAAAGTAAGAGGGCGGGAAGAGGGCGTAAATATCTTTATGCCTTCCAGGAAATGGACTTCATGAGTTTACAAGCGGCAGGTGCAGGTGCTTTTGGCCTGGGCAGTCCATTTTTGGCAAATGGTGCAAACCTGGGTTACAGTCGGGAAGCTTTTTTAAAGATGGATGGTTTTAAAGGAAATGATAATATAAGTAGTGGTGATGACGTATTTCTGCTACAAAAATTTAAAAAAACCGGACATAAAACGGTGTTTTTAAAATGCAGGGAGGCAATTGTATATACTCAGCCACAACCCGATCTTACTTCTCTTATTTCTCAAAGAATAAGATGGGCTGCCAAAACGCCGGCTTACAAAAGTAGTTTTGCTAAAATTACCGGCCTCCTGGTTTTAATCATGAACCTGGTACTGGTAATCTCTTTATTTCTGGCTCTTTCGGAAATTATTCTGTATGAACCTGTTCTCTTTGCTTTTCTTTTAAAGTTTCTGGCAGATCTTTTCCTGTTATACCAGGCAGCAAAATTTTTCAGAAGAAAAGAAATTCTGCGCAATTATTTCTGGAGTAGCCTGGTCTATCCCTTTTTCTCCTCGGCAGTGGCGCTATTGTCACTTTTCAGAAAATTTGAATGGAAAGGCAGGTATGCAGGTAACTAAAAAAATTCCTGAAACGGAATATCCCCAATGCAAGCCAAGGATGTAATTCGAGGTTTCCTTTTGTCTCAGGGCTCAAAACCTTGATTAATTAATCGGCTTTGATAACTATGGGCATTTTAAAAACACTGGAAACAGGGATTCCCCTTTTGCTTGCAGGATATATCCTGGGAAGAGAATCAATGCTTTGTTTGAGCCACAACTGCAATTCAGGAATCTGGCTGGTCACCAGGGAGTCTGCTTCTATGGATTCAATGGTGGGGACCCCGGTCTTGGAGATCTCCAGATGAACATAAACTGTATCATCTATAGTTTCAGTCACTATGGGTTCCCGGCGGGCAAGATATGCGTTTACCGAATTGGCCACTGTGATCTCAAAGCATTCCCTCGCCTTTTCAATTTCTGAAATATTCCTGCAATTATCAAAAGCGGGATACTCGTCTACCTCTTTCCAGTTCAAAGATCTGGACTCCTGGTCAAGCACTTCTTCTGAAGAGATTTTCCTGGTCTCAAAATTATTACACCCGGTAAAAAACATAAAAAGCAAGAGTAGTAAAGCTATTCTCATCCGGGGTTTTATTCTGAAGATTAACAGCTCAAAAATACATAAAACTAATCAATAAGTATTTTTGTGGAAGGTTTAAATTTTAAATTTCAGTTCCTTCAATAATAACTTTTAGGCCGCTCATTCGTACATATCATCGACCTCTGCATAATGCAAATCTTTTAGAAAATCTGCAATGAGATCTGTGGTTTTATCGAAGAATTTCTTCCCGTTTTCGGCTGTAGCAGCTTTGGGATTTCCCACACCGGTATCTTCTGTGACTTGAGTCCATTCTCGTTGTGCAGTAACCCAACCCTCTTTAAGGCCTTTTATCCTGAAGTTGGATGCTTTGCCTTCTCCTGCTTCGCTTAAAGGTAGTACAAGCTCCGGTGCCAGATGTAACATGGCCGCAGTTTCCAATTCTCCGGCGTGATCTCCCGGCTCCTTGAAATAGGGAGCGGAATCTGTAACCTGCCACCAGTTGATCGCACAAATAAAAATCTTTGGATAAAGCAGGCTCAATTCCCTGATGATCTGTTTAAAATGGTTGCCACCATGGGCATTTAAGATCACGAGCTTTCTCATATTATGGTGGTCCAGAACATGGACCATATCTTTTAATACCGCAAGTTGGGTAGAGGGGTTCATATTCATGCAGTACATCACGTCCATTTGCCCTGTATTTACTCCAAAAGGAATGGTAGGCATCACAAAGAGTTTACAATCCTTTTCCCAGGCTTTCCGGGCAGATTCTATCGCAACTTCTTCAGCAAGTATATTGTCGGTTCCATAAGGGAGGTGGTAGTTATGGGCTTCTGTAGCGCCCCAGGGAAGGACCGCAAGGGAATAATCACTGCCGGCCACTTCTTTCCAGTTGGTTTCGGCCAGAACGTAAGGCCTTATTTTAGTTTTCCTCATTGAAGGCTGAAATTTTTATCAGGGATCAATCGCTTTAAGATCAAGTTTCTTCAGCTTTTCAAGATAATTTGATCCGTCAATTTCCTGTTCCTCCAAATTTAGCAAATACCTTTCAACTTTTATGGGATCATAACCCCTTATAAGCTCTGTGCCAAGGTCAATAATATTTCCCATTTTCAGGCTTTCATCTCCATAGATGCGGTAGACAACTCCCTGATATTTTTTGGCAGAAATATTATACACAATGCTTCTCACCTCTTTTGTAACCTCCTCAAATTTTACATTTTTGTCTTGTATGTAAATATTATGGTTTGCATCTACCAGGACATTTATGTAATACACGGGGCTTTCCTGAGCCACTATAATTCCAGATCCGGCAACGAAAAACAACCCGATCAAAAAACCCTTCAACCCCTTCATTTTCATAATTTTAAAATTGCATAGATAAAAGATAGTGAATTAAATTTATAAAGAGAATTAAATTCGAAAAGGGAAACTCATTGCAACAATTTTATTCCTTTAAGCCGGGGTTTAAATATTCATCTGTAAAATGCTCCTTTGACTTCTCCCGGGAAAATTTCTCAATATTATAATTGGCTGACTTGTTCTTTTCTATACTAAGGCTCTTCCATTTTTCCCCCTTGATCATCCTGCCAATGTATACTATTTGCCCCACATGATATGCATAATGAGCCAATTGACGATTTATGGCTTCTGTTATGCTATGTCCTTGGTTTCTTATATACACCAGGGAATCCAGGGAAGTTTTCCCAATGGAGTCAAGCGCATTGAAAAGACATGTCCATCCTTCCTCCCATTTTTGCCCGAAATCTGCCTTTGATGTGATCACAGCTTCAAATTCAAGATCTCTTTTACGCCAATCTTTCTCCCCGTCTGTTGTGAGAAAATCTGTCCATCGGGATAGCATATTCCCATAAAGATGATTTACGATAATAGCTATAGAGTTACTTTCATCATTGTATTGCCAGAAAAAATCTTCTTCGGAAAGTTGCTCAAATGTTTTTTCTGAAAGCAGTTTATAGTACCGGAACTGCTTTATTACGCTATCAAGATAATTTTCTTTCATAGTGCATGCGATTTAAAAATTATTCTGTTTAAATATACCTGTAATCTCTGAGATCTCAGCTGATACCATAAATAAGTAAAGACCCAAATAATAAAGAAAATGGAGATAAAAGACGTACGTAAACAGGCTGAAGGATCTCTGCGCTTTTCAAAGAATAATTATGATGTAACCTTCTGGGAACAAAATAGAGTACCAGGGAAGTCGCCAGCATAAACCATCCTAAAACTTTGAATGTTAATGGAAAGGCCGAGAAATCTGAATAAATAATAAGACTTATGGCAGGAAAAAGACGCAGCGTGATCTCTGCATAATTTATAAAGGGCGTGCTACCGGCTTTTTTCAGAATATCCCGTGCCCTTTGCGGAGCAACTAACATGAGAATGCCAATGGAAATTATGAATAAACCAAAAAGTATAATGATGACTCTGGCCATCACTATCACAAGTGGTCTATCAGTTTAATGGACTTCATTTTATTCTTTTAATGCTGTTAATGGAAGAAAAGATAAGAAAACTATAGCAGGTAATAAAAATTAGCGCTTAAGAATTCAGTATGCTTAATCTTGCATTTATTGAGGGAATATTTTCTTTTGTCACCTGATCGATCGTTAAACGGAAGTCCTGTTCCAGCTCGGAATACTGAGAGAGCAGATTGAAAAGTCCCTGTACCGAATTTGTTCTCACTATCCTGCCTTCCTTTGGATTTATTGCCCATGCGGTCAATATTTGCCAGATCAATTCAAGCTCTTTTTCATTTAATTCAACACGGGAAACTATTTGTGCCAAGTGCCATTTTAATTCTTTGTTCTCAACATTCTCAAAAAGGTTGAGAATTTCTGCCTTATTATCTTTTAAATATTAGGGAATGTCTGTAGTGATTGACTTTATAAAACCAATTGAAAATCTTCCTTGTTTAATTTTAGGTTCGGGTTATCAACTTTTTTAATGGAAGTCAATATTTTTTTCTTTTCAGCTTCAGGAAGAAATGTAGGTATCAGGTCAGTTAATTCAATTTTTAATAATCTATTAATTACTATTAGATCTCTTAATGAAAATGGACTTATCCCATTCATTAACTCAGAAATATAAGATTTATTACTGTGACCCAGCAATATTCCAAAATCCTGTTGGGTAATACCTAATGTTTTAAGTTTTTTCCTAATTAGATCTCTCCTCCTGGTAATAAATACTCTTTCATTATTGGCACTAAATTCTGCAGCATCACTTTCTAAAATCTTCTTTTTAGAAATTTTTGAATTTTGAGCCCAATTTTTAACTTCATATTTTTCAATAAGGTCTCTTAATTGGGTTCTTACTTTTTTTAAAGAAGGATCTTCTTTTATAAGGATCCGCAGTTTTCTGTCGGCTATTAAAGCTCTTTCAAGCTCTAATTCGTTTTTAATTTCTCCATTTTTAATTACCGAGTGTATGTCAAATTGTGTTTCCATATTATTCAATCCAGCCATTTGATTTTAACCAAGCTTTAATTGTGTTTTTATTATTTTTAAAATTTGAGATATAATCGTCATGATTTCCTACCCAAACAATTGTAGCCTCATTTTCATCAAATTCTATTAGTATCATAGTTCTATCTGCACGGGTGATATCAAAGAAGAAAAATCCTTCCGGATGCACACAATCTGCATCAATTCTGGTTTTAGATAATTCAAGACCATTTTCCCAGGTATTATATTCAATTGCTTCTATTAAATCATTAATTCCCTTAGATAGAATTATATTTCCTCTATTCTTTCGTCTAAACTTTTCTAATTTCTTTTTATTAATCACTCTCATTAGAATAGCTAAAATAACAAAAGTTCTGAAAAAATCAGAACTTAATTTAGAAAATATCATATATAACACTTGGACAGGTAGCGTCAATAACATAAAGCGTATGACCTACAACATTATTTTTCCATTGAAAATTGCACTAAATATTATGTTTGAATCAACAATTATTTTAGTCATTCAATCCTACTTCTTTTTTAATTTTTTCCCAGCGCTCAGACTTTGAGATATTTGTTAGGGCTTCAATATCCTGTGTGGTTGCTTGAGATTTTGAGGTAAGTTCCTCGTATCTTAAGTAATCTAAAATGGACTGAATTCTCATTTAATGGCGGCTTCTAATTTTTGTTGTGTTTTGAGGCATCTTTCAGTCCGTTCAGCCATTCCAGATTTCGTTTGTCCATAGCTTCCTGAGAAATCAATCGGCCATTTTTAATATCCATCTCACTCATTTCGAGCATTTCTTTTTGATCAGTGCTTAATTCGACTAAATCATTACCGGCAGAGCTTGAGGAAATCAAATTATCAAGTGCAATCAGGAAATCCTTATTTTTGATCGTCAGGATTTTATCAATTAAACCGCTTCTTATTTTGTCAACTGTTGCCATAATGGTTTTCAATTTGTTTTACAATTTCGGAAACTATATAATCAATTTTTTTATTTAAGCCAATTTTTCAAATCCATTCCCTGATGTAGAATTCTAACGATCTCTACAACGTCATCGTCAGCTTTTCGATAAAAAATAAGATGGGATTTTACTTTTGTTACTCTGTAACTCTTTCTTGTTTCTTCTGCAGATCTTCCAGAGTAATAATTATTTGCAATAAATTTAATTTCATCGATTATTAATTCATAGTATCTATCAGCCTGATCTATAGACCATTTGTGAAAAGTAAAGATCCAAATAATATTTAAATCATCAATTGCTTCCTTGCTAATCCGATAATTGTTATGATTCATAGGTGCCGTCGATGTAATGCGGCCAGGTTTTCTTTTGGGTCAAAACTTTCTACAAAGCCGCTTTTTTCGCCTTTTTCAAGAGCTTTGATTAACTCTCTTTGCTTTTTCTCTTCGCTTTCTAACAATCGCAAGGCAGAACGTATAACCTCACTTACCGAACTATATCTACCCGATTTAACTTCATTATCAATAAACTCTTCAAAGTGGTCTCCGAGTGAAATTGAAGTGTTTTTACCCATTGCATTAAAATTTTAATTTAAAAATACCAATTCCTGGTAATTTTACCTAATTCCAATTCAGATTTTGTTATTGCAGAATGAGGGGGAGAAAATAATAAGTGCTCTAAAAATATCGGGTAATTCAGTTTCTATTATATTCAATATCAGTTTAGGAAAATAAGTTTTTTTCAAAAAACCTGTAATTACACTCACTTACTCAAATGCAACTCTTTTCTTAGATCGCTCATTCGGGTCTTTGCAAGGTAGATCATATCTTCATTTCCTTTGCTTTCAAATCTATTTAGATACGCCTGATAATAATCAATTTTGGTCTTTAAATCTTTAAAGTAATTATCTGCCGCTATGGCCCTTTCATATAAAGCCCGTTCATTGTCCGGATTTTCTTCCAGGGCATTATTGAGGTTTTCAAGAGATCTTTTATAATCTTTTTGAAGTTTATAGGTGAGTCCAAGGCTCAGAAATTCTGCATCCACAGGTTGTTTCTTTATCAGGATTGCCATGAGAAGATGGGCCTCAGATTTTTGGAGGTTTCCTGTGAGGGCATAGAGTTTTCCAAGATTATAATGAGTATCTGAATTCCGGTCTTCAAATTCCAATGCGAGATTATAATTTTCAATCGCCTTTTCATACTGCCCTTCATTATAATATGCAAACCCAAGCCGGGAATGCACAAATTCGTTTCCCTTTCCCAGGGCAACAATCTGTTCAAAAGGAGGAATTGCAAGCTTGTATTTTAATTGCCTCATATAAGCCTGGGCCATAATAGAAAGCAGGGAGGTATTTTGCGGATTATGATCCAGTCCCATCATGCTGTAAAAAACCGCCATATTATATTGCCTTTGCTGCAATTCATATCTGGAGAGTTTATGGAGTGCCTCCTGGTGAGTGGTGTCCAGATGATTGGTCTCCTTGAAAAAATCTATTGCGGTACTGTCCTGCTGCAATTCCCTTATCACCCCCTGCTCATACATAAAATTGGCATTTTTTGGATATCTTTCTGAAAGAGACGCATAAACACTATCGGCCTCCTGCAACTCCCCTGCCCTTACCAGCGTTTTTGCAAACTCTATAGCCGTGAGCACCCGTTGGGGATCATTTTTTAAAACCCTTCTGTAATTTTCCAGGGCTTCTTTTGTTTTACCTGTGGCCGACTGATATTTGGCGAGTTTTAAGTATAGGGCATCAGATTTATGATCTGAAGCCTCCAGAACATCCATCGCCCGAGCGGTTTGGCCCACGGCATACAAACTGTCTGCAACAGCCAAAGCCGGAGTTTGAGCTCCGGCTTTCACCACTAAGAACATAATAAAAATAAAAATTGTTCTATTCATTTACCTGGAATTATTATCCCCTCCCCGGCCCTCCCCGAAGGGGAGGGAGTTTTTACAGGGCCATTTAAACTGATGAATATTTGTATAATTTGATTCATTCCCACCCGGTCCTGCCGGAAGGGGAGGGAGTTGGTTATGGTTTAATTTAACTCGCTTCTAGTTTTTACTATTCGCCTACCTGAAAAACTATGGGTAAGGAATAAGAAACTCCTACGTTCTGACCCTTTTGTACCCCGGGAGTCATTTGCGGCAGTCCTTCAATTACGCGTTTCGCTTCAACTTCCAGGTCAGGATGCGGTGCCCGCGCACGAACATCTGTGATATTCCCTTCAGGGCTTATCTTAAAAACCACGATTACCCTATTCATACCGGTTAAGCCTAACTTTTTACCAAGACCTATATCAAAATTTTTGGTAACGAATTCATTGACCTTATCTGACATACATTTCTTTCTTTCCTCATTAGTAAAAAGATTCTCGCAACCGGGGAATACAGGAACCTGTTCTACTATTGCAAAGGGAACATCTGGGCTATCGGCAGTAATATTTTCAGTCTTCATAGTAATTCCTGAATTATTCTTGTCATTAAGATAATCTTCATAGGTGCGGTTTTCTATTGACTGAAGAAACTTTTTTTCTAATTCTTCATTATATGTGCCTTCGGCTTTTTTATTTTCCACGACCTTTTTTTGCATGTACTTCATAAAAGTCTGAAATCTATAATATTCTTCCCGCGAAAGTCTCTCCTTTCCCGGACTAAAGAATGCATCGGAAATTTCTTTTCTGCTTGCACCATTATCTTCCATAAGAAGAATTTCATTCCAAAAAGCGGCTTTCATTGCTTCATCCTGGTTCTTTGCCTCTAAAGTGGTTTCAGTTTCCGAGGTTGCTTCATCACTGCAAGCTACATAAGTAAGCATCACAAGCATGAGCGGTACCATTAATAAATACTTAAATTTTGAAATTGACTTTGATCTTGATTTCTGCAGCATAATAATTCGTTTTCTGATTAATGAATGATTGAAAAATTGGTTGATGAATGAAATATTGTTTGTATTGAAAGCACTGTTGAGCAACTGCTCGTAATAGCTGCGCTTTGTGGCCACCTGCACCACTGCGGCATCTGCGATGAACTCGTGCACTGTGGCGATCCTGTTCTGGTAGATGTAGATAAGCGGATTGAACCAGAAGATCACTTTGAGCACTTCAAAGAAGACGAGGTCCAGGCTGTGCTTCTGTTTTACGTGAACGAGCTCGTGGGAGAGGATCTGTTGTTTTTCGGCTTCAGTTAACCCGTCTCCAAGGAAAATAGTTCGGTAAAAGGTACACGCGATGGTGGAATTGGGAACTTCAATGATATTTACATAGCCTTCCGCAGCAATTTTTTTAAACCTGAACATCCTTCTCAAATGTTTGTATTTCTTAAGAACGATTATGAGTGCGGTTAAAACTCCGAAGAAATAAACAACCAACCACGGATTGATCGCGGCGACCGAAGATTCTATCAAAACTTCGGGTAAATGTTCTATACTTCCTGCCGGGGTGCTGCCTCCTATAAAAACTTCAGGTAAAAAAATGGTTGTCATTTGCGTAAGTGATTCCGCAGGAACAAGTAAACCCAGGCTTTCTATTTTTATAAGCGGAAGCAGGAATGACAGCACCGTCGTGATCAACAGATACCAGCGGTTGTAGGTGAAAAATGTTTCTTTTTTAAGCGAAAATTCATACACCAGCAGGAAGAGTAGCTGGAACAGGATGGCTTGAAGTATATAGGCTGTCATCTTATTTCTCTTTTTTGTTGATCTCTTTTAAAATCGCTTCCAGTTCTTTGGTATCCAGGTCGTTCTTCTTAACAAAGAATGAAACCATGCTTTTAAAAGAACCGTTGAAATAATTCTCCATGAGCTGGGTCATGCTCTGGTTACTGTAGGTTTCCCGCTCCACCAGGGGAAAATAATTATACCCCTTTCCCTGCTTCTCATGGTCAACGAATTCTTTGTTCTCCAGAATGCGCACTATGGTAGAAACCGTGTTATAAGCAGGTTTTGGCTCGGGCATTTGTGCAATGATTTCGGCCACATTGGCTTTTTTAAGTTGCCACAGGATCTGCATGATCTCTTCTTCGGCTTTGGTGAGTTGTTTCATAATGGGCCCCTCCCCGGCCCTCCCCGAAGGGTAGGGAGTTTTTTTCGGGTATTTTTAATTAATATTCATTTTCGATATTTCAAATATAAACTAAGTTTTTAGTTTTACCTAATAAATTAGTTAAAAGTTTAAAATGCATAGCTGAAAAAGTTTTCTTGTATTCTCATCCCCTCCCCGGCCCTCCCCGAAGGGGAGGGAGTTTTTGACGAGCTGTTTAAATTCGACTTATAAGCTCAGCCCTTAGTTTCACCTAATAATTTAGTTAAAAATTTTCCACAGGAGCTTCCAAAAAATTTTTCCTAATTTTGTCCCTTTCAAATCGTACCCCACATGGAAGCTGTATATATTAAGACTGAATTACACCATTTTATAGAATCTGCATCAGACCAAATGCTAAGGAATTTCCTGAGATCGCTTGATTCAAGACCGGGTGAAGATCATGAATTGAGAATGGACCTGATCAGGATAATTGAAACCAATGGTGAGATCGGGATGAAATTGAGCGAATTTATGGTTGATTACAGATAACTACCACCCATGCCGGATAAGGACGAGATACGGAAAGAATTCAATGAATTTCTTGATAACGCTTCAGAAGAAACCATCAGGGAATTTTTGCAGTTCATAAAAGAAAGGCGTGAAATGCGGTCTATGAATAAAAACCAGAATAACAGGCTCAATTAATGGATATCCTGCTGGTCACTCTGGGCGCTTTTTTAATGGTAGTAGGCATCCTGGGAAGTTTTCTTCCGGTATTGCCGGGAGTTCCAATAAGCTGGGTTGGTTTACTGGTTCTTCACCTCTCACCCTCTGTTCCCATGAATTCATGGTTTTTGGGAATAACTTTTATAGTCGCTGCGTTGATCTATGCCCTCAACTGGATCATCCCCGCCATAGGAACCAAACGCTTTGGCGGGAGCCGTTCCGGAATGATTGGCGCCACCATTGGTCTGATTGTCGGTATCATCGCGCCCATTCCACTGGGGATAATAATAGGTCCTTTCATAGGCGCATTCATTGGAGAGATCATTAATAAAAGGGATCGGAAATCGGCACTAAAAGCAGCTTTTGGATCTTTCATAGGGTTTCTTGCCTCCAGTTTCATGGAGTTTATTGTAAGCTTTGCTTTTTTCCTTCTTTATATCTGGAAAGTGTGGGAATACCGGGAAATGATTCTTTATTAATTGAAACAAAAAAATTCCTTAACCCTACTTTTCCGAAGCAAGCTGTCGGGAGCATTTGGCTGGTTTAGGGTCAAAAACCTTCCCGAAACTTTCGCGATTATATTTTTAATACCAAAGACTTGTCAAAAAACAATTCCCCTTTCCCCAAAAACCTTTTAAGGGAGCCCTTATTTTTCGGAACCAATTATTTATAAAAAAAAGTTAAAATATTTCAAGTACATTTGAAAACGGCCTTCACCGTCCATTATTTCAGAGAAAAAAATATTCAAAAAACCAATATTATAAGCACCCGGTATGATGACACAAAAAAAATATTTATCTATTATTTGTTTACTTATCTCCTTAGGTTTTCAGTCTTGTGGAGAAGGAAAAAAAGAACAAAAGGAGGATCAAAAGGAGGCACTCCATGCCTGGTTTGATACAAAATATGAAGAACTGCTTCAAATGAGTCCGATGCAACTTACAATGCTGGGGAGAAAAGACCAGAATGATAAACTGGATGATATGAGTGAAGCCGGTGAAGACAAAAGATTGCAATGGTATGAAGAAAGTGTGGCAGAGTTAAAGAACTTTGATTATTCCGGCCTGGAAAACGATGATCAGATCTCCTATGACCTTTGGATTTATCAATATGAACAGATGAAAGAAGGAGTAGAATACCGAAACCTGAATTATATTTTCCATCAAATGGGGGGAATTCACACCCAGTTACCCAACTTTATGATCAATTTTCATAAGGTAGACAGTCTGGCAGATATGCAGGCCTACATCTCGAGGATCAGGGAATCAAAAAGGGCTATGGACCAATTGCTGGAACGTGCAAAAAACCAGGCTTCAGAAGGTATTTTGCCTCCAAAATTCTCATTTGAAACTGTACTCATACAGTCCAAAGCCATTGTGGAGGGACGACCTTTTAAAGAGGGAGAAACGGGTTCTGCTGTTTGGAACGATATGAATTCCAAAATAACGGGACTACTTGAAGCCGGGAAAATTAACCAGGAGCAGGCAGAAACGCTTAAGGAAGAATCTAAAGAAGCCCTGGTCACCTATTTTCAACCCGCTTATCTAGATCTTATTGCCTGGCTGGAAGCTGAAATGCCCAATGCAGAAGTGGCTCCCACAGGTGTAAGCAGACATCCCAATGGAGAAGCCTTTTACGATTACCGCCTGAAGGCTTCAACAACAACCGGTCTTACGGCAAATGAGATACACCAGATAGGTTTGGAAGAAGTAGCGCGCATACAGGAAGAAATGCTGGCCATTAAAGAGCAGGTGGGTTTTGAAGGCAGCTTAAACGATTTTTTTAAATTTGTAAACACCGATGAACAGTTTTTCTTTCCCAATACCGATGAGGGCAGGCAAGGATATCTTGACGAATCTACCATGTATCTAGATGCGCTCACCGAAAAACTACCGGACTTTTTTGGTATACTTCCTAAAGCCGATCTGGTGGTAAAAAGGGTTGAGTCTTTCAGAGAACAGGATGGAGCACCACAACATTACTTCCCCGGTACACCAGACGGGTCCAGACCGGGGATTTATTACGCCCACCTTTCAGATATGAGGGCGATGCCAAAAACAACTATGGAAGGAGTTGCTTACCACGAGGGAAACCCTGGCCACCATATGCAACTTTCAATTGCACAGGAATTGGAATCTGTGCCACAATTCAGGACCCAGGGCAGATATACGGCTTATGTAGAAGGCTGGGCTTTGTATTCTGAAACCCTGGCCAAGGAAATGGGCGGGTATGAAAATCCCTATTATGATTTTGGAAGATTGGTAAATGAAATATGGCGCGCGATAAGACTGGTAGTAGATACCGGTTTACATTCCAAAGGATGGACAGAAGATGATGCAATAGCTTACTTCACCGAAAACTCTTCAATCTCACAAGGGGCTATTAAGGCAGAAGTGCAGCGGTATATGGTCATTCCAGGACAGGCAACGGCTTACAAAATAGGGATGCTAAAAATCCAGGAACTACGCACAAAGGCAGAAAATGAATTGGGCAACGATTTTGACATCAGAGGCTTCCACGATACCATTTTGGGTGGGGGAGCAATGCCACTGGATCTATTGGAAAAACGTGTAAATCAATGGATAGCATCACAAAATGATGATCAATGAACAATGATCAGTAAACAATAAACAGTAAAATTCTACGGGTCAAGCCCAGAGCATTTTTAGTTGAACACGGTTTCAAACTTTAACACGTTTACTAACGAGGCAAACCTCGGGGTATTGACCTACTTAGAATAAACATCTGATATTGAAATTTGGGATTTTAATTATTGGTGCTTGCCCGCCATTCTCATCCCCTCCCAGCCTCCCCCAAGGGGAGGTGTTGGTTTGTAAGATATTTCAAGGTATTGATTTTTGATTGAGTTCCATCCTCAAGGCCAGGGGGGTAATTTTTCAATAAGTGTTCGGGAACCTTTTTGCACATCCGAGTAAGAGTTCCCCCTTCGGGGGTTAGGGGGCCTCGTTCCCCCCTCGGGGGTTAGGGAGCCTTTTCCCCCTTGGGAGGATAGGAGGGTTCTCATAAATTAAAACCCCGCCGATTTATATTGGCGGGGTTTCTCAATTAACAAACTTAAAAACATGAAAAAATCCGTGTGCCAAACGGTAATTTAGCGGGCCCTGATCACAGCCTTTCTCTTTTGCAGCTGTTTTTCAATTTCAAGGGTGGTTTCTTTTTCGGCTAATTCAAAATTGGTATCCCTGGATGAGGCAAAAATATTTGGCCCTGGCATGCTTAATTCTATTTCACAGATCTTACAGTTCCCGGCAGGATCGTTCTCCCGTTTAAAAAACACCCTGGCATTAACGATCCAGGCATATTTCTCGCCTAGCTTATTGAGTTTAGTGATCACGTACTCGGTCATAGACTCACTAAAGGGCATCTTCACATATTGGATATTTATGGTCATAACTTGAAGATTTAGGATTACTACAGTGTAAAAATACCCCGTTTATTTCGTAGAAAATATGAGGAATGTCAGCTCTATAAATAATTGTCAATGGACAATTAGCAATGAATAGAAAACTTCGGATATTGGGATTTGGGATTTTTAAATATTGGTGCATGAAATCCCTCAGGGGGCTATGGGTCTTTTCTCTCCAGCTTCCCAAAGTAGTGGGAGTTTTTCCTGAAATTCATAATACTCTTTCAAGATTTCAGGTATAAAATCATAGCCTGCAATGTCTGTAACCAGTTCCAAACTAGAAGTGTGTAATAGTCAAAATTGTTATTTTATTTGGCTAATGCAAAAATTAAATCATCAGACTCCCAAAGCATAACTTTCACATCATTTTTGACAATTGTTTTTATTTCAAATTCGAGGTCTTTATTTTTTTTGAAAATGAACAGTGTTGCTACTTGCTCATTTTGTCCAAGAAGTTTTAATTGAGCGGCAATTCTATTATCCACAGAACAGTATCGACTTCCTACCAAATTATAATTTTCCTGCAAGCTATCTGGAAATTCTAAAGTAAAATTAAGTTTTTCCATTTTTGCACCTATTTGTTCTATATCGGAACTGATAATTTCTATGGGTAAATTTTTTCTGTGATTATAGGCTATTTCCGTTGCGTAATCATTTAATAGAGCATTTTTTTGATACATAGGAAAAAGAAAAATACTGTAGATAGTACCAACCAGGAGTACAAATATTGCTGCATATTTCAGTATCTCAGAGAGATTGGATGATCTGTGACTCCTATCACTTTTTATTTTGGTGTTTTTTATAATATCAAGTTGCTCGTCTGTGAGTTTACGAGATAAATAGTAAGATTTTATTTTGGAATCTATATTACTCACGAGATTTTTCCTTTAATTTGTTTTTCATCTTCAACTTCATTCTATGTAAAATAGATAATACAGTACCTCTTGGAATTGTCATTAAATCAGAAATTTCCTGAGCTGTATATTCCTGCACAACTGACAAAAAAATTATTTCTCTTTCTTTAACGTTTAGTTCAGAAAGAACTTTTTCCAAATAGGGTTCAACAGTAAAGTTTGGTTCATAGGATGTACTGGGGTGTAATTTTGATAGCCAGTCCCATTTAACTTTTTGTTTACGCCTATCATCAATAAATTGATTTCTGATGGTAATTATAAAATAAGAAATAATTAATGGTTTGCGTTTTTCAACAAGCTTCAGATAACTATTCTGAACCAAATCAAAAGCATCATTTTCATTTAGCGTTAAAGACAGTGCATATCTATAAGCTTGATTAAGTAAATCATCCAGGTCCTTATCGCAAACCATTAACTAGGGGTGTTTTATAAATGAGAATCAATGGTAGCCGACATTTCGCTTACTGTTTGACTCTTGGTCAACCTTGCTTTAACTTCTTTTGTGTTACTGTCTACAACCAGAAGGAAACCTGTTCCATTGTTATTCTTAACAATTTCCCCAATTCCTAAACCATTAGCCATAAGATTGGCCTGATGACGGGTGAGATTGTTAGTGAAATCCAAACTTACAAACAGTACGGGCTTGCCATCCAGTTTGTTTGTTAAATCTTCCATTACTGGCCCCATAGCTTTGCAAGAGCCACACCAATCTGCGTGAAATTTTACAATCATTAGTTCTGATTCAACAAGTTGAGCTGTTTGTGCACCCGCGAATTGAGCTGTAATTAACATCAAAGATAAAATAATTAGTTTTTTCATTCCAGATAAATTTATTGATTAATAATTAATGATTTTTTTAATGCCAATATCCCCGGACCAAAAAATGCGGAAATAAGACTGGCGAATAGTAACAGTAAATCTCTTTCTAAACCTGCCGTAACTCCATTAGGTATTTGTACTCCAATAAGAGCCACTACAATAATAGCAGCCATTAACAAGTTTGCCCATTTGTTTTGAAAGCCTACAAGTATAAAAAATGCTCCTAAAACTTCTAACCAACCTATAATGGGACCCAGGAACCCGGGAAACCCCATTCCTTCAAACTTTAGCATTGCCATTTCCACACCCAATACTTTTGGAATTCCATGCCATAAAAAGACAAAGACAATTACAAGTCTAAGCCCAAGAAGGATGATTCCTTTTGTTTTTTCTGTTTTTATCATGTTTTATTGTTATTCGTTTAACTATAAAGAATACGTTTGAATGACATTTTTGATTGCAAAATCATTAATTTAAAGGTGGCATTAGGGAATGTATCCTATATAAGAAACAATTCATGAGAAGGCAGAACGATTCGTATATCTTCTCTACGGCTGAATTGGCAGTTGTATCATTAATGAATTCTTAAAGATCTGGAGATCTCCTGTGGGATTCATTTATTTTTTTTAAATGGATTGTATTTAAGAAATATTCTTCTTTTAATCAGTTTGGTCTGGAGGAAAGGTTCCAGAAATTATAGTTTGAAATAATATAAGAGACTTGCTCAAAAATTAAAATCTCTTTATTGCTTTTTACGGATATACAGTTGGCCAATTCAATCTTGCTGCCTGCCCGCAATAAAATCCACTTACAAACGTTTACAAACGATTGTAAACGAAAGCAAATAGTTAGCAACCGACTCGGTGTTTTTTCCTGATATAAGTTTGTACCGTTGGATGATGAATGTCCAATAGTATTAACTGTTTAACATTAAAATTTAATTATTATGAACGCACTTAGAAACAAAGTACAGTTGATTGGAAGAGTGGGACAGGATCCTGAGATCTTAAATCTTGAAACAGGCAGGAAGCTGGCGAAGTTTTCCATTGCCACAAATGAGAACTTCACCAATGCCAAAGGTGAAAAAGTTGAGCATACAGACTGGCATAATGTAGTTGCCTGGGGAAAAACCGCGGGGATTATTGAGCAGTTCGTGAACAAAGGCAAAGAAGTGGCCATTGAAGGAAAACTTACCAACCGGTCCTGGGAAGATAAGGAAGGTCACAAGCGCTATACCACAGAAATAGTATGTAGTGAATTGTTATTGCTGAGTAAATAGAGAAACCTCCTCCGGAGGTATCAATCTTCCGGAGGTTTTTATTTTTTCCCGGCTACATAATGATTTTATTTCTTAATTGGATATAAATAACGGTCGAAGCTAAATTAAAGGTATGGGTGAAAATCCTTCGCCGCGAAACATCCTCACATTGGTTTAATGTCCTCCTTTTTATCAAAAGGTTAGAGTTGCCGCAATTCAAAAACCATTAAGACGATGACATACAGGCAAATGATAGGGAAATTTCTGCCTTTTGGTTATTATTTTTTATTTAGATTTACCACATCATGAAATTTGGATTTCATGTTCCCTCTTTAAGGAATCCTTTTGTAAAGAATTCAAGATGCTCTGTAGTAAAACACTCCTTTCTGTAATTTATAAAGGCATAATTTTTCTATTCGTGGGAATGAGTGTATACTCCTGTCAACATATAGCCCGGGAATTTGTCATTTCTCAGAATCCACCTTCAAATCTTATTTTTTCTGAAGACTCCCTGTCTGTTGACTATATTGGAACAGCATATTTTGAGACAGTTGAAGCCAGTGAGTTGTATAAGGAAGGAATCATGGCAAAATTTAATAATGATTTTCCCCGCGCTGAAATAAAACTGAAAGCAGCCCTGAAGCTTGAACCGGATAACTACAGTGTTTTGTCCGGACTGGGTAATTTGTATGTTGATGAAAATCGTCTTTCTACAGCCCTGGAATACTATAATAGAGCGATAAATGTCACAGATAGTCTCTATCCCGGTATCTTTTTAAACATTTCCAGAGTCTATGCAGCACAAGGTGAATTGGACAAGGCACTTGCAAATATTGAATACGGCGCCCAAATTGGGAAGAAAGAAGATTATATTTTGCAAATTATGACCTACTACCAGCTAACAAAAGTGAAGCTGGCACTTTTAGATTGTGAAGGAGCAGAGAGATCTTTCAGGACTTATGAAACCTTAACCAGAAATGACGTACGTTTTAATGCCCAAAAAAAAGGTGTATTAAAATATCTGGTGCATTGCACCGGGAAGGGGCTACGGGAAAAGTACTATGATCCTGAAACCGGGGAGCTGCTGGTAGCAGTAGAAACTTTATTTCTCGATATGGAAGAGGATAAGCAATGGGCAACCCTTATTACGGTGCTTCCATATGAACCTTCCGGAACTGATTTGCTGATTACCAAAGAATTCTTTCGGGATTACCTGTACAATGATTTTTACAACCATTCTGAAATTGCTGCATCCGGTATTACAGGAAAACGAGGAAATACACTATATGCCTTAGCAGATCTCACCTCTACTAAAGGGCTTAATAGAGCGAGAATTACTTATAAATTAGATCTGGATGAAAAATATTCCAACTTTGAAATTCTGAAAGTTACTTACAGTCATCCCGAAGAAAACATTAAGGTGCCAGACCAGATTAAATAGTTTAAAACGAGGAAGAATTGAATCATTCTCAAAATTAACTCCGGAAGCTATCGGGGTTGTATATTTACTATGCGAGACCTAATAGAATAGAATTAATTAATGGAATCAACACCTGTACAAAAATATGGCTCATGGAGGTTTATCTCAATTTAAAGCTACTTTAGCTCGAAACAAGGAACGAAAGGAAAAGGCCCAGGGAAAATTTGACCGAAAAAAATTGGGATTTAAAAATCCTGATTCTAAACCTGAATATGATTTTACCAAACTGTCGGACTCTGAATTAGAAAAATTGAAAAAGGAAATCCAGGAAAAAATAAAATCTGAGCGCCAAAATGAGCTTATAATATTTGGGATGATATTTATCGGCTTAATTTGTTTGCTTTTCTATCTGGCTTATTAAAATACTTACAACAATCTAAAAACAATGCTATATTGGTTCTTGAATCGAACCACGAGCTATCTGGGTGCTCCAACTGTTTTTATTATCATTTGACTTTGGCTATAGCGTAATACTACAAGGCTGATAAGATATTTGGAACTGATACTTATTATAACTTATGGGCTATTTTATATCAAACAATAAGACTCGCAAATGGTTAAATAGATATTTTGTTGTTAAATCATTTAAAACAATGACAAAATAAGAAGCTGGCTGCGCTTACATGCAAAAAAGGGTTTGGTGTGAGCGGTAATCGATAAAACCTCTCTCCTGAAAGACATCATCGAAGCTCACAAATATATTAACACCGGCAGGAAAAAGTAATGTTGTAGTAAAAGTTAGATAAGGAAAAGAACCCGCACCACTTCAATAAAACCATTAGCTTAAAGACCCAAATTATGGCTAATTTTAATTGTTTAAGGGATAAGTTATTTTTAGTATTTTGAGGCACTTTTAAAAATTAAATTTTATGAAATACATATTATTTATCGCTGCATTTATTTTATGTCTTCCAAAGGCTGTAGCTCAGGATGTTATGACCCCGGAAAAGCTATGGGAACTTGGAAGGGTTTCTGCTATGGGGTTCTCAAAAGATGGCAATTCTGTAGTGTACCGGGTTACAACTCCGTCAATTTTTGAAAATAACTTCAGTAGTAAATTTTATACCGTCAGCCTTCAGGGGGGAGAACCAAAAGAAGTTGATAACCACAAAGAGTTATATAAAAACAAAAATGTGTCACCTGATGGGAAATATATACTTTATCACGAGGAAGTAAAGGTGAATAATGTGCTTGGGAAAGATTATTATCCCGAAATGGAAAATTCTGAAGTATACATTTTTGATGCGCTGGATTATCGTCATTGGGATACTTATACTGAAGGAAAGTACAATCATGTTTTTTACAGGGAAAATAAAGAAGGTGCCCAAGGTATTGATATTATGAAAGATGAACCGCATCACTCCCCACAGAAACCTTTTGGCGGAGACGAGGATTATATCTGGTCTCCTGATGGTAACAAAATATTATATGTAAGTAAAAAGTTGACCGGGACTGAATATGCAAACAGCACCAATACTGATATATATGAGTATGATTTAAGTACCGGCCAGACCAGGAATTTAACCCCTGATAATCCTGGATATGACAAATACCCCTCCTTTTCTTCAAAAGGTAATCTTGCCTGGCTACAGATGAAGCGTGACGGATTTGAGTCTGACAAAAGCGATATCATCGTGAGGCATAATAATGCAGATATCAACCTTACTGCCAATTGGGATGGAACGGTTAATTCCTTTAAATGGAGTCCTGATGGTTCCAAAATATATTTCCTCGCGCCAGTAAGAGGTACAGTACAATTAATGGAAGTGAATTTCCCCGGAAACACAAGAACCGCTCCTGCCGTTAAAGAGGTGGCAAATGGAGATTTTGATATTACCGGAATAGTTGGCATTTCAGGAAGCAAGATCATCCTTACCCGCACTGATTTTAATCATGCAGCTGAAATTTATTCACTGGATCTGAAAACCAAAAACTGGAGCCAGATCACAAATGTGAATAGCCCGATCTATAATAACATTACAAAGAGCAAGGTTGAGAAAAGATGGGTAACCACTACCGATGGAAAAGAAATGCTGGTTTATGTAATCTTTCCTCCAGATTTTGATGCTTCAAAAAAGTATCCTACCCTGCTTTATTTACAAGGGGGCCCTCAAGGGGCGTTGAGTCAGTTTTACTCTTTCAGATGGAATTTCCAGGTTATGGCTGCTCAGGGTTATATCGTGGTAGCACCTAACCGCAGGGGTATGCCCGGGCATGGAGTTGCCTGGAATGAAGATATAAGTAAGGACTGGGGAGGCCAGGCAATGGACGATTACCTTTCGGCTATTGATGCGGTAAGTGCAGAGCCTTATGTGGATAATTCACGTTTAGGGGCGGTAGGGGCCAGTTTTGGTGGTTACTCTGCATTTTATCTCGCAGGTATTCATGAAAACAGGTTTAAGACTTTTATTTCTCACGCCGGACTTTTTAATTTACAGAGCATGTATGGAACTACCGAGGAACTTTTCTTTGTTAACTGGGATATTGGCGGACCATACTGGGATACCGCAAACACGGCAGCTCAGAATTCATATGCATCATTTAACCCTATAACCAATGTGTCTAAGTGGGATACTCCAATGCTGATTATTCAGGGCGAAAAGGACTTTCGTGTTCCGGTGGGTCAAAGCCAGGAAGCTTTTCAGGTACTACAGCAAATGGGCATTAAAAGCAGGTTTATACTTTTCCCTGATGAAAATCACTGGATATTAAAACCACAGAATGCCATGGTGTGGCAGGGAGAATTTTTTAGATGGCTTGAGGAAACCCTGTAATCTGTAATGGAAGCCAACCTTCTCACACAGGTCTTTTTACCGCTCGCCCTTTTCATTATTATGCTGGGCATGGGATTAAGTCTTAAACCGGCAGATTTCAAAAATGTGGTTCTTTTTCCCAAAGCAGTAGGCGTGGGACTCGTCTTAAAGCTTCTATTTATTCCGGCGCTTACTTTTGGAATGTTATACCTTATCCCCTTACAGCCTGAGCTGGCAGTTGGGTTCGTTCTGCTCGCGGCATGTCCCGGTGGTGCAACAACCAATCTTATTACCCATCTTGCTAAAGGGGATGTAGCACTTTCAATAACATTAACCGCCATCGCCAGTGTGATCACTGTGTTTACGATTCCCATCCTGGTAAATCTGGGAATGCTGGAATTTATGGGTGAAGGACAAATGATCGAACTTCCGTTTTTTAAAACAATTATCCAGATCCTGATAATAACAATTTTGCCGGTAGGTATAGGAATGCTTATCTATAAAAATTCTCCACGGCTTTCCGCTAAGGCAGAAAAGCCGGTTAAAATCCTTTCAGCATTATTTTTGGTTTTGATCATTGCCGCTGTGCTTATAAAAGAACGTGCAAATCTGGTCGAATTCTTTATTAAAGCGGGTCCTTTATCCTTATTGCTGAATTTACTGGGCATGCTCTCTGGCTATTATATTACCAAAGCCATCACGAAGAACAAAGCCCAGTCACTTGCCGTAGGCGTTGAAGTGGGGATTGTCAACGGCACCCTGGGTATTGCCATTGCGGCGGGAATTTTGGAAAACTCTGTGATGACCATCCCTGCTGCCATTTACAGCATCATTATGTTTCCCGGGGCTATGTTGCTGGTTTACCTTGGTAATAAAAAAGAGAAAGAGTTAGGAGTTAGGAGTTAGAAGTTCAGAGGGTGAAGTTTTCAAATTCCATTGATGTTCAAATTTGAAATTTTGAATTTCCCGCGGATTACTCAGATAAAGAGATAAAGAGGAAAAGAGTGAAAAAAGTTAATAGTTATGAGTTATGAGTTATGCCTTTGAAGTGAAGCAGAAAATTCTCTCATATTATTAAAACTCACACACTACAAATTCATCTCCCGGGCCTGCTTAATTTCCGCCTTTTTAAGTAGTTGACCCACTCTATCTTCCGCAAAACAGAATATCTTCACAATAATTTCTGAATTAAATTATTTGATTAAATTTGTATCCAAATAGATACATTTTTTATCTTTTGGATTGAGAAAACTAAGGAATTTGATAAATGGCTTAGAAAGTTAAATGAATTAAAAGCCAAGTCCAAAATCCTATTTAGAATTCAAAAACTTGAAAGAGACGGGCACTTTGGAGATTGACGAGCTGTTGGGGATGGGATTAGTGAAATGCGAGTGAATGTTGCTAAAGGATATAGAATATACTTTAATGTAAGAAACGGAAAAATAATTGTTTTACTCATTGGAGGAGACAAATCCTCGCAACAAAAGGACATAGAGAAGGCGAAAGAAATCTGGGAAAAATTAAACAAATAAAAAATGGATACTTCAAAATTTGACATAGCCGATTATTTAGACAGTAAGGAAATGACAGCCGAATATCTCAATACTGTTTTGGAAGAGGGTGATAATGAGGATGTGATTAATGCAATAGGACATATCGCAAAAGCAATTGGAATGACTAAAATAGCTGAGGAAACAGGATTGAGCAGGCCGAGTTTGTACAAAGCTCTATCAACGGGTGCAAAACCTCAGTTCGCGACTATAATGAAAGTGCTTAAAGCCATCGGAGGACAAATACAAGTTAATCCCAGGTCGGCTTGAAAGCATAATCTTACCCAGTCTCAACCCGAATTTCAATAATTCATGTGATCCTTTCGCGACCTGCGAGAGATATTTATAATTAACATCTCTTAAAACTTTCGTGTTATTTTTGTACATATATTTGTACAAAATATGGTGTTATGGTTGTTGCAAACATTTCAGAATTTAGAAAGGACATCAAATCTTATTTGGATAAAGTTTCCAAAAATTTCGAAACTCTAATTATAAACAGAGGAAAGGATTCAGGCATTGTGGTTATGTCACTTGAGGAATATAACTCTTTAATGGCAACCAATTATGAATTATCAACCCGGGCTAATGAAAAGAGACTGGATTCGGCAATAGAAAAAATGAAAAACAATAATTCTTTTTCAAAAGATCTAATTGAGGAATAATGCGATATGTTTTTGTTGATGAATCCTGGGAAGATTATTTATACTGGCGAAAAATTGATAAGAAGAAAGTTAAAAAAATAAATGATTTGCTAAAGGATATTGCCAGAACTCCTTTCGACGGTTTAGGAAAACCCGAATTCCTAAAACATAAATATGCCGGTTTTTGGTCACGTCGAATTGATGAAGTTCACAGGCTGATTTACAGGTTTCATAAAGATGAAATACAAATTGTAAAATGCCGGCATCATTATGACTAAATTATTATCGCTATGCTTTTTGTTCGAAAGAGATTTGGCTGTCATTTGGGCTTATTCAATCTCCGGAATATCCTCAAACGGAATCAACATTCCGGGAAGCAGATGCCTGTACCATTATGGCTATCCATAATTTTATTTATTATCTGTAGTCCTTCAAATGCTTTTGCACAAGCAGATTCTATTATTACAGAAAATATAGACAGGCAGAAATCTCTTTTCTCAATGGGCCTTGGCGCACAACATGGGACGATATTTGCGCATTCTGAAGCTGTACAGAATACAAGAGGTGCCCGGCCTACAGGTATAGAGGCCATATTCAGCTGGCAGCGCAACGATGCTGCCATCTATGCCCTTTGTCTTTGCTACCCCCGGCAGGGAGTAATGCTTGCATATTACGATTATGATGTTGACCTGTTGGGTAAGAGTGGTACTGCCGCTTATTTTCTTGAACCAACATACCGTATTACAGATGACCTTCTGTTTTCCTTCAAAGGCGCAGCAGGATTATCATACCTTACCAATCCCTTTGACAGCATTAACAATCCCGAAAACCAGTCTTACAGCACACACCTGAGCGCCTATCTGCTGGTGGGTGTAGGGGCCTGGGTCAGGCTTTCAGACCAATGGTGGCTTAACCCCACTGTAAACTATCAACATATTTCCAATGGTGGCACCCGGAAACCCAATAAAGGCATTAACTGGCCCACGGCCGGCCTTGCAGTAAGTTACCACCCCGAATCCCGTCCCTGGCACACCGGCACCCGCACCACAGATAAATACTGGAGAAATTACTCCAACCGTTACGGCATCGCTTTGCTGGGGACCACGCGAAAAGGATTTGATGACGAAGGTGAGCGTATAAGATATGGTGTTGGCGGACTTGCAGTGCAGGCGGGTAAGCAGGTGGGAAATTTGAGTATGATTACTGTGGGAGCTGAAGCATATTACGATGAGGAACTGAAGGTGGAACTCCGAAGAGATGGCCTGGATGCCAGCCCGGTTAAAGCAGGTCTAATGCTGGGGCATGAGTTTTTACTGGGCAGGTTCGGGTTCAGTCAAAGACTTGGCGTCTACGTGTTTGACCAAACCCCATATTATGACCGAATTTTTCATCGCTGGGGTTTGATGTACAGCATAAACAGCAGCCTCAGTGCCGGCTTTAATCTTCTTGCGCATCGCCATGTAGCTGAATTTGTGGAACTGAGATTGTCGTATAGTTTTCAGAACCGCCGTGAATAGATTCCAATCAAAGCATAATTTGAATAGGTTGGATTCGATTAACCTATTGGCAATTAATCCAAATACAGGAACCCAAGGATAAGAATGGAAATATTAATTAAAGAACCATATTTTGATTCCTTCCATGTTAGGAAAATAAGAGCCTGTGAAATAATTAGGGCAGCGATCATAAAATAGATCCATCCCCTCACCCTAAAAATAATAAAAAAGCCGGTTAGAAGGAAAAGCAAAGCGCAAATAAGCCATAATAAACCGAGGGATTTGGGAATATAATCCCGTAAGTATATAACTCCGTTTCTTGAAAGGGATCTGTAAAAACCTATTAAATGCAGGAGCCCATGCATTAATATGATAGAGATTAAAATAATTCTTAGCATTATTTTATCTGCTGTTTAAAATTTTTTTGCGAGACCTAAGCCAATAGAAATATACTTTAGATCTACAGACATGCGCCCGTTAAAAACCTCGATATCTCCCGGTAAAGATCTATATCTCAATGTGGGCCTGAGATCCCAGTTTGCGCCTATTTCCAAGGTGATTCCTGCCTCAGCCTGCCACCCAATTCCATCTTTGGATTCGGCCCTGAACTCAGCGTTGTTATCTTCAAGTTCAAGGTGATTATATACCACCCCACCCCTGACAAGATAGGATAATGATGAATTTTTGATGAAGTGTTTGAATTGTATTCCTGAGGTAAAACCTGTCTCTGTTATATCAATTCCATTGGTGAAAAAGGCATTATCTGCATCAAACTTATTCCATCCCCATCCTGCATAAACCCCTACATCCTGAATAATTTCCCAGGCTGCGGTAAATTCAAACCCAAATCCGGCATTCATACTGGACCCACCTATTTTATCCAGAGGAAAACTTAACCCTGGCCGGAATTCGGCCGAAAACCTTTCCTGGGCAATAGAAGACCCGGAAATAAAGCTAACAAACATAAGGGTAATAAGAATTCGCAAAGTTCGCATAATACTAATATTGATTTATCAAAAATATAGATGATGTAGCCTTTAAACTATGATACTTATCACTAAAATAATCCACCACCCCCTTGAGTACTTCCACTTTACATTCACAAATGTTACACTTTTGCTAAGTGTTCCGGGTCCTGAGAATAAAATAGTAAATTTAAATCTTATATGGAAGAACATTACCTCATTTTAGCAGCATTGGGATTTGCAACTCTTGTTATGGCGTGGCTTCCTTCTATCTCCAAAAAAATCAAGATAAGCTTTCCTATCATCCTTCTTTTCATAGGATTTTTGCTTTTTTATATTGGAACTCCTCTTAGCTGGCCCGATCCCTTATGGAGCGACCGCAGTCTTATGTATTTTTCTGAAGCTATAGTTATCATTTCCCTCATGGGAGCAGGATTAAAGATAGGGAGTGTATTTTCTTTTTCCGCCTGGAAAAGACCGCTCTTGCTGGTGTTTATCACCATGCCTTTGTCTATTGCTGCCGCATATTTCATGGGAGTATATTTTCTTGCTTTAAGTGTTCCATCATCACTCCTCCTGGCGGCAATCCTTGCCCCCACAGATCCGGTTCTTGCTGCAGAGGTACAACTCGATGAACCTACAAGGGAAAAAGAACCTGAAGATAAAAGAAGATTTACGTTAACTACAGAGGCGGGATTGAATGACGGTATGGCATTTCCATTTACTTATCTGGCGGTTATGGTGGCGCAGGCAGGAGGATGGGCTGCCCTTAACTTCAGCAACTGGTTTTGGGACAAATTACTGCTCAAAGTGATTATTGGAGTGATCCTGGGGATTTTAATTGGCAGGATCATTGGATTTTTACTTGATCGTCTTCATATAGTAACAGGCATAAAAACTTTTGATGGCTTTGTTTCGCTGTCCCTCACATTTATGACTTATGGAATAACAGAATATCTTCATGGATATGGTTTTCTGGCAGTTTTTTTTGTAGGACTTACTCTTCGGTATTATGAAAAAATTAGTGGTGATTATAAAAAGAAAATGCATGATTTTATCCATGAAATAGAACGCCTTCTACTCACAATATGGATTATTTTATTCGGAGGTGCTATAATCAATGGAGTACTTACGCTTACCAACTGGAAGGGGCTTGTATTTGCCTTATGTTTTGTTTTGATCCTCAGGCCACTTGCAGGGCTTATAGGTTTAATAGGGATTAAAGATAGTATCAAAACTAAACTTGCTGTAAGTTTTCTCGGAATACGGGGTATAGGATCAGTCTTTTACCTGGCCTGGGCGTTTATGCAATATGATGATTTTGATAGCAAATATGAACTTTACGGGATCACGGCATATGTTATTTTAATATCTGTTGTAATCCATGGAATAACTGCACCCTCTATCATTGAGTATTTTAGAAAGAGCAGAAAATTTCCCAATCCCCCTGAAAATAATGGACGTTGATCATTTATTAAAATTATAACAAAATGAAAGTAGAAAGGGAACCGAGAAAAATTAAGAATTTCAAATCCCCTAAAAAAATAAAAGGTAAAGGATGGAAAAAGATACTGCTTGGGGTCAAGAACAGAATTGGAGAAAACAATCTCACCATCGTTGCCGCAGGGGTGGCTTTTTATGCTTTTCTGGCTATTTTCCCGGCTCTTATGGCTCTTCTTTCATTGTATGGACTGGCGGTAAATCCTGAGCAGGCAGAACAGCAAATTTCCCAGCTTTCGGGGATGATGCCGGAGGAGGCTTTCTCTATAATTAAGGAAAGAGTTGAAAATTTGATCTCAACACCCGGAAATACCCTGGGATGGGGAACCGCCCTGGGTATCCTTATAAGTCTCTGGAGTGCTAATGCCGGAACAAAATCCTTATTCACCGGGGTAGATATTGCTTACAATACAAAGAATGACCGGGGCTTTATAAAACAAAATGCACTAACGTTATTATTCACTTTTGGCTTCATTATAACGCTGTTATTAAGTATGGCTTTAATCGTTGTTTTTCCGGCAATCGTACATGCCTTTGGGCTACCTGAAAACATTGACACTCTTGTAAGCTGGCTTAGATGGCCATTGCTTGCAGGGATTGTAGTATTTGTAATTAGCCTGGTCTATAAATATGCACCTTTTCGAAAAGCTCCTAAATTTAAATGGGTAATTACGGGAGCTGCTGTAGCCACTTTTCTCTGGTTGGTTCTTTCCCTTGGCTTTTCATTTTACGTAAGCAATTTTGGTAATTACGGAGAAATGTACGGATCAATATCTGCAGTGGTGATACTCATGCTATGGCTCTTTTTAACAAGCTTTATTATTCTTCTGGGAGCAGAACTTAATGCACAAACAGAAAAATATACACAGGAAAATTTTCCGGGGAATGAATAGGGCCCAAACCCGTTAAATCTTTGTTATTTCAAAATTCCTTAACTAGGATCGCGCTATTTAAATGCGACCTTGCTCAAAGAAGGCCGGAAATTAAAGGTCTTACCGGGAATCAGCCACGAGGAAATTCCCCAGGTATTAATTAATAACTAAAAATATTATTATGGGCAAAATAGCAGCAATTGGAGGAAATTTATTGAAAAAAGCAGTAGCTCTACGTGTAGGGAAAGTATTGCTTACAAAACCTGTGGCAATGGCCGGGCTTGGTATAGGAGCCGTTGCCGGAGTGGGATATCTGGCTTACAGCCTCATTGATAAAAAGAAGAAGGAAAAGAGAAATCAAGAAGCGCGGGACCAGAATTTGACGAAAATTGAGAATATAGACGATAATTACCCCGGGATAGATGGGGATAAAAAAATTGTCATTTAAAGAATCAATATATACAGCTGTCTAAAAAACAATAATTTGTATTAATATTCCCGGATTCAATTTTACCCCTACATTTATAAGTAGATCTGTGACTATACAAGGAGTACAAATTTTGATTTTTAGACAGTTTTTTTATACCTAATTCTCATCTGAGGATTTATTTAATGAATATTAGAATTATATTGCTATGTAATTCATCTTTCATTAAATAAATCTTTTTTTCATGAACAAAATCCTTGTATTTGTATTGTCTTCCCTTACTTTTGGAAGCTTTACAATTTCTGCCCAGGACAGTATTGCTATTCAGGATACTGTAAAAACCAAAGAACTTCCCTTAAAACCCGAACGTACCATTTCCTTTACAACAAGTGAAGGAACCTGGATCTCCCTTGATGTGAGCCCCGATGGCAAACAAATCATATTTGATATGATGGGGGATCTTTATTCTATTCCAATTACAGGTGGTAAAGCAAAAAAGCTTACCAGTGGGATGGCCTATGAAGTACATCCCAAATTTAGTCCTGATGGTAAATCAATAGTTTTTATTTCAGATAAAAGCGGTTCAGACAATATCTGGACCATGGACCTTGCTACAGAGGAGATGAAACAGGTTACTGAGGATTCAAACCAGAATTACTTTTCGGCAGACTGGTCTCCAGAGGGGGATTATATTGTAGGGGCCAAAGGAAGAAGGAACATTAAGTTGTATCTGTATCACAAAGATGGGGGCAGTGGGGCACAGTTGATCAAAGAGCCTGCAAATCTCAAGACCATTGATCCGGCTTTTAGCCACGATGGAAAGACTATTTACTTCTCCCGCCGTACCGGGGCCTGGAATTATAATGCACAGTTACCTCAATATCAAATAGGATCTTATGATATGGAAGATGCAACTACTGCGATTGTGACTTCCAGGTATGGTTCAGCCTTCACCCCTGTCCTTTCCCCCGATGGGAAATGGATGGTTTACGGAAGCAGGTTTGAAACAGAGACCGGGCTGGTCGCCCGCAATTTACAAACCGGAGATGAGGAATGGCTGGCTTATCCTGTACAGCGCGATGACCAGGAATCTATAGCCACACTGGGCGTTCTTCCCGCTATGTCCTTTACCCCGGACTCTAAGGAACTTATAACATCTTACGGCGGAAAGATCTACAGGATTTCTATGGAAGGGAAAAAAGCTACCGAAATACCCTTTGAAGTGGATCTTAATATCGCTTTAGGTCCTGAAGTTACCTTCAAATACTCTATAGAAGACAATGCCGAGGCACAGGTTACACAAATAAGGGATGCCGTACCCTCGCCTGATGGAAAACAACTTGCCTTCACGGCCCTTAACCGGTTATATGTCATGGATTTTCCCAATGGAAAACCCCGCCGATTAACAAACCATAATTTTACCGAGGCACACCCGGCCTGGTCTCCAGATGGGAAGAATATTGTTTTCACCACCTGGGAAACCGAAGAAGGTCACCTTTATAAGGTTGGAGTAAATAGCAGTAACCTTACCAGACTTACCAAAAGTCCCGGCATTTACAGCAATCCTTCCTGGTCTTATAAAAGTGACAGGATAGCTTTCACAAAAGGAAGTGCCCAGAATTACAGAAACTCCACCGGGGGATTTGATTCGAGGAATCGTGAAGACCTGGCCTGGATACCCGCAAATGGTGGGGAGGTCACCCTAATTGCCAAAGCCAGGGGGAGAAATAACCCGCATTTTACCACAGTTGATGACCGTATCTATGTAAATAATCAGGATCAATTGTTATCTATTCGTTGGGATGGAACAGATGAAAAGACTCACTTAAAAGTCAAGGGGATCACCACTTTTGGGTCAGCCGATGTGGCAGACCATCACATAGTTCATGAGGATCCCAATTATACCGAACCCGAAGACAAGGCTTCCAAACCTTCAGAGATCAGGATCTCTCCAGACGGGAAAAGAGCAATTGCCAAGATCAATAATGACATTTATACAGTACTTATCCCCAGATTTGGCACTACTGCAGAGATCTCTGTTGCCAATGTTGATAAAGCTTCATTCCCGGCCAAACAACTCACGCAGATAGGTGGGGAATTTCCGGCCTGGTCCTCAGGTTCAGACAAAGTACACTGGTCGCTTGGCTCTAGCCATTTTGTTTATGATCTTGAAAGGGCCCGTGTCTATGATGACAGCGTAGCGGTAGCAAAAAAAGCCGCAGAGAAACTCAAGGAAGAAAACAAGAAAAAAGGAATAACCGAAGAGGATAAGGAAAAGAAAGAAGATGACAAAAAGAAAGATAAAGACGAGGGTTTTATTGCAGATGAATATAAAATAGAACTAAAATATAAGAGGGCTATTCCCCAGGGAACTGCCCTTATCAAAAATGCCAGGATCATCACTATGAAAGGTGATGAAATTATTGAAAATGGCGATATTTTAATTGAGAACAACCGGATAAAAGCGGTTGGAGTTACGGGTTCGCTAAATGTTCCCCGGGGTGCAAAAGAAATAGATGCATCGGGTAAAACCATTACCCCGGGATTCATAGATACGCATGCGCATATGTGGCCCAACTGGCAAATACATAAGAATCAGGTATGGATCTATTCGGCAAATCTGGCCTATGGGGTGACAACCACGCGGGATCCCCAAACCTCTACAACAGATATCCTCACTTATGCAGATATGATCGACGCAGGGATGCTTCACGGGCCCAGAGTGTACAGCACAGGACCCGGGGTTGGCTTCTGGGGATATAAATTAAGAGACCTTGAGCATACCAAAAAGGTGCTGAGCCAGTACAGTGAATATTATAATACAAAGACCATTAAAATGTATCTGGTTGGTAACAGGCAGATGAGACAGTGGGTGATCATGGCAGCAAAGGAACTCAATCTTATGCCTACAACAGAAGGAGGGCTGGATTTCAAGCTGAATATGACCCAGCTACTTGATGGTTATCCCGGTCATGAACATTCATTGCCTATATACCCTATTTATAAAGACGTTTACAGGACCATTGCCCAATCTAAAATGGCCATCACCCCCACCCTCCTGGTTTCTTACGGCGGGCCCTGGGCTGAAGAATATTATTACGCCACAGAGCAGCCCTTCTCAGATCCAAAATTGCAATATTTCACCCCTTATGAGGAATTAGCACAAAAATCAAGAAGACGAAGTGCGTGGTTCATGGAAGAGGAACACGTTTTCAAGAAACATGCAAAGTTCATGAACGACCTGGTAAATGAAGGAGGTCTGGCAGGAATAGGAAGTCATGGACAATTACAGGGCCTATCATTTCATTGGGAGCTTTGGAGCGTACAAAGTGGCGGTATGGAGCCTCATACGGCATTAAAGACCGCTACCCTTCTTGGAGCGAAAAGCCTGGGACTGGATGGTGACCTGGGAAGCATTGAACCCGGCAAGCTTGCAGATCTTGTGATCATGGATAAGAATCCGCTGGAGAATATCAGGAACAGTAATACCGTAAGATATGTTGTCAAGGACGGGGTGATCTATGATGCTTCCACTCTCGATGAGATACATCCGCAAAATAAAAAAGCTGCAAAATTCCTGTGGCAAACCAAAAAACCTGAAAATTTACCGGGTATAAAAATGTAAATTTTTGCAGTGGGTTCTTAGCAAAAACTATTAAGTCAAAACCTATCAGGTTTTAAAAACCTGATAGGTTTAAAGCGATATTGAGATGGGTTCTAAAATAAAAGAAACTGGAGATTAATAGGTAAATAGCAGCACCAGAATCACAGAAACTAATTGGACCAAACCTCACAGATTTCGATAACCTGTGAGGTAGAAGCCCAAAATAGGATTAGGCTTCCGCAGAAATGCTTAACTTCCCGCATTATAAAAATAAAATCTAATTATGAGATTAAAGTTTATTCTACCCCTTATTGCACTAGCGATCATAGGCTGTAAAAATGATGATAGAGAAAATTCTGAAAATGAAGAAGCAGCAGCTGAAGCTGCGATCATGAGAAAAGCCGATTCCCTAGCACAGGAATACATTATTACAGATGGGCATATTGACTTGCCCTACAGATTAAAAAATGAAGGTATAAATCTTATTACTAAAGAAAATGGATCAACAGTAATCGATGCAGGCATAGGAGAATTTGATTTTCAGCGTGCTCGTAAAGGTGGCCTTGACGCCCCGTTTATGTCTGTCTATATCCCTGCTGAATTGCAAAAAGAAGGTGGAGCCAAAGCTCTGGCAGATTCCCTTATAGATCTTGTGCAGTCCATTGCCACTACTTATCCCGATAAATTTGCCCTTGCCGGAAGCCCGACTGTGGTGGAAGAAAACTTTAAAGCAGGAAAAATTTCACTTCCCATAGGAATGGAAAACGGTGCTCCAATTGAAGGTGACATTAAAAATGTAGCATATTTCTTTAACCGCGGAGTAAGATATATCACGCTTTCACATGGAATGGACAATGAGATCACAGATTCTTCCTATGATACCACAGCAACCCATAGGGGTTTGAGTGATTTTGGAAGAAAGGTGGTAGAAGAGATGAACAGGACCGGGATCATGGTGGATGTGAGCCATATAAGCGACAATGCATTTTATGATGTAATGGAGGTAACCAAAGTTCCCGTGATCGCTTCCCATTCCTCTGCCCGAAAGTTCACTCCGGGATTTGAAAGAAATATGAGTGATGACCTTATTAAAGCCCTGGCAAAAAATGGCGGAGTCATACAAATCAACTTTGGGTCTGACTTTCTGGATATTGAATCCCAGGAGAGCGGTAAGCGTAATCAAGAGAAATTAAGAAAAGAACTTGAAGAAAGAGGTCTAACCGAAAAAGATACGGCCGGTGCAGCTTATATTGAACAGTTTAATAAGGATAATCCTTATCGCTTTTCTTCCGTAGGTAAGGTTGCAGATCATATTGACCATGTAGTAGGGCTTGTAGGTATTGACCATGTAGGATTTGGATCTGATTATGATGGCGTGGGGGATTCCCTGCCTGAAGGTTTAAAGGATGTGTCTCAATATCCCAATTTAATTGCAGAATTATTACGTCGCGGTTACAGCGATGAGGATATAGCCAAAATATGTTATAAGAATAAATTCAGGGTTTGGAATGCAGCGCTTGAGTTTGCAAAAAATTCAAGCGCGGTACAATAAATTATAATCAGGAAGCTATTTAGAGAAAAGCCCGGGATCGGGGCTTATTATTTGTTTTGCTCTTACTAAGAAAACAATCCCGGGATAAATCTTTATATTAACGCTTATGTGGCTCATGTACAACATTATAGAATAAAAAAAAGGCGACATTTAGTCACCTTTTTCTATAACTTGAGAATCATTTAATCCTGGAAATGTGTTCTCAATTTTTCCTGAAGCTCAGGATCTGTTTCCAGTTTCATGGCTATCTGCTCAAATCGCTGTAGGGTAAGTCCCTGCTCCTGAATTTTATCTTCCATATCTTTTTGAATATCTACCTGGATGGTTTCGATCTCCTTTAGGATATTCTGGTGTTTATGCTTTTCTTCTGGTGTAGTGGTTACCTCTACTTCCGGGTTCAGGAAAGCTGTGTGGATCTCATTAAATCTCTGTATCTCCAGACCTTCCTTCTGCACCACCTCAGCCATTTCCTGCTGTGCTCCCATAGTTAAAGCCCTTACATGTTGAAAGGCTGTGGCAAATTTTTCAAATTCGGCATCGCTTACTTCTACGTGAATCTCCTGTGGTTCCTGCGGATTTTGTTCGGGATATGGTGTAGTTTGCGCTATTGTTGTTAAAGTAACCAAGAAAGCCAGAGACAGAATAAAGCCGGCAATCTTTTTTGAATTGAACATAATAAAGTTTTTTAGTTAATAATTACAAAGGGTTCAAGAACTTTGCCAGACTTAGGAAATATGCCAAATTCTCAAAACGGTCAATTAATCTGAAACATTATTTTAATACCTTGTTGCCCATATGAAGCGCCAGTATAAACCTGCCATACTTATTCTTGGGCCGTTGCTTTTCATCCTATTGCAATTACTTGGCAGCCCCGATAGCATGCCGGCTCCCGCTTATGCAGTGGCATGTGTAACAATCTGGATGGCACTCTGGTGGGTAACTGAGGCTGTTCCCATTGCCGTGACAGCTCTTTTACCAATTGTATTGTTTCCCCTGCTGGGAGTTATGGATATTGGAAGTACCACAGCAGCTTACGGGGATAAATTTGTTTTTCTTTATCTGGGGGGTTTCTTTCTTGCCGTAGCAATTGAAAAATGGAATCTTCACAAGCGTATTGCGCTGAATATTATTGGAATTATAGGCACAAATATCAATTACATCATCCTGGGATTCATGGTCGCCACAGCCTTTCTTTCCATGTGGATATCCAATACTGCCACTGCCGTGATGATGTTGCCCATTGGCGCGGCGATCATTAGTCAGCTAAAAAACAATCCCGAAACGCCCAAAAATGAAAATGTTATTTTCGGAAAGGCTTTAATGCTGGCAATTGCCTACAGTGCTTCCATAGGAGGAATTGCTACACTTATTGGAACCCCACCAAATTTAGTCTTTGCCGGAATAGTAAAGGAGATCTATGGAATAGAGATCACTTTTCTTCAATGGTTCATGTTGGGGTTTCCTGTTTCTATTCTCCTCCTTTTCATTTGCTGGAAATATCTTACCGTTTTTTCTTTTAATTTCAGAAATAAAAAATTTCCTGGAGGGAAAGCAGAAATAGCTCTTCAGCTACAAAAACTGGGGAAAATGGGGACACAGGAAGCAACAGTTCTCACGGTTTTTGTATTTACCGCCTTTTTCTGGATTACCCGTTCATTTTTGCTATCTCCTTTTCTACCCTTGGTAGATGATACCATGATCGCCATGACCGCAGGGATCATATTATTCACTTTACCCGCCGGAAAGAATGGTCAAAGAATTCTGCACTGGGAAGAAGCTTTGAAAATTCCATGGGGAATCCTTTTGCTTTTTGGGGGAGGCATGGCCCTGGCTAAGGCATTCGGAGAAACCGGCCTTGCAATCTGGATAGGAGAACAACTCACAGATTTAAAAAACCTGCCAGTTTTTCTTCTGCTACTCATTCTTATCGCGGCGGTGAATTTTTTAACCGAAGTGACTTCCAATCTGGCAACCACAGCAATGCTCCTTCCTATTCTTGCGCCTATGGCAATTGGATTGGGAATTCATCCTTATTTATTACTGGTAGCTGCTACCCTGGCTGCATCCTGCGCTTTTATGTTACCTGTGGCCACCCCACCCAATGCGGTAGTATTTGGATCGGGGCATTTAAAGATAGTTGATATGACCAAAGCAGGGATCTGGATGAACCTGTTTTCCATCCTGCTCATAAGCCTGATAATCTATTACCTGCTCCCTGTTTTGTGGGATTTTAAAGTGGATGATATTCCGGTAATTTTTGAGTAATACCTTTCAGATTTGTAAAGGCCCGTGGTAACCTGAAACATAAGCTAAAAAATTTTGGTTTGGGATATGAAGTCACGGGTAAAAATGGTTTGGGCTGGTTTAAGAATTAGACGGGTTTAAATCCAGGTTTGGCATACTTTTGCCCTTAAAATTTACCCCCCGGTAGGTTAATAATCCTGAATCAAAACCTCCGTTGGTATATTTAATTTGCTGTTAAGTTTTCTAATCATTTCCAAAGTTAGTTTGCGCTTTTTATTCATTATTTCGCTGACCCGACTTTTGAAACCAATCATATCGACCAAATCCTTTTGTTTCAAGCCCAATTGTTCCATTCTAAAATTGATTGCCGAAATTGGATCGGGCATACCTATTGGAAAATTGTCGTTTTCATAATTGTCAATAAGAATTGCTAAGATCTCCAGCTCGTCGCCTTCATCTGTTCCTTTTTTTGCTTCAAATATAACTTCCAAACGCTCAAGTGCTTTTTGGTAATCTGCTTCATTTCTAATCGGGTAAATTTTCATCCTAAACCTCATTTGCGTTAATCTTACTGTATTCTGCGTGTGTTCCGATAAATCTTATCCAGGCAAGTTGATACTCAAAATTAAATTTTACAATTAGCCGATACTCATTTCCTTTAATATTGAAAACAATCCGGTTATTTTTTAAAATACTTGCGCTTGGATATTCATTTTTTAGCTCGTTTATCGATGACCAATTGGAATTCTCGGTTTCACGATACCATGTTTTTAATTGTAGTTCGCAATCCCCGTGCTTTATCCAAAAATCCCGTAAAGTCCCTCTCGAAAATATTTTCACGGCCCATAGTTTGTCGTAAATATATTAAAAAGTTCCCAAAATGATAACTTATTTTTAATAAGTTTTGGATCATTGACGATTTAAAATCAAATCTAAATAGGGGTTTTAATCGAAAAAGAATCGAATTTAATAAAATTTTATCATCCAGGGAATTGTCATATCATCCAACCATCATATCATCATACCCTCATACCATCAAACCATCAAACCATCAAACCTTCAACCATCACATCATCATATAATCAAATGATCAATTACCTTTCATGATCTCTGCAAAAAGCTCATAGGACCTCACCCTGTCCTGATGATCATAAATATGAGAAACAGCCACCACTTCATTTACGCCGGTTTGTTTCAGAAAATCTTCAGTTTTTTGTCTGACGGTCTCCTTGCTACCAATGAAAGCATATTTCAGCATGCGTTGAAATGCGGGATTTTGGATTAACTCTCTAAGATCTGCTGTCATTTCAGTTGGAGGTTGCATATAATCGATATTACCCGTAAGCACCCCAAGCATCAGGCGGATGAGAGAAGTGGATATCCTTTCCGCTTCTCCATCTGTATCGGCAGCAATAATGTTTATACAGGCGATGGTATAGGGTTCTTTTAATTGTGCCGAAGGTTGAAAATTGTTGTAGTAAATACTTAGCGCTTCAAATAATTGCGCCGGGGCAAAATGACTTGCAAATGCGTAAGGCAAACCCTTTTCAGCAGCAAGATGCGCACTGTCTGTACTGGAACCAAGGATGTAAATGGGGACCTCAACACCTTCAGCCACCGTAGCCCTGACTTTTGAAGAGCTGTTTTCTTTTGAGAAGTATTGCTGAATTTGCGCGATCTCTTCTGGAAATTTGTAAACCGCCTGCATCCTGTCTGACCGTATGGCCTGGGCGGTCACCTGATCTGTCCCAGGGGCACGCCCAAGGCCGAGGTCAATTCTATTTGGATAAATGGAACCCAGGGTGCCGAATTGCTCAGCCACAATAAGAGGAGAATGATTAGGCAACATAATTCCTCCCGATCCTACCCTGATCTTATTTGTGCCTCCGGCGATATAGCAAATTAAAACAGAGGTAGCGGAGCTCGCAATACTCACCATATTATGATGTTCGGCGAGCCAGAACCTCGTATAACCTAAATCTTCGGCTTTTCTTGCCAGGTCAAGACTGTTCTTAAATGTTTCCTGCGGATTTGAACCTGCAGATACGCTGGCCAATTCTAAAATTGAATATGGAATGTTCTTTATGTTTAAAGACATGGAAAATTTACTTCTTCTAATATAAACCAACTGAATTGTTCCTGGTCCTAACGTGGATAATCAGGTATCAGGTTTTTACATACAAAACAACCTGGTGACGGCATCTTATTCAAAAATAACAATTTCTTTTCCTTTCGGTATCACATTTAATTTATGTTTTCCAATCTACACACTTTTAGTATTCAGGCACTTACAACCTTATCAAATAAAAAATTAATTATTGCGCAACCTTTTAAAGTTTTCCGGTCATTATATATATAATCTAACAATAAAGTATAAAATCATGAAAAAAACTTTTTATTTACTTATGCCTGTAATGGTCTTCTTCTTTTTATCTTGTGATAAAGATGATCCAGTATCCTCAGAAGCGACCCATTTGATTGCCAATATTTCTTTTGCGCAAACTTCCTCTGATAACAATTCTCAAACAATTTCAGTAACTATAGAACATAGTGAAACCTGTTGGGTTGTTAGCAACATAGAAGAAGCTGTGTCTGGAAAAACAATTAATTATAATATAAAAACCACACGGGTAGGTGAAGTATGCGGTCAGGCAATAACCCCTGAAGTTGTGACTGTTATTTTTAATCCCTCTTCAACAGGAGAATATACTCTTAATTTCCTGGTTAATGGAAATTTAAGGGAAACCCGAAAAGTAACAATCTAAGAAGAATAGAAAGGCCCGGGAAAGTTCTACCAGATCTATACCGGTAAATCTTTTACCCTGGGCCTTAATTATTCGGGGAATTTTGAACAGAACAAAAAGAATCTAAAAGGATGTGTCAGTTTTTTATGTTCATTTTTGCTCACCAGATTACTATAAAGGTTGAAATTTTAGATATCAATCTGCAAATAAGTTATGGTAAAATTCCTCTTGACCTGGTATATTCTCTCTAATAATGAAAATTGGAGCTAAATTTATTTGGGGTTGAATGTTTTTTTCTTCAGGATAATAAATATTCCTATAATACAGGACATCTTCTCTTAATCTTTGAGAAGAGAAAAATTTTAATAATATCAATTTTATGTTTTAATAATGATTGAGGTTAATTTGCCCTATTTTTCAATCCCCTTCCGTCGTTAACTCACCCCTCTGTAATATTCCAGAACCCTAACCCTTAGAAGGTATTCATACATAGCATTTGCGAGGTTTATACGGGCATTATCCAGGTTGTTTTTGCTTATGGTATATTCAACAATATTGGATACCCCGCTGTTAAATCTAATTTCATTGATCCTGAAGGATTCCTCATATGCCGCCACCTGTTCCTGAAGGATATTATATCGGCGGAAGGCTGCCTCCATGTCGTTGTGTGCCTGTTCTATGGCCTGCTTAAACTGAAGCTTTGTATCTTCAAGCGCTATTATAGATTCCTGGTGATTAATTTTTTGAAGGGCCACATTATTTCTCACCTCAAGATTGTTAAAAATAGGTATGCTCACTGCAACACCAACTAAAGAATTCAGGTTGTTTTCAAATTGATCCAGATAGGCAATTTCTTCACCCCTAAAGTTCGTTCTATTTGTGAACACGGGGAACTGTTGATCATTGATAGTAACAAAATCCCCTGTTTGTATCTGATTGGTTTCTGTTTCAATAAAAATTTGAGCTGCACTGGAGTAATTTGTATTTAACCTTGCAAAGATTGAAAAGGTAGGGATGTAGCTGGATCTGGCAACATGTATCCCTTTTTTTGCAGCATCTATTCTTAGTTCATCTGCTTTAAATGTTGCAAGATTTTGTTGTGCCTCCTCAAATACCTGTTCCGGGGTATAGGTGACTTTTTGAAGTTCTGCCAGTAATACCACTCCCTCCAGCGTAATTTCATAGTCGATATTTAGTAATTGAGTGAGGCTCAGGACAGACTCCTTAAGTGCATTTTCTGCCTGTATCACTCCAGTACGATCAAAGGCTACCTGCCCTTTTATGTCTGTAAAATCTGCAGGATTACCTACCTCTTCCCGGTATAGTGTCTCCAGACGATTTACCTGTTCCATGGTAGTAGCCAGTCTGTTTTCAGCCAATTGCACCAGATCCTGATTATTTAGCACACGTAAATAAGCAAGGGTTACATTTAGAATAAGATTTTGCCTTACGGCCTCTACTTCCATTTGTGAGGCCTGCAGGTTCAGCTTATTTCGTTTTATTTCATTGAGTAGCCGAAATCCGTTAAATACAACCGCATTGAGATTTAATCCGGCATTGGAAAAAGTAAATTCCCGGTTCACAATAGTATTTGTAAAAGGATCAATGCTTCTCCCGGCACTAATGCCCAGGTTATAATTTGCATCCAGATTGGGCAAAAGATCTGCCTTTGATTGTCTAAAATTTACTTTTGACCTGTTCTCAAGCAATTTTGAGCTTTGGAGATCAAGGTTATTTTTTATTGCTATCTCAATACTTTCGGTTAATGTTAGCGGAATTTCCTTCGTATCCTGAGAAAATCCGGTATAACATAGTGCCAGGCATATAAGCTTAATTATTATTTTATACATTTTTTTCTGAATTATATTCTGAATTTTTACTTATCATTCCATCCACCAGATGTATAATTCGGGAGCCATATCTGGCATTACTTTCTGAATGGGTCGCCTGAATAATGGTAACCCCTTCATTGTTTAATTCTTTAAAATGCTCCATAATTTCCTCTCCCTGTTTGGTATTTAAGTTTCCGGTAGGTTCATCGGCCAGGATGAGTTTTGGTTTTATGATCAATGCCCTTGCGATACCCACCAGTTGTTGCTGCCCTCCGCTGAGCTGTGAAGGAAAAAGATCTTTTTTCCCCACGATATTAAACCGGTCCAGCATATCGGCCACCAGGGCTTTGCGTTCAGAAGATTTTACGTCCTTATACAAAAGCGGGGTTTCAATATTTTCATAAACCGTCAATTCGTCTATAAGATGATAGGCCTGGAAAATGAACCCAATATTGTTGTGAAAGAGTTTGGTGCGGGCCTTCTCTTTTAGCTGATGAACGGGTTCATTTAAAAAATAATATTCTCCCTCGTCAAAATCATCCAACATTCCTATGACGTTTAACAGCGTTGATTTCCCTGACCCTGAAGGGCCCATAATAGAAAGAAATTCCCCTTCTTCCACTTTAAGGCTTAGGTCATTTAAAAGAAATATCCTTCTTCCTCCCTGTTTAACCCATTTATAGATGTGTTTTAATTCGAGCATTTTTTTAGTAGTTAGTGATTAGTGAATGGTGAATAGGTCTTTCTCTATTCTATTTTTTATATTCTCTTTTCTCATATTTTGTTTCTTGTCTCTTTATTCTTGCTTTCTATGGTTTCCCGCAGAATTCGTAGAATTTCGCAGAATCTTTATCACATGCCTTTCTGCGCTCTGACTATCCTCTTTCCTCTATTCACTCTCCACTTTACCGCGCTCTAACTATCCTCTTTCCACTCTCCTCTTTCCACTTTTTTATCTTGTCTCTTGATTCTTGGTTCTCTATTCTATTCTCTCTTTTCTATACTCTCCCTCCTACTCCGATCTCAACCCTTTAACCGGATTGCTCAATGCTGCCTTCACACTCTGGAAACTAACGGTCACCATCGCCACTATCATTACGATCAAAGCAGCAACTGCAAAAACCCATAAGGAAATATCTATACGGTATTCAAAATCCCTCATCCACCGGTTAAGTATTAGCCAGGAAAGCGGGAAGGCGATCACCGCGGCGATCAAAATATGTATCACAAAATCTTTATTGAGAGTGGCAACAAGCGTAGAGACATCGGCCCCCAGAACTTTTCTTATTCCTATTTCCTTTTTTCGTCTTGCCACTACAAGTGTTGCCAAACCGAACAATCCCAGGCAGGCTATAAAAATTGACAATAACGAGGCATACTGGACGATTTTACTCAAACGCCTTTCCTGCTCGTAGGCAGCAGCAAGGGATTCATCCAGAAACCGGAATGCAAATTCCTGATCTCCGGCTACAGAATTCCATGTGCTTTCCAGAATTGCCACATGTTCCTCTAAATTCCCTTCCCGGAATTTTACAGACACTCTTGGGCTGGAAGAATAAGACATGCTTACATCACTTGACATCTGGAAGAAAGGCCGGGCTGCCATTGCCATTACGGCCGGCTGAATGGGGGAATGAAGCGATTCAAAATGAAAATCCTTCACTACACCTATGATTTCCTGAGGATATTTTCCCGGTAACTTTTTCCCTATCGGATTATCCCAGCCATACTGTTGTACGAGCTTCTGATTCACCACAATTGCATTGGAATCTGCCGGATTTTCTTTCATGAATCCGCGGCCTTGTATAACCTCAAGGTCCATGGTATTAATGAAATCGGGATCCACGGCATTAAACCTGAACATACGAAAAGCTCCATTATCATCCTGATATCCCAAACTTGCCCAGCCAAATTCTGCCATGCTAAATAAGGAGTTGCTCGTACTTACTACCTGCGGATTTCTTTCCAGAGCATTTATAAAACGCAGGGCTATAGCATTCCCTTCGTCCATAGGCCTGTTAGTAGGAACCACAATCACATGTTCCTTCCCAAAACCAAGGTCTTTACTTTGTAAATAATTAAGTTGCTGGCCAATAATAATGGTACAGATGATCATTACTATGGAGGCGACAAACTGGCCAATGATCAGGCTCTTGCCAAAGATTCCCATTCCGGCGGTTTTAATATTGCCTTTGAGCACTTTTACCGGCTGGAAAGAGGACAGGACAAGTGCCGGATACCCTCCTGCAAACAGGGTAATAAATATCAGAAGGAAAAGGCAGAACATTACTGTAAAGGCATCTGCTCCAAGAACAAATTCCCTGTTGGCCATCTGGTTAAATGAACTTAACAATAGAAAAGCCAGTAATATCCCAATAATAAGAGCTGTTAAAGTTACCAGGAACGATTCGCCAAAGAACTGGGCTATAAGTTGCTTTTTACGGGCACCCATAACCTTCCTGACCCCGACCTCCATTGCCCGGGTTGCAGATCTTCCCGTGGCCAGGGTGATAAAATTAATACAGGCTATAATTAGGATAAGTATTCCAACGGTTGCCAGAATATAAGCATATAGCGGATTTGATGCGCCGGTAAGTTCTTCGGGTAAAGTTGAATTAAAGTGAATGTCTGAGAGCGGCTGTAGGCTAACAATATATTCACCGGGTTTGTAGTTTTTCGCGACCAAAGGATCCATGAAATCAGGGATCTTGGAATTGACTGTTGCCGGATCTGTCCCTTCTTTCAGCAGAACATAGGTTTGCCCGGAAACATTGGACCATCCTGAGGTGCGGGTTTGCTCTCCCCAGATATGTACAGCATTGCTGAAGGGAATAATAAATTCCATCCTGATAGTTGATTCATATGGGATCTCTTTCAGGATTCCGGTAATGGTAAATAACATATTTTCTCCTCCTACAACGAGCTCCAGCGTTTCACCCACCGGTTCTGTGTTTCCGAAGAAAACCTTTGCTGATTCTTCTGAAACTATAATTGAATTTTTAGTTGGAAACGGGTTGTTGACATCTCCTTTTAATAGTTCAAAATCAAAGATCCTGAACAGGGTGCTGTCCACCATTGTCACAGCATAATTGAAGGTGTTGCCCTGGTGTATAATGGGCGCGCTGATTTCAGTAATTCGGGTTGCCAATTCAACTTCCGGCAAATTTGCAGCAAGCAATGGCGCTAATGGAATAGGTGTCGCGGTATTATTGAATATCTCGCCCTGGTAATGCTCCTGAAGCCAGGCACGCTGGATCCTGTCACCATGGCTGTGCATTTTATTAAAGTTCCATTCGCTGCGCACAAACAGCATAATAAGTATGACGGCCGCAATACCCACAGCCAACCCGGTAATATTGATCAGTGTATAGCCCTTGTGTTTGGCCAGGTACCTGAATGCGACCTTTAAAATGTTTTTTATCATGACTTATGTTTTTTTAGCTATCAGTTTTCAGCCATCAGCTATCAGTTTTCAGTTTAGGTTAACAGCCTTTTTCATCTGACTGCTGACAGCTGACAGCTGACACCTCTTTTACTCCGATCTCAAAGTTTCAACCGGATTAACGGTTGCTGCTTTTATACTTTTGAAGCTTATAGTAATTAATGCTATAGCCAGAGTAATAATTGCCGTTAGAGTAAAGATGCGCCAGTCAATATAAACCCTGTAGGCAAAATCCCGAAGCCATTTTTCCATTAAGTAGTATCCCACCGGAAAAGCTATGAGGAAAGAGACAATGATTAGTTTCAGAAAATCTTTGGAGAGCAGGGTAACGATCTCTGTAACACTGGAACCAAGAACTTTTCTAATCCCTATTTCTTTAAATCGCTGTTCTGCCGTATAGGTCACCAGTCCGAATAATCCCAGACAAGCCACGAAAATGGTGAGGATGGCAAAAAGGTTCAGGATGCTACCCATTTTTTGTTCGGGGAGATAGGTCTCGTTGTATACATCATCCAGAATGGCATAGGAAAAAGGGTCATTTGATCCGTATCCCAGCCAAAGGTTGTTTAGGTGAGCTACGAGTCCAGACATATCCTGTACTTTTGTCCTCACAATTAAGCCTCCGTAAGACCTGTTCAGCATTATAAGGGGTTCCACCTGTTGCCGTAATGGTTTGAAGTTGAAGTCTTTTATAACTCCTATCACCGTAAGTAATTGTTTGCCGTTATTGGTATCTCTATGGAGAGTCTTTCCTAGAGCATCATTATTAAACCCAAGTGCCTCAGCTGCACTCTGGTTGATGATCACACTGGTAGAATCGGCGCCGAATTCTTTAGAAAAATTGCGCCCTGCAATTAATTCCATTCCCATGGTAGGAATGTACTGTTCATCAATATTGTACACAAACATCCTTCGCCGGTATTCTTCCCCCAGGTAAATTCCAGACATATCATTATCTGTAAGTCCGGCGGGGATGAAGGCAGAGGTACTTACATTTTCGACTCTCGGGTCCTGAAGGATTTCATTTTTAAATGAATGCTGATTATTTCCAAGCAGGTAGGATTCCCTTAGAACGATCATTTGCTCCTTGTTATAACCCAGATCCCTGGATTGAATGAAGGATAATTGTTGGTTTACTACCAGTGTAGCAAAAATTAACCCGGTGGAAATTACAAACTGGAAAACCACCAGGCCACTTCTTATAGCCCTGCTCCTTCCAAAGCCGGAAAATTTATTTTGTAAAGCTGCGATGGGCTTAAAAGAAGATAGAAAAAATGCGGGATATCCACCGGCCATAAAACTTATCACAAAAATAAGCAGGAGCATGGATATAAGTGCCCAAGGTTGAAATATGTAATTAATATTTAATTCTTTTCCGGAGAGCTCGTTGAAGAGTGGTAGCGCCAGTTCAAAAAGAACAAGTGATATTGCCATTGCAATGGAAGTAGCAATAAATGATTCAGCTAAAAACTGGTAAATAAGCTGTTTTTTATTCGAGCCCAGCACTTTCCTGATTCCTACCTCTTTTGCCCGTTTGGAGGCTGCTGCCGTTGAGAGGTTCATGAAATTAATGCAGGCGATCAACAGCATAAAAAGTGCGATTAAACTAAATATGTACACATAGCGTATATCCCCACCCGGTTCCAGAGTGGTGGAACTTGTAAAATCTGATCTTAAATGTATGTCTGTTAAAGGCTGAAGAAAAAGGCCTATTTTGTTATCCTTCTGAAAATCTGCGAAAGTCATTCCAATGGCATTCTTCATTTGTGGCCCCATATATTTTTCAACAATCCCGGGAAGTTTTGTTTCCAGTTCTTTAACATCTGTTCCTTTCTTAAGCAGCAGATAAGTATAAAAATCTGAATTTACCCAGGAAGTTCCCTGTGCGGGAAGAAATCCTTGGGTAGAAGCGAGAATATCAAAATGAAAATGGGAATTTTTCGGAATATCTTTAATCACAGCAGTTATTAAGAATTCCTTCTCCTGCCCTTCAATTGTTATAGTGTTACCTGTAGCTGTTTTACTTCCGAAGAGTTTCTTAGCTTCTGTCTCAGTTATAACTGCTGAATTTGGTTCCCCCAGGGGATCATTAGCATTACCTTCAACCACGGGAAGGGTAAAAATGTCAAAAAAGTTAGGATCTACGTAAGCGAATCTACTGTCTCTGAAAGATTTATTTTCAAAAGTAATTTTGGGAGTGCCTTTTTTTCTAATACGGGTGGCGTCCAGAACTTCCGGAAGATCCTGTTTTAAAACAGCTGCCACGGGAGCCATAACCACTGCTTCCTTCATTTCCTCCCCGTTGATATCTGCCCGGAACACCACCCGAACGATCTCTTCTGCCTTTTCATTGAACCGGTCATAACTCAGTTCATCCACCACAAATAGCAATATAATAAGGCAGGATGCTATCCCAATGGCCAGCCCTGCAATATTTATAGAAAATATGCCCTTGTTCTTCCTAATATTCCGCCAGGCAATTTTAAAATAATTCTTAAACATGACTATATTTTTATTCGTAAATCCTTTTCAAATTTTCTTTAAATAGGAAATAGATAATCTATTAACAGTAAAAGCGTGCCGTATACATAAATGTTTAACAGTCAAACTGTTGTATCTAAGGGCTCGTGAAAAAATGTCCAAAAGCGAACACCAGTGTCCGGTATCATAACACCTTCTATAACCCTGTTATCTCTGCTCTCTTTCCAAGCCTGCCGGCAGGCAGGCTCTACTGTCCTCTGTCCACTTTTTTATCTTGTCTCTATTCTTTTCTCTCTTTTCTATATTCTATATACCATTTCCACCATATCGTTCCCCCTTCGGGGGTTAGGGGGCCCCTACTCCGATCTTAAATTTTTAGCAGGATTGATAAGGGCTGCTTTAACAGCATGAAAACTAATGGTTGATAATGCTATAAACAGGGCCAAACCACCTGCAACCAGAAAATAGATCCAGCTTAGATCAATTCTATAAACAAAATCCTGTAACCAGTTCTGCATAGCATACCAGGCTATAGGAGTTGCAATAACAAAAGCAATAAGTACCAGCCTTATAAAATCCCTGGAAAGCATTTGAACGATATTTCCAACGGTCGCTCCCAGAACTTTTCTAATTCCTATTTCCTTAATCCTTTTTTCTGCTATAAAAGTAGAAAGCCCAAAAAGTCCCAGGCAGGCCACGAAAATGGCGAGAATTGAAAATATAAGGGCGATTTTACTCAGCCTTTGTTCTGTACGGTACATTTCATCAAAAGCCTCGTCCATAAACCTGTAAGTAAAAGGGGTGCCGGTGGCCATTTTGCTCCATTTTTCTTCCATTGCAGTTAAAACCTGTGGAATATTTGCGGCGTTTACTTTAAACGAAACAAGACCTGGACTATTCTCCAGCACCATAGACAGAGGCCCGATATTCTCCCGCAGGGAATCAAAATGAAAATTTTCAACCACTCCAATAATAGTTAACGCTGTAAGTTCTCCCGTACTAAAATCGGTCACCTGATATATTTTTCTTCCCACCACATCGCCGGACGATATCGTCTTTGCGGCAGATTCGTTTATGATTACAGATAAAGAATCGGAACTTAATTCCCTGGAAAAATTTCTTCCCTGTATAAGCTTCATGCCCATAGTTGGAATATAATCCTGGTCTACTCTCCACCTTTGCATTCCAAAAGCCTGTTCTGTGGTCATGGCAGCTTCTTTAGAAAAAGTTTCGTCGCTGCGGGAGGAGCTGCTCACAGGAAGAAAACTACTTATAGTCCCGCTTTGCACTCCCGGCATTTCCAGAACCTCACTTTTATAAATTTTTATTTGTGACCCAAGAACAAAAGCCTCATCTACAATGATCACCTGATCTTTATTGAATCCAAGGTTTTTATTCTGGATAAATTCAAGTTGCTGATATACTACAATGGTTCCTATTATAAGGATAATGGAAGTTGTAAACTGAAATACTACCAGAACGTTCCTAAAGGTTCCTCCTTTTGCGCCTAACTGGAGCCTTCCTTTTAAGACCTGAACCGGTTTAAAATTTGAAAGGAAAAAAGCCGGATAGGAGCCTGCGAGGAATCCTACCAACAGAGGTAAAGCCAGTACGATAAGCATCATATCGGTTTGAAAAATCCTTTGAATAGAAAGATTTTTAGCAGCGACTTCATTGAAAGCTGGTAAGGCAAGAAAAGCTATTACCACTGCAATTAACATTGCTATGAATGCCATTAAAACAGATTCTGAAAGAAATTGGGTAATGAGCTGCTTCCTTCCCGAACCCAACACTTTTCTAATCCCGACTTCCCTAGCCCTGCTGGCAGATCTTGCGGTGGAAAGGTTCATAAAATTGATGCAGGCAATTAAAAGAATGAATAGCGCTACCGCAGAAAAAATATAAACATACTGTATATTGCCCCCGGGTCTTATTTCCATAGATCTATCTGAATGAAGATGTATTTTTGTTAACGGAAATAAGGTGTATTTAAGAGTATTCCCTGCCGCTTCAAATTCCTCCCGAGAGTTAATATTCAGGATCTGTTTGGCTATAGGTTGCAAATAGCGGTCAAAATATTCATCAAATTTACCTTCAATTTCTTTTGGATTTACCCCTTTTCCCAGCAACAAATAGGTGTGAAAATTGTGGCTAAGGAAATTGCCAAAATTGTAGATATCATTATCCATGGAAAAGATAAAATCAAAATTGAAATGGGAATTGGGCGGAATGTCTTTCATAACGCCTGTTACATTATAAGAGGTTCCCTGCACGGTCTCCAGGGTTTCACCCAAAATATTGGTAGTTCCAAAATATTTTTGGGCTGCAGATTCAGAAAGTACCACAGTTTTGGGTCCTTTAAGAGCAGAAGCGGGATCCCCCGCTACAAGCGGCAGGCTAAAGACTTTAAAAAAGGT
>JBGTNH010000008.1:0-19150 GCA_041743165.1 Gillisia sp. | reverse complement strand
ACCAGACACAGAAGCTTCGATAACTTCTTGTCAAACTTACTCTCTGGGCTGATCGCCTACAGCTTCTTTCCTAAAAAACCTTCCTTAAACCTCGAAATTATTGATCAAAGACTATCTGCTTAAGTCGAACTCACGTTAATTTAAGATATTCAATACTTTCTGGGATCAACTCGAGCACAGCAAAATTGAGGTCTTGTGTTCTTTTAACATCCAGCGGATTATTGATCTTTTTTCCCGGGGAATATTTGGTATTATAATCATTTATACTTTTTCCTTCTATTTTTATACAGTGGTCCTGCCACAATTCATTATTGCTATGCACTTTAATAACACCGCAAATGAGCAACTGCAAATTGATCCTGTAATTATAAAATAGCACACTGGCGTTCGGATTTTTATTTATCTGGGAAATCTTGGAAGACCGGGAATCTGTATAAAACAACAGAGTATTATAAGGGGTTACCTCCCGTAGGTTAACAATACGCTGTTTAATATGATCCTGAGTTGCAAGTGTAGCAAGGGCACATACCTTAAAAGGGTGGCCTTCCTCGCAGGTTCCTGCATTTAGCTCTCGCCAGGTCTCATTAAAATGATCATTCAGCATATTTGAATAATTCAACATCGGGAGAAAATTTTTGAAAAGTTTTTCTTTTTAAACCGGGATCTTAAATTTAAGAAAAAAATTTAAAATAGACCTTTTTCGTAAGACCGAAGTGGTTTAGATCGATGGTTAATCGATATCATATTCCAGTCTCATTGTGATAGAAGCTGTTTTATTTTTGTCCTGGGTATTGTAAGCTCCGCTCCAGCTATAATCCTCTCCGCTATTCTGGCCTGTGATCTGGAAAACACCCATAGTAGCGCTGTTGAGATTTCCGAGTTTTTCACCACTGTTCTCCGCAATCTTTTCGGCACGAAGTCTTGCATCTTCAGTGGCCTTTGAGATCATCTCGATCTTTAGGTCTGCGATCCTGGTATAATAATATCTGGGTGGGGAGGAGTTGAATTGAACTCCCAGGTTTAGCAGCTCGGTGATTTCCCGGGAAACATTTTCAATTAATTCTACATCATCCGATTCTATTTTCACGGTCTGCACCAGTTCATAGCCCTTAAATACACTGCCTACATAATTACCGTTCTGGTATTGGTTCTCCTGTTGCTCTATAGTCTGAACTGAATTAAAGACAATATTCCCGGCCGGAATGCCTTTATCGATAAGATAGTTACGCACTGTCTCCTTATCCCGGTTTACTTCATCATAAGCCTGTTTTAAAACAGGACTCATCCGGCTGAAGCGACCTTCCCATACGATAAGATCTGATGTAAAATTTTCACTGCCTGATCCTGTTACCGAAATCACTCCCTGCGGTTGGGCACGTTTGACGTAGGAGTTTCCAATGATAAAAGCTGCAATAACAATTGCTAGGGAAAAAACGATAGCGGTTACGTATTTCATACAGGGGTTATAAACATTTTAAAGGTATAAAAATAAAATTCCCATAGGTCATTATTAGTTCAAATTCTTACTTTTGCCTATGCAAAAAAACGTCCTCATTTTAGACTTCGGCTCCCAGTACACCCAATTGATTGCAAGGCGTGTAAGAGAGCTAAACATTTATTGTGAAATCCACCCCTACAACAAACTTCCGGGAGATCTTTCTGAATTCAAAGCGGTCATACTTTCAGGTAGCCCTTTTTCAGTAAGAGGAGATGATGCTCCACATCCGGATTTACAAAATATCAGAAAAAAACTGCCCATTCTCGCGGTATGTTACGGCGCTCAATATCTTGCACATTTCAATGGCGGAAAGGTGGAAGCATCTGAAATAAGGGAGTATGGTAGGGCAAATCTTTCACTTATCAAGAATTCTGAACCTCTGTTTGAAGGTATACTGGAAAACTCCCAGGTGTGGATGAGTCATAGTGATACCATCAAGGATTTACCTTCCAATAGTATAAGGCTGGCGAGCACTCCGGATGTATTAAACGCGGCCTATCGAATTGAAGGGGAACCCACATATGCCATACAATTTCATCCTGAGGTCTATCATACTACAGATGGGAAAAAACTCCTGGAGAACTTTTTGGTCCATATTGCCCGGGTGCCTCAAACCTGGACCCCGGAAGCTTTTGTGGGAATGACAGTTTCAGAATTAAGAGAACGCGTAGGTGATGATAAGGTTGTATTGGGGCTAAGCGGAGGGGTAGACTCTTCTGTTGCAGCAGTATTGCTTCATAAGGCCATAGGACAAAACCTGTATTGCATTTTTGTGAATAATGGTTTACTGAGAAAAGGAGAATTTGAGAGCGTTCTGGAGCAATATAAAGGAATGGGCCTCAATGTGAAAGGGGTGGATGCTTCGGCACGTTTCTTGGATGCGCTGGCAGGAGTAAGCGATCCTGAGGAAAAAAGAAAAGCCATTGGAAATGCGTTCATTGAAGTTTTTGACCATGAAGCCCATCTCATAGAAAATGTGAAATTCCTTGCACAGGGGACCATTTACCCTGATGTGATTGAATCAATCTCTGTAAGTGGTGGACCTTCAGCAACTATAAAATCTCATCATAACGTAGGTGGATTACCCGATTTTATGAAGCTTGAGGTAGTTGAACCTCTTAAAATGTTATTTAAAGATGAAGTAAGACGTGTAGGAACCGAACTGGAGATTAGTGATTCTATTCTTGGCAGACATCCTTTTCCGGGACCGGGTCTTGCAATTCGTATTCTTGGTGATGTTACTGCCGAAAAGGTAAGAATATTACAAGAGGTGGATGCGATCTTCATCAATGGATTGAAAGAATGGATGTTATATGACAAGGTATGGCAGGCGGGTGCGATCTTACTTCCTGTCAATGCAGTAGGTGTGATGGGAGATGAGAGGACCTATGAAAAAGTAGTTGCGCTTAGAGCTGTGGAATCAACAGATGGAATGACTGCAGACTGGGTGAATTTACCATATGATTTTCTTCAAAAAACCTCAAATACTATAATAAATCGGGTAAAAGGCGTTAATAGGGTAGTGTATGATATAAGTTCAAAACCCCCGGCAACCATTGAATGGGAATAGGTGATAAGATTAAATGAATGTTGCTGTTATAATTAATAATATAAAAATTATGAAATTTATTGTTGTACTATTTTTAATATTTCATGGCTTTTCCTTATCGGCCAGTGCCCAGGCGTATAAATACCATACAGTTGAGCCGGAAGAAAATGTTTTCAGGATAGCACAAAAATATAATATTACCCCCGAGGCTATATATAAATTAAATCCTGATGCCCGCAACGGGGTGAATGTGGGGTCAAAACTTGTAATCCCCATAGGTGAGGCATCAACTTCTGCAGATATTTCCAAGCCTCAGGCTGTATCCTTTATTGACCATAAAGTACAACGCCAGGAAACGATTTACAGGCTTTCTAAACAATACAATGTTTCTGAAGATGATATAAAACGCTATAACAACCAATTGTACTCGAAGGATCTGCAAATAGGAGAAACTATCAGGATCCCGGTTTTTGCAATCCCTGATGCCAATGCAGGTGCTCAACCTTCACGTCCTATTCCCGCAACCCAACCCAGAAGCATTTCCCAGATACCCAACACAAGGGAACACATAATTCTCCCAAAGGAAACAAAATTTGGTATTGCAAGAAAATATGGGATGACGGTGGATGAACTTGAAAAACTAAATCCCACCGTAGATGTATTACAGCCTGGGATCATGTTAAGAGTGAACACAGATGTTTTGGATGAACCGGTGATCATACTGAATGATGACTACCAGTTTTATGAAGTCCAGCCCCAGGAAACAATTTATGGATTAATTCAACGATTCCAGATTGATCAGGATTCTTTAATTGCATTGAACCCTGCATTAAAAGATGGACTTAAATGGGGTATGGTTCTTAAGGTCCCAACTAAGGATGCACGTGGTCTGGAACTGGAGAATATCGATTATGTAGAATTAGAACCTCTGGAAATGAAGTCTGATCTTGCCGGAAAGATCAAAGATTTTAGCACTAAGAACCTTGTACTTATGTTGCCGTTCAATGCCTCCAAAATAGTAAATGACTCGGTTTCAAATGCACGCCAGGTTTTGATGGATGATCGAGTTATGAGAATTTCTGTAGATTTTTACAGCGGGGTACTTATGGCGCTGGAAACCGCTAAAGAAATGGGAATTTCAACAAATTTAAGGGTATTTGATACGCAGGAGAAAGCTAATACTGTAAGATCTATTATTAACAGCAATAATTTCTCAAATGTCCATGCCGTTATTGGTCCGCTATATCAGGCTACATCTGAAGAAGCCGCTTCAAGTCTTGTTAATGCCGGTGTGCCGGTAATTTCCCCAATAACCAACCGGGAGTTAAGGGGGATTTCCAATTTATACCAGGCCAGCACCAGCGATGAATTGTTGACCGAGGCAATGATCAATTATCTCAAAGAAAATTCCCAGGGAAAAAATGTAATTATAGTTGCAGATAATAAGAATAGTGCAATAAGGAGCAAATTAATGAGCGCTTTACCTTCTGCAAGACTGGTAACACCCGGAGGAACTAATTTTTCTGAGGGCTCGATTTCCCCATCTCTCATGGGGGACAGGGAAAATTGGGTTATCCTGGAGACTGATAATGTTGCTTTACTGGGAAGTGCCACATCTGCTTTGAACAGGCTAGCAAGAGGTAACCGGATAAGATTGTTTACCACTAATAAGAATTCATCATTTGATCATGATGTGATCGTGAATGAACATTTAGGAAGATTAAATTTTAGTTTTCCTTCAGAATACAGGGAGTTTAATGAATCCGGGATTGATACTTTTATTGATAACTATAAAAGTAAATATGGAGTAATGCCCGACAAGTACACCGTAAGGGGATATGATATAACTCTGGATATATTATTGCGTCTGGGAGCCATGTCTACCATAGAAAGGTCTGTTCAGGAGAATGTGGTAACAGAGTATGTCGAGAATAAGTTCTATTACAGACCAAAAGTGAATGGCGGATTTTCAAATCATGCCGTATATATCATGCAGTTAAATCCTGATCTAACTTTAAGCTTAGCAAACTAATATGACCTCAAAAGTTCAATACCTTGGAGATCTTAGAACCGAATGTGAGCATTTGCAGAGCGGAAATAAAATGATCACAGATGCTCCTCTTGATAACCATGGTAAAGGGGAAGCATTTTCTCCTACAGATACTGTAGCTACTGCCCTGGCTACCTGTATGTTCACAATAATGGGTATTAAAGCCAGAGAAATGTCTGTGGAACTTCAGAATTCCTATGCTGAGGTAACCAAGATCATGTCTTCCAATCCAAGAAGGATATCCGGAATTAAAATTGATTTCTTTCTACCTGCAAATCTTAGCGAGAAGGAAAAGGCAATTCTTGAAAATGCCGCTAAGACCTGTCCTGTTATGTATAGCTTACATTCTGATATTGAAAAAGAGATCAAATTCTATTATTAATTTATTTCTTGAATGAAATTTTATTTTATTGTTTTTTTACTTTCCTCTCTAAATGTCTTTGCCCAAAACGTTGAAAAAATCTATTGGGTTGAGGATGGGTTGTCATGGAAAAATTTTAAAGCTATACCAGATGAAGCCTCTAAGTTTGATGCAAATACAAATGCCGGGCTTTCCTTTTCCTGGGGTGTTAAAAATAATAACGGAGCCATTGAACTCACATATGAAGTAATTAGTTATTTCAATCCACATTTATCCTGGGTAAAAAAGGAATCTGATAATGACTACCTGTTGAAACACGAACAGCTTCATTTTGATATTACTGAGTTGCACGCCCGGAAATTGCGCAAAAAACTATCTGAGGTGGATACGCGGAGCTTATTGAAAGATCCAAAAGCCGTATTAACCAGGATCTACCAGTCTGTTGAAAATGAAAGGACATCTATGCAAAGTAAATTTGATAAAGAATCAAGGCATAGCCTTGATAAGGATGGGGAGGCCCGGTGGAGACATTTTGTAAAATCAGAATTGCTGAGGTATGAAGATGTAGCCAGTTAGAGGTTGGCGACTTCTAATCTAGCCTCCTGAAATTCAGCCATCATATCCTTTACAATTTGTGCAGCAGGTTTAATGTCGTGAATCAACCCCGCGATCTGGCCTATTTCCAGTTCTCCCTCTTCAAGATCACCTTCAAACATTCCGCGCTTGGCACGTGCCCTTCCCAATAATTCAATAAGGTCCTGTCTGCTTGGATTCTTCTGATATAAAGCCTGAATATCCTCATAGAATTTGTTCTTTAACAAGCGCACCGGGGCGAGTTCTTTTAAGGTGAGCTGCGTATCTCCTTCGGCTGCAGCTACTACCTTTTGTTTAAAATTTATATGAGAGGAGGCCTCATTACTTGCAACAAATCGGGATCCTACCTGTACCGCATCAGCCCCAAGGATCATTGCGGCCAGCATTCCTCTTCCGGTAGCAATACCTCCCGCGGCTATTAAAGGAATGTCAAGTTTTTCCTTTACCATTGGAATGAGGGTGAAAGTTGTGGTTTCATCCCTTCCATTATGCCCGCCGGCTTCAAATCCTTCTGCCACCACTGCATCTACCCCTGCCTCCTGTGATTTTAGAGCAAACTTAACGCTACTTACAACATGTACAACAGTAATACCATATGACTGTAAATGTTTTGACCAGACTTTTGGGTTTCCTGCTGAGGTAAACACAATTTTCACACCTTCCTCTATTATGATCTCCATAAGTTTTTCAAGATCGGGATAAAGCATGGGCACATTCACTCCAAATGGATGTGAAGTGGCTTTTTTACATTTTTGAATATGTTCCCTGAGGATTTCGGGGTACATTGAACCCGCACCTATAATTCCCAGACCTCCTGCGTTGCTCACTGCACTGGCAAGTTTCCATCCACTTGCCCAAATCATGCCGGCCTGGATAATAGGGTATTTAATATTGAATAGCTGCGTAATTCTGTTTGCCATACATGGGTTTTATTATGAGATCACGCCGGAACCTATAAGTTCATCCCCATCATACCATGCTACAAATTGTCCTTCGGTGATTGAAGCCTGCGCCTCGTTAAATTCTATATACAGACCATTTTCTGCAGGAAACAGGGTGGCGTCCTGTAGAGGTTGTCTATACCTGATTCGGGCTTTTACTTTTAATTCCTGATATGGCTCAACTTTAAGATCGGGCCTTACCCAATGTACTTCTTCGGGCTTTATAAAAAGGGCTTTCCGGTATAATCCTGGATGGTCCTTTCCTTGTCCTGTATAAATAATGTTGGAATCCACATCAGTTTCTATTACAAAAAGTGGTTCCGGTGTGCCACCTACGGCGAGACCTTTGCGTTGTCCTTTGGTAAAATAATGTGCACCCTGATGTTTTCCAACAATTTTCCCATCTGTGATATGGAATTGATATTTACGGGAAAGATGATCCAGTTCCTCTTTTTTTGAATCAAACAGCGGAAGCTCTTCCTTAAATATCTTTTTCTGTGGATCTATTTCAACAATTACACCTTCGCGGGGTTGCAATTTTTGCTGAAGGAATTCCGGTAACCTTACCTTTCCTATGAAGCAAAGTCCCTGGGAATCTTTTTTATCTGCAGTTATAAGTCCTTGTTGTTTCGCAATTTCCCTTACTTCAGATTTTTGTAAATTTCCAATAGGAAACAGAGTTTTGGATAATTGTTCCTGGGTAAGCTGGCAAAGAAAATAAGATTGATCCTTATTTTCATCCCTACCGGAAAGCAATTGATAATAGGTCACCCCGTTTTTATTAATCTCACCTTTGCGACAGTAATGACCTGTTGCGACATAATCTGCACCCAGGGAAAGGGCAATTTTCATAAAAACATCAAATTTGATCTCCCGGTTACACAGTACATCGGGATTAGGGGTGCGGCCCATTTCGTATTCACGGAACATATAATCAACAATGCGCTCCTTATATTCTTTACTCAGGTCAATTGTTTGAAATGGAATGCCAAGTTTTTCAGCAACCATGACAGCGTCATTGCTGTCTTCAAGCCAGGGGCATTCCTGGGATATGGTTACAGAGTCATCGTGCCAGTTCTTCATGAACAGGCCAATAACATCGTAACCCTGTTGCTGCAACAGGTATGCTGCGACACTGGAATCTACTCCTCCTGATAATCCTACAACTACTTTTTTCATACTTGATATTCCTCTCCCCTGGTTTTTTACATATCGGGAATGGTCGCTAGATATCCTGCAAAATTACGAAATAAAAAAAGGTGGCAAAAGCCACCGTTTCATTGAATTATAATTTGTTATTTATTGTTTTTCAAACGTAAGAGTTCCGGGAACAGTCAAAACAGTTGTAGCAAAAGTAAAACGGGTATTGTTATTTGAGAAGTTAACAGTTCCTACTAAATCTCCAAGTCCCTGAACTGTAATGGTGTAATTGGAATTCCCATTATTTCTCCAGGTACCCGGGGCAGTAGTTGCTGCACATTGAAATTGTGATAAAAAAAAGTTTGCCTGACCTGTGCCGTTTGAATTGAAAGTAAGGGTTGATTCCTCATCTAAGCAGAACTGAGTATTGATAGGTGATGAAGCCTCAACGAGAAGCCAGGTACCTAAAATTGGATCTGAACCCTGATCTCCATTATCATCATCGTTACTACAGGCTGTTAAAAAAGCCATACTTAAAAATAATACCAATAATTTTTTCATGTCGTTTTTGATTTAAGGATAGTAAATATAGTCAAAACGCTTTTATTAAAAAGATATTTCATGTTCAGCTATAATATACAATTAACTATTGTCTGAAATTTTTTCTTTCAAGATTAAACAAAACCTTAGAATGAAAGGTTCTTCATTACCAAATTATTTTTAAAGCCAAAGAGCCCGGAAAACCCACGGCCTTAATTTACCTAAAGGAAATTATTATTTTTTGTTCTTCTTCTGCTGTTGTTTTGCCTGTTCCATCATTTCCTGCATCTTTCTGGCAAATTTCCCTTGCTTCCTTGGTTTTTTCTTATTCTCCTGGATCTTTGCATGGATCTTATCTTCATCAATTATAGCGTACTTGATCACAAGCATAATCCCAATGGTTATAAGATTGGAGGTGAAATAATATAGCGATAATCCACTGGCATAGTTATTAAAGAAAAACAACATAAGGACAGGGGAGAGATACATGATAAATTTCATGTTAGGCATTCCCGGTTGCTGGTTTTGCTGCATGGTCTGTCCTGTAGTCATCATCATATAGATGAAAATTGCAATAGAAGCCAGAATTGGGAATAAACTCACGTGGTCCCCATAGAACGGAATATAGAATGGCAGCTCAAGAACGGTATCGTAACTGGCAAGGTCATCTGCCCACAAGAATCCTTTTTGTCGTAACTGAAATGCACTCGGGAAGAACTGGAAAAGGGCATAAAACACGGGTATCTGCATCAGGGCGGGTAAACACCCACTCATGGGGCTGGCCCCGGCCTTGGAGTACAGCTTCATGGTCTCCTGCTGCTTCTTCATAGGGTTATCCTTGTACTTCTCATTAAGCTCGGTAATTTCCGGGCGAAGCACCTTCATCTTTGCTTGTGAGAGGTAAGATTTGTAGGTAACAGGGGACAGTATGATTCTCACCACAATGGTCATTACTATAATAGCGATCCCGTAGCTAGGAAGAAAACCACTTAGAAAGCTAAAAAACGGAATAAATAGATATTTGTTTATCCATCCAAAGATTCCCCAACCCAAAGGAAGGATCTCATCAAGGTTGCGATCATAATCATTTAGGATTTTATAATCTGAAGGCCCGTAGTACCAGTTCATATTATAATTCAACTCACCACCTTTTAGTTCCAGAGCTAAGGTTGATGTAAAAGCCTTTAGGTGAAGTGTATCCACATCCCTGTCCTGAACCAGGTTGGTTGAAGTGAATTTTCCCCTTGGAAAAGGCGTATCTGTTAAAAGGATAGAGGTGAAGAAATGTTGTTTATATGCGACATAGGTTACATTATCCTCTTCATCATCTGTAAAATCACCCTGGCCCAAATAATCATCCTTTCCACCACCGTATTCATAAACTACTTCGGTATACCGGTTTTCATAGTCTATACTCTTGGCTTCCCGTATGGTCTTAAGACTCCAGTCAAGTGTTATATCCCGTGAGGCATTGAATACACGGTTTAGTCCCTGGGAACGTATGCTGAAATCCAGCATATATTCATCCGGTTTCAAAACATACCGGTATTCCAGAAATTCAGATTCTGAAACCTTAAGCATCATGGAGAGCACCTGATTGTTCCCGTTCTGACTTAAAGTAGGTTCAAAATACAGATTTTCAGTATCCAGAACCCTTCCATCTACAGTGGTAAAATTAAGATTGAAAGATGCGTTTCCATCCCGGATAAGATATACAGGGATCGAATCAAATCTCTTAAACTGGGTCAACCTTGCCTCAGAGATATATCCACCTTTATTATCAATGGTCAATTCTAATAATCCGTTGGAAATAGTGGTAGAGTTATCTGTAGCGGAGGCTAAGGTTGCCGAATAACCAAAAGCTCCAAGTTCTCTTTGAGCACGAACGAGTTCCAGAGAATCGGGACTTACCTCAGTTTCTTCTGCAATTGCAGGTGGGGGAGTAATGGGTGCCTGGATTTGCTCTGTAGTCTGGGGTTCTGTAACCGGTTCTGTTTCAAGAGAATTATTATATAACATCCAGATCAGGATCACTCCAATGAGCAAAAACCCGATCAGGGATTGTACGTCAAATTTTTTTTCTTCCATGGGTATTGATAAATAAGCTTTTGCGGGTAAATTTCTTTACAGCATGTTGCAAGTCAGATTAATGACCTGTTTATTGATTTTGTGCCACATTGACACTGTTCTTTTGTTTTGAATATTTTACCGCCGCTTCAATAAAGGCTATAAAAAGTGGGTGTGGCGCAGCAACTGTACTTTTATATTCGGGGTGGTATTGCACCCCCACAAACCAGGGATGGTCCCTAAGTTCAATTATTTCTACCAATCCTGTTTCGGGATTGATCCCGGAGCTTAACATACCCGCTTCTTCGATCTCACTTTTATATTTATTATTGTATTCATATCTGTGACGGTGGCGTTCCCTGATCAAAGAAGCACCATAGATCCTTTTTACCAAAGATCCTTCCTTCAATTCACATTTCCAGGATCCGAGCCTCATAGTACCTCCCATATGGGTAATACTCTTTTGCTCTTCCATTATATCAATAACCGGATGAGGGGTCCTGGGATCCATCTCTGTGGAATTTGCATTTTTAAGATTGAGCACATTTCGGGTAAATTCTATAATTGCCATTTGCATTCCTAAGCAAATTCCCAAAAATGGAATATTGTTTTCCCTGGCATATCTTACAGCATCAATTTTTCCTTCAACCCCCCGTTCACCAAATCCGGGTGCTACAAGTATCCCATCAAGGTGGGAGATCTTTTCAATAGTCTCCTCATTGATAAATTCGGAATGTATGCTTTCTATATTAACCCTTACTTCATTTTCTGCCCCGGCGTGAATAAAAGATTCAAGTATTGATTTGTAGGAATCCTGCAATTCAACGTATTTTCCGATAAGACCAATGGTAACCTCGCATTTTGGATTTTTATGTCTTTTTAAAAATTGGTTCCAGTTTGTTAGATCCGGTTCATTTTCAACAGATAGACCTAATTTTTTCAGCACTACAATGTCCAGGCCTTCATCAAGCATCATATTTGGTACATCGTAAATAGTTGATGCATCTATAGACTGGATCACCGCTTCTTGTTTCACATTACAAAAGATTGCCAGCTTCCTTCTTATATCATCAGAGAGCTCATGTTCAGTGCGACAAACCAGTACATCTGCTTTAATTCCACTTTCCATCAGGGTTTTTACACTGTGCTGAGTGGGTTTCGTCTTGAGTTCTTTTGCAGCGGCCAGATAGGGTACAAAAGTAAGATGAATCACCAACGCGTTTTCGTCTCCCAGTTCCCATTTGAGCTGTCTTACAGATTCTATATATGGTAAGGATTCAATATCCCCCACTGTACCTCCAATCTCTGTGATCACCATATCATAATCCCCACTTCTTCCCAGAATCTGGATCCTTTCTTTAATTTCGTTGGTGATATGGGGTACAACCTGAACTGTCTTTCCTAAAAATTCCCCCCGGCGTTCTTTTTCAATAACGCTTTGATATATTCTGCCGGTAGTAACATTATTGGCCTGGGAAGTATTGACGTTAAGGAATCTTTCATAATGCCCCAGGTCAAGGTCGGTTTCAGCCCCGTCCTCAGTTACATAACATTCGCCATGTTCATAGGGATTTAAGGTTCCGGGATCTACATTAATATAGGGGTCAAGTTTCTGAATAGTGGTTTTGAAACCACGTGCCTGTAACAATTTTGCAAGGGAGGCGGCTATTATTCCTTTTCCAAGGGAAGAAGAAACCCCACCTGTCACAAAAATATACTTTGTTTCGGCCATGTTAAATTGTGTTAACTGCGTTGAGATATTCAGGGCGCTAAATTACAAAGAAGAATGTAAAATACCTTCCAATTATTCAGCTAATATTTTTAAAGATATCTCCTTCATTATGAGGGGTAAATATCTATTTTTCAGGATAATTTTTTCTTATGTTGCGCAGGATCTGCTCCATACCATTCACCTTCATTTCTGTTACCTGCTTCAACTGGTCTCCTAATTTGCCATCAGGAAAACCTTTTTGCCGGTGCCATATAAGGTAATATTCCGGGATATCAGAAAGATATTGGTTCTTATATTTTCCGTAATGCATTTTTGCATGGGCAAGATCAATAAGTGCTTTATAATCCGGCTTAATTTCCATTTTACAAAGGTAGGCAGAGGATTTGTTATTTCAATTTTGAAAAGTTTAATTTTGCGGGGTAATCACAAATATGAAGTACAACTATCAACTCAGGGTTTCACCTGAAATCGCTGCAAAAGATGATCTTTTGCGGAAAGAGGTGTCCAGGCATGCCAGTATTCCCCGGGAAGATATTTCCCATGTGGAAGTGTTGAAACGTTCCATTGACGCCAGGCAAAAGGAAGTAAAGATCAACTTAATGGTTGATGTATTTGTTTCAGAACCCTTCCGCAGAGAGCAATTTGAATTACCAGATTACAAAGATGTGTCCAAAAATGAAGAAGTTATAATCATAGGGGCCGGCCCGGCAGGGCTTTTTGCCGCTTTGCGATGTATTGAAGGGGGCTTGAGACCTCTTATCATTGAAAGAGGGAAGGATGTGCGCAGCAGAAGACGGGATCTTAAAGCCCTGAACATTGAACATATAGTCAATGAAGATTCCAACTATTGTTTTGGGGAAGGAGGTGCCGGAACTTACAGTGACGGGAAATTATATACCCGCTCCAAAAAAAGAGGTGATGTAAACCGAATTTTAAAACTCCTGGTAGCCTTTGGGGCGACAAAAGAGATCCTGGTTGATGCTCATCCTCATATTGGAACCAATAAATTGCCTGCTATCATCGCAAGGTTAAGGGAGAAAATACTTGAATACGGTGGTGAGGTTATTTTTGAAACACGGGTTACAGATATTATAATAAAAAACGACCGGGTAACAGGTGTAAAAACCCATAAAGGGGAAACTATCTCTGCAAACAATGTAATATTGGCGACGGGCCATTCTGCCAGGGACATTTTTGAACTCCTGGAGGAAAAAGGAATCGAAATTGAAGCAAAACCTTTTGCCCTGGGAGTTCGGGTGGAACATCCCCAGCAATTGATTGACAGGATACAATACAAATGTGATGACAGAGGCGAATATTTACCACCCTCTCCATACAGTATTGTAAAACAAATTGAAGGCCGTGGGATGTATTCCTTTTGCATGTGTCCCGGGGGGATCATTGCTCCTTGTGCCACCAGTCCCAGAGAGGTTGTCACCAATGGGTGGTCTCCCAGCCGGCGTGATCAGCCTACAGCTAATTCAGGAATAGTAGTGGAATTGAGACTTCAGGATTTTAAATCTTATGGCATCTCACCACTGGCAGGGATGTATTTTCAAAAAAGTGTTGAACAAAAAGCGTGGGAACTTGGGGGCATGACCCAACGCGTTCCGGCGCAACGTCTGGAGGATTTTGTGAACGGAAAAGTGTCTGCCAACCTTCCTGAAACTTCCTATAAACCCGGGATTACTTCTGCAGATCTTACCGAAGTATTTCCCGATTTTATTCATAAGACTTTAAAAGTCGGTTTCCGGGAATTTGGAAAATCAATGCGTGGGTATCTCACCAATGAAGCGGTCATTCATGCACCGGAATCCAGAACATCTTCACCAGTGAGAATCCCCCGGAATCCCTTAACCCTGGAGCATATCAGGATCAAAGGCCTTTTTCCCTGTGGGGAAGGAGCCGGTTATGCCGGGGGAATAGTGTCTGCAGCCATAGATGGTGAAAAATGTGCAGAAAGCTGCATAGCACTGAATGAACTACCTCGCTGCAAGCATACGAGGTATCAAATTCCAAAAAAACAAATCCCAAATTCCAAAAAGTAAAAACGAGGCAAGCATCGGGGAATTAAACCCTAAGAGATTAAAGCTTAAGGCTCTGTCTAAAGGTTAAATTATTTGTAATTACCAGCCTGATCTATTGATGTTTTTTCACTTTTGTCTATCTTAAATAACACTCAAAAATTCTTATCAAATGGCATTTGTAGGTTCACTAATTAAAGGCTTGATAGATCTAAGGGATAAAATTGTTTCAGAGCCGGATGCAGAGAAAGCACAGCTCGAAGTTTTAAAAAAAATATTAAATAAAGCAAAAGATACCGCTTTCGGTAAACATTATAATTTTAAGGGTATTCTGGAATCTGAAGACATTCCCACAGCCTTTGAAGAAAAAGTGCCGTACTTCGATTATAATAAAATCAATGAGCAATGGTGGTCCAGAATGCATGAGGGAGAAGTAAATGTAACATGGCCGGGAAAACCGCCATATTTTGCGCTGAGTTCAGGAACAACCGGAAAAACAAGCAAAAAGATTCCTGTTACAGAGGATATGGTTGAAGCCATTAGACAAACCGGTATTAAACAGGTTGGAGCTTTGGCCAATTTTGATCTGCCATCAGATTTTTTTGAAAAGGAGATCATGATGTTGGGAAGTTCGACTGATCTTAAAGAGGAAGGAGATCATAAGGAAGGTGAAATTAGTGGGATATCTGCGAGTAACATTCCGGCCTGGTTCAGGGGATATTATAAACCCGGCGAGGAAATTGCACAGATAGAAGACTGGGATGTAAGGGTTAGAAAAATAGCTGAAAATGCCAGGAACTGGGATATAGGTGCGTTAACAGGTATTCCCTCCTGGATAGAATTAATGCTCAAAGAGATAATTAAGTATCACGAAGTCACAAATATACATGAGGTTTGGCCGAATCTCAGGGTTTATACTTCCGGGGGAGTGGCCTTTGAACCTTATGAAAAGAGTTTTAATTCCCACCTCGCGTTTCCATTAACAGTAATTGATACATATCTGGCTTCTGAAGGATTTCTGGCCTACCAGCAACGTCCTGAAACCAATGCAATGAAACTTGTGCTGGACAACGGAATATATTTTGAATTTGTGCCATTTAAAGCAGACTATGTCAATGAGGACGGATCAATAACAGATGATGCACCCGTAATTCCGTTTAAAGAGATTAAGGAAGAGGAAGAGTATATTTTACTTATAAGTACAGTTTCAGGAGCATGGAGATATCTTATTGGTGACACTATAAAATTCACAGATGTTGAGCGTCATGAAATAAGAATCACAGGCAGGACAAAATTCTTTCTCAATGTAGTGGGTTCGCAGTTATCAGTAAATAAAATGAATGATGCATTAAAGGAACTGGAAGAAAAGTATAATATAAAGATCCCTGAATTTACTATTGCTGCAGTGAGAATAGAAGGAGAATTTTACCATTCATGGTATTTGGGTACTGAGACAGATATTCCTGAAGAAGAACTCGCTCACGCACTTGACAATTTACTGAAAGATGCCAACAAAAATTATGCAGTCGCCCGCAGTAAAGCATTGAAAGGGGTAAAGGTTAAAACTATTCCTCCAGATTTGTTCCATGAATGGAACGCCTATAATAAGAAAAAAGGGGGCCAGGTAAAGATGGAAAAAGTTATGAACGAAGAGAAATTTGCTCAATGGGAAACATTTATTAAAGAGCAACAGAGAAATGCTTAGATAAACTATTCGAGCTCTTCAACCAGTTCCAGGATCTCTTCTGGTGATAAATATAATCTTTTGATCCTTGCTTTATACACTTCAGAAAGGTTGGCATGGCTCAAAATAAAATCCTTGGTTGCCAGGATGTATTCTCCCAATCCGCGGTTAACGGCATAGGTATCTGCAGCTCTTTCGGCTTCTCTTATGTGCTTGCTGGAAACAAGGTATCTTACTCCAAAGATCATTAGATTTAATCCACTCCTGTCTCTGTAATCCATAATATGGCCCAATTCATGACCTATCCATCCAATCAATACATCTGTAGGCAAATCCTGCACTGTAAATGTATCATCTTCAATACTGAATGTTTCACTGATCATGATAAAATAGGATCGGTTTTTCCTTTTATTTAAAATCCCCGAAAATTTCGGCTGGGCCAGCATAAATGATTTTTTGATCCGGGGTTTAAACCTGAATTCAATAGGTGTATCTATTAATTCCGGAAAATGGGATAAAGCTATCCTTACTTCATCTTCTATAGAGGGGGGGATAATTTTATTGGTAAACACCAAACTATCGTTTTTGATCATATCCTGAGGTAATCCTGCAAAAAGCGTTTGACCACAAAAAAATAACCCTAAAAACACCAGAGAGGGTCTGTAAGGTTTTATTTGTTTTATGCTAACGGCAAGGTTAATAATCAATTTTTTATAAAGATACAGTACTCACTGCTGTTTTAAAAATATTTAGGATTTATCACAAAAAAAAGCCTTACACATTGTGTAAGGCCCAAATTTCATAAGTATAGTAACTATATAAACTAAGCCTAAGCTTGTTTCACGTTTACTGCATTTAATCCTTTTCTTCCTTCTTCAAGATCAAACGTTACTTCGTCATTCTCTCTGATTTCATCAACAAGACCATTTGCGTGTACAAAATATTCTTTGTTTGATTCTTCGTCTGTAATAAATCCAAATCCTTTAGAGTCATTAAAAAATTTGACAGTTCCTCTATTCATTATATATAAATTTAATTTTGTCAAAGATACAAAAATTATTGAGTATTGGAAAAAAAAATGATTTATTTAAAAACTTTCCAAAAAACAATCTTAATAATTAGAAAATTTTAAAATCATTAACAAAGTAATAAAAAAGTGTTTCGGACTACTAAGCACTTTTTATTAAGTGAATAACTGTTTTCTATTCTGTAATTATTTGTTGGAATCTTTGTTGCAGCTCTACACTGGATTGCATTAAAGTGGCAATTTGATGGAACCGATCTACGGTTAAACCCTTCCCGATAATTATTTCCTCCATCAATTTCATTATCTCAGGTTGTATTTCTTCCAGTTTGGCAACAGCCTCATCATGCTTTTTTTGATCGGCTTCACTCGCTTTTACCTCCTGCTTTTGCCTTTTTGCCTGGTGGATCTCATTAAATTTTTCAATATCGATGTCCTGTGCCTTAACAATGGCAATCATTCTTTGTTGGGATTCCTGTTCAGCAACTTGTAATGCCTGCACAGTCTCTGCAAATTTTTCCAATTCAGCATCAGAAACATTGCCTGGTAGCTCCTGTTGTGTTTGTGGTAATTGCGGACTTTGTGCGAAGGTGGCAGTTCCTGCAACTATCACTATACAAAATAATATGGCTTTTAATTTTAATTGCATTTTCAGCATTTTATTTATTTTAAATAATTAAAACTCGCAAGCTACTGGCATTTTAAAGGACGGGCAAGAATATGATGTTAAAATTGGAAACTCCATGGGAAACCCTGTTTCTTTTAATATTTATAAAAATTACTTCTCCCGGTAGGAAGAGATATAAAAAGGAATAGTAATTGATTTATCTTTATATAACCAATTTTGACTTCCATTGAAAAGTATCACTTTTATAAGATTATTACTTTCAGCATTAATAATGGTATTTATACTTAATTCCTGTGATAATGGGAGTGGTCAAAACTCGCATGATGTTTTTGAGGCCAGAGATTCTATCCCGGTGATCATGGAAGTTGAGAAAAAAGAACCTCCTTTCATTATCACTTATAAACTGGATTCCATAGTAGATATGACCGTATGGGATAGCTTATACACTCCTCATGAAAAAAAACTGATCTATGCGCTTAATCGTATAGAGCAGGTAAGGGTGGGGGTAGGAGTCAAATTATTGGTTCCCGATACGCTTTCTCCAGATTTAATGTTTTATTCCCCATTTCCCGGTAATCTTGATCTTTTGGATTCAATTCCTAAAACAGTGCTTATTGCACAACGTATTCAGGCTTTTGGTTTATATGAGAATGGGAAGCTCATAAAATGGGGTCCTGTTAGTTCAGGAAAGCAATCTACACCTACCCCTAATGGATTACATTATGGAAATTATAAAGCCAAGAGAAAAGTAAGTACGGTGAATTCAGATTGGATCTTGCCTTATTACTTTAATTTTATGAATTTTGAAGGAGTAGGGGTACACCAGTATCTGTTGCCAGGATTTCCTGCAAGTCATGCCTGTGTAAGACTTGATATGGATGATGCAATGTTTATTTACAACTGGGCAGAACAATGGAAGCTTGATTCCCGCGGAAGGACAGTAGAAAGAAACGGAACTCCCTTTATGGTTTTTGGTGAATATGATTTTAAAGCCGAAACACCACCCTGGACATCTCTTGCAACAGATCCTGATTCCAATTTCCTGAACAAATCTGAATTGGAAACCTTATCCATTTATGTCCAATCCTATTTAAGCAATCCTAAAAATTTTGATTCTGAAACAAAGGAGGAGTTAAATAATATCCTTGCTGCCCGGTAAGATTTCAAAAATGCGTAAATTTAACCCGAAAAATTCATGAGATATAAAGAAAAATTGGGCGGAAAGTGTTATATTTAAAGAGCTTAGAGGCATCTTTAACCACACTAAAACCACCCAATTTTGAGTACTAAAAATACAGTTTTCTACCGAGGTAAAAAA
>JBGTNH010000007.1:0-4735 GCA_041743165.1 Gillisia sp. | reverse complement strand
ACCAGACACAGAAGCTTCGATAACTTCTTGTCAAACTTACTCTCTGGGCTGATCGCCTACAGCTTCTTTCCTAAAAAACCTTCCTTAAACCTCGAAATTATTGATCAAAGACTATCTGCTTAAGTCGAACTCACGTTATTTTAAGCAAATTTTTTAATTGACCGGGAACCTGATCGCTTCTTAGGCTCTGATCTTTTTCTTTCGTAGCCGCTGGCTCTACCACTAAACGGACATGAGCTTTTGGTTGCCGGAACCACATCAAGATCGCTGATCTCCTTTTTGTATTCTGAGGGTAGGATAACGGCTTTTAAAACCTTATCAAATTTTAATTTTCGGCTTAATTTGTAAATCCTTATTACAGGTCTTAGCAATAGCAAATTTCCAAAACTCAGCATTTTCCCTACTTTTCCTGGAACTACCATTTTCTGAGCTTCCAGCAGTAACCTGTATCGCACAAAACCCAGATGTTTGCGATATTGTTTGTAAAGATCATAAGTGAGATCACTATACTCCAGATCCTGACTTAAATGACTCTGCCGCATTCCAACCCAGGATTCATAAGTTTGGGGAAGATCGGGAATACCCATCCTTTCTCCCACTTTTGTAAACACAAAGAATACCTCCTCTTTTTCTGCCCTGCTTAGGTTGCGTTCCAGTACTTCAAATGACCTTATGGAATAATCGATGAGCATGAAAAGCACATCGCGGTACGCCCAATGGGGCATTTTGGCTCCGCGTTTTTCCTCCACTGCAGAATGGATTGCCGCAATGGAATCAATAGCGCGATTTGCAGCTTCTTTTTCTGAAAAGACAATTTGTCTCGCATAAGAAACAGTGGAAAATAACCTCCCAAGGGGATCTGCAGGAAGTTTTCCCGTAAAATACAGCCAGTCCACAGTTTTATTAAGTGCAAACTCTGCTGAAGCGCCTGCGAATATGAACAGAATAGTATCTCCCTTTCCCCAAATTTCCCGGACTATTGAGTCCCTTTTTACAAAATATTCCATCCTCTGCTGTTCAATTTTCACTTATTTCTGCTCCATTACTTATCCGCAAAAACCTTACCCTCATCTTGATAATTCTTAAGCAGGATCAGGTTTTTTCTTCTATGTGACCCTTTTATGCTTTCTTTTACTTCGGTATACTGAAACTTTCTTCCTCATAAAAAAGTGTTATTTAGAAACTACTCTTCATCAACTCAATCTTATCAAACAATTCCCCTACGCCCAATGCAGCCCAAATAATAAACAGGCCAAGCAGGATCTTGATTGCCAAAGGCACAGAGAATCCAAACCAGGTTATTATTAGATTATTCACTGGAGGAAAATAAACCAGGGAAAGAAGGATGAGGAAAAGTCCGAAGAAAGGATCGTTACCCCAGAAGGTGTTAATGATGCCTATAGCCAATACCAGAAAGCCAAAGAGCCAGCTTAGTGAATGAAAAAGGAAAGATAGGTTGCCGTTGGATGCATTTGTTGAAGTCATAAGTTTTAAATTAAATTTTTATTGATTGATTTTTTACAGGCCGAAGATCAAAGGGAAGGTGAATGTTACAATGATGGCCCAAAGGATATAAACAGGAAGATAGCGGGCTATCACATTACCAACTCTGTTAAGGTCCTGTTTGCCGGCGGTAGCCTTCAGCAGTTGAGCAGTTACCATCACCAGGTTGACAAGGATAAGGATGTTAGCACCTAAAACGGCAATCCTGTTGGGAGTGATCCCCCATTCTGAAATACGGAACAATATGGCTGAAAGAGCAATCCCATTAACCAGTATCGTAACAATAGATAACAGGATAAGGATCACCACCTCGGTCTTGCTTTTATGGGTTTCCGAAGAACCCGCAACTGAGAAAAATATGATCGCCATTACTCCAATGAGCAACACATTAAAAATGAGAAGGAATTCCCTGTCATTATAAGGGTCCTTACCGGAATAGACCATGGCTCCCAGATAGATCACCAGCATCACAAGGACCAGCGGACTGAAGATCCTTGCAATAACCGGCGATACTTTCACTACCAGTTGCGGATTGGTTTGTATTAGAAAAGTTCCGATAATTGGCACGGAGGGAAGTCCGAAAATCACTATGTATTCGAAATAAAATTGTTCAATATTTATGCCCAGTAAGGAAAATAACCCAATGGTGATTCCTGTCAAAATTCCACCTGCGATACAAATGAGCGCAGAAATAACCAGGAGGTCACCGTTGTATTTCAGGAAGCTCAACCGTTTCCCGCTGGTCTCATTAATACTTCCTGCATACGCAAACCCCAAAAGGCCCCATAGGAAAACAAGTAAATGCATACTGGACAGGATCAGGGTGTCGCTCTCCATAATATCGGGCAGTGCATTAATGTATACAGCTGAGATCAAAATAATCAGTGCAATGATCGCAATTTTCTTTACAGCTAGCCGGTTCTTCCAGGCGAAGTAAGCAGCCAGCATAGGAAATATTATAAAACCGATATTCCTTGGATAAAAGAATTCGGGATCCATTTCAAAAATGGCGGGAAATTTGGCAATAAAGCCGGCAACAAGGGAAATCAGCAGAACAAATATAAGTTCACGGGGGGAACCCCAGTTTATATCCTCCTTTTCAAAATTTAACCTTTCATTCCAAAATTCAGCAAGCGGATTTCCTTTTATTTCCGGATAAAGCGTATTAAAATCTTTTTTGAAGTCCCCCTTGTTGGACCTGTACAATCTCTCCAGTTGTTCTGGTTCCTGCATGTGCATTAATAATTGATCTTTCATAATTATTATTTTATAATTGGTTCTTAAGATTAGTGTTGGTACTACCGGATATGCGATTATTGTAGTCTTCCATACAAAAATTGAAGATTCTTCCCGTATGCAAACAATTGCATAAAGTGATACAGGCCTCAGGATCGTTGGTCTCTGCGCATTGCCTTTTACATTTATCAAAATTGTTATGGGGCATAAACATATAATTGTACATAAATAATAAAAGGGCTATAACAGACATTACCGCTGCAGCGGAACCGGCAAAAAATTTAAAGGGAAATTTGTTGCTCAGCTCCCTTCGTGAGGGAACTACTGTTTTTGGCGCATTTGAAAAAAATATGAATTTAAGTTTATGCCAGTCCCAGCAGAGTAAATAAACATTGGCTAAAACCATTAGGGGTGAGGTGAGCAGGGAACCATCAAAACGCACTGCAAAAGAGAGAAGGCAAATATTTAAAATGATGGGGAAATAGATAATCGCTCCTATGGTAGCCGTACGTGGGATAAGTAATAAAATGGCTGCAGTGATCTGTATGATACCTACAAAGGGATAATAGAAGCCGGTATGGTAAAATGCCTCCAGGTAACTACCCATGGGATGAGTTGTAGCAAGGGCGGTAAATCGTTCGCCATTTACCTTGACAAAGCCTGAGGGTATAAATCCAAGGGCCAGCAGTACCCGGGTAAAAACAGTAAACAGCCAGAGCCATTTGTTCTGTCTTACCTTAAAATGAATAGCATCAATTTTAATGGATAAATTCATGAAATATTATTATTAAAAGTACTTTGGATTTCAAAGTAGCTAAACAAATTTTTTTTGAATTCCTGTGTCATTTCTGAGATCTTATCAATTTTTCAAGTGCTGTAATATGCTCTTCAAAAGCTTTCTTTCCCAGTTTGGTCATAAAATACTGAGTGTTTGGTTTTCTGTCAACAAATGATTTTTTTACTCCTATAAAATTTTCTTTTTCAAGGGCTTTCAAATGACTTGCAAGGTTGCCGTCTGTCACATCAAGATATTCCCTGAGAGCGGTAAATTCCAGGGTTTCATTAACCGCAAGGGTACTCATTATACCCAATCTCACCCTGCTTTCAAAGGCTTTATGCAAATCATCAAGGAAGGTTTTCATTTCTCGTACTTCAGGTGCATTACAATTCCATACACTATGTGCATCAATCCAAAGCCCAAAGCCCAGAACAAAAGTCCGTATCCTGTATAATAAGCTGCAAAAAGCCCAAGAACGATCTGGACCAGGCCAAGTGATTTTATTTCTTCAAAGGTGAATTTACTCGCATTCACCAATGCAAGCCCATAAAAGATCAGGCTGGCAGAGGTCATAAAACCAAACATGCCTTTGGAAATAAGGATCAGAAGAAAAAGTCCACCAGTGAAAAGTGGTATCGCCATATTGATCACCAACCGCCTGGTGGCAGGATTCCATAATTTTTCCCCGTCTTTTTTGGACTTTTTCAGCGAAAGAATGATAGCGGTGCCAATCGCCAAAACAAGTATTACAGTAGCTAAAAGGATAAGGCTTTCCACCTGTCCGGTTATCTCGCGCTTGTCAATTGTATTGTATAAAACAGCGTCATTGTCTTTATAAAATAACCGGTGTGCAATATATGCACCAACCAGGGCATAGATGCCGGCCATAATTCCGGAAAGACCAGATAATGACAGGAATTTGGTAGATCGTTCCATCATGGAACGTATCTCGGTAATATCCTTAATGTATTTATTTTCTGAATCCATAAAAAGTACTTTGCGGTACAAAGTTAAAAAACTTTCCTTTGGTTTTACATCAGAGCAATAAAATTTATTTAAATATTAAATCCCCCGGAGTTTAACCCGGATTATGCATTAGAATAAGTAAAGGGAGGGTTGGAATTTTTGATTTGGGCAAAAATTCCGTCCATCCAAGGTCTTCGTTTAGTTGGCAGGGCGATCTTCAGGACCTTTTTATTAGCGTGACTTACCTGCCAT
>JBGTNH010000006.1:0-35103 GCA_041743165.1 Gillisia sp. | reverse complement strand
TTCAGTAATTTTATCGGTAGAAATCATAAGCAGATAGTTAGTTAAATATTTGGTTTTTAGATACTTAAATATACTAATTTTCTGCTTTTTCTTTGTTGTTTAATCCCTCTTTTTTTACCTTTTCTTATATCGAACTCACGTTACGTTATTTAAAATTTATAGATTATTAATCTTAATTTCATTATTAATTTTCGCGTAACCGAAATATTTTTCAGAATGAAACTTGACACTATAGATAAAAAGATCCTCAGGCAGCTTCAGAAGGACAGTAAGATCACCAACAAAGAGATATCAAACACGCTGGATCTTTCAGTAACCGCAGTGTTCGAAAGGATTAAAAGACTGGAAAGAAATGAGGTCATCTCAAAATACGTGGCAATATTAAAACCGGAGAAGATTGAGAAATCCTTTATGGTACTTACCCAGATCAAACTTGTGCAACATACCCGGAAAAATGTTGAGAAGTTTGAAGCGGAAGTAGTAAAACTCGACGAAGTACTTGAATGCTATCATATAAGCGGGGAATATGATTATATTTTAAAGGTTTTGGTCAAGGACATGGAGGCTTATCGGGAGTTTATGCTAACCAAATTAACCAGCCTGGAACATATAGGAAGTACACAAAGTACTTTTATAATAAGCTCTGTTAAAAGCACAACGGCGATACCTATGTAGTGCAGAATATTTCAGAAAAACCCCTTTTCAGATTTTAAAAATATCGTATCTTATTATTTAGAAATGAAAGATCGGGTAAGCCGGTTTTAAAAAGAATGTTCATGAAAAAGCCAAAAGTCCCAAATTCCAAAGCAGCCACATCCGGACAGCCTATAGCACCCGATTCAGAATCTGAACTGGAGCCTCTTCACCCCGAGAGCAGTGCAAAAAAAGACAGGAAGTTTGTTACGGTTGAATCTTCACCCGTGAAAAAGAAAAAATCAGTCCCGCCCGACTCAACGGCGCAGAGGGGGAAAAGTCCTGTTTCAACTTCAGAAGAAGAGAAAAAGAAAATGAACAACAAGGGTTAATTTTCTTTTAAGGTTAAGCTTGTTGCCATTCGTGGCATTTATTTTCCATTTAATTTAATTAATTCGTTGTAAATCCTTTAAATTTCCAAGGGTTTATACCATTGGTCTTTGGAGAGAATAATTGTACTTTTGTGTCTCTTTGAAAAAATCTTTAAAAATATATTTATGAGTACATATGATGTTGTTATAATTGGATCGGGGCCCGGGGGTTATGTTGCAGCTATACGCTGCGCCCAGCTTGGGATGAAAACAGCAATAATCGAGAAATATTCAACTTTGGGAGGGACCTGTCTTAACGTAGGATGTATTCCAAGCAAGGCTTTACTCGATTCTTCACACCATTATGATGATGCCATAAAGCATTTTGAAGAGCACGGAATCGAAATTTCAGGTGACGTAAAGGTGAACCTGGAGCAAATGATGAAAAGAAAGTCTGCAGTTGTGAGCCAGACCTGTGACGGAGTGAAATTCCTGATGGATAAGAACAAGATCGATGTATTTCACGGAGTAGGATCTTTTAAAGATGCCACTCATATCAATATAGACAAATCTGAAGGCGGGACTGAAACAATTGAAGCAAAAAACACCATCATTGCAACAGGCTCCAAACCCTCTACTTTACCTTTCATAGAAATTGATAAGGAAAGGATCATCACATCCACCGAAGCTTTAAAATTAAAAGAGATCCCAAAACACCTTCTGGTCATAGGTGGCGGGGTAATAGGCCTGGAGCTCGGGCAGGTGTATAGTAGGCTTGGAGCTGAAGTTACGGTGGTTGAATACTTGGACAGGATCATTCCAACCATGGACAGTGCTCTTTCAAAAGAACTTACCAAAGTATTGAAGAAACAGGGAATGAAAATCAACGTGAGCCATAAAGTAAAAGCTGTTGAAAGAAAGGGAGATGAAGTTATAGTGAAAGCCGATGATAAAAAAGGAAATGAGGTAGAATTTAAAGCAGATTATTGTCTTGTGGCAGTTGGAAGAAAAGCCTTCACCGGCGGACTTAAAGCGGAGGCTGCTGGAGTCGAGATAGGAGAACGGGGAATGATCACCGTAAATGAGCACATGCAAACCAACGTCAAGAATATTTACGCTATTGGAGATGTGGTTCGCGGTGTCATGCTGGCCCATAAAGCTGAAGAAGAAGGAACCTTTGTTGCTGAAACTATCGCCGGACAAAAACCACATATTGATTATAACCTTATCCCCGGAGTAGTTTATACCTGGCCGGAAGTTGCTGCAGTAGGGAAGACCGAAGAAGAATTAAAGGAAGCCGGAGTGGAATATAAAGAAGGGAAATTCCCAATGAGAGCTCTTGGACGATCAAGAGCGAGCGGAGATACAGATGGTTTGGTAAAAATATTGACGGATGCAAAAACCGATGAAGTTTTAGGCGTCCATATGATTGGAGCCCGTGTTGCCGATCTTATTGCAGAGGCAGTTACCGCGATGGAATTCCGCGCCTCAGCCGAAGATATTTCCAGAATGAGCCACGCGCATCCAACCTATGCCGAAGCAGTTAAAGAGGCAGCATTAGCAGCTACCGGAGATAGGGCTTTGCACATATAATAATGAAATCAATTCAAAAAAAGAGAGCTGATTGAAAGCGCTCTTTTAATTTTATAAACGGTCTATTTTTTTTGGATCCTGACTCGTATTCCAAATTCTAAGAATGGTGATTGTATTTGATTCCCACTCATAAAAGATTTTATAAGACTTAAAAACTTTCACCCTGATGTGTTCATCTGAAGTTGGTGTTCCTAAGGCGGGATGAATGATTAATAAATTTATTACCTGTTTGATCCGGGCATATAGTTTTTTACTATAAAGAGTGGATTTATTTCTATTATTCCAATACGATAAAATATCCTGAATATCTTTGGTAGCCTGTATTGACCATTTTATTCTTCCAGCCATTTTTGAACTTTCTTATCAACTTCTTCCTGTGAAAGATATTCCCCGGCTCTTACTTGTTCCCGCGCTATGCTTAATAACTCACTTTCTTCCTCAGTTAAGGAGTAAATAACATCCAAAGAAGTTTCAAGTATCATCAAATTATAAAGACCTTGCAGTAAAGATTTATCTTCACTCTGGTTTATTTTGTTTATAAGTTGTTTTTTTAGCTCTTCAGTTTCCATATATTCAATTTAAACAAAATTTTATTTTTTACAACCATAACTGATTCAAAAACTTGAGATTTATAACGTAAGATTTGTTACATTTATACCACTTAACTCTTAATTCAGAGAAACCATGGCAAAAGAAAAATCCCCTTCAAAGAATTCGGTTAAAAAGGAGCCGGTCCTTACTTTGAAAGAAAAGCGCGCTGCGAAAGAAGCGAAGAAGAAGAACAGAAGTTAATCTATAACTGGCTTACGCTATGCTTATAGTGTAGGAGGCAGAAAACTCAGCAGAAGGCATCAAATCCATGATGCCTTCTTTCGTTTAAAAGCACCCGGGTTGGTTTCGAGATCAACATATCCCTCACCAGCAAGATTTTTTTGTAAAGAATACCATGAATGATCAAAGTGTCTTGTACAACCTATTTCTTTCGACGGCGGTTGGCATGCTTGTCGCCCCGGGTTTTTGGCTTCTTATATTTTTTTGCGATCTCTCTTCGGTAGGATCCTCCAAGATTGACCTTTTTGTTCTTTTCACTTTTATCATGGAACGCGGGGCCGGGAGCATCTTCACTATTCGTGTTATGGGGATTGTTGATCTCAACCACTTTAGGTTGTTCCTCCGGGATCAAAATAGTTGAAATTTCCACGTCTTCCGGCAAATCATATTGCGGAACCTTCATGTCCATTAAAGTTTCGATCCTTTCGAGGTTTTCTCTTTCTTTTTCAGTACTCAGGACGATAGAGTATCCTTGTTTTTCTGCCCGACCAGTTCTACCTATACGGTGCATGTAGTTTTCAGGATATTCGGGAGTATCAAAATTGATTACGTGGGATACGCTCTCAATATCAAGGCCTCTGGCCATTACATCTGTAGCTACCAGGATCCTGCAGAAACCATCGCCAAACTGGCGAACGCTTCTCAATCTGTAATTCTGGCTCTTATTAGAATGTATAACCGTACACTCATCGGGAAATTCTTCAGCAAGCAATTCAAAAAGCCTATCGGCCAGCCTTTTATATGCAACGAAAATTAATACCCGGTTATAGGTTTCTTTATCCTTCAGCAGTTTTCTCAGGAAATTTACCTTGGTGTGAAAATTAGCAATATGGTAAGCCCTTTGTTCAATATTTTCCAGGGGTTCACCACTAATTGCTACAGAGATTTTTTCCGGGGATTTAAAATTGAGCTCTATCAATTCCTCCACAGCTTCGGTCATGGTGGCAGAGAACATAATGCTCTGCCTGTTTTCCGGTAAAAGTTCAAGTATATTGATGATCTGGAACCTGAAGCCCAGGTCGAGCATCACATCCACTTCATCAATTACCAGTTTTTGAATAGATTTCAATTGGATCGCCCTTCTCAAAACAAGATCATATAACCTCCCCGGAGTTGCCACCACGATATCCTGGCCCTGCAACATATCCTGGTGCTGGGTATTGATGTTCACTCCGCCATAAACAGCAACTACGCGAGTATTCATATAAGCTGTTAGCTTTTCGATCTCTTCAGCTACCTGCACAGCAAGTTCGCGGGTGGGAACCAGAACCAAAACCCTCGGATTCTTTTGTTCAGAATACTTCATCATCCTGAGGATGGGAAGCATGTAAGCAAAAGTTTTCCCCGTACCAGTCTGGGCAATCCCCACTACATCTTTCCCTGACATGATAGAAGAAAAAGCCTGTTCCTGGATAGGAGTAGGTGTTTGGAATTTAAGATCTTCCAAAGCGTTTAATAGAGGCGTATTTAAATTGAGGTCTTGAAAAGTCACGAATATTGTTTTATAAAAGTGCAAAGGTACACCAATTATTGTGGAGAGAGGAAAGGATAGTCTGAACGGGTTTTTTTGTATAGTGTATAATGTAGATTGTAAACTTGGATTACAATATGACGCTCTGCGAAATTCTGCGAATTCTGCGGGATATAATAGTATTGAGAAGGCTTCGCTGTTAGATATTAGTATTGAGACCGCTTCTCTATTAGATTTGCTTGGTAGAAAGATGATAATTTCGAGTCCTTTTTTGTATGTGTATAATGTAGACTGTAAACTCTACTTACCATTTTACTTTCTGGGAAATTCTGCGAATTCTACGAGATATAATAGATCGCTTCGCTGATAGATATTAGTATTGAGACCGCTTCGCTATTGGATTTGTTTATTGAAAAGATGATAGTTTTGAGTCCTTTTCAGTATAGTGTATAATGTAAATTGTAATCTCTACCTACAAATTACTCCGCGAAAATCTGCACTTTTTCTGCGAGATCAGCGGGAAATTTTTGAGATCAACATACACCTAAAATCCTCTTAACACTTAACACCTAACTCCTATCTTTTGCCTAATTTTGACCCAAGACCCTTATAAATGAAAAAAATCCTTGCCTTTGCGGGCTCCAATAGCAGCACCTCAATCAATCATACATTTGTAGCCCATGTAGCCAATAGACTTCTGGGACATGAAGTAAAGCTTCTCGAACTTCGGGAACTCGAAATTCCCATGTACAGTATAGACATGGAAAAAAACCGAGGCTTCCCTACAGATATTAAGGTACTTAAGAATCTTATAGATGATCATGATGCCCTTGTAATTTCTGTAAATGAGCATAACGGAGGGCCTTCAGCCTTTTTTAAAAACATTCTGGACTGGCTTTCCAGATTGGACAGAAGTTTTCTTACCGGAAAGAGGATTCTTTTGATGAGCACAGCTCCGGGAAAACGTGGTGGGGCATCCTCACTGGAATATTGCAAAGGTATATTTCCACGCTTTGGAGGTAAAGTGATCGCAAGTTTCAGCTTTCCTTCTTTTGGAGAAAATTTTGTGGATGGTGCAGTGGTTAATGAAATTCTTGAGATGGGAATTGAAGATGTACTTACTACCTTTGCGCATCAAATTGAAGATTAGGTGCGTACCTCAAAAGAATTCCATTTAAAAAAACAACATTCATTTAAATCTGCCCTTTTGCAATGGAGCAGGAATTGCAATGAAGTGGCCTGGCTGGACAGCAATGATTATGACCAACACCATACTACTTATGATGCCATTTTGGCTGTGGAAGCATTTACCGCTATAAAAACAGATTTTCAGGACGCTTTTAAAAAGTTAGCAGAATATCAATTTCTTACTAAAGATTGGCTGTTTGGATATTTATCCTACGATCTTAAAAATGATGTTGAGAATCTTTCCTCAATTAATTTTGACGGTCTCCAATTCCCGGACTTGTATTTTTTTCAACCTCAGAAACTTTTTTTTCTTAAAGGAAACACGCTTGAGGCGCATTATCTGCGGGTAGTGGAAGATGAAATAGACAGGGATTTTCAGGAAATACTGGAGATCGTGGAGAGAGGAGAGAGGAAAGAGGAGAGTGGAGAGAGGACAGAGGACAGAGGACAGTGTACAGAGGAAAATGCAAATGAGCCTATTTCTACCAACCAGAATCCAGAAACCCAAAACCTGAAACCAGAATCCAGAAACCAGAAACCAGAAACCCGAAACCTGAAACCTGAAACCTCAAACCCTGAAACTAAAATCACCCTACAGATTACCCCACGAATTTCAAAAGATCAATATATTGAAAAAGTGGAGGAAATGCTTAAACACATTCATCGAGGTGATATTTATGAAGCCAACTTTTGTCAGGAATTTTTTGCTGAAGATGTTTCCATTGATCCTGTGAAGGTTTTTTCCAGCTTGAATGAGATCTCACTTCCTCCGTTTGCGGTATTTCTAAAACTCGAAAATCACTTTCTTTTATCTGCTTCACCCGAAAGGTATATGAAGAAAACCGGGGAGAAAATCCTTTCCCAGCCTATAAAAGGAACTGCCAGAAGATCTCAGGATCCTAAGGAGGATTATCAGATAGCCGGCGCCCTGGCCAGTGATGGAAAGGAACGGTCTGAAAATATAATGATTGTTGACCTGGTAAGGAATGATCTTTCCCGGGTCGCCCGAAAAGGAAGCGTGAAAGTTGATGAATTGTGCAAAGTTTATACCTTCAAACAGGTACACCAAATGATCTCGACCATTTCTGCAGATCTGGAAAAAGGAATTCCTCCGGTGGAAGTTTTAAGATCAACCTTTCCAATGGGCAGCATGACAGGAGCCCCTAAGATATCTGCTATGAAAATCATAGAGGAACTGGAAGAAACCAAACGGGGGTTGTACAGCGGGGCGGTGGGATATTTTTCCCCGGAAGGCGATTTTGATTTCAATGTGGTGATACGCAGTATACTATACAATTCTTTCAATAAGTATATCTCTTTCTCCGTTGGAGGTGCTATCACCGCAAGATCTGTTCCTTCAAAAGAATATGAGGAGTGCCAGCTTAAGGCTCAGGCCATGAGACAAGCTTTAAATCAAAATTAAACAAGCTTTTTTACATTTTCCTTTCTACGTTTTATACCATGTAAACACGGGAATTTTGACGCCGTTTGATGGGGCTTTTTGTATATTTGAGCCACCATGGAAAAAGCTTTTAAGAATTTCATAAAAATTGATTTTCCTTACCTGAGTACCGGGAAATTACTCGTCGCGGTAAGTGGGGGGGTGGATAGTGTGGTTCTTGCTCATCTCTGTAAATCGGCCAAACTCAATTTTTCAATTGCCCATTGTAATTTTAATTTAAGAGGTGAGGAAAGTGATGGTGATGAAAATTTTTTGCTTGATCTGGCAGATGCCCTGGATGTTGAGATTTTTACCCAAAATTTTGATACCAGATCTTATGCAGAGGATGCGGGTATTTCAATTCAGATGGCGGCTAGAGACCTTAGATACAGGTGGTTTAAAGAATTAAGCGCAGCTCTGGGGTTCGATTTCATTTTAACCGGACATCACATTAATGATGATTTGGAAACTTTCCTTATCAATTTCATAAGAGGTACAGGACTTGAAGGCCTAACCGGTATCAAGGCTGATAACGAGAAAGTTATAAGGCCGTTATTAAAATTTTCCAGTAGGGAGATCAAAGAATTTGCAATGGAGAAAAGGATCCGGTGGAGAGAAGATAGCAGTAATCTGGATAGTAAATATATGCGGAACAGAATAAGGCACCAGATTATACCTATTATGGAAAGCATTAATCCACAGTTAATTGAAGGGTTTACCAAAACACAATCCTACTTAAAGGAAAGTTTTGACCTTGTAGAGGATTATATGGGGCTATTGTATTCTCAAATTGTTTCCAAAGATGTTTATGGTTATCGCTTAAATATAGCATCCCTTGAAAAAATTCCTAACACAAAAGCAGTTCTTTACCATTTATTAAAATCTTTTGGATTTTCTGAGTGGAATGATGTCCGGGACCTTCTTACGGCACAGTCCGGAAAAATGGTTTTCTCTTCCACTCACAGGTTGATACGGGACCGGGAATATTTAATTCTTACCGAGATCTCTTCAGAAAAGCTTATTAAAGATTTTACTATTGGTGAGGAGGAAGAAATTGTAATGCTCCCAATCGGAAAACTAACATTTCATAAAGTTGATAAAATTGAAAATACCTCCACAAATTGTATTTACGTGGCAGAGGAGAAGCTTAAATATCCCCTTAAATTACGAAAATGGAAAAGGGGGGACTTTTTTTACCCCTTTGGAATGAAAGGAAAGAAAAAGATAAGCGACTATTTCAAAGACAAAAAATTATCTTTACCCGAAAAGGAAGAAGCCTGGTTACTATGCTCTGAAGATGATATCGTCTGGGTAGTAAACCACCGTGCCGATGATCGTTTTGCAATAACCAAGCCTTCTCAAAATATTCTGAAAATTACCTACTCTCTATGAGATATTTCATAACCCTGATATTTTTCCTTGCTTCTCATTTTGCTGTTCATTCGCAGATTTTTGCTCCCACCGCAAATCAAAACCAGCTCGTTGATCCTATTAAATGGGATGCCCGGATAGAGAAGCATAATGACAGCATATACACCTTAATATTTGAAGCCAAACTTGACCCTGGATGGCATTTATATTCTCAAAATGTTGATGAGGATGGGCCCATTCCCACGACATTTACATATAATGATTCCCCTGAAACATATGAATTAATTGGATCTACTGTAGAACCTGATGTACCTGCGATATATGATGAGGTTTTCCAGATGGATATTAAATTCTTTAAAAACGAAGCCACATTTACGCAACAAATCAAAGTTTATGATCCCGATGCGATCATAGAAGCAGAGGTGGAATTTATGGTGTGTGATGATGAGCAATGTTTACCTCCGGATGTTGCACCTTTTCAATTCTCAGTTAATCAGAACAAGGCTGTTCAGGGATATTCCAATGTGGATGTAAATGCCCTCGACGTTCAAAAAACAAATGAATTAAATATAGGCATACAAGGCTGGGAAAAATATAAACCCGAGCAGGAAGAAGGCTCAGGTTACTGGACCATTTTCTTTTTAGGATTTATTGGTGGCCTTATTGCCTTATTAACTCCCTGTGTTTTTCCTATGATCCCATTAACGGTATCCTTTTTTACCAAAGGAGCGAAGACAAGGAAGAAGGGACTTGTAAATGCCATCTTGTATGGTGTTTTTATTTTCCTCATATATCTCCTTTTAAGCATTCCGTTTCATTTACTGGATAGCGTTGCCCCCGAGATACTGAACAATATTTCGACAAATACAACGCTGAATATAGTATTCTTTATCATTTTCATATTTTTCGCCTTCTCCTTTTTTGGCTATTATGAAATTACCCTTCCCGCCTCCTGGAGTAGCAGGATGGATGACAAAGCCTCTAGTATAGGAGGAGGGATAGGCATATTTTTCATGGCGCTTACACTAGCCATAGTTTCATTTTCCTGTACAGGACCTATCTTAGGCTCATTGCTGGGAGGATCACTTACAACAGATGGCGGCGCCACACAGTTAACTTTCGGTATGGGAGGCTTTGGTCTGGCATTGGCTTTGCCATTTGCGCTTTTTGCATTATTTCCAAACTGGCTTAACTCACTTCCAAAAAGCGGTGGCTGGCTAAATACTGTTAAAGTGGTATTAGGATTTATAGAGCTTGGACTGGCCTTTAAATTCCTGTCCAACGCAGATCTTGTAGAAGGTTGGGGTCTTTTAAAAAGAGAGATCTTCATAGGAATCTGGTTGTTAATTGCATTGGGACTTATGCTATATCTTTTTGGTCTTATCAGGTTTCCCCATGATGGACCAAAAAAGAGAATATCCAAAAAGAGATTTGGATTTGGGGTTTTAACCTTCCTGTTTGCTATCTACCTGATTCCGGGCCTCACCAATACCCCCTCTGCAAATCTTAAATTGCTCAGCGGATTTCCACCTCCTTTATTTTACAGCGTTTATGAAAAGGAAACCGAAGGCCCCCTGGGTTTAAAAGCTTATAAGGATTGGGATGAGGGTCTGGAGGCAGCAAGAGCTGAGAATAAACCTATTATCCTGGATTTTACGGGGTGGGCCTGCGTAAATTGTCGAAAAATGGAAGAACAGGTATGGAGCAATCCGCAGGTATATGATATTCTGAACAATGAATTTATCCTTATTTCTCTATATGTAGATGATCGGGTTGCCTTGCCCGAACATCAGCAATTTAATTATGTCAGGGAAAAAGGCGGTATCAAAAAGATAAGAACCATAGGTGATAAATGGGCAACTTTCCAGACGGTTAATTTTCAAAACAATTCACAGCCCTTTTATGTACTTCTGGATCCTGATATAAATCTTTTGAATCAGCCTGTAGGTTATACCCCCAGCGAAAAGGAATATCTGGAATGGTTAAAGGAAGGCTTGTCAAAATTCAAAACAGTAGGTTTAAATTAATTTTTTAGTATTAATATTGAATTACAGATCTTAATTCCCATATTGAAGATATGGTCTGCAATAAATTCTATTCTTATGTATAAAAAATTAAATCTTCTGGCCATTTTCTTCATATTTATAGGTTTTAATTCATGCAAGGAAGAAAAAAATAAGGTTTCACCTACTGGTGATGAGATAGCAGAAGCTTCTGCCGGGTTTAACCAGTATCTCGATGAAGAATTTGAAAAGGATGTGATGGAATCCCCGATGTTGCAAACCCGCCTGGGTAGAAAAACCAATAATGGGAAATGGGATGATTTTTCTCATTTGCGATATGCCAGGGATCTGCAAAAAGCAAAGGACCGGTTAAGTTATTTAAAAAATAATGTGAATGAAAGTTCATTGGATCCACAAACCAGATTGAGCTTTACTTTATATAAACAGGAACTGGAAAATGAAATTGAAGATTATGAGTATCGTTTCTATGATTATCCCATAAATCAAATGTTTGGATATCATGATAATATCCCTGCCTTCCTCATCAATATGCACCGTATAGATTCCATAGCAGATGCCCGTGCTTATATACAACGCTTAAAAGGGGTGACAGCCGCTTTTGAAGAAGTTATAGAAGGAATGAAATTAAGGGAGCAAAATGGGATTGTGCCCCCAAAATTTGTTTTTGAAAAGGTAATTGAATCGTCCCGAAATATTATAAAAGGAAAACCTTTTTCCAATTCGGCTGAAACCAGTGCGTTACTGGATGATTTTATACAAAAGATTGATGCACTGGAACTTACTGAAGAGGAAAGGCAACGCTTGTTAAGAGAAGCAGAAGATGCTTTGGTCAAATCAGTTAAGCCTGCCTATGAAATGTTGATAGCCAAACTGGAAGATCAACAGCAAAGAGCCACAACAGATCATGGAGCATGGAAATTTCCCCGGGGTGAAGCTTTTTACAAAAATCGTCTTAAACGTATCACAACAACAGATCTTAATGCAAATGAGATCCATCATATTGGTTTAAGTGAAGTTGCCAGGATACATGGTGAAATGGAAAAGATAAAGATGCAGGTAGGGTTTGAGGGTTCCTTACAGGACTTCTTTGAATTCATGCGCACAAATGAACAATTCTATTATCCCAATACGCCTCAGGGAAAAGAACAATATCTGGAAGAAGCAACCAGCCTTATCAATGTAATGAAAGGAAGACTTGACGATCTTTTCAACACCAAACCTGAAGCAGATCTTATTGTTAAAGCCGTAGAACCTTTCAGGGAAAAAAGTGCCGGAAAAGCATTCTATCAGCAGCCTGCTCTTGATGGTTCACGTCCCGGAATATATTATGCCAATTTATACGATATGAACGCTATGCCCATATATCAGATGGAGGCCTTAGCATATCATGAAGGCATCCCGGGACACCATATGCAGCTTGCTATTGCTCAGGAACTTGAGGGGCTTCCCATGTTTAGAAAATTAAAAACTCATACCGCCTATGTCGAAGGCTGGGGTCTTTATAGTGAACTTGTTCCGAAAGAAATAGGCTTCTATGAAGATCCTTATTCAGATTTTGGAAGACTTGCAATGGAACTTTGGCGTTCCTGCCGTTTGGTGGTAGATACAGGTATTCATGCTAAAAAGTGGACCAGGGAACAGGGCATTGCATATTACAAAGAAAATACACCCAATGCCGAAAGCGATTGCATTAAAATGGTAGAGCGTCATATCGTAATGCCGGGTCAGGCTACCGCTTATAAAATAGGGATGAATAAAATTGTTGAATTACGCGAAGAGGCAAAAGCCTGGATGGGTGATGCATTCGACATTAAAGAATTTCACGATGTGGTCCTTGTTAATGGCTCTGTACCATTGAATGTACTGGAAGATAAGGTGCAGGAATGGGCAGATTCTAAAAGGAAGAGGGAATAATTATTCTTCCTCCCCCAAATAAAACGTCAGATAGATATTCCGAGGTCTTCCGAGGGCATTGCCTGATGATTAAATTTTAAGTCCCCGAAAACTGGAAGTTTCCTTAAATTGGCCGTAACCCTTAAAGCAAAGCTCAACCAGTGATATATTACCGGAATGTTTTTGGATGATCATTTTTGAATATAAAGATCCATTTCTCTTACCAGATCATCAATTATCTGAAGATCACGTTCATTGGTAAGAGATTCCCTCGCATCTAAAACAAGGGTTTTTGCCTCCAATTCAATAGCCTTGAGATGTTGTGGATTTTTAATGGGTTGCATTTTTAAATATCTGAACATTAACATCAATTTCTGGATCAGGATTATGTCGTGTTTGCAGTAAGTTCTTATAGCTGCCATGACATTATATAACAATTCGTCAAAATTGACCGTATTCACCCGAATATAAGGAACCCCGTTATCTTCTATAATCGTTGTATCATTTTTTTTCATCCGTAGGGAGAAAAGTTCTGATAGATAATCTATTCCGTTAAGAGCAGTTCCGGGATCATTGACACCGGGGGACATCGCTTTAACGATGATCTCTGCCACCTGTTTGAAAGCCAGTACGTAATTTTCCTGTACAAGTTCTCCAAGGGAAAAATGAAAATTTGAAAGGATTTCATCAGCTGTTTTTTCATCAAGATCTTTACTTGCCCGGAATAATGGTATTCCTTTAAGTACGAATATGCCGTTAACCGGCAATATATGTAGCTTGAGATCTTTTTCCCGACAAATATCCACCAGGTTTTCTATAGAGACATTTTGTAGATATCCACTGTGTTTGGTAAAATAGGAATTCCAGTTTTTAGTATCCTGAAATTCCGGCAATTCTTCTTTTTGATTATCAATTATAGTAGTTAAGCTGGACTTTGCCACCAGGTATATTCTATCAAGAATCCGGCTTATTTGAATGTTTTCAGAGATATTATGGATAAAATAAATAAAGGCATAAATACACACCACGGTAAAGAAAATTCCAAGCAATACCGAAAATCCCGGAATGGAAAATTTATCTTCTTCCGGCTGAATGGAGAATAAAACAAAAATGCAGTATAAAATTGTTCCAAGGAATATCCCCAGAATGATCTGGTGCGATTTATTGGAAATTAACCCCGGTAAGAGTCTTGGAGAGTAATTACTCGATGCCTGACTTAAGAGCAGCATTACCATAGAAAAACTAAATACCATCATGGATATAAGACCCGTAATAATGGCACTTAATATGGTGAGAGCGGTGTCACCATTGTCCACAACCAGTGCGGGAAGGGTGTTCAGTAGATGTTTGGACACACCTTTACTCTCTATATACATCATAAAAAAAGCAAACAAAATACCCGCAACTGCAAAAACTGTGGGATAAAAGATGATCTTACTGCGAATAGATCGGAAAACTGACAGCGCCTTATAATAGAGTCCCTTCATACGGTGAGATGGATATCTTCTAAAGTTAGAAAAAACAAGGAAGTTTACCAATAATATAAAATTTTGCCTTTCCTTAAGCTGTCAAAATGACATTGTAAACCTCTTATTGTTAGGTCATTATGTCGTTAAAATTCGGTTGGAATTTAATTTGCTAGGATTTATTTGAAAAAATTAAATAAATAATTAACCTAAAAAATTATAGTTATGAGCTTAATTAAAAGAAGTGAGGCCAATTGGCTGCCATCTGTTTTTGACGATATGTTTAAAACAGATTGGTTAGGTGGAACTACCAATGTAAACAGCATTGGAACCAGTATTCCTGCAGTAAATATTCAGGAAACTGAAGATATGTTCAAAGTAGAGGTAGCTGCACCGGGTAAAACCAGAGAGGACTTTAATATTGAACTTGATAATGATGTCCTTACAATTTCTGCTGAAGAGAAAAAGGAAAATGAAACTTCAGAAAAGAATGGAAGATTTACCAGGAAAGAATTCAGCTACAGCAACTTTAAAAGATCTTTTAGCTTACCTGATACTGTAAACAGTGAAGAGATCTCCGCTTCTTATGAGAATGGAGTGTTGATGATCAACCTTCCTAAAAAAGAGGAGGCTAAAGTTCAGCCTAAAAGAATGATCGAGATCTCCTAAGAGATTAAAATTTAAGGAAGAAGAAGCGCCTTTAAGGCGCTTTTCTTATATCCAGAAGCACCCATCTGTTACCTGCACTTTGCATGGTTATGATCTGGCTTCCTGCTATCGAAGTGAGTGATACATCATTCACAACATCATACAGATCATCATTACCTACAAATCTGAGGGGTTTAACTTTTGTTCCCTTCCAGGCAACAAGCCGGATGATCCTTCCTTTATGAGCATTTGCAGCAGGGATTACAATACCCGTTACCTGGTCGTTGATCCTTAGAGTTCCAATTTCATCTGTTATTACAAAATCACTTGCAGTACTTGTTGTAGAAGAATAATTCTGAATATTGGGATATTTCCAATTCATATTACCGGCATTATCCAGGACAAGCACCTGATCGACTTTTCCTTTAGCAGCCGGAAATATATATTCTTCTTCCGGTGTTGCTCCAACGCCTAACCTACCGGCGAAATATCCTGCAAAAACATTGGCATTATGATCTCCCAATGCACTGCTGTAGATCCCGTAAATATTACCACTTCCCTGGACAGTTCCTATTTGAGAATAAATCCCGTAATTGTAACTTTTAGAGCCAAATGTTCTTCCTACGCGGTTGAAGATCCCGTAGATATCATTAGTTCCGGTATTTTGATAGGTCTCATTAAAAATTCCATAACGAATCCCGGTACCTACTCCGCTCACATTATTTTTAATCCCATATTTTGCCCCGTTGCTTGCGCTACGATTATTGCTTATTATTGCATAAGTCGCGTGATTATCTGTTGCAGGATGATTGTTATCTACCTCTAAACCCCTCCGGGTATTTGGATCTGCTGCGGTTATTGCAATCTGGACCTTGGAAAGGATCTCCTTGGTCCCAAATCCAATATTACCCATGCGGTAAGCGGGTTCATCTATGTTTTGTACAACTGTATTTGTTTCTGGTCTATAGAAAGTGCCCAGACCACCAGTGCCCAAGGCTTCCCATTTTTTGATCGTGTTGTCCCAAAAATAAAACCCGGATTTGAATCCGGTGATGTTCTTATTCAGAAAGACCATCATACCATGTTGCTCCTGGGTGGGCTGAGAAGCCGGAAAATTATTGATGCGAGGGATGAGGATCCCATCTATAATTTTTGGGTTATCGGGTGAATCTGAAATGATATCGAGTTGTGCCTGGGGATTTGAAGTGCCAATTCCCACCTGGGAATAGATCAATACGGGAAATAGAAAAACCAGATAAATAATGCTCGTTCTCATACGCGACAGTTTTAATAAAAACCTGCATAAAAGATCAAATAAAATGGCTTTGGGATACTTTAAATTAGGAAAATTTCATTTTAATTTTCAAAGGATTATATCAACCTTAACCAACTTTATATTTTTATTCTGAATTACTCTGCGTGTGCCTTGGTTCTATCCTGAAGCATTTTGATCTCGTCACGCAGACGGGCGGCAGTCATGAAATCGAGGTCTTTTGCAGCATTTTCCATTTCTTTTCTCTTCTCCCTGATCCTTTTTTCCAGCTGACTTTTACTAAAGTACGCAGTCTCTTTTTCAGCTGCTTTTAAAGTAGGTGCGATCTCGATCTTATAAGCTTCTTCTTTCTTTCTTACCAGGGTTTCATTAAAGGCTTTAACAAGGGCTGTGGGGGTTATGTTATTTCTGGTATTATATTCAATTTGTTTTGTCCTGCGGTAATCGGTCTGGTCAATAGTTTTCTGCATGGAGTCTGTAATCTTATCTGCGTACATTATGGCTTTTCCTTCGAGATGCCTTGCAGCCCTTCCTATGGTTTGAGTCAAAGAACGATTGCTTCTTAAAAAGCCTTCTTTATCTGCATCCAGGATTGCCACAAGCGAAACCTCCGGAAGATCCAGTCCTTCTCTCAATAAATTCACACCAATAAGCACATCAAAAATACCCCGTCGCAGGTCGTTCATGATCTCTACCCGCTCCAGGGTATCAACATCAGAATGTATATAGCGGCAACGTATATTGATCCTTTTAAGATATTTGTCCAGTTCCTCGGCCATGCGTTTGGTAAGAGTTGTAACCAATACTCTCTGATCTTTATCTGCACGAACATGGATCTCTTCAATGAGATCATCGATCTGGTTAAGACTTGGCCTTATTTCAATAACCGGGTCAAGTAAGCCTGTGGGCCGTATTACCTGTTCTACATATATCCCTTCTGTTTTTTGCAATTCATAATCGGCAGGGGTGGCACTTACGTAGATCACCTGGTTTTGAAGGGCTTCAAATTCCTCAAATTTCAAAGGCCTGTTATCCATTGCGGCAGGCAAACGGAAACCATAATCTACAAGGGTTTCTTTTCTCGACCTGTCCCCGCCATACATCGCATGTACCTGCGGGATAGTTACATGGCTTTCATCAACGATCATAAGATAATCATCTGGGAAATAATCCAGGAGGCAGAATGGACGGGTCCCCGGGAGGCGCCCGTCCAGGTATCTTGAATAGTTCTCGATTCCTGAACAATACCCCAGTTCTCTTATCATCTCCAGGTCAAAATTGGTACGTTCATCAAGTCTTTTTGCTTCAAGGTGCTTTCCAATATCCTGGAAATATTCTACCTGCTTTACCAAATCATCCTGTATCTCTCTTATTGCACCCTGCAAAACATCCGGGGACGTGACAAACATATTTGCAGGATAGATGTTAAGTCGCGAATATTTTTCTATGACCCTGTTGGTAAGCGGGTCAAAAGCTTCGATCTCTTCAATATCATCACCAAAAAAATGTATTCTAAAAGCATTATCTGCATAGCTGGGAAACACATCCACGGTATCTCCCTTTATTCTGAAATTCCCACGATTAAAGTCCGCTTCTGTTCTGGAATATAGACTTTGTACGAGTTTGTGAAGGAATTTGGTCCGCGAGATATGCATATCCTTTTCAATCGAAACCACGTTCTTTTTGAATTCAACAGGATTTCCAATACCGTATAAACAGGAAACCGATGCCACGACTATTACATCCCGTCTTCCGCTTAAAAGGGAAGAGGTTGTACTCAATCGTAATTTTTCTATCTCCTCATTAATGGATAGATCTTTTTCAATATATGTTCCTGAAGAGGGTATAAAAGCCTCGGGTTGGTAGTAATCATAGTAACTTACAAAATATTCCACGGCATTATCCGGGAAGAAAGATTTGAATTCTGCATAGAGCTGTGCAGCCAGGGTTTTATTATGGGCAAGAACAAGGATGGGTTTCTGTACTTCCTCAATAACGTTGGCAACTGTAAAAGTTTTACCTGAACCGGTAACTCCAAGAAGAGTCTGGTATTGCTCTCTCTTATTTATACCACCTACCAGTTGTTTTATAGCCTGTGGCTGGTCCCCGGTAGGTTTATAATCAGATTTTATGGTGAATTTCATGAATAAGATTTAATCGGACCCCGAATTTAGGCAAAATCCCGCCTATTTAAAAAATTCGTCGGTTGATTTGGACCAGGAGGTAATTGCTTTAGTTTGGTTATCTTATCAAAGAAAAATGGGATTTGAATTCACGGCCATCCTGAAGGATGATGTGAAACCAATAATCATCTGCGGGCATGGGAGCTCCATTGAAAGTCCCGTCCCAGCCCGGGGAAAGCAGATCAAGTTCTTTTAGTAATTTCCCGTATCTGTCATATATCCTTACTCCCACAGGAGGTTTATTTAAAGCATTGATTCCCTGTATTTTCCAAAGATCATTTTGTCCATCCCCATTAGGTGTAAAAAATTTAGGGAAACCAATGATGCTGAATTCTTCTGTGGCAATTCCACAATTTGATTTTGACCGCACGTAAACCGTATAGAATCCAGGGGCTAATCCCGTGAAATCATTATTATCCTGAAATGGCCCGTTGGGATTCAAAGAGAATTCAAATTCACCCCGACCTGAAATATTGATCACCGCAGTATTTTCAGAGGCTCCATCAGTCACATTAATACTTTCAATCGTAGCCAGATCATGTTCAATGATAACCACAGATCTTTGAGTGGAACATCCTGTGGCTATATCTGTTACAGTTAACCTGTGAGTCCCGCTAAGATTAGTTTCCAGGTTTCGTGTGGTTTGTCCTTCCGGCAGCCATTCAAAAGCGTAAGATCTGGAAGGGTCCAGGTTGTAATCTGGTGTTATTGTAATTGACTGCGGAAAAGTATTTGTACAATAGATCCTTTCCTCTCCCAATTCAAATTCCGGCCTACGCTGAACTATAAGTCGTATTTCGCTGATAGCGAAACAGGCATTATCATTCTCCAGCCGGGCATAAACTATCTGGTTATAAGCTGATGAATTCTCATAGATATTCGGTAATAAGTACAAAGGATCCTCAAGCAAGGCTCCCGCTGATGTAGCATAATAGGAAACATCGATATCCATTGTTTGCCCTGATAATAATTGATCATTGGCTTCCCTTAAGTCAAAAGACATGAATCCGTTTAGCCTTTCATCGCATCTTTCTATCAAAGCATTTGCTGCTCTGGTACTGCTCACCACCAGTTCAAAAGGTACAATTGTAACACATTCTGCCCTGTTGGTAATTCTGGCAAATAGGCGTTGGGTAGGGGTGAGATTTCGGTAACCAAAAGCTTCTACTGCACCTGTTCCAGCATTTGCCTGTGCATTACTTTCATGGTAGGTAACCGTGAAACTTTCTTCCCCGCCTGTGAGCTGGGGTAAAATTTCATCCAAATTAAAAATGCTCAACCCGGTTGAGGTTGCTCCATCCTGGCATTGTACAAGTTTTATGGGCATTGTGGGAGCTTCTGCATAGGCATAAAAAGTAACCTCAGCGGTTCCTGTCTTTTCACAGCTTCCGTCATTGAGATCCACTATCAATTCATAAAAATCTGTGTGGGGAAGATTTACTCCCTGGGGAGCTCTTACTGTTAATCTCGACCCCGTCTCATTCGGGATTAACTGATCATTTTTGTACCAGGTGTACACCGCTCCCGAAACCTGATTGTAATTGAGATCATAAGTTTCATCAAAACATAAATGAAGCTCTGTGGTGCTTTCATTGTTCCTGATAATATCCACTTTATTAAAAAGGGATTGATTAAAAGGTGGTAAGCCCTGAAAACTCACATTGTTTCCAAGGAAGATGGCACGATCCCTATAATTGCTTGCCGTACCACGTTCATTGGGGCGTTCAATCACTCCGAGATAAGGCAAACCAATTCGATATGCACTGCTTAAGGCCCTGTATATCTTTCCATCAGGTCCAAGCTGTAAACTTCCCCGGAATATATCCTGGGCATCCAGAAGTACTTGGGTGCTTTCCACATTGGGATTTTCAATATCATACTGAAACAAAGATGATGTATGGGCTGAAGGAGGGGCATTGGGACTACCATCATTGGAGCTGTGCACGTATAGAAATTGACTGTTTGGAGAAAATTCCACCCCATAAGGTGCAAAATTCGGAGAGTTCATATTAATAAAAACAGGATTGCTTATCCTACCCGTTTCGGAATCAAAATCCAGTAAATGCATTCCTGAGGAGGCGTGTGCCGCAACCAGTTTTCTGCCGTGGGGGGAAAACTTTAAATTTCCCCGACGGTCAAAAACGGCAAAATTGAAGCGGGAAATCACCGGGTTTAAATTAATTCCTTCAGGGGTAACTGCATATGCATAAAATGTATTAAGACTTTCAACAGATGAGACGTCCTGAGGCACCTGGCTGCTGTTGGTGGATAATGTCACCATCCATACGGTGTCTGAATCACAGCCTTTAATAACTGCACTTAATTTTTCTGCGGAATAATTTAATAATCTGTTATTTTTTGAAGTTACCACCCCATTGGGATTATCTGAGAAATCTACAATCGAATAGTTTACTCCATTGGAAAATAAATTTTCTTCTATATCCTGTTTTAGAACATCTACTGTGAAAATGTAATAAATGGTAGTACTTAAAGGTTGAGGGATTATTATGGCAGACTGGGTACTGGAGGGATCTCCAAATAAGTTGGTGCCATTTTCCATAATACCGCCTGTACGGTCATAAACCGTTATTCCGTCTGTATAAAAAAGCAACTGGCCCTGATCATTGGAAATACTTGCACAGCCTTCAAGGGTGTTTAATTTACCGTCAGACAATACGGTGGGGGGAGAAGTGTTAAAATTGATTCCCGCATTCCCGCCAAAATACCAGTTATTTGCAGGGCCCTGACCATGTGCGGCCAACGCAATAAATAACAACGGAATAATGGCCCCAAAACGCAGCAATTTCATAAGACGTTAAATGTAATCCAAAATCTGCTGAATATTAAATCAAACCACCAGAATTACAGGATTTTCGCAGGGCTGCTTTTGCGGGAGATTTTTAAAGATCCCTCTTTTGGAGTAACTTATATGAAAGGAATACAAATAAAACTGTCCATCCAATTACGATAAAGAGCTGGTACCAATGGATCCCGTAATCCTTATTAAATTCCGATCCGAGTTGGGTTGCAGCAGCCTGGATGAAGGTAAGCCTTGAAAATGGTTCAATAACGAGATTGCTCATTGCAGAAAGTGGAAAGAACTGCATGATGTTATCTGCAATATAGTTGGTATCCCTAAATATTCTCCAGGTAAGTAAACCATAAATAATACTTTCCATCACCCACCATATGAACAAAAATCCAAGCGCAAAGGCCGACCGCTTTACCAAAATCCCCAGGAATAAACAAAATGCAAAGAAGCCTGTAAGTTTAATAAAATAAGCCAGCAAATACTCCATGTCTGAAAATACTATGGAGAATTCTGTATAATCTGAAAAGGAATAACCAAGGATAAGGGAAACTATAAGAAGGAAAATTGTTGAGAATAATGCAAATAGAACCACGGTAAGAAATTTTGAGAGAACAAATTCCTTTTTGCTCAAACCATCAATAAGGTTCTGTTTAAGCGTACGGTTACTGTATTCATTAGACATCATGGATACGATAATAATGGCCAAAAACAGCTTTAAATTGGCAGCTATATAACTGTTGAAATGCCAAATAAAAGGGAAATTGAAAATTCCCTGATCTGCAAGCCGAAAGTTCATAGGTCCAATGGGAAACTCTATTGCTGCAATAAGCGCAATAAAGGTGATCAAAATGAAATAGGTTATGATAAGAACTTTGGCAGACCTGCTGTATCTTAATTTATGGAGTTCTATATTGAGTAATCTTAACATTTTAATTGGAGGTTTGGTTAGTTAGATGCAGGAATTGTTCTTCCAGGCTTTCTTTGCGTTTTACCAAATAGGATAGAACGATTCCTTTACTGAACAAATAGGAATTAAGAGCTTCCGCATCCATGGGTTCTTCAAGAATAGCTGTAACAAGGCCTTCATTATGGGTTACTTTTCCAATTGAAGGATGCTCAGATAGTAATTGGTGTAATCTATCTGTTTCTCCTGCCTTCAGCTCAAAGAAACCATGACTTGCATTCATCTCATCTACCGGGCCGCTATAAAGCATCACTCCTTTTCGAATGATCACTACATGAGAACAAACCTTTTCTACTTCATCCAGTAAATGTGAGGCCAGCAGGATAGTAGTCCCTAAACCGGCAATTTTCCTTATTATCTCCCTTATCTGGTGTATGCCCTGGGGATCCAGACCATTGGTAGGCTCGTCAAGGATAAGGATCTCAGGATCATTTAAAAGTGCCGAGGCTATGGCCAGGCGCTGTTTCATTCCCAGGGAGAAAGTCCGGAACTTGCTGTCCTTTCTTTCAATGAGATTTACTATTTCCAGTTTCTCTTCAATTTTTGAAGTGTCCACTCCTTTTATCTTGCATACAAGGGCAAGATTTTGAGCTGCTGTCATATAGGGATAGAAATTGGGATGCTCTATTATAGCACCAACTTTTTTTAAGGCCTCATGGGTAGATTCACTTCCGTCAAACCAATGAAAGTCACCACTTGTTTTATTGACCACGTTCAACACCATACCCAGGGTCGTGGATTTTCCACTTCCATTTGGTCCTAAAATTCCATAAACATTCCCCTTTTTAATGGTAAAAGAAAGATCATTTACGGCGGTAAGTGATCCAAATTTTTTAGTGAGATTTTTTAGGGTGAGAATTGTTTCCAAACTGCTTGCTGTTTATAATGTGACGATGAAGTTAGCTTTTTGTTACATGAAACCAAATGAGAAGCTGTATTTTTGTAAAAAACCCATTGCATGGAAGAAAAATTAATGTCCAAAAAAAAACCTTCCTTTCCTATAAATGAGCGGTTTGATGTATATTTAGGAAAATATAACCGGAAAACCAAGATTCCCGTTTTTTATGATGATCTCCTGAGGTTTGCGGGTTCAGTTACGGTGTATGACAGGCATGATGAGGACACCTTATGGGTAAGATGTTACTACTCAGATTCTGATCGTGAGGAAATCGATGAATCCCTGAAGCACGTTTATACTATTCTTCATTCAGATGGCAGCGATGATTCTCTCGAATATCTAAATATTGATGCCATTGATTATTGCACTTTTGGAAACTCTAAACCTTTCCGCATAAAAGTAAGGAATGTACTCAATGACAGTTTCACTTATTTCTATGTAAAGCTTGCTGATGCTTCCAGAGTTTATGGACTGGAAATGGAACATATACTTTCACCCCACAGGATCAATTTTCTGGTATATAAAGATACCCTTATCGAAGAACATATTGCCGGGATACCAGGAGATGTATTTATTGAAGATGAACTGCCCATGTGCGATGAAAGAGCCAAGACCCAGATCGCCAAACAGTTTGTGAAATTCAATGAAAGGTGTATGGTAAGGCTTTTGGGAGATATGCGTTCTTACAATTATGTGATAATTCCTACCCACGATTTTGATCATGTGGATTATACAATAAGGGCGATAGATTTTGATCAGCAATGCTATGAGGGTAATTTAAAAGTTTACAAGCCACAGTTTTTTAAGGAAAACTATAAAATGGTGGAATTGGTCACCGAAAGATTGCAGGAAAACTCGATAGAACAATACAGGAGGGAGGAGCGTTCCCTGCTGGCCAAAAGAATGATCAATGCCAGCCTCAGGTTCAAGGAATTGATACGCTGCATGATCAATGACCATATTTCTACAGAGGAAAATGTAAAGCAGTTAAGAAGAGACCTATTTATTTTCACCAAAGATATCAAATTCAAACGCGCACGAAGTATGGGGCAAATTCTTAGGACCGCACTTGAATTTGTGAAACGTAATTATGAAGATGTCAACACCAAATCAATGGCTAAGGAGATTTAACTTTTCTCTTCCTTGTTAAAGTAAACCAGATAATAGTACATCTGTCTTTCTTCATCCCAGCCTTTCTCCACAAATTTTTCGGCAGACTCAGGATTGATGAAATCCAGCTTGATCTGAATATTGGTGTCCAGGTTGATCACGTTCTTGATTGACTTTCTTGCTGCTGTAACTGCTGTATTTGCAATAGGAAATTCCGTAAGATCCTCGATCTTGTATTTAGGGGCCTTTTCAGTCTTATAATTTCTGAATTCCGGTATAAGATCAGGATTATCCATTACAGAGTTCATAAAAGCAGTTTCTTCAAAATTGTCATTCTTTGCAAAATAATCAACACTCCGATTCATGAACATAACCTCCTGTTTTTTATCTTCGGCAGGGAAAACTACATCTTTGGCAAAGTTCTGGCAGAATTTCAGATATTTTTTTGTGTAGAAATTATCATCTGCCAGCACATCTACCCCCAGAAAGTTTTCCAGCCAATATTTGGTGTCATATTTATTTGAGTCTACTGAAAGAATCTTGTATCCCTCTGGCCGGTGCTTATTGAAGATAATAGCGCCTTTATCCAGTTTGTTGATATTGATCCCCTGCTGAATGTTCATCTCCAAAACACTTCCTTTTTCCTGAAATTGAAGGAAATCCTGCTTCAATTCAGATTTAAAGATCCCAATAGCTGAAACTTTTTCATTATCCAGCAACATATTTTCAAAATACGCAACATATACCTCTCCGCTTTTGATATGTGGGTGTGTAGATTGTTCAAACAGAAGGGTGGTTATCTTTTTTGAAACCTCATGCAGATCTCCCGGTTTATCAAATATCTGGTTGGCCAGATTATACAGTTCGTTGAATTCAAGATCTGTTTCGTGAAAGAATTGATAATAGTTTTCTTCTTTTTCCCTGAAAGGTTTCAAAAAGTATTCTTTTACCAGGGGAGTGATCTCGTCATTAAGTTGAAATGGCTCTCCCGAAAGGAAAATATTCTCATTCCTGCTTTTATTACCAACACGGTGTATTGATAAAGATTCTATCTGAGCGTTATAAAGGTTGATCATTTCTTATAAAGAATTGGATATGAGGCGTAAATACTAAATTGTTTAATTATCAATTGTTGTGCACAATTATAGGAAAATATAAGGAATAGGGAAGGGGTATTGAGAGTTAAAAGTCACTACTTATTAACTATTCATTAGCCTGAACCCTTAACCTATTTGATGGTAATGTTTTGTGTTGATCTTGCTTAATTCCAGTTCTCATCAAAAGACAGATCGTCATAATCATCAATGTCAAAATCGTCATCAAGATCGTCTCCAAATTCATCTTTTTCGGCAATAAATTCTTTATCCGGGGCTTCCAGAGGGATCTGCCCGTGAACAAACATAAGATTTGGATAATCCCTACCCTCTTCGATCTCTGCAATCTCGCCGAGTTCAATAAGGAATGTCCACATATTCAGGAAATCATAGACATAGATCAATTTGGTCTGGTCTTCAGATAAGACAGTATCCAGAGTGGTTTCATTCATAAGCCTTACAGAATCCTCACCGTCACTTAAGTCAAACTGTGGGATCTCCTCCCCCTCATTCCAGGTGTCATCGCTTAAATAGAAGGAGGCCATCTCTGTCCCGTCAAATCCAAATGCATTGATAATTGAATTATGGAAATCTTCTAGGGTGCTTTCCTGTAATAGTTCAATATCCCGGAAAACATCATCTTCGGCATCAAGGATCACTCTAAATCTATAAACCATAGCAAACTAAATTTGGATCGCAAAGATACATTATTTGATTAGAAAACGTCCTTATCTTGTAAATCTGTGAAGGGTAAAGGTCATCGCAGCAAGCAGGAAAAATGCGCCCACCTGGTGCGCCACTCCCAGCCATAAAGGTACAGCATACAGAAGGGTGAAAATTCCCAGTAAAAACTGTACGAATACCATGACAAGCAGGAAATCTATAGCTCTTTGTTGTAACAGGTTAAGAGTGAGTTTTCTGGATCTGTACCAGATCATTCCAATACTTCCTACCACAAACCAGGCAAGATAACGATGAACGAACTGTACCCCGCTTTTTCCTTCTATGAAATTTTTCCACAAAGGCTCCTGCTCAATAAAAACTGTCTCATGGATGAGTTTTCCTTCATTCATAAGAGGCCAGGTGTTATGTATCAAGCCGGCATTTAACCCTGCTACAAAAGCACCCCAAATGATCTGGAGTATAAGGATCACCATTCCCCATCTCACAAGATTACGAAAGGAGATATTTACCGATTCCCTTTTAGGATAGATGAGGTCCAATGCCACCCAAAAAGTATAGGCAAAGGTAAGGAAAGCAGTTATTAAATGGGCGGCGAGCCTGTAATGACTAACTGCAGGAACATCTACAAGTCCACTTTTAACCATATACCAGCCTAAAAATCCCTGAAATGCACCCAGGGTAAATAGTATAAGTGATTTTTTGATCGTTGCCCTGGTAAGTTGTTTTGTAAACAGGAAATACAGGAATGGAATGATAAATACAATTCCTACCAACCTCCCAAGAAACCTGTGGAACCATTCCCAGAAATAGATATTTTTAAAATCTTCCAGCTCAAAATGGGAATGAAGTTTCTGGTATTCTGGAAATTGTTTGTAACGTTCAAATTCTTCTTGCCAGGCTGCTTCATTAAGAGGCGGTATGGTTTCCGTAATCAATTTGTAATCGGTCATGGAAAGACCAGAGTCTGTAAGACGGGTGATGCCACCTACAATAACCATTATAAAGATCAGGAAACACCCGGTGAACAGCCAGTAAACAACCTTCTTATTATCTTTCATTGATTTGTTGATCCCGTGGGATCTTTTTATTTTTCGGGGACCAGTCCCAGAGAGATCCCCTTGTTGATCATATATTCTTTTGCGGCATCATACTCATTTGGGATCTCTCCTTCCAGAATAGCCTCTTTAATTGCGTCCTTTATGATTCCAATTTCCCGGGAAGGCTGCAGATTAAAAGTTTCCATTATTTCCTCTCCACTCACAGGTGGCTGGAAATTCCTCACATGGTCTTTCTCTTCAACCTCCTTTATTTTATTTCTTACCTTTTTAAAATTGTTGTGATATTTTTTAAATCTGTTAGGATTTTTGGTGGTAATGTCTGCTTCGCAAAGGGTCATAAGGTCATCAATCATATCGCCGGCGTCAAAAACAAGCCTTCTTACTGCCGAGTCGGTCACAGATTCATCTGCAATAACAATTGGCCTGCTGCTCATTAAAACCAGTTTTTGAACATACTTCATTTTCTCGTTCAGTGGCATACGCAACTGCTTGAAAAGCTTATATACCATCTTGGCACCCATGAATTCATGACCATGAAATGTCCAGCCAATTTTTTTATTGAATTTCTTTGTTGGTGCTTTTCCTATATCATGCAGAAGGGCAGCCCATCTTAACCACAGGTCATCTGTTTCACGGGAAATATTATCAACAACCTCCAGGGTATGCCAGAAATTATCTTTATGGCGCTGGCCTTCAATCTCCTCTATTCCCTCCAGGGCAGTTAATTGTGGAAGTATACGTTCCAATAAGCCGGTTTGATGCAATAAGGTAAATCCCACAGAAGGTTTTGGAGTGAGAAGGATCTTATTCAATTCATCTACAATTCTCTCTCGCGATATAATATCAATGCGTTTATTGTTTTTGGTTATTGCTTTAAGGGACTTGGATTCTATTTTAAAATCCAGCTGAGATGCAAATCTTATAGCTCGCAACATTCTCAAAGGATCATCTGAGTAGGTGATATCCGGGTCCAAAGGTGTTTTTATCCTTTTTTCCTTCAGATCCTTAGAGCCGTTAAAAGGATCGAGCATGGACCCGAAATTTTCTTTATTCAAGCTTAGAGCCAATGTGTTTATGGTGAAATCCCTCCGGTTTTGATCATCTTCAAGAGTACCATTTTCTACCACCGGATTTCGGCTATCCTCGCTATAACTTTCTTTCCTGGCACCTACAAATTCAATTTCAAAGTCTCCTGCCCTTAACATCGCCGTACCATAATTCTTAAAGATCTGGACTTTTGGTTTATGGGGAAGTAATTTTGAAACCTTTTTGGCAAGTTCAATCCCGCTTCCTACTGCCACAATATCTATATCTTTGGGTTCGCCTCGTTCGAGTAAAAAATCCCGCACAAATCCACCTATGACATAGCTTTCCAGGTCTAACTCGTCTGCCGCATTTGAAATGGTTTGAAAGATCGAATGATGAAGCGCCTGCTGATAATTCTTTTTATTGGGCATGTTTTATTTTCGTATCACTTTAACCGATCTGTCATTACCTATCTTAATAATTGCAGAAGGTTTATCAGAGATTTTTGAATGATACAAATTTACTACATAGTCTACACCTTTTAAAATTTCAGGAGCTATTTGCGCAAAAGAATTTGGGGTAGGTTGCCCGCTTATATTTGCTGATGTAGACACCAGAGGCTTTTTAAATTTATAGATCAACTTTTCACAAAAAACTTCCTTTACCACACGTATGCCAAGGGTTTCATCCGGTCCCACAAGATTATTGGCTACCCGTACAGGATTGTCATAGATAATGGTAGTGGGTTTATTTGAATATTCTATGATATCATATGCCGGGTCCGGGACTTCATCTACAAACTGTTCAAGCATTTTTATACTATTCACCAGGCATATCATGGCCTTATTGTCATCTCTCTGCTTTAGTTTATAAATTCTCTCTACTGCCTGTGGATTTGTTGCATCACATCCAATACCCCAAACCGTATCTGTTGGGTATAATATAATTCCTCCCTTTTTTAAAATCTCAAGGGCTTTTTCAATTTCTTCTTCCATTTTATAAATTTAAGTAGTTGAAAACCCGGCCTGCAAAATCAAGATTTCTTTCCCTGCAATCCTCCAAAACACCTGAGTAGGACCTTGCCTTTTTAACATCCTTAAGACAATTCTCAAAATTGGTATAAACAGGATCATATTTAAAGTCGAAAAATTTTGAAGAATTTGGTATTACCAGGACCTTTTTTTCAAGTAAAATTCCCCAATACATTGCGTGGTAACTATTTGTGATGAGGGTTTCTGAATCTTTAATAAATTGCACGAAGGTTTCAAATTCTGCCGTATTGGGGATTAACGGCAGGCCCGAAAATGCATGTATAACCCTGGGCTTGTTATAGGTTTTTTCGTGTAAGATTACTCCTGTCTCCTGTTTAGCCGATGATTTAACATCAAAAGCAGGATGCATACAACTTACACATGGCACCCAGTTTTTTGCAAGAGAATGATCCCGGGTCCCAACCAATCCAAAATTATTTGTATTTATATTATAGTTGCTTAGTTTTTTAAAATCATTACGGCTTTTTGAATTGTGACCCACCCCCCATAATACTGTTTTCTTTCCGCGGGAGCCTAGATTTTCAAAGGTTTCCATTTGAAATTGAAAACTTTTCCTGTTTAATAATCCACCACCGCCAATAAGAAGGGAATTATCCGAAATAATCGATGCAATTCCATTTTCTTCAGAATTTTTAAAATCAAAGATGTCTACTTCGATATTTCCAAGTTTCGGGAAATAATTCACGGGGGAACTATACAGGTCTCCCGCATTATTGGGATTCTTCCTGTAGATATTAGCCACCCCAAAATTTGACTGACTCGTATTTATTATATCATTCTTCACCTCCCGTTTCCTGATGGAACGTGCAGGGGAGGTAACAAGACTTTTTATGAACGGAAAGATCCTCATTTTTTAATTTTCTAAAACCTCCCGGTAAATATTTAAAGTGGCCCGAGCCATGGCTTCTGCAGTAAAAGGGGGCTTTAATTTATTGTAGCTTCTTTCGGCAAATAACTTTCCCATTGAGGGATGGTCAAGAAGCTTTTCAATATTTTTTGCCAAAGTTAGCGCATCTTCCCGCTCTGACAAAAGTCCGTTATAATTACTTTCAATAAATTCAGGTATTCCGCCTACATTCGTGGCTACAACAGGAACATTGTGCCATGCTGCCTCATAGATCACCTGAGGCAGACCTTCACTTTTTGAACTTATAGTGAATAAATCAAATTGGGCCATAAAGTTTGAAGCATTCTCTGTATAACCCATAAAATGAACCACATCCTGCAGGCCCAGTTGCATAACTTTCTGTTTCAAAAACTCTGTATCCTTTGAAAATGAACCAAACTGAATATATGTTGTTTGCCTTTTTTCTCTTTTGTTATAAAGGAGATCAATAGCTGATATCCAGGTTTGCAGATCTTTGGCTGGAATATGATTTCCTATATGTCCCACTATTTTATTCTCTACGGGAATGTTTAATTTATTTCTTAAATAAAAGGGTGTCACAGCACTTTTATTGTCAATTCGGGTACCGTGGTAAATGGTTATAAGCTTAGTTCTATCTATAATAGCTTCTTCAGTTATTTTTTTGGCAGCTTCAGAAACACAAAGAATTTTCTTAATTTGAGGATGGTTATATTTATATAAAGTTTGTTTCCTTTTTTTAATCGGAAACATGGTTTTTTTACTAAAAATGAATGGTGGCAGCTTTGCGAGCCTCGAAGCAATTATAGCCAGTGTAAGAGAAGTACTTCCATGAAGGTGAACCAGATCAATGTTTTCATGCCTGCAAAGCCGAATTAACTTCCAGATCGCTCTGGGATCCAAATTGAAAGCCAGGGGCACGGTCGAATATTTAAACCGGCTTTTTTCCAGCCTTTCATGAAACCGGCCGTTTTTTGCTACCACAACAATATTATTTACCTCTGGATTTGATTTTGAAAGTTCAAAACAAAGGTTTTCTATGTGGTTGCCGCCACCCCCCCAATTTTTAACAGGAGAAAAATGTAGAATGTTCACTGGCTAAATTTAATTTTTATTTGCTGAAGACATCTTGCCTCAACAATTTGGATATTGAGGGCAGGACCTGTTTTTTCAAAAACACTATTAACCCAATCGACCGTGTATTTTTCTGTATTATAGTTAATGATAGCAACTGCTATATCCTGCATTTGATAGGTTTTACAGATTTTTGAAATTCCTTCAGGATTTTTCTTTCAGGAAGATAAGATCATCAGAACTTTCTGAAGCATCCAGGCTGTTAAGAAATTTTATTAAACCTACAGAAGAACTTTTTATGTCGAACTCCTTATTGGTTTTGGTAGAGATCACCTTGTCAAAATAGGGTTCAATTAGCTCTATAAGTTCTGTGTTTTTAATTCCGGAAACATTTTTTAAATGATGTGGAACATACTCTATATAAAGAAACCGGCTTTTTTTCAGGCTCTGGGGCATTCCCTGGAGGGCAAGAAATTCGGCTCCTTCAATATCTATCAGTATCCCCGATGGTTCCGGTAATTGATGCATTACAATGTGCTTATCCAGGGAAACCATATCTACTTCGACTTCTTCAGGATGGTCAAAATTATATTTGAAATCGTTATACACCGGTTTTATTTTGCTGCCGCCTGTGTTGATTTTACTTTTTAGAAAAGTGATCTTTCTTTTTTCGTTTCCCACTGCAAAATTAAATACTGTTGTATTCTTAAGATCATTGAGCAGTATATTCTTTTCCAGGAACCAGAAGGTGTCTGGGTTTGCTTCAAATCCAATGATCCTTTTGCAGTGTTTTGCCAGAGGCACTAGTAAAGTGCCTACATGGGTGCCTATCACATAGATGTTGTCGTTTGCATCAATATAATTCTTAAGGGATTCGAGTTCAGATAAATTCCATGATCCTTTGAAACCCAAATGTTTCCCTATCATCATATCTTCGTAAGGCATGGCCAGAAGCCCATTTTCTGAATCGTAAATCACCCCTTTAGTATGAGGGCCAAAAGTATTTTCCCTTGTTTTTAATTTTTGTTTCTTCAGAAAATATTTGAGCTTTTTTAGCATGCCTTTTATTTTTAAATTTATTTATTCCTTCCTGAAGCGATCACCACCTTATATACCTTCAGATATTCCTGCGCAGTATTTGACCAGTTAAATTTAGCCACATGAGTCTTAACATTTTCAGCAAATCCCGGATTATTTGAAAAAGTTTTAAGCCCGGTCTTTAACACCTGGGCCATATATTCACCCTCAAAGTGATCCCAATAAAAGGCATATTCTCCACCAATTTCAGGCAAGGAAGTCCGGTTTGCCAGGAAAACCGGTTTCCCATAAGCCATCGCTTCAATAGGAGGCATTCCAAAACCTTCGTGGAGGGATGGAAAAACAAAAGCTTCGCAATTCCGCAGATAATAATGTTTTTCTGCTTCCGAAATCTTTCCGGGGAAAAACACCCGATCCTCCAGTTTAAATTTTCTTATCTCCTTATCGATCACCTCTTTATAGGAATGGTTATAATTACCTCCCAGTATAAGTTGAAACCCCTCCAGATGCGCAAGCATTCCTACGAGACTGTGAAAATTTTTCTTCTCCATGAATTGTCCAAGACTAAAAAGGAAATGTTTTTTTAAGCCGGGCAACGGTTTTACTTGTGTCAAATCCTGTTTTACATCCACCGGGTTACCATTATATATTACATACTCCCTGGTCTGGTGTGGGATTTGAAAATACTTATGGGTGGATGTTTTAGCATATTGTGAAATATAGACAATGGCAGATGATCTGTCAATTTTACCCTGAAGCAGCTTGATCTTCGAAAGTTTTTCCTCTTTACTCATCAACCCCTCTTCCATAAAAATCACATCATGTATGGTAAGCACATAGGGAATAGAATGATAGGGTTCAATTTTGGAATTCTGGTTAAGGGAATGCCACAGATCATATTTTTTCCTGATGGCAAAGAACTTTTTTCTATGATATGTGCGGTATGCCTTAAAATTCACTTCAGGTAAAAATTCTTCGACAAGTTCCTTTTTTTTTGCTGTAACAGTAAAATCGAAATTTTCGTTATTGGCTACCAGATTTCTGATGAGCCAGTAATTGAACTGCCCAAAACCGGTAAACTTGTTGATGATGTTGTGGGATTCGAGAAAAATTTTGGGTTTATCCGCCATTTCTTTTTTTTGAACCTGTTTCAATTCGTACTGTAAATATAAGGCATTATCAGCAAAGGGATTTCTTATGATTATTGGTTTAATTCAACAAATAAGGGCAATATTAGTAATAGAATTTTTCTTTATGGTAATTTTGCCATATGAAAATAATTTTTTCTGAAAAGGGTAAAAAAAATGAAAAGGAAATTTCAAGGTTAATTGAAAATTTCAATTTTGAAGGTCAATTTTTAAATGATGGTCGGCGCAATAGTATTAAGACCTTCAGGACTACAAATGGAACTTTAATTATCAAGTCTTTTAAAATTCCTAATGCTGTAAATAAGATAGCCTACAAATTCTTTAGAGAATCAAAAGCGGAACGGTCTTTTAAATATGCCAATATTTTGATATCCAAAGGAATTGGCACACCTTATCCACTTGCCTATGCTGAAGAAAAAACCGGTTTTGGTTTTGGAAATAGTTTTTACGTGAGCGAGCACCTTGACTGTGACTTCACCTTTAGGGAATTGGTAACAGATCCAGGCATAAAGGATCATGAGAATATTCTTAGGGCATTTACGAGATTCACTTTCAAATTACACGAGAATAACATTGAATTCCTGGATCATTCCCCAGGGAACACACTCATTCAGAGAAAGGAGGCAGATTATGAATTCCACCTTGTTGATCTCAACCGTATGAATTTTAGATCGCTAGGCCTTGATGAGAGGCTAAAGAATTTTTCCCGGCTCACTCCAAAAAAGGAAATGGTAGAGGTCATGGCTTCAGAATACGCATTCCTCATCAACCAGCCTTTTGAAATGGTTTTCAAAAAAATGTGGTATTTTACAGAAGAGTTTCAAAGAAAGTTCCACAAAAAACAGGCGCTGAAACGAAAGATCAAATTCTGGAAGAATTGATAATTCATTATCTGAAACTTCGTTTCCCAAGTCATTAAAATCATTCAGACTTTCAAAAAACCTGCTAAAATTCGATCGGAAAGGCTGAAATATTTACTCCAAAATACTTCTATGGTACTCGATGCAGGATTTGGCAATGGTTCATTGGTAAAATATTAAAAAGAGTAAACCCTGCGGAAGTGAATTTATGCGGGAAGTGAAAGAGAAGATGATCTGCCTGACCATCATTTGATGCTTTTATTTTAAGGTTGTCAGCATTGCCCTTCCCTGTAACCCCAAATATGTTCCCAGAAAATAAAGAAACATTTGACTTGCCTGGCATTAAGCTTCTCCACGGGTAACACTCACTGAGATAAAAATTAGTGCCGCAGTCTCAAGTGGCAGAAAATATTTTGTAGTTGACTGTATCAAATCGATACACCAGGTGTACTAAAATCGAACAGGTTTTAATTAACAATTTTACAAATTGTTGATAATTAGCGAGTTGTATGTTGGTACCAACTTTGACAATAAAATTGTGAGGTATCCTCCTTCAGTTTTTGGCCTATTTTTCATCAAAAATCATCACATTAAGGCATGATAAAGAACAATCTAAAAATCGCTTTACGGCTTCTCTGTAAAAACAAGCTTTTTTCATTCGTTAATATACTGGGCTTGTCATTAAGTATGGCAGTTGGGGTTATTCTTTTTACAGGCTTAAAAGCCGATATCGATAGCGACCATTTTCATCCGGAATTAGACCAAATAGTACGGATACTCACTCAGGAAACACATGAGGGGGAACAAACCAAATGGGCTACAGCTCCATTGCCACTGGCGGCTCAACTAGAAAATGTTTCCTTTGTTGAAAACACGGTAAAAGTACGTCTGGCAGTATCCACCCCACCAACTACATATAAAAGTTAGCCTGACTTTATTTAATTCATAACTCCTGTAAAACTTCCCTTAGGTATTCTTTAGTTTTTTATAATTCTGGGGATACAGATTCCGGATATCTTTATGGTTAATGGTCA
>JBGTNH010000005.1:0-86167 GCA_041743165.1 Gillisia sp. | reverse complement strand
ACCAGACACAGAAGCTTCGATAACTTCTTGTCAAACTTACTCTCTGGGCTGATCGCCTACAGCTTCTTTCCTAAAAAACCTTCCTTAAACCTCGAAATTATTGATCAAAGACTATCTGCTTAAGTCGAACTCACGTTATTTATCTATGAGGAAAAGATGATCATATTTTTTTAATCATAGTTAACCAAAAGAGCTATTATGGTATCATGGTCAGGCTTTTCTGAGGATTTCCTCTGTAACTATATACCTGGACTAATTATTATAATTAAACTATACCAAGATTTTGAGAATGATGAATCGCTTTGTGGCTGTTTTTAAAATAACAAATTGACACATCCATGCTTTCAATATTCTGAAGAATAGCACTCACCTTTTGTTTTTCCCTCTTACCGGTTTGTCTTATATAAACTGCCAGGATATTTAAAGGAAATGTTTTAACTATTCTCTCGTAAATATTTGGATCGTGCTGGGAATCATCTCCAAGCAGGACATATTGCAGGGAAGGATAAAAAGAGATTATATCCTTTATTTTTTCAAATTTATGATCGTGATTCCCTCTTCCTGTCATTAAAAAATCTGAGATCCCGGTTTTGATCTTTTTTAACTTAATTACAGCTTTAGGTAATTCATGCATTTCTGCCACATCATTGATAAATCCATAAAGGTTCCATTCACTGCTGGATACATAAAAAAACGAATTGGAGCCCTCATCGTTTTCCTGGCCATGTGAGCTCAAATACCTGTAGTGATCAACTACATCATCGAAGATCTTCCTTTTATTAATATTTTTTAAGAGCATTACATATAACTTCTTAAAAAAATTATTGCTGTGAGAAATAAGAAAGGTATCATCAATATCAGATATGATTCCCACTTTACTCTCAAATGGCTTTAGAACTTCTGCACATTCTATAATTCCTATCTCCCCTACTTTACAGGTGACCGTATAGGAATGCCATCCACTTTCAAGTTCTTCGTTAAAGGGCACATCAAATCTAAAATAGCCGTCTTCAAGAGTTTTTGTAGTAACCTCAAGATTTTTGAACCTCAGTTGTACTTTTATATTATTTATAGGTTTAATCCTGAACATGTGAATTACTGAAAATGCATGTTTGATTCCTCTGCGGTCTGTTCTGTATTTATCTGGGGCCCAGGATTCAAAAACATGTCCAAAGACCACTAAATGATCATCATTTACATATCCACGATAAAGCTTCAGATCTAATTTCACCTATTGACGTTTTATTAACTCAGATAAACTCCCAAATTAATTATTTTTGGTCACAATCTAAAGCAATGCATAACATTAAAAAGGTTTTATTAGTATTGAATCCCATTTCAGGGGGGCTAGATAAGGATGAACTATCTGAACAGGTTAAGAAGGAGGTTATTAAAATCAATGCTAATCTTATTGTGTTTAAAACCCGGGGGGGAAATGATGTTGAAGATCTAAGTAAAATAATAAAAGACCGTAATCCCTGCCGGATTATTTGTGCCGGTGGTGATGGTACCATAAAGTTGGTGGCTGAAGCGCTCCATTCCCGACGTATCCCTGTAGGAATCATCCCCGCAGGTTCTGCAAATGGTCTTGCCACCAATCTGGAATTACCCTCAACACGAGAAGAGCAAATAAAAGTCGCATTAGGAAATGAACTAAGCGCAATTGATATTATCCTAATTGAGAACAATGTGTGTCTTCATATGAGTGATTTTGGTCTAAATGCCGAACTAATCAAAAATTATGAAAAATCAAAAGTGAGGGGAAAATTAGGTTACCTTTTACAATCTATTCCAACACTCGTGGAAAGTGATTATCCCTTCAACTTTGTGATTGAAGTAAATAATAAAATTATTGAGACCGAAGGTATACTTGTTGCTATTGCCAATGCCCGATCTTATGGTACCGGAGCCACGGTAAATCCACAGGGTCTAATAAATGACGGGAAATTTGAAATTCTTATTTTCAAGAATTTTGATGTAATTGAAATATTGAAAACCCTGCGTAACGAAGTGGAACTGGATCCAGATTTTGTGAAAATCATACAAACAACAGAGGCCAGGATAACTTGCACAAAACCGGTAGCTTTTCAAATAGACGGGGAATTTTTAGGGGAGAAAACAGATGTTCATGTAAAAATAAAACCCCGTTCCCTAGTAATAGCTGGTCCTCTAATAAAATAATATTCAATTTATTTTTTTTAAATTGGAGAAAATTAAAAGTCCACTAAATGGAATCCAGAAAAGTGAAATTTAAGAATGAAAAGGGCGAGGAACTTACAGGGTTTCTTGATTTACCCATAAATCAAAAAGCACACAATTATGTGCTTTTTGCACATTGCTTTACATGTAACAAAAATTTCCTGGCAGTGGGGAATATAAGCCGTGCATTAACTTTTAAAGGATTTGGTGTTTTAAGATTTGATTTTACCGGCCTTGGAGAAAGTGAAGGCGATTTTGCCGACTCAAATTTTTCGGGAAATATTGGGGACTTATTATCTGCTGCTGAATATCTCGCCAATCATTATAAACCTCCTACCCTGCTTATTGGACACTCCTTAGGTGGCGCAGCCGTCATTTTCGCGGGAAATGAGCTGCCTGAGGTTCAGGCCATTGCAACAATAGGGGCACCAGCCACCCTTAACCACGTTACAAAATTAATTCAAAATGAGATAAATGAGATCAATACCAAAGGTTTCGCAGAAGTTAATATTGGAGGTAGGTCTTTCAACATAAAAAAGCAATTCCTTGATGATCTGGCATCCCGGGAATTAAGCACTGTTATTTCTGACATAAAAAAAGCAATCCTAATTTTACATTCCCCTCAGGACAATGTGGTTGAAATAAGCAACGCCGAAAAGCTTTATATTTCTGCCAGGCATCCTAAAAGTTTTATTTCACTGGACGGGGCAAACCATTTATTATCCCGGCGCATAGATTCACGTTATGTGGGTGAATTAATTGGGAGTTGGGCGGTAAGATATCTGGAGATACCTGAAGTATCGACCTTAAAATCTGATCATAAAGTCATGGCAAGTCTGGGGGAAGAAGGCTTTACAACGCAGATAAAAGCAGGTAGACATTTTCTTATAGCAGATGAACCTGTAAGCTTCGGTGGTGAGGATTTTGGACCCACCCCTTACGATTTGCTTTCAGCCGGACTCGCCTCGTGTACGTCCATGACTATTCAAATGTACGCCCGAAGGAAAAAATGGCCTGTTGGTGTCGTGGAGACACATGTGGAACATTCTAAGACCCATGCCCTGGATTGCGAAGATTGTGAAAGCACATCTGCTAAAATAGACACCTTTCACAGAAAAATTTCTTTATCAGGAGACCTGGATGAGTCCCAGCTTACAAGGATCCTTCAAATTGCAGATAAGTGCCCCGTTCATAAAACCCTTCATGAAAAAGTGCAAATAATTACCAGAATTGAATAATCCTGGTAATTATTTTTTGAGTTTCTTTTTTATTTTTTCGATAAAATCCTCCCCTGAACCGGGCCGCTTATATCCCATTAAAAATCCTACCGGTTTTAGATTTTCAATATTATCAAATATAATTTTCAATATTCCAAAAATTGGAACAAAAAGGATCATTCCGGCTATTCCCCATAATGTCCCGCCTATAATAATAGCTATTATAACAAATAACGGACTTTGATGTACTTCAGAACCTATAATTAAAGGCTCTGCTACATAGCTTTCTATAAGTTGTATCACCAGCACTATAATGGTAAATGAAATCACTTCCAGAGTACTACCACCAAAAATTATCATGAACAGAACAGGCAAAATACCGCTCAGTAAAGGACCTATATAAGGAATTATGGTAATAATAACCCCAAAAACAATTAAAAGGCTGGCATGCTGTAATCCATACGCATAAAACGTAATGGTATACATTATTGCCAGTAGCAACATTACTTGTATTCGACCCCAAAGGTACTTGTGAGCCACCTTTTGTGTATCAGATAAGATCTCAGCTGTTTTATCTTTCTTATCCTCAGAAACATACATCATTATAAAATCATTAAACTTATTCCTGTTTATGAGTAATAGCATGACATAAATAAGAACCAGGAGAAAATTCACAAGCATTCCTGTTAAACCTGATAAAAAATTAGAAATAACATTTTGTATCATTTCAATAAAAAACCCCAATCTTTCTCTCAACATTTCTTCCTGCTGGTAAATAGAAAAACCCGTTGATTTATTTACTTCTTCCTGTAATAAAGTAATATAATCCCGAATATCATCCTTTCTTTCAATAATGTCTGATAGAAATATTCCAAGTTGCCTGAAAAGGAAGAAAATGAGAAGACCAATACCAATAAATAATATAAAAGTACTTATAAAGGAAGAAGTGATCCTTCCAAGCCCCCACCTGGTTTCTAAAAAATTGCTTACAGGTACTATAAGAGCAGCAAAGAATATCCCAAATGCCAAGGGAATAAAAAATGAAGCTCCATAATATAATCCCACAAATATTAAAAAGCAAAAGAAGAGAATCGTATTGGCTTTTTGTAGTTTTATCACATTAATTGGAATTTTTTTGACTGCCTACTATAATAATTATTTTTTTTATAACCTGTAGTTAATTTTATTACAATAATTTAAGGAATAGAGTATTTTTTATTAATCCATTTTTTATGATCGATGGATGTTAAGCTATCCATAAAACTTTGGAAAGTACTTTTGAACCTTTTACATTAGTATATTAATCAAACCAACAATTAAATTATGAAAAAAATAAGCTTTACTTTATTGTTCTCAGCAATTCTCATAGCCACAGGTTGCAAAAATGATAAACGTGCTGATGATACTACCACACCGGCCGAAACCAATCAAACAACTCAAAACGACGGCAAACAGGAAGCAAAGAAGATCACTATAGATATTGAACCTAAAAGTGGTAGCAACCTTTCCGGAAATGCTGTGTTTACAGAAGAAAATGGACAGGTTACAATGACCGCTATTATAGATGGCCTTTCTGAAGGCCTGCATGCAATTCACCTGCATGAAAGTGCAGACTGCTCAGCCCAGGATGGATCTTCTGCCGGAGGGCACTGGAATCCAACCGCAGAAAAACATGGTAAATGGGGTGACGCAACAGGATATCACAGAGGCGATATAGGAAATTTCAAAGTAGATGCAAATGGTAATGGTACCATTACAATGACCACAGACCAATGGTGTATTGGATGTGATGACCAAAATAAAAATATTGTTGGTAAGGCCGTGGTAATTCATGACGGCGTTGATGACTTTACTTCTCAACCCGCAGGGGATGCAGGGACAAGGGTAGGATGTGGAAGCATAAGAATGTAGATTAAAACAAATGAACTACCTCGATGCAAGCATACGAGGTATCAAATTCCAAAAAAACAAATCCCAAATTCCAAAAAGTAAAAACGATGCAAGCATCGGGGAATTAAACCCTAAGAGATTAAAAAAATAACAGGGAGGTGCCAAATGGTTCCTCCCTGTTGTTTTATATATATTATTTAATACTTTTACCGCAATACCCCTATATGCAACCAGATAAGTTAATAGAAGAGTTCCAAGCCGGTAATCAAAGTTTGTTTGAGAACATATTCTGTGTTCTGAAAGCATTTACGGAGTGATAATATTATAGTACGGGATGCCGATATAGCGGAAGGAATTCTTCAGGATGTTTTTCTAAAAATGTGGGATAATGCTTCTTCCTATGAATCTACCACACAAATTCTTTCTTCAATCTAACACTATTGCTGTAACAAAAGAGACTTTGTCAATACATATAGCCAGCTAACCAATCTTTGTGAAGAAAGAACTCGAACATAAGTTTGTAACCAACCTGGAAAGGCATCAAAATATTGTACATAAAATATGTCGTATCTACACCAATGATCAGGCAGCGCACAATGATCTGTTTCAGGAAATAACAATACAATTATGGAAAGCATATCCAAAATTCAGAGGAGACGCTAAGTTTAGCACCTGGATGTACAGAGTCGCTCTTAACACCGCCATCACACTTTACCGTAAGAAAAAAAGAGGAATACAGACAACAGATTATGATAGTGTGCATTTCAGGATCGAGGCAGAAGAATATGATCCAGCTGCAGAGCACCAATTAAAATTACTCTATAGCGCTGTAAAGCAATTAAATGATATTGAAAAAGCCCTTGTGTTTTTATATCTGGAGGATAAGAATTATAAAGAAATTTCAGAGACGATGGGGATAAGTGAAGTGAATGCAAGGGTAAAAATGAACAGGGTAAAAACAAAATTAAAAAATATATTAAATCCGTAATACGATATGGATGAACTGGAATTATTAAAAAAGGACTGGAAAAAACAAGAGGGCAATTATCCCCGACTTAGTTATGACCAGATCTATAAGATGCTTTGGAAAAAGTCTTCTTCCATTGTAAAATGGATCTTCGTGATTAGTATTGTGGAATTTTTGTTTTGGACACTTATTACTGTACTTTTTGCAGATAATGAGTACTGGAATGAGGTGGAACGTCTGCATCTTAAGGAGTTTACTATCATTTCCTACATTATAGGCTATGCTATAACATTTTATTTTATTTACCGGTTTTACAGAAATTATCGCAAAATTACCTCAACTGATGATGTATCCTCCCTGATGAAAAATATAATCAATACGAGAAAAACAGTAAAATATTACATAGCTTATGTTCTAATTTCAACAGGTATAGTCTCAATGGTGATGACCTATTTTATTTTTTACTATCATTCCTTGAATACAACAATTGAGGATGTATCGGCCTACACCTTCACTACCACCCAGTGGCTCCTCTTCTTGGTCGTAGTTGCTTTGATTTTTGTTGTTTTCTTAGGCTTGGTTTGGTTATTTTATCGCCTGTTGTACGGAATTCTTTTAAAAAGGCTCCACAGGAATTATAAAGAACTTCAAAAGCTGGAAATGGAATAAGTAATCTCCCCTATTTTGTTATACGAGCGTACGGGAGATAAAATTAGGATGGCTTAAGACCCTAATATTCCCACTCCCTCTTCTTATTGAGCTCTTCCATTGCTTCGATCTCTTCCTGGGGAATAACTTTAAGAAAAGAAGGATGTTGCTCAATTGCATACTCGATCTTGCTAACTATCTCTTCAACAGATTCATTGTCATAATCAATTTCCAGGGGTGGTTTGATCTGAAAGGACTGAAGTATTCCCCGTTTCTTGATTCGTAATCCTTTTTTATCAAATGAACGCCTAAACCCATCGATTACTACAGGTATTACTATTGGCTTATGTTCCTTTATAATATATGCAGTTCCCTTTCTTATGGGTTTAAAAGGTTTGGTAGTTCCCTGCGGAAAAGTTATAACCCACCCATCCTTAAGAGCCATTCCAATATTCTCGGTGTCATTTAAATTAACGTCACGTTGAACATCTTTTCCTTTTGCCCTCCAGGTTCTTTCCACGGTAATTGCGCCGGCATAGGCCATGATCCGGGTGAATAGACCTTCGCGCATGGTCTCTTTAGCCGCTACATAGTATATATTAAGTTTAGGCTGCCATATATATCCCAGGTTTTTGATAGAATCAACACGACCACTCAGGCTCGCATTAAAAACATGGAACATTGCCGTGACATCTGCAAAATATGTCTGGTGATTAGAAACAAACAAAACATTGTTTTCGGGAAGGTTCTTAATGATCTCAGAGCCTTCGATCTTCAACTCATTAAAACCTCTAAACCGCCGGTGGGTGAGGACACCAAAAATCCGGATAAGCCACTTCTTTAAAATATTATAATGACCAAAAGGGTTCTTCTTGAACAATCCCATAAATTTTCAGGAGTTTCTGTTTATGAAATACTCAGTAAACAGCTTGTAAATATACGAAATTACTTCTTACAGGATAGTTTTGAGCATATCTTTCAATTCACTTAACATCATGGCAGTTGCTCCCCAAACCACATGACCCCCTAGAAAAAATGCCGGCACTTCAATTTCTTCTGCATAGGAAGTAGATAGTTTTTTTGTAATCAGGCTTTCCTCATTCAGTAAGTCCTGAAGGGCAACTTCAAGGATCTGTTCAACTTCTGTCTCCTGGGGTTTAAATACCGGAGTGGATTCAACCAAACCCACATAGGGATAGACCCAGAAATCACTGGGAGGTATATAAAGGCGGGTGAGTCTTTTAAGTACTTTAATCTCGTGAATGGGAATCCCTATCTCCTCTTCCGTCTCCCTAAGGGCCGTGTGTTTAAGATTTTTATCTATTTCTTCTATCCTTCCCCCAGGAAAGCCTACCTGATTGGAATGCACACCCCTATAAGTCTTTCTTAAAATAAGAGCCAGGTGGGTCACGCTTTGATTATCCGGATAAAAAACAGCCATAACCCCGGCTTTATTGGGATTTTTTGAAGTGAAATCAATTTTCTCCAATTCTTGGATTCTCAGAATCGGTGCCAATTTAAGCTGAGCTTCCACCCCCGGTAGAGGTAAATTCTTTAAATTTGAGACTTTATATTTAAATTTATTAAAATCCATGAAAAGTTCCCTTCCCGCTTTATTTTTTATTATAATTCTGGTTTTCGCAAGTTGTGAAGATAAGGAAAAGTCGCGTAATATAAGTTCTGAAAGAGATCCAGATACTTCGGTTACCATGGGGGATACAACACATATTCAGCGCTCTGAAATTTCAGAAAAAGAGGAACATGACCCATGGATCAATATAGATGGCCCCTTGCTCGTTCAGGAAGAATTAATACCTTTTCTAACTGATTATGGAAAGGAAAACCCGGAAGATCGGGTAAGAATCATTACAAGATTTGGAGATATCGAGGTACTGCTTTATAAAGATACCCCCTTACATAGGGCAAATTTTATTTACCTCGTAAAACTGGGTTACTTTGATAATACCTTTTTTCATCGTGTCGCAAATAATTTTGTTATCCAGGGAGGAAATTCAGACAACCGGGATACTGCAAGGAAAAGAAATAAAATTGGATCATACCTTATCCCTTCAGAATTTGAGGCGGGACATCGCCATACCCGCGGAGCATTTTCGGCAGCCAAATACGCCGAACAAAATGTGAGTAAGGCCTCTTCCCCTTATGAATTTTTTATTGTTCAAAGCCAGCGTGGAGCCCACCATTTAGATAACGATCATACTGTTTTTGGCAGGGTGACCAAAGGAATGGATGTGGTAGATGAGATTGCCAGACAGGAGGTTAGTGATGGAGAATGGCCTCAATCAAACATTCATATTAAAGTGGAGATTATTGAATAATTATTTCTGAGTGAAATAATTATAATCTTTGAGAATTATGTTTACAAAGTCAATAGGCCTTTCCCTAGGCTGTACCTCAATAAGCTCTGAAATTTTTTTTGAGAGGGAAAGAATTACATTATGATTCCCATTACGCCTTCCATTATTGTATAATCTTTTTATCTTCTGTATATCCCTGTCCTTTAATATAGTAACCTGTGGATACGAAGGAACATAATCTTCTGGAATGTCGATTTGCAGGGTGTGGGAAATACTCACTTTTTTCTTTTCTGAGATCACCGTGGTTCCGGCAGCAAGATCTCCAAGTCGCTGGCCTTTGCCCGAAAACAAAATTGTAACAACCGCCACTCCCCCACTGGTTATGCTTATATCAATTATCCTTAAAAGCCAGCGAATTATATACTGACTAAATCCGGGTCTTGATCCGTCAAGCTTTACCACCCTTAAATTCATGGCAGCTTTTCCCGGTGACTGACCTTTGTTGAAGGTTTCCCACACCAAATAATATAAAAATACCGGTAGACCTATAACGAGATAATAAACCCAAAGAGATCCTCCTTCAAGCCCCAGGCCGGCAATAGCAAATGTTGTAAGTATGATGTAGGCTATTATGATAGCCAGATCCAGCAGGAAAGCCAGGATGCGATCTCCAATGCCGGCAATGTTTTGATGTATGCCTATATTTTGAGCGGTTTCTATTTGAAAATTATCCATTAATACGTTTCTTTGAGACAAATAAAAAGACCAATGCGCGAGGCTGCTTTTGTGAAGCAAAATAAGAATAAATGGATTAAATTCGAGCAGGAACTTCACAATAATAAAACTATTCCTCCCGGCGACATCTCCAGGCTTTATCTTGAAGTTTCTGAGGATCTTAGCTATGCAAAAACTTTTTATCCTGGTAGCAATACCGCCATTTATTTAAATGGTCTTGCAGCTACTGCCCACCAGAAAATTTACACCAACAAAAAAGAATCGGGAAATGTGTTCTGGAATTTTTATTTTTATGACTTTCCGAAGTTCTTTTACCAGTATCACAAACAACTTTTACTGAGTTTTGTAATATTTACCCTGTTCATTGCCGTAGGGGTTTTTTCTGCCTCCAGTGATGGGGCTTTTGTAAGAGCTATACTTGGGGATGCCTATATCAATATGACCCTCGAAAATATTGCACAGGATGACCCGTTGGCTGTTTATAAGAAAATGGGCGAGCTCGATATGTTCCTGGGGATCACTATCAATAATATTCGTGTGGCACTTATGGCATTTACCCTTGGAATTCTTGGCGGGTTGGGCACCGTGTATGTTCTCATGCAAAATGCTATTATGCTAGGTTCCTTTCAATATTTCTTTTATCAAAATGGATTGTTATGGGAATCTGCCAGAACAATCTGGATACATGGAACCATTGAAATATCGGTAATAGTAATTGCAGGCTGTGCCGGTCTTGTAGTAGGAAAGAGTATATTATTCCCTCAAACCTATACAAGGTTGGTTTCCTTTAAAAAAGGAGTTAAGGATGGCCTCAAAATAGTTTTAAGCACTGTACCCTTTTTTATAATTGCCGGTTTTCTGGAAGGTTTTGTTACCCGACTCACCGGGATGCCTGATTGGCTTGCAATAGCGATCATAAGTTCCTCATTGATTTTTATTTTATTCTATTACGTATATTATCCAATCTATTTAAATAACCAGAAAACAAAAAATGTATAACGAGCAAACCATCCAATTTAAAAAGCAGCGTGAGTTAGGAGAAATCCTTACAGATACTTTTAAATTCATCCGTGAAAATTATAAGTTGTTGCTGTCCTATATATTCAAGACAACCGGCCCCTTTTTCCTGGTCCTTGTAATAGCTGTGGGATATTATACCTACTCGGTAGCAGGAAATACATTTGCAAGTCCATTTGAATTTGGAATAGGGAATTTCATTATATCTTTTCTGATACTTTTGGGAGCACTTCTTTTATTTTATTCTGCTTTATATGGTACTATTCTGCATTACATTAAACTCTACATTTCAAATGAGGGCAACGTACCTGAAACGGAAGTCAAAGCCGGCGTTCAAAAAGATTTTTTTAAACTCCTTCTTTTATCATTTATATCAGGCATACTCATCGTTGCTGGTATGATGCTTTTTATTATCCCCGGGATATTTTTAATGGTCCCGTTATCTGTGGCCGGTGCCGTTTTAGTGTTCAAAGAATACAGCGTGAGTGAATCCATATCTTATTGCTTTTCTCTTGTAAAAGATCATTGGTGGATGACATTCTTAACATTAATTGTTATTGTCATTCTGGTATATATTATTGGTCTCGTATTTCAGATCCCACTAATAATTTATACCATCATCAAGACCTTTACTGCAGTACAGGAAGGATCTATGGCAAATCCTGAGCTTTTCAGGGATTGGATCTTCATAGCATTACAAATTTTATCTTCTGTCATACAATACCTGCTTTCAATAATCACAATTATTGCAATAGCATTTATTTATTTCAACCTTAACGAACATAAAAATTTGACCGGTACATACGAAACAATAGAAAAGCTGGGAGAATAAAACAATGCGGATATTTCTCATTTTAATTTTCACACTCCTCTCCTGCTCCACTTTTTACGGGCAGCAGGATACTGTGGTGGAGAGAACCAAAAATGTATTTGACACCTCAAGTACCCTGCAAAAAGTTGAATTTGACAGGGAGCGTATTTCAGATTTTAAAAAGGACGATTCCTTTAATTATATTTATGAAATAGAGAACGATTCATGGTGGACCCGATTTAAACGCTGGTTATCCTTAAAATATAACCAGTTTATGGAGTGGCTGTTTGGAGATTATACCGCCAATAGTTTGGTAGCAGCTTTTCTCTTAATTCTTCCCTATATTTTCGTGGCTGTGATCATTGGACTTATCGTCTGGCTTTTTATAAGACTGAACCCGGGGCCATCACTCCTAGGAGATCCTGAGACTGGAAGTGTTTCATTTAATGAAGAGGAAGAAATTGTGCGATCACAGGATATTTCCTCCCTTATAGAATCTGCTATAAAAGATAAGGATTATCGTCTGGCAGTAAGATATTATTATCTTCAGCTCTTAAAGCACCTTAATGAAAAAGGCCTTATACATTATGAATTTCAAAAAACCAATTCAGAATACCTGGCAGAGATAAATGAAGAATCTTATAAGCCGACGGTAAAAAAATTAATGCGTTTATATGATTTTATCTGGTATGGAAGTTTTTCAGTTTCTGAAAATGATTTTGCCATAGCTCAAAATTCCTTCCGTGAAATTGAAAATTCCATTTTAAATCTACCCAATGAAAAATAGTGGAAAAATGATATTTGGGGGATTTTTATTACTGGTCCTTTTTTTAACCTATCTGGAAGCTTCAGAACCTGAACCAATTAACTGGAATCCCAGTTATATGGAGACAGATAAGATCGCACTTGGCACTTTTGTGTTTTATGAATTATGGGAAGAATCATTTGCAGGAGATATTCAGAAAATCAATGTGCCTCCTTTCGAATTTCTAAATAGCGAACAGAAAGGTGCCTATTTTTTTCTGAACAACTATCTCAACTTTGATGATGCTGAATTAGATAAATTACTCTCCTGGGTTGAGAATGGGAATACCTTATTTCTTTCCTCCGGATATCTTAGTGACAACCTTCTGGACACGTTGAAACTCGAAATAGGAACCCGTATTCCGGAACTGGACTTTATTTCTAAGCCCCATATAGGCCTGGTTAATCCAGATTTAAGATCGGGTGAGCAATATGCTTTTGATCATGACACAGAGCTCAGATATTTTCATAAAACAGATTCGCTTTCTCATACTATCTTGGGAGTGGCAAATTTCACCAAATTTAATGATCCTGCTACAGCCTTACCTAATTTTATAAGAACTGAATTTGGAATGGGAAAAATATATCTTCATTCAACTCCACAGGCCTTTAGCAACTATTTTTTGCTTAGTGAAGATAATTACAGATATGCCGAGGATGTGATGGCCTACCTTGATCCCGGAACAACTGTTCACTGGGACAAGTATTATAAATCTGGGAAAACTTTTTATACTTCGTCATTATATATTCTACTCGCAAATAAAGCCCTGAAATGGGCTTATTATTTTCTTCTTGCCGGAGCTGTGCTTTTTATAATTTTTGAAGGTAAGCGGAAGCAACGGGTAGTACCGGTAATTACTCCCCTGAAGAACCAAACTTATGAATATTCCAAAACCATAGCAGATCTTTACCTGGAACAAAAAAAATACAAAGCCCTGGCAGAGAAAAAGATCGAACATTTTTATGACCATATTCGCCGCCATTACAGATTAGATACGTCAGAAATAAACGAGAAGTTTTATCATGATCTTGCAGCAAAGAGTAATAATACCGTGGATAATACAAAAGGTGTTTTCAGTTTTTTCCGGCATATTCTTGAAAAACCCGAAATTACCAAAGTCGAATTGCAGGAGCTCAATGATAAGATAGCTTCATTTAAAAAATTAAAAGATGAATAACGACCCATTAAAGGACCAGGAGATCAATTTCAACACGCGCATCCCTCTCGAAGAGCTTCAACAGGCAGTAGAAAGCCTAAAAGCCCAGCTTGGCAAAGTGATCATAGGCCAGGATAATTTTATAGAACTTTTAATTACCGGGCTCCTGGCCGAAGGCCATGTTCTTATTGAAGGAGTTCCCGGGGTGGCCAAAACGGTTACAGCCAAACTATTTGCCAGAACTTTGGAAACAGATTTTAGCCGTATCCAGTTTACTCCAGATCTTATGCCAAGTGATGTGCTGGGAACATCTGTCCTGAGTTCCAAAACTTCAGATTTTGAATTTAAGCCTGGCCCTATATTTTCGAACATTGTCTTAATAGATGAGATCAATCGCGCTCCCGCAAAAACCCAGGCAGCACTATTTGAGGTGATGGAGGAAAGGCAGATCACCATTGACGGTAAAAAATATAGCATGAAACCTCCTTTTATGGTGCTGGCAACTCAAAATCCTATTGAACAGGAAGGGACTTATGCCCTGCCGGAGGCTCAGCTTGACCGCTTCCTGTTTAAAATAAAGGTAGAATATCCCACTGCAGAAGAGGAAGTAATGATCCTGCAATCCCACCATGAAAGGAGGGGTGCAAAACCAGAGGATACCATAACCCCTGTGCTTAGCCCGGAGAAACTTCTTTCTCTTCAGGTTCAGATAAGGGATGTATTGGTAGAAGAAAAATTACTTAATTATATTGCCCACCTCGTTATAAAAACCAGAAATCACCCACACCTTTATTTAGGGGCTTCCCCCCGTGCGACTATAGCTGTTATGAACGCTTCTAAGGCTATGGCGGCAATACAGGGAAGGGATTTTGTGATTCCCGAGGATATCAGAAAGGTGCTTGTTCCTGTACTCGCTCACCGGGTTATAGTTTCTCCGGAAAAAGAAATGGAAGGTATAACCCAGGAAAATGTGATAGATATTATTACAAATTCAATTGAAATTCCAAGATAGGAAGTGATAAACCTGATAAGATCCCTTTATTTTCACCAAAAAGTGTTTACAGCAATATTTTCAATTGCTGTGATCTTTCTGTTTTCACACTGGTTTCCCGGTTTATATTTACCGGCCTGGATCTTTGCCGTTCTGTTAATCATCTTTATATTCCTGGATATCATTACCCTGTTTAATAAACAGGGAGTAACAGCCCAAAGAAAGGTTCCTGAAAAGTTATCCAACTCAGACCATAATCCAATACTCGTCACGATCTTAAATTCTTTTCAATTCAGGATTAGGGTAGAAATAATTGATGAATTACCCGTACAATTTCAAAAAAGGGATTTTTTTCAAAAGTTCAGTCTCGAAGCCAGGCAAAAAAGCCAGTTTGAATATAGTGTAAGACCCGTGCAACGAGGGGTTTATACCTTCGGAAAACTGAATATTTTCATAAGTTCACCTTTGCAACTGGTAAAAAGAAGGCTTGTTTTTGATGAGGATCAAAGCGTTAAGGTATACCCTTCCTTTATACAAATGAGGCAATATGACTTTATGGCTATTGATAACAGGTTAAAGCAACCCGGATTAAAAAGAATAAGAAGGATTGGGCACACCCAGGAATTTGAACAAATCAAGGAATATGTTACCGGTGATGATGTGCGAAGTATCAACTGGAAGGCCACAGCAAAACAGGCGGGATTAATGGTCAATCAATATCAGGATGAAAGAGCCCAGCCTATATATTTATTATTGGATACCGGAAGGGTTATGAAAATGCCTTTCAATGGTCTAAACCTTCTTGATTATTCTATCAATAGTGCGCTGGCTTTTGCCAATGTTGCTTTACAGAAAAAGGATAAGGTGGGGTTGCTTTCATTTTCAAATGAAGCTGGGAATCTTTTGCCTGCAACTGCCAAGCGAACTCATTTATATACCATTCTGGAAACCTTGTACAATATTAAAACCCGCTATTTAGATTCAGATTTTGGTTTGCTTTATACCTGGGTAAAGAAAAAGATCAATCAGCGCAGCCTTTTGATGGTATATACCAATTTTGAACATATGAATGGTCTTGAAAGAAATTTAACTTATTTAAAGGCCCTGGCCAAACAACATATTGTGGTAGTTATATTCTTTGAGAATACAGAGATCGAAAAAGTAATTGACACACCTGTTACCCATATACCTGATATTGCCCATCAAACTATTGCTGAAGACCTAATCCATGAAAAGCGGCTTATGGCCCGAAAATTACAACAGCATGGTATTCAAACTGTGCTTACAAAACCTGAAGATCTCACGGTAAATACGATCAACAAATATTTAGAGATCAAAGCCAGGGGCCTTCTTTAAATTTCATTTAATCCAAAAATTACTGCATCATATTACTATAAGTAAAGATAAGGTGATGGCTTATTTGAATAGAAAAAATCAATACCTTTGAACATCAATTAGTACCATATGACTATTACTCAGTTACAATATGTTCTGGCAGTGGCCGAACACCAGAATTTTACCAAGGCTGCACAAAAAGTTTTTGTAACCCAGCCCACCTTAAGCATGCAGATTCAGAAACTTGAGGAGGAGCTTGATATACAGATTTTTGACAGGAGCAAAAAGCCCATCCAGTTAACAGAGACCGGAAAAAAAATTGTAAACCAGGCCCGGAATATTGTGAATGAAAGTGACAGGATCCAGGATATTGTTGATCAGCAAAAGGGTTTTATTGGCGGCGAATTCCGGCTTGGGGTGATTCCTACTGTTATGCCCACCTTATTACCCATGTTCCTGAATAATTTTATTAAAAAATATCCCAAAGTAAAACTTAAGATAGAAGAACTCAATACCGATGTTATCCTTGAAAAGCTTAAGGAAGGTCATCTGGATGCGGCAATTGCCGCTACCCCACTGGAATTTCCGGGCATAAAGGAACAGGTGTTGTATTATGAACCATTTGTGGCTTATATTCCATCTGGTCACAGGCTCTCTAAAATTGAAAAGCTGGAAGTTGAAGATCTGGATATAGATGATATGTTGTTGCTGGAGGATGGTCATTGTTTTAAGGACGGGATCCTAAACCTTTGTAAAGCTGCACGAAATTATGAAGGCGATAACTTTCAGCTGGAGAGCGGAAGTTTTGAAACATTAATCAAACTTTCAAACGAGGGTCTTGGAATGACCCTGCTTCCATATTTGCATACTCTGGATGTAAAAGAATCTGAAAAGGCCAGGTTAAAAATGTTCAAAGATCCAGTTCCCGCAAGGGAAGTAAGTCTCATATATAATAAGAGCGAATTAAAAATCCAGATCATTGAAGCAATGAGATCGACCATAGCAGGTGTGGTCAAAGGTGCTATTGCCTTTCAGAACGTGCAAATCATAAGTCCGGTAGGGAAGAAATAGGGTTCAGGGTTTAGGGTTCAGGGTTTAGGGTTCAGGGTTTAAAATCCAGGATACTTATAGGTGAAGCATCCAATTGATAACTGACTAAGACTGAAATAGGTAACTGATAACTGATAACTGGTAACTGATACCTGGTAAATAATAACTGATAACAGGTAACTGATAACTGGTAACTGGTAACTGATAACTGATAACTGATAACTGGTAACTGGTAACTGGTAACTGATAACTGGTAACTGATAACTGGTAACTGGTAACTGGTAACTGGTAACAGGTAACTGGTAACAGAAAATAAGAAGCGGCCCGTAGGCCGCTTACTTATTTAGTTTAAATAGATTAGACATTGATTTAATTCCGGGTTCTGTTTTGTAAGAGAAAGGATCCAGATCTTCAATTCCTCAATTTCGTGAGGGAGTAATCTGGTTAAGGCCTTTTTTACTTCTTTACAGAATAGTGCCGCATCAAAACTAACTTTATCAAGTACCGTTTTGGTGTATTCAAACATCGCTCTCGCCATAATTTGAAACTATTAGATGTTAATAAGGGTTAAAAAAGTAGAAGTGTAAATAGGCAGATATTTTTTATTCTTTTAAATATATGAAAACTTTTTCAGTTTTAGTTTTACCCGGAGCAATTTAACACTTTTAAATAGACGGCAATACTTCAGATAACGGTTTTCCCAAACCCGGGAGCAGCCCAAGAGCAGCATCAATATTGAAAAAAATCATTTTTTCTTTCTTACGGTCCATTCAAAATCAAAGGTTGACACCTCTGCTCCATCTTCATTATAACCTATAGATCTCATCCAGAAAGTTTCACCTTCACCGGAGGCAATCGTTTTCTGAATTGCATTGGTGATCAACTCACCGTCCCTGCAAATAAAATTGATTTTCCCTGTGGCCTTCTTGGTAAATACGGCTTTATTCTGAGCAACAAGCATAGATATTTTTTCTCCACTCTCTTTAATATGTAACATAACCAAAGCTCCTGTACTCATTTCCGCAGCCATAGCCTGTACCGCAAAGTACATTGAATTAAAAGGGTTCTGATTGATCCAGCGGTGTTTCACCCCTACCTCACATTCAGATTTATTTATTGTTCTTACCCGCACCCCGCTTATCCAGGCACTTGGCAGTTTCAGCATTAAGAATGTATTCAGCTTTGAAGGAGAAAATTTCATCAGTATTAAAGTATTGGGATAAATGTATTTAAAATAATATTCATACCGAAATGTTAAATTTTCACCTCGATGTAAAAATAACAGTACTTTGTTTTGCATAATACCTTCTTAAAGATATATATTTGTATTATAAATTTTAAACAGATGGAAAATATCACCACAAAACCGGACTTAACTGTTGCCTCTTTAATCCATGTTTCTACGTTTTCAAAGTATATTATACCCTTTGGAAATTTCATATTACCCCTGATCCTTTGGTCTGCCAAAAAGCAGGATCCTTTTGTAAATGAGCATGGGAAACAAGCGTTAAATTTTCAGATAAGCATCTTTCTTTATTTTGTATTACTTATATGTGTAGGAATATCAGGACTTATAATTTTGGGTCTGGATGTATTTCAGAATACACCATTTTTAAGATATGAAGATCCAAGGTACTGGTTGCAGTCTGCAAGCACTATTCCCGTAATCATTTTAATAGGAATTTTAGGGCTTCTCATGTTAGCACTCTTTATTCTTGAAATTGTTGCTGTAATTAAGGCTACTATAAAAGCCAGTGAAGGAAAATTCTATCATTATCCATTAACAATAAATTTCATCACGCCAACTTCGGTTGACATTCATCAATCAAAAAATGAACAGTTTAACAACACCCAAAATGAAACGCTATGAAAATTGAAAACACCAAAGCGCAAATGCGCAAGGGAGTTCTTGAATATTGCATTCTTTCTGTATTAAGAGATAATGATGCATATGTTGCAGAAATCCTGGAGACGCTTAAAGACGCAAAGCTTCTTGTAGTAGAAGGTACAATTTACCCCCTTCTCACCAGACTTAAAAATGCCGGACTTCTTTTATACAGGTGGGAAGAATCTACCGGTGGACCCCCAAGAAAATATTACGGACTTACGGATACCGGAAGAGAATTTTTAAAAGAACTAACATACACCTGGGAAGAACTACAAACCGCTGTAACCATAGTAACCACCCAAAAAAACAAGAACCATGAATAAGACAGTAAATATCAATCTTGCCGGCATATTCTTTCACATAGATGAAACAGCCTATGCCAAATTGCAACATTATCTGGAGGCCATTAAAAAATCCCTTTCCAATACACAGGGACAGGATGAAATTATTGCCGATATAGAAGCCCGTATAGCCGAATTATTTAATGAAAAAGTTAAAACAGAGAGGCAGGTTATTGGTGTAAAAGAGGTGGATGAAGTTATTGCGGTTCTTGGTCAACCCGAAGATTATATGCTCGATGAGGAGATCTTTGATGACGAACCCATTTATACCAAAAGAAAAACCACCGGAAAACAATTATTCAGAGATACTGAACATTCTTATGTTGGTGGAGTTTCCTCGGGGCTTGCCCACTATCTTGGAATTGGTGCTGTGTGGGTTCGGTTACTCTGGATCCTGTTAACTCTTTTATCCAGTGGTGCATTTATACTTATATATATTGCCCTGTGGATATTTGTTCCAGAAGCCAAAACCACCGCAGATAAGCTTTCCATGCGTGGGGAAGAAGTCAACATCTCAAATATTGAGCGCAAGATACGCGAGGGGTTTGAAGATGTTTCGGGAAAAATGAAGAATGTAGATTATGAAAAATATGGGAACCAGGCCAGATCTGGGGCATCAAATGCCGCAAAAGGTCTGGGCTCAGGGATCCTGTTGCTGCTAAGAATATTCGTGAAACTAATTGGTATATTCCTTCTACTGGTGGCCGGCACCACCTTAATCGGACTTTTTATTGGTCTGTTTACAGTAGGGACATTTGGTCTTATAGATGCACCATGGACAGACTATATTGAAATGGCCGCAATAGGTGCCCCTTTGTGGTTGCTTTCATTATTGATATTTCTGGCAGTAAGTATACCTTTCTTTTTCCTGTTCATTTTAGGTTTAAAGATCCTGGTTACAAAATTAAAGTCCATAGGCACAACTGCCAAGCTGGTGTTACTGGGATTATGGTTGCTCTCCATCATAGGACTAGCCGTAATAGGCATACAGCAGGCTACCCAGCGTGCATTTGAAGGAGAAGTTGTTATCACTGATACTTTACCCGTAAGTTCTCAGGATACCTTATATCTGGCTATGCAATTTGACTCTCAATATACTTCAGGAATTAACAGGGGGTCTGTGACCATTAAATATGATGATAGTGATAATAAAGTCATGCATTCTACAGATGTGAGACTTGTTGTGAGGTCTACAAAGGACTCTGTGGGTAGAATAGAAATAGTAAAGATGGCAGATGGCAGTGATTCGAGGGATGCCCGAGACCGTGCAGACCAGATCAATTATAAAACTTCTTTCTCAAATGACAGATTGCTTCTTGATTCATTCCTTACTTCAGATATTAAGAACCATTTCCGTGAGCAGAAAGTGCGCGTAATTCTTTATTTACCTGAAGGTTTGACCTTATTTGCAGATAATAATATTTCATCATTTCATCGATCTTCAGATTATTATGGGAATATCCTTAATTACAATTCAGAAGAAAAATACCTTAAAATTGTAGAAAATGGGGTAAACTGTGAGAATTGTGAAGTTGAAGAAGAGGATGATGAATGGGATACCAGGACCTGGGATCAGGATTCGGGAGAAGAAGGTGATGAACAAAGTCCGGGATTTGATTCAGATACTATATCCACCCAGGTTAATATACAAATAAACCCTGATGGTGTTGAGATTAATAATAAAGATCAGCATAAGGTTACTTTATCCCGAAAAGGAATTTCAATTCAAAAAACCTGATCATGAATGCATTGATAAAAGTTGTAATAACAACAATATTAGGATATTTTGGACCACTTTCTGAGGTTGATGATAAACACGTTCAGGTTGAGTCCCCCAGCTGTCCCCAATACCAGGTCTTCAATAATTTAGAAACGGCTGAAGCTTGTTGTAATTTTAGAGAAATTTCATTGGAAACGTTAAAATATAAATTTGATTCTTAAATCTGACCTATATTTACCCATTCAAATATAAAATTTTAATATTATGACAAGATTTTTTAAAACTGGTTTGCTTTTGATGGCTATAAGTATTTCCCTTGTCGCCTGTCGAGAAAACAATACTGCGACCGATGATGATTTACGCACAGAAGCAGGAGCTGATATTAATATTAGTGAAGACGGTTCAAAAGTTAAGATCAAAACCGACGATTCTAAGGTGAAGATCAAAACAGATGATGACGGTGAAGTTAAAAAGAAGGTGAAGACAGAAAATGACGATAACTAATTCCCCTGTATATATACCTTATTAAAAAAGTCCCTTAACCGGGACTTTTTTTTGTAATAAGAATTTACATTTATTAAGCAACCTCTTTTTCCTCTGTCTTTTCCACTGTACTTAAATATCTTTCTGCATCAAGGGCAGCCATGCATCCCGTCCCAGCTGCAGTAATAGCCTGGCGGTATTCCTTATCCTGGACATCTCCAGAAGCAAATACCCCTGGAATATTGGTTTTTGTTGATTTACCTTTGGTAATAAGATAACCCATTTCATCCATTTCAAGCTGGCCATTAAATATCTCGGTATTGGGTTTATGTCCTATTGCAATAAACAGTCCGGTAATGGATATTGTTTCTTTTTCCCCGGTACTGTTATTGATCATCCTTAAACCTTCCACTACCTGCTCTCCAATTACCTCATCAACTTCGGTATTATATCTCAAATCAATATTTTTAGTACTGGTAACCCTGTGTTGCATTGCTTTTGAGGCCCGCATTTCATCTCCCCTTACCAGCATGGTTACTTTTTTGCAAATATTGGCAAGATAAGTTGCCTCCTCTGCCGCCGTATCTCCCCCACCTACAATAGCCACGTCCTGGTTTTTATAAAAGAATCCATCACATACCGCACAGGCTGAAACACCACCTCCTCTCAATCGCTGCTCGCTGGGAAGTCCTAAATATTTCGCTGTAGCACCGGTTGAAATAATAACGGTTTCGGCTTCAACCCATTTGGCATTATCAACACAAGCTTTATGAATGCCTCCTTTTTCTTTACTGAATTGAACTTCTGTAACCATTCCTATTCTCACCTGAGTTCCAAACCTTTCAGCTTGCTTCTGAAGGTCTATCATTAGTGATGGTCCATCAATTCCATCTGGATACCCCGGAAAATTATCCACTTCGGTGGTTGTGGTCAACTGCCCTCCCGGCTCCATCCCGGTATAAACAACAGGATGCATATCTGCCCTGGCAGCGTAAATAGCTGCAGTGTAACCTGCAGGCCCGGATCCTATAATAAGACATTTTATTCTTTCAGTAGTATTACTCATTGTGATTGAATTTAAAGTGTAAAAGTACGGATATTCATTAAATTGAAATATTATAAACTACGAAGATTTCCCTCTTTGAAAAAGTTTTCATCTTCCCATTTTAAAAATCCTTTCTCCCACCTCTTTAGTCTTTCTGTATAAATTATCTTTACCAAATATGGAGCTTTCTCTTTTTACCATTCTGGATCTTTTAGGGACCGCAGCATTTGCGATTTCCGGTGCGCTTGCCGCTATGAACCGGAAATTAGATCTTTTCGGGATTTTTATCATTGCTTTTGTAACCGCTGTGGGTGGAGGAACTTTGCGGGATGCATTAATTGGCAGAACCCCGGTGATGTGGATGGATAATATAATTTATATATACCTTATAGGAATTGTGACTATTCTGGCAATAATTTTCCGTAATAAGATCTATTATCTTAAAACCTCACTTTTCCTTTTTGATACCATAGGCCTGGGAATATTTACCATCACAGGGGTTGAAACAGGAATCCAGAACGGGCTTGATCCCATTGTTTGCATCACCCTGGGCGCTATGACCGGAACCTTTGGCGGAGTAATAAGGGATATTCTTTGTAATGAAATTCCGGTGATCTTCAGAAAAGAAATTTATGCAACGGCTTCCATCGCAGGTGCTACCATATTTATTTTACTTTATAACTGGAATGTCAATATCAATATCATCTATATTGTGACATCCCTTCTGGTTATAGTGATACGTTTGATTGTAGTTAAATACAAAATTTCCCTGCCCACCTATTCACTAAAAAAACTTTAAACCAGTTTGGTTTTAACGCAAATCATTTATTTCATAACGTTTTAAAAGAAAAAATAACCAGCTGAATTTGTGTTGTTTTTGTGGTCGTTAATTTTTCTAAAATTTCTACTTAATTCTTTCTTAACAATCTTTGAAAGGTTAACAAGTCGATATACTTTTAAAAAAGAAAGGAGAGATCCCTCAATGATCTCAAAAAATTGCACCCCCAGTTTTAATATTTTATTAATTATTTTTTTGAACCAGACCTGGAATCTGGGAGGACAGCCTATGGTGTTTTTCAAAGCTAACCAGTCGAAAAGAAAACATTACTTATGGAAAAGAAAACCAAAGAACTAAAAAGGAATACCCGCAGAAAAAAAACTCTTTTAAATAAAATTAAATCAGCACCAGAGTATAATATGGTGGTCTTTTGCCACCTGCGATGGGGATTTGTTTGCCAAAGGCCTCAACACCTTATAAGCCGGATGGCTCGTTATTATAAAATCCTTTTTGTTGAGGAACCTGTTCCTTTTGAAAATGAGGATGAGGAGAATGATTACTCTCTGGAAATTATTAACGACAACCTTCATGTGCTCAAACCTAAAGTAAGAAGGATAGAGGACATAAAAAATATACTAAAACCCCTTCTGAAGAAATGTGAATTGGAAATCGGGTGGTTTTATTCTCCTGCCTTTAGCCCCCTGATTACCAATTTTGTATTTGATACGGTTATATACGATTGTATGGATGAACTCTCCCTTTTTAAAGGAGCTTCACCTCAACTTATCACACAGGAAAAATTTCTGATGGCCGAAGCTCATATCGTTTTTACAGGAGGTAAATCCCTTTATGATTCAAAGAGAAATTGTCATTCCAATGTACATTGTTTTGCCAGTTCTGTAGATCGCTCGCATTTTGAAAAAGCAATGGGGGATATAGAAGTACCAGAGGATATAAAAAATATTAAAAAGCCTGTGGTAGGATATTTTGGGGTGATTGACGAAAGAATCGATCTGGAGCTGCTTCGCGATACCGCAAGGTTACTGCCTGAAGTGGGATTTGCAATGATAGGCCCACTAGCCAAAATTAGGGAAGAAGAACTTCCCAGAGAAGAAAACATTTATTACCTGGGAATGAAATCATATAATGAGCTTCCCAATTACTTAAAAGCATTTGATATTGCCATGATGCCATTTGCTTTAAATGATGCTACCAAATTTATAAGTCCTACCAAGACACTGGAATACATGGCAGCAGGTAAACCAATAATATCCACGGCAATTAATGATGTTGTTTGTGAATATAGTCACTGTATTCCTATTATCGATACTGCAGAGAAATTTGCAGAAAAAATTGAATATATCTGGAAAATCCATCAGGAAGATCATTCGGCAGTGTATAATGATATTTTACAAAATACTTCCTGGGATGAAACCGCATATCAAATGTTAACCATTTTAAAAACCGCTGCTGAATGAAAACAGATATATTGATCATTGGGGCAGGAATATCGGGTGCTGTTCTTGCTGAAAGATATGCATCCATTGGAAAAAAGGTTTTAATTCTTGAGAGGAGGCCACACATAGCGGGAAATTGTTTTGATTATAAAGATGATAACGGGATCCAAGTTTCAAAATATGGTGCGCATCTGTTCCATACACAGTTTGAAGATGTATGGCGATACGTGAACCGATTTGCGGACTGGTATGAGTGGGAACATAAAGTAATTGCCCGGGTAGAGGGCCAACTGGTTCCTATTCCGGTTAATATCACCACAGTGAATAAGTTATTTAACCTCAATATTTCAACAGAGGAGGAAATGCAGCTGTGGCTGGATGAAAACCGTTTACCCATAGAAAATCCCCAAAAATGGAAAAGAGGCTATGCTTGATAAAGTGGGACCTGAACTTTACGAGAAAATGTTCCGGCATTACACCAAAAAGCAATGGGATAAGTATCCGGAAGAATTAGACGCTTCGGTACTAAACAGAATACCTGTGAGAACCAATTTTGATGACAGATATTTTTCAGATAAATATCAGGCGCTGCCCAAAGGAGGATATACCAAAATGTTTAGCAGTATCCTGGCAAATCCAAACATACGGGTAGAACTAAACACCGATTATTTTGATGTGAAGGATAAAATTCATGGTTATGAGAAGTTATTTTACACCGGGCCAATAGACAGGTTCTTTGAATTCAAACACAGTATTGAAGATAAACTGGAATACAGGTCTATAAATTTTGTAAGTGAGACCGTAGATCAGGATTTTTTTTCAGGAGAATTCTGTTGTGAATTATCCGGGAATGGAAGTTGATTTTACCAGGATCATTGATTATAAACATTTTGGAAATCAAAAATCTGAAAAAACCACTATCGTCCGGGAATACACTGTAGATACCGGCGAACCTTATTATCCTGTACCAAACGAGAAGAACAGGAAAATCTATAACCGATATAAAGAGGAGACAGAAAAATTAAAGGATATTTATTTTGTGGGCCGACTTGCCAATTACAAATATTTCAATATGGACCAGGCTTTTAAAAATGCGCTGGATCTTTTCAAAGCCCTGGAAGAAAAACATAAACGCACAAGGATTTATACTTATGAGAGATCAAACCAGCAGCGGTTTTAGAAGTTTTTTCATGGGAGGATTTGAATGTGCAGACCATATCAACAGATCTGGGGTTCGCATTAATCTCATGCATGAAACAGCACATCATTTAAGGGCTTTTGAAGACTATGAGCGTCTCTCATCACTGGGAATTCATGTGGTTCGTGAAGGTGTATGCTGTAGTGTGGTAGAAAAATCTCCATATGTCTTTGATTTCACTTCATTAAAAGACCGCATCGATGCTGCCGCTGCTTTGAATATACAGATTATATGGGATCTGTGTCATTTTGGTTATCCCGTTGATATGATCCCCACCCATCCCCTTTTTTCTTCAAGATTCATGGCTTTTTGCAGAGCCTTCTGCTTATTCCATAAAAGTTATTCTTCAAATAAGTTATATGTGGTACCCATTAATGAAATTAGTTTTCTTTCCTGGCATTCCGGAGATATGCGCGGTACAGTACCATTTGCTATTAACAACGGATTTGATATCAAATATCACCTGTGCAAAGCGGCCATTGCGGGAATGGAAGTTATCAGGCAAACTGACCCGAAGGCTGTTGTACTCCTGGTTGAACCTCTGGTAAAAGTTCATGCCGGGGATAATGAAATTTCCGCAGAGAGACTTCAGGAACTTAATGAGATCCAGTATCAGGCAATGGACATGATTACGGGAACCATGTGTCCTGAACTGGGAGGGTCACCTGCTCTTTATGACATGGTAGGTTTCAATTACTATTACAATAATCAATGGGACCATTAAAATGAAACCCTACCCTGGCATGAATCTGAGAAGAGATTTACTCCTCTATCAAAGCTTCTTATGGAAGGATATAAACGTTATAGGAAGCCGGTTATACTTTCTGAAACCGGCCATTTCAGGGAAGACCGCCCAAGGTGGATGGAAGAAGTTACGCTGGAATGCGACAGAGCGATCTCAATGGGAGTTGATCTAAGGGGAATTTGTATTTATCCTGTCATTGACCGCCCCGACTGGGATAACCTGAATTACTACTGTAACTGCGGATTATGGGATATGGATGAAAACAAAAACCGCATTCCATATGAGCCGGTAATTCAATCGGTAAAAAAATGCATACAATTTATGGAAACCCGTATTCCTGTTGAGGTTGGGAAGGCGGCAGTTGGAAGTTAGTATTGAGTAGTGAGTAGTGAGTAGTGAGTAGTGAGTAGTGGTTAATGAGTTATGAATCGTTTTTTGACGGTGGCCTGTAGTCTGTAATCTGTATAGTGTATATTGTGTATGGTGAACTGTAAACTGTTTACTGGTAGACGATTGCCGTCACAAGAAGGTTTCTTTATAAAGTCGCAGACCTTTTAACCTTGAATCTTCAACCTTGAATCCTGAAATTTTTTTCCCGCTAATCCCGTAGATTTAAAAAAGCAGATTTTGCAGATTTTTTGGGTGACCCCGGTCCCGGATTGCTGATCGCTGAAGGCTGTAAGCCAACCCCGAGATAGGTTAATAGTTATAAGTTATTTACAAAATACATTATACATTATACATTATACATTATACAATAGTAAGTAGGTTAAATCATCCTCCATCGCACCCTCAAACCATCATATAATCATACCATTAAAGAGGAATATTCCCATGTTTCCTGTTTGGTCTGGTCACAGTTTTATTTTCCAGCATACTAAAGGCTTTAAGCAGTTTTCTCCTGGTGTCTTTAGGCATGATGACCTCATCGATGAATCCGCGTTTTGCAGCTTCAAATGGGGTGGCGAACTTCTCGGCATATTCGGCTTCTTTTTCAGATAGTTTTAATTCGGGGTCCTCTGCATTCTGGATCTCTTTTCTGAATATGATCTCACTGGCACCCTTGGCCCCCATAACCGCGATCTCGGCGGTAGGCCAGGCAAAATTAAGATCGGCACCTATGTGCTTGGAGTTCATCACATCATAAGCCCCTCCATAGGCTTTCCTGGTGATAACGGTCACACGTGGTACGGTGGCTTCACTTAGGGCATAAAGGAGTTTGGCTCCATGCAGAATGATACCATTCCATTCCTGGTCAGTCCCCGGCAGAAATCCTGGCACATCAACCAAAACCAGGAGTGGGATATTAAAACAGTCACAAAACCTGGTAAACCTTGCGGCTTTCTTTGAGGAATCAACATCAAGAACCCCTGCCAGGCTCATGGGCTGATTAGCAACAATTCCTATGCTCCTGCCTCCCAGTCTTGCAAATCCAACAATAATATTATCGGCGTAGTTCTTATGTATCTCAAAAAATGAGTCTGCATCGATTATTCCGGTTATCACCTCATGCATGTCATAAGGCTTATTGGAACTGTCTGGTACGATGCCTTCCAACACTTCCCTTATTTCTTCTCCAGGTTCAAACGGGAGTTTATTCGTTGTGTCTTTATTGTTTTGTGGCAAATAGCTCAGCAGCTTTTTGATATCTTCAAGGCAGGCTATATCGCTTACCGATGTGATATGGGTTACGCCCGACTTTGTGGAATGTGTGCTCGCACCACCAAGTTCTTCTGAAGTTACATTTTCATTGGTCACTGTTTTAACCACATTGGGTCCGGTTACAAACATATAGCTGGTATCCTGCACCATAATAGTGAAGTCTGTCATCGCCGGGGAATAAACGGCTCCCCCTGCACATGGCCCCATAATTGCAGAAATCTGGGGAATAACACCAGAGGCCTGTACATTGCGGTAGAATATATCTGCATAGCCTCCAAGGGACCGTACCCCTTCCTGGATACGGGCTCCTCCCGAATCATTCAATCCAATTATTGGTGCTCCTACTTTCATAGCATGGTCCATAACCTTGCATATTTTCTCTGCATGGGTTTCAGAAAGGGCGCCTCCAAAAACGGTGAAATCCTGGGCAAAGACATATACGAGTCGGCCATTAATGGTACCGTAGCCTGTAACTACTCCATCCCCGTAAAATTTTTGCTTGTCCATTCCAAAATCTGTGGTCCTGTGGGTAACCAAAATACCAATTTCTTCAAATGATCCTTCATCCAGCAGATACTCCACTCTTTCCCGTGCTGTAAGTTTCTTTTTTTCGTGTTGTTTGGCTATTCTTTGCTCTCCTCCTCCAAGGTGAGCAAGGGAGATCATATCTTTTAATTTTTCAGTATTGTTGCTCATAATTTCTTTAATTGGGAAGGCGGAGTAATTTTTGATCTTTAAGATATTGCTTCAGGGCTATCAATCCTGCAAGCCTTGCTTCCTCCTGTGTTGCTTCCTTTAATTTTTCGGCCGAATAATAATTACCTACAAAGTGTGTATCAAAATTCCCACTTCGGAAGGCTTCGTGTTCAAATACGAATTTTCCAAAAGGAAGCGTGGTTTGAACCCCTTTTACTTCATAAGATGCTATTGCTTTCAGCATGAACTGCAAAGCCTCTTCCCTGTTCTTTCCGTAGGAGATCAGTTTTGCCAGCATGGGATCATAATAGATGGGCACTTCCATGCCTTCTTCAAAGCCGTCATCGAGACGTATCCCTTCACCCTTCGGGGTTTTATATATCTCCAGGGTACCAACACTGGGCATAAAGTTGTCCAATGGATCTTCAGCATAGATGCGCAGCTCAAGGGAATGCCCCTTAATTACGAGATCATTCTGTGAAAATGCCAATTTTTCTCCCCTGGCAATTTTTATTTGCTGTTCAACAAGATCGATCCCTGTGATAAGTTCTGTTACGGGATGTTCCACCTGCAACCGGGTGTTCATTTCAAGAAAATAGAAATTCTTATTCTCATCAAGGAGGAATTCCACAGTCCCGGCCCCTACATAATTACAGGCTTCGGCTACTTTTACAGCTGCCTCCCCCATCTTACTCCGAATCTCTTCAGTAAGCACAACTGACGGGGCTTCTTCTACTACTTTTTGATGTCTTCGCTGTATGCTACACTCCCTTTCAAAAAGGTGCAGGGTATTGCCGTGTTTATCTGCAAGCACCTGAATCTCAATATGCCGGGGGGAAGTGACATACTTTTCAATAAAAACGGATCCGTCTCCAAAAGCAGATTCCGCTTCACTGATTGCCCTTTTCATTTGATCTTCCAGGTCTTTCTCCTTTTCAACTATCCTCATTCCTTTTCCTCCACCTCCGGCAGAGGCTTTGATCAAAATAGGGAAACCAATTTCTTTTGCTATTCGTGTCGCTTCCTTCGCATCTGTAACAGCCTCGTCAATCCCGGGCACCATAGGTATCCCATACTTCTTAACTGCATCCTTGGCCGCGAGTTTGCTGCCCATAACCTTTATGGCATGAGATCCCGGGCCAATCCACGTGATCCCGTTTTTCTCAACAGCTTCGGCAAAACCTGCATTTTCACTAAGAAAGCCATAACCGGGGTGAATGCCGTCAACTTCAAGTTCTTTGGCTGCTTTTATGATCTTATCTCCTAAAAGATAGGACTGGTTTGAAGGAGCTTCTCCAATACACACAGCCTCATCTGCAAATTTTACATGAGGCGCATTCCTGTCGGCCACCGAAAAAACGGCGACAGTTTTAATTCCCATTTTTTGAGCAGTCTTCATCACTCTCAGTGCAATCTCGCCACGATTGGCGACTAAAATTTTCTTCATTTTATTTTGGTTAAAGTGAAAATTTTTATTTCCCCTTTGGGGGTAAGGGGGCCTATTCCATTTCTATTAATAGCTGATTCTTTTCTACCGTTTGCCCTTTTTTAACGCTTATGGCTTTTACCACTCCGTCGCGGGGTGCGGTAATGGTGTTTTCCATCTTCATAGCTTCCAGAACCAGGAGATAGTCCCCTTCTTTCACCTCTTCTCCTTCCGCAATATTTACATCAAGGATGAGCCCGGGCATTGGGGCTTTGATATCATTTACTACCAGCGCCTGTCCCAGGGATAATCCCATGTCTTCAATTAAAAGATCAAGTTCATTTGAGATACCAATCTGGTAAGTGTTATTCTTAACCCTGACAGTATATTGTTTATTTAAGAAATCTGTTTTTTCAATTTCCCCCTTAAATGATTTGTTATCAACTATTAAATGATAATTTGAAGGAGAAACTTCACGCGAATCCAGGGAGTCAATTTCATTTTGGGTATATCTGAATTCCTGGTTTCCATCGACTTTTACCTTGTACTTTTTTTCCATTATCTTCTGTTAAAGCTGAAAATTTTTTACTGTTTTGTAAATATAGAAAAAGCAAAAGGCTTAATTTAAGGATACAACAAAGTTTTAGGAAAAAAGAAAGCCCTGAAGAATTTCTTCAAGGCTGTTGTGAAATAGGAAGGATTGTAATTAATTGAATTCTTTAATAGCGTCGCTAAGATCGTAAATCTTTCCATTGCTGAACTTATTTTCCAGTATGCTTGCCCCGGCTGAAGATCTGTATCCTCCAGCACAATGAACTACCACGGGTTTCCCTGTGGGTACTTCCCCTGCCCTGTCTCTTAGCTCATTAAGCGGTATGGCGATTGCATCTTCAAATATCTTTCCGGCTGCGACCTCGCTGTTATTCCTGATATCTACTATAGTATAATTTAACGGATGATCCCTGAAATCTGAAAGATCAAGCTCATCTGATGATTCCGGCAGGTTTTCAGAAAGGGTTATTATTCCTTTCATTTGCTTTTCATAACCAATTTTAACCACACGGTCCATAATAGCCTCAATCTTATCTACACTTTGTACAGCGAGATAAAATTGCTCTTTCGGCTCCACGATCGCACCCAGCCAGGTTTCAAACTTATCTGCATCTCCTCTCGCCATGATATTGATGCTGTTTGGAAGATGACCTTTTTTAAATTCGGCTTCATCTCTAACATCAACTATCAGAACAGCTTTATCTGCCTCTTCAACATTCAGTTTAAGGTCTACACTCCATTTAGCTTGCTGAACATTTGATGCCCCTTTCCTGTTTAGATCCACATTGAATCCAAAGTAAGATGGTATAAACGGCTGGTCTTTTAAAATTTCTTCTACAAACTCTTCTTCGGTCTGGGTTTGAAATGCCCAGTTATCACGGCGTTGTTCTCCCAGTGTACTGCTTGCCGCATCGCTCATGTTCTTTCCGCATAAGGATCCGGCTCCATGGGCAGGATATACCAGGGCGTGATCGGGCAAATCGTTGAATTTTGTTTGCATGGTTTGATACATCGCTCTTGCAAGTTCAACCCTTTTCGCCTTCATATTTCCTGCTTTTTCCCGAAGATCAGGCCGGCCGACATTTCCTATAAATAAAGTGTCGCCGGTAAATAAAACTGTTTTGGAATCTTCTTTGGCGACAAAGGTCAAACTATCGGGAGAATGTCCAGGGGTGTGCAAAGGGAGAATTGTTGTGTTTCCTACCTGCACAACCTGGCCTTCATCAAAGGCCTCGTGGGGATAATCAACTCCTACTTTTTCGCTTATATATATTGTTGCGCCGGTTTGCTCGTGGATCTGAAGATGGCCACTTACAAAATCTGCATGGGGATGCGTTTCGAAAACGGCCACGATTTTTGCCTTTTGTTCCTCGGCATATTTATAATATGGCAATGGATCACGGGAAGGGTCTATCAACGCCATTTTCCCATCGCTAACAAGTGCATAAGAATAGTGGGCAAGGGGTTCGTCTTTAAATTGTTTTATGGTCATGTTATTATATTTGAAAAATTAATCTGAATTTTATAAAATTACAGATGCAAAAATACATATTCATAAGATCCTGTGCTGTAACTTTTGTTACAATCTGACTCAACCTTTTATATTTCGTCATTTCAGGACCATGGGCTACACCCATGGCTGATATATTGCGCCCTTTCAGGGCTTTTATAAAAATTTACATCTTTACTCTCGCGTCCCAAATTGCAAAAGATTAGCACGCCTGAGTAATAAAAATTCCCCCTTTGGGGGTGAGGGGGCTTTATGGGCTACACCCATGGCTGATATATTACGCCCTTCAGATACTTACCTAAAAATTTACTCTTTTACTCTCGCGTCCCTAATTGCAAAAAATTAGCACGCCTGAGTAATAAAAATTCCCCCTTTGGGGGTTAGGGGGCCACATTCCCCCTTTTGGGGGTTAGAGGGCTCCTCCTCCACCTGCAAAAGGTGAAGTTCTGTTTTGCGCCAGTTGGCGTGATGTGATCAATATTATCACATCCCAGCAACTCAAAATTATCTGACAGCAATTTGCTCATTTCTTCTACCGAATATTGTTTAATAAAAATTCCGCTGCACTTCTCGGGGCCTTTATCTGAAAAAGTACCCAGGATCACCTGACCCCTGGAATTCACAGCTTCCTCAATATTTTTTAAATAATTATCAATATCCTCTTTCTCTGTGAGGAAATGAAAAGCAGCCCTATCGTGCCAGATGTCATACTTTTTCTCCGGCCTGAAGGTGGCGGCATCTGCCGCTATCCAGGTTACTTCTGAAGATCTTTCTCCAAGTCTTTCTTTCGCCCTTTCCAAAGCCTTTTCTGAAATATCCAGAACTGTAATATCCGAAAATCCTTTGTCTATTAAATAGTCAACAAGATAGCTATCCCCCCCGCCGACATCAATTATCGCAGCATCCTTTTCAATCCCGGTTGTGTGAATATAATCAAGTGATACCTGCGGCTTTTGCTGGTACCAGCTTACTTCGGTAGACTTTTTGGTTCCATAGATATTCTCCCAATGTGATTTACGGTCTTCCATCATTCAATTTTTAAAATTCCACCATTCCTTTTGCTCGTAAGGTTCACCAAGTGTATAAACTTCCCCTATCCTGGGTGAGACTATTTTCTGTCTTGTTCTTTCAGCTTCTTTCATCGCTCTTTTCACCGGCTCATTCCAGGGATGGGTCGATAGCACAAATTTGGACCAGTGCACAGGAATAAGGACTTCGGCATTGAGATCTCTGGCGGCCTGAACGGTTTCTTCCGGGAACATATGAATTTCCGGCCAGTACGTATTATACTGTCCGCACTCAAGAAATACAAGGTCAAATTTTCCATATTCCTTACCAATTCTTTCAAACGTACTGCTATATCCTGAATCTCCTCCTATATAGATCCTGTAATCTCCCCATTCCAGTATAAAAGATGACCACAGAGTTTTAAATCTGGCAAATGACCTTCCGGAAAAATGCCTGGAAGGTTTGGCGATTATTTTTAGATTGTCTGCCGGAAAAATATGATCTTCCCAGTTAAGTTCAGTGATAAGTTCTTCTTCATATCCCCATAGTTTCAAATGTGCCCCCACTCCCAGGGGAGTAACTACCCTCTTTACCTTTCCTTTTATTTCCTTCAGAAAATTATAATCCAGGTGGTCATAATGATCATGGGTGAGCAACAGCAGGTCGATATGCGGAAAATCCTCTGTGTAGTAATTATCCGATCCTTGAAAAGAATTTCCAAAGAATGTAAAGGGAGAAGCATTGCCGCTGAAAACGGGATCCACGAGGATGGTAAATCCTGAATATTTCATCAGATAGGAGCTGTGGCCAAACCAAACAATTTCCGGCTTATCCCCTTTCAGTTGTTTCAAGTCTGATTTAACGTGGGGAGGTTCTGATGGCGGAGTAACACTCTTTGGCCTTTTAATGAATTTCCAGAGTATCTTGAAAAATGGAACGTTATGCGGATTAACATCTGTTGGTTCTACATTAAGAAATTTGCCATCGTGATAATTGGGGGCGTTCTCAAACCTTTCTTTATTGTTTCTCGGCTCCTTACCAAATCGTTTTAAGATCATTCAGGTGATTTTAATTTAGAACCTCGGATAAAACCTTCCGGTGCTTGCTTTATAATTTTTATACCCCGGAAATTTCTTTTCAAGTTGTTTTTCTTCAAATTCAGATTTATAGTAAAAGAGGATGGCCAGCAATACAGTGATCATTAGTTTATATCCGGAATTCAGGTAAATGGCAAGAAAGAAGGTTGTCATTAGGATGCCGCTGTAAATGGGATGCCTTACATAATTGAAAAGCCCTGTGACTACCAATTCTGAATTTTTTGGTGGAGTTGGGAATGGTGACAGGTTTTTATTGAGTTGAAACATTGCAATAATGATCACGACAATGCCAAGTCCGGCAAGGAGCAGTGTTACCCAGGCGGCATCATCCGGATAATCAAGACGCCATTCAGGGATCTCAAAAAGATAAGCCGCAAAGAGCAGGAATTGAGCAGCCACGAACAAAATATCTTCTTTTGAAGCATTCATTTCTATATATTTATACTATTTCTTTCCAGAAAATATAAATTCCCATAAGGAGCACAAACCAGCCAAACCCTTTTTTGAGTTTATACCCCGGGATAAACCTGTTTAAATAGATCCCCAGGAAAATTCCTATAACCGAGATACCAGTAAAAATAAGAAGAAAAAGCCATTCTATTTCCAGGTTTTCCACGTCACCTATGAAACCTATCAATGATTTTACTGCTATGATCAGCAACGAAGTTGCCACCGCTTTTTTCATTTGTAATTTGGCGAGTAGCACGAGAGCCGGGATTATAAGAAATCCGCCTCCGGCCCCTACCAATCCTGTAAGCACCCCCACTACAAACCCTTCTATTACGATAAGCGGATAATTATATTTGACCTTTACCGCTTCAGGATCTATAGTCTTCCGGTCCAAGATCATAGACACCGCCGCCAGGATCATAATGATAGCAAAGAACAGCATGATCCCTATATCTTTTGTCACCGTAAATCCTGATATTTTAAAAAGATCTTCCGGCAAGGCCGGTACAATAAATTTTCGGGTAATATATACGGCGATGAAAGCAGGGATAGAGAACACGATCGCCGTCCTGAAATCGATAAGTTTCTTTTTGAGGTTTTTAATGGCCCCTACCAGGGAGGTGGTTCCCACTGCAAACAAGGAATAAGCTGTTGCAGTTACAGGATTCGCCGCAAATAAGTAAACCAGGATTGGGACCGTAAGTATCGAACCCCCGCTGCCCACCAGTCCCAGTACAATTCCCATTAATAAAGCTCCAAAGTAACCTAAGATCTCGGTGAACGCCATTAAATATTTTTAATTTAGTACAAATGTACTTTGGCTAAAAGAGCTACAAGGTAACAAATGTTACAATATTTTAATAGCAGGAAAAAAGGAGGAATTTTATGTTTGAAGCAGGTTTTCAACAATACATACATAATACAGTATACATTATTCATAATACAGTATACAAATAAAGACATCAAAATACCACAATTATCACTGCAAAACCATAAACCACAAACCACAAATTATCCCGGAAGCACATAAAAATAAATGGATATAAAATGGCAAAAGCTTCCGGTCAATACAAATACATGAAAGATGGCATGGTTGAATCTGACCCTTTTAATACTGAAGAATAATGCACCCAACGTATATGAGATCCCTCCCGAAAATAACCACCACAAGCCGGGAAGTTCAAGGTTATTGATCAAAGGCTTTATCGCAAAAACGATGATCCATCCCATCAATACATACATGGCAGTAGATAACAGGTGATACCTGCCCGTATAGAATAATTTCAGGATCACTCCCACAAGAGCCATACCCCATACAACACCAAAGATGATCCAGCCCGTCAATCCGCTCAAGGTTACCAGGGCAAAAGGCGTATAGGTTCCGGCGATGAGCAAATAAATAGAAGCGTGATCCAGTATATTAAGCCTGTACCTGAGATTGGGTTTTTTAGCAGAGTGATAAAATGTGGAAGCTGCGTATAAAAGGATCAGGCTGGCTCCAAATACAGAGAAGCTTATTAGGTGGAATATATTTCCCAGAGTATTTGCCCGGTAAATGAGCAGGATCAATCCCAGGATGCTTAGCCCAAAACCAAAGGCATGGGAAATAATATTCAGTTTTTCCTCAAGGGGGGGATAATAGCCGGTACGTGGGTGTAATTCCATAAGAATACAAAATACGGAATTTACATAATGAGACCACCTGATATTGCCTAGTTTTTTCTGAATTATTAAAATTTTTCAGGTGGTTTGATCCCGGTGTTTTTGGAATATGAATTATAACAATTACCTTGTATTTTTAACCAAATATTATTTCAATGTCAGAACCTGTAGTTTTCAAATCAAGTTATTTTTTAAGGATGCTCAATCGGGACCTGAATCCCTTTACTCCCAATGTGTTGATCATAGACGATGAAAAAATTGAATTCAGGAGGAAGAACTGGCATCTTATCTCTGAAGATACAGAAACCCTGCATTTTAAGAATATTACAGGGGTTACGGTAGACAGCCATATGATGGGGACGACCATCACCATAAAAAGCACGGGGAACGATCCTTTTTTTGTGGAAGGTTTCTGGAAAAAAGAAGCCAAACAGATCAAGGACCTCTGCGCGAAGAATATCGCGGCTTATAATCAACGCAACAGCGGAGAAGCAATGGCCGGTTCATTTGCTAAAGTCATGGAAGGAAATCGGGGAAATTACAGTGTTGCAGATGAACTCTCCAAACTTCGGGATCTTGCTGACCGGGGAGTGCTTACCCAGGAAGAATTTGAAGACCAGAAACGGCGGTTGTTAAAGTAAAACTCCACTCTCCGAAAAATATTTTGAGATCCCAGCGACAGGTTTTGTCATCCATTGAACTTATTTTTGTTTACAAAGAAATCCATTCATGAAAATCCTTCATACTGCCGACTGGCATATTGGTAAAAAACTGCATAAACACGATCTCGCGGCCGACTTTGAGCTGTTTATTTCATGGTTATGTGATACAATTGAAAAGCAGAAAGTGGAACTTCTCCTGGTATCGGGGGATGTTTTTGACCTTGCCAATCCGTCTTCAGAGGCGCGGCGCCAATATTACCGGGCACTTTTGCAGCTGAAAAAACTGGAATGCAGGCTTATACTTACCGGCGGAAATCATGACAGCCCAGCCATGCTCGATGCCCCGGGAGATATCCTGCGGGAAATGGATGTACATGTCATTGGAGGTTTACCAAGTGATATCAATGATGTGATCATTCCGGTGAAGGGCAGATCAGGAAAAACCGAAATTGTGATCGCTGCCCTTCCCTTTCTCCGCGATGCAGACCTGCGCACCGCCGGGGAAGGAAATACCTATGAGGACAGGCTGGAAGCCACCCGAAAAGGCATTCAGAATACATTTTTTAATGCAGCGGAAGTTTGCCAGGAGAAATATCCTGGTATGCCGGCAATTGCCATGGGACATTTGTTTGCCGCGGGAGCCGAAACTTCAGACAGCGAACGCGATATTCAGATAGGAAATCAGGCTGCTTTCAACGCAATGCAGTTTGAGGATTATTTCAAATACATTGCACTGGGGCATATCCATAAACCCCAACGCATAAATGGTGCTGTTCCTACTTACTACAGCGGATCCCCGATCCCACTTTCCTTTAGCGAGCGAAGCGATGAAAAAAGGGTGCTGTTGATTGATACAGAAAAGGGATTTCTTCCCGAAAATATATCTGTCCCATCTTTCAGAAAATTACTGAAGATCAGCGGTTCCCTTGATGTTATAAGGCTAAAACTAAACGAATTGGAAACCTCCAATCAACTCGATTCCCTTATAGAAGTAATATTGACTGAAGAACAGTATAACGCCGAATTAATTTATCAATTTGATGAGCTGGTAACAAATTTCGAGAAACCGGGCTATGAGATCGTGAAGCACAGGACGAGTTTCACCCATCAGCAAAAAGGAGCTTCTGAAATTTATCAGAACTCGACACAACTTGAAGATCTTTCACCGAGAGAAGTTTTCCTGGAGCTTATCAATAAGCACCAGTATGATGAAAAAACACAACAGGAATTGACAGGAGCATTTGATGAATTGCTGGAAGAAGTTCAGCAGAATTATGAAGAAAGCATATGAAGATTTTAAGAATAGAATTCAAAAATATTAACTCCCTGCGCGATACCCACAGGATAGATTTTACTGTGGAACCTTTTTCAACGAGTTCACTGTTTGCGATCACCGGCCCCACGGGCAGTGGGAAGAGCACCATTCTTGATGTGATATCTCTAGCTCTTTTTAACCACATTCCCCGGCTGGGTAAGATCTCCAGGAAAGAGATTCTTGAAAAAGGTGCGATCCTCACCCGGAATCAGAAAGAAGCTTTCGCGAGGGTCACTTATGAATGCAAAACAGGGATCTTTACTTCAGAATGGAATATTTCCACCGCCAGGACCGGAAGTCTGCGTGACTACGAGATGCTTATCTCCCGGCAACCTGAAGGGGACATTCTCGACCTTAAGAAATCTGACGTTCCCGGTAAAAATGAACAACTCATTGGATTGAACTACAATCAGTTCATTAAATCGGTACTTCTTGCCCAGGGAGAGTTCTCTCAGTTCCTGAGAGCAAAAAAAGAGGAGCGCGGGGAGTTACTGGAAAAGATAACAGGCACCGGCATCTACCGGCAACTGGGAAGGATGAGTTTTGAAAAATTCAGGGAGGTAAATCAGCATATACAGAAACAACAGGATGCCATTGCGGTGATAAAGCAGGGATTGCTTGAAGACACCCAGCTGCTTGATCTTACCGCATCGCTTGAAAGCAAAGAGAAAACCTGTGAACCTCTTGAAAAAGAAATCGCAAAGATTGGGAAGAACCTCGACCTCAAAAAGACCATTGAAGAACAATTCAAAGAGATCGATAAACTTTCTTCTCAAAAGGAAACCGCAGAATCGGGATTTAAGACCTTCCTTGAGGAATACGGGCCGCAGATCACCGGGCACGAAAAAGTACGCGAAATTGGCGAAGAACTCAGAGACTGGAAAAGGCTCACCTTGAGTTGTGCCGATCTCGATAAAGATATTCTGAAGAAACAGGAGCTCAGTCGGAAGAATTTGCAAGACCTCGAAAGCTGCCTCAAAGATGTAAGCGGGTTCACCAGACTTCAGGTGGATCAAAAAACGGTGGAAGCAGGTCTTGAGAATTTCGCTTCCAAAGTGAGGGAACTCACCAAACAGGTGGATGACAAGCTCGTGGAATTCAAAAGTCTGCAAAATACCTTTAAGATCGAAACCCGGGAGTTGAGTTGCACCCTGAATGAGAAGGATCCTGAAGCCACGGGAAGGGAACTGGAAGTTTTGAAGTCAAAAGCCCTGGGGAGGATCACTAAGCTGCGGGAAGAACTAAATAATATAGATCTCGAAAATCCGGATACAGAAAAGATCAGGCTAAAACGCTACCTCGTCGATGCCCGCAATGCCTGGGGTCTTTCAGATCAGATTGAAAGACTGCACAGGGAGATCTCCAAATTAAACGAAGAGGAAGCTGCCATCCAGGAAAAGATAAAAGACCTTCCGGTGGAAATAAGGCATAATGATGATAATGTAAAACTCTTTCAGGAAAAACTTAGAAATATACGCCTGGAACATCGTAACCGGGAGCTGCAGGCGAGCCTGGAGGAACACCGCACTAATCTTAAGGACGGGGAACCCTGCCCTCTTTGCGGGGCCCTGCATCACCCATTTGCTGAAAAACATCCTGAGACAGATGATGACCTGGACTCCCAACTTACCAGGATCGAACAAGAACTATCCGGCTGGGTTGGAAAACTCTCTGCCAATACCAAAAGCCTTGAGCATTATGAGGAACAATCAAATAAAATAAAGAAAGAAATTGGTCGTCTGCAGAAAGACATGGAGATCAAAACTGCAGAATTTGATGAGAATTTCAAAAAGCTGGGGTTTGAAGAGAAAGCCGACTGGAAAAATCTTTGTGAGCAGTCCCAGATTCAGCTGGAAAGAATAGAGGAATATGAGAAGGAAATGCGGAGCATGCAATGTGTGGAAACCTCGCTACCGCTAATAAAGCAAATGCAGGAAGTAAGCAGGGAAGGAAAGGAATTGCGTGCAAAGCTCGAAGAGGTTTATACCGGTAAGGACATCAATGCAGACACCCGAAAATTTCACACCCGCTGGACAGAGCTGCGCGAACTTGAAAAGGGAATCTCCCGCCAGTTAGCCGAACTACAGGAAAAGACAGACCTAAGCAGAAAAAAGCTCAGCGAACTTGAAATAAAACTTACGGCCCTGGTAACTGAAAAGGGATTTGAAAATATCCCCCAGGCAGGGGAAGCGCTGTTGCCTGACAATAAATATTTTCAGCTTCACGATTCCCGCGCAAAACTTGAGAAAGAGATCGAAAGGACAAAAAGCGAATTGAAGATCCTTAATTCCCAGGTCGAAAAGTTTAAAGAAGAAGATGTGGAGCAAAGCTCAGATGAACTGGTAAGGCTTCAGCAGGAAAAAAGGGAAAGTTTAAAGCAGGCTAAGGATGAATGCGAAGAGTTAAGAAGAACCCTGAAAAATCACTACGAAGATCTGAAAAGGCTGGAAACCATTAAGGAGGAAATTGCCGAAAAGGAAAAAGAAAACAAGCGCTGGAAAATGCTGGATGAGCTTATCGGCGATTCCAAAGGGAAGAAATTCAATGATTTTGCCCAGGATCTTACCCTATCCCAGCTGTTGTACCTTGCGAACATAAGACTGAAGGACCTGAGCGACCGTTACAGGATAGATAAACCCATGGAAGATGAAGATGATGGCCTCGTAGCCATTGATGATCATATGGGAGGACAAAGGAGATCTGTGAAAACATTATCCGGCGGGGAGACCTTTATCCTGAGCTTATCCATGGCCCTGGCCTTGTCTGACCTTGCCTCAAGAAACGTTGAGATCAACAGTCTGTTTATAGATGAAGGCTTTGGCACCCTGGATCCTGAAACCCTGGATCAGACCCTTGACACCCTGGAAAAGCTTCAGGCCGAATCTTCAAAAACCATTGGAATAATAAGCCATGTGGATTCTCTGAAAGAACGCATCGCCACCCAGATCAAACTCACGCGGCACGGTCAGGGTTACAGCACGCTTGAAATTACAGGTTAGTTAAAGCAATCATGCAGGGGTGTTGAATACTAAATCCTGAAAAATCTGTATCTTTAAATAACCTTAAACCATTAGTCATGAAATACTTAATGATCACATTTCTGTTTGCAATAAGTGCAGGGGCAATAGAAAGACAATTCAGAGCCGTTTATCGCGCTCTGGTTACATAAATATTATTAATATAATTTATCATCCTTCCAATTAGTAGGATTGTTTTTAATGTATTCCGAAATGCGGCCAAATGATTCCTCATTTCGGATGATGTGGTCGTGAAATCTGGTTTGCCATGAGAATGGCAAATCCAACCGGTTACAATATCTGGTCACGGCCGATTTGTACGAACGGATTATGGTTGAAACGGTATTGGGTTTGGGTGATATTAATGACATTTGTTCGTTTGATTTTATATCCGGACCGGTATCCGTATCCGTATCCGTAGAGACGTTGCATGCAACGTCTCTACCATCGGCAACGTCAATACCACCACCAACGTCCATACCATCGTTAACGATATCATTTTTCCCTTTTAAAATCAAAATTCCATGCACATGATTAGGCATAACAACAAATTCCCCCAAATCTACATTTTGGACGTGGTTTTTTATTTCATTCCATAACACGTATGCAATGACACCAGCGGGTGAAACATGCATTTTTCCCTTTTCAACCGTACCGAAATAATGTTTGCGGTCTTTGGTGCAGATGGTTATAAAATAGGCGCCATCACTACCATAATTCCAATTTTGCAATCGGGCAGATTCACTTCGGTACTTCCCTTGATATTTCTCTGACATTATGTAGCAAATCTTTCAAGATTGATGTCATCTTAATTGTAAACAGGAATCATTTGCGTGAATTCATTGGCAAATGCCTTGAATTGTCAAATGGTGATCGAGGTATGTGTTGTTATTTTACTATTAAATGATTTATTAACTATCATTCAAATGCCTAAACAATTGATCCTCAAACCCTAAAATACTGCACAATCGCAATCAAAAAAACCGCAAATCCAATTGCTCCCAGCACATAAGAAAGAACAGATCCCTCAGGAAACAGGATTGATGAAAAGCAAATTACAAAAGAAATTAAATACAGTTTTAAGGCGCTTATCCTCTTAAGTTTTTCCATGAATGAAATCGCTAATTTTCAGCAATATAATAAATTAATAAAGCACCCTAAACCTGATCGTGTGTTCTATCTCTTTCAGCTCTTTAATTACTTCAGGCCCATATTCCTTATCAATATCTGTAATCACGTACCCAATGATCTCGTTGGTTTTTAGATACTGTCCCACTATATTGATGTTATGGTGGGCGAAGATGTTATTTATCTTAGCTATGATCCCGGGCATATTTTCGTGAATATGAATAAGCCTGTGGGCATTTTCCAGGATGGGTAACTGCAGATTAGGGAAATTCACGCTGTTGGTTGTGCTACCGGTGTTGATGTATTCCATTATCTTGCCGGGGACAAAATTCCCGATGTTGGCCTGTGCTTCTTCGGTGCTTCCGCCAATATGCGGCGTAAGAATCACATTTGGTAAACCTCTTAACGGTGATTCGAAACTGTCATTATTGGTTTTGGGCTCTTGAGGAAAAACATCTACCCCTGCTCCTATGATCTTTCCGCTTTGAATATTTTTTACCAGGGCATCGATATCCACCACATGTCCCCGACTCAGATTAAGGAATATGACCCCCTCTTTCATCATTTCAAACTCCTTCACTCCTATCAGATTCTGGTTTTGCTTCCTTCCATCTACGTGAAGGCTCACTATATCTACCTTCTTCAATAGTTCCTCAATGCTCCTACATTTTGTGGCATTTCCCAGGGCAAGTTTTTCAACGATGTCATAATAATAGACATCAAAGCCAATGGACTCGGCCACCACAGAGAGTTGCGCACCTATATTTCCATAGCCAATGATCCCAATCTTCTTGCTTCGTATCTCCCGGCTGTTGGTAGCCGACTTATCCCACACGCCATCGTGCATTAGTTTCAGCTTGTCGGGAAGGTTGCGGGATAGCATGATGATCTCACCTATGGCGAGTTCTACCACAGAGCGCGTATTGCTGAAAGGGGCATTGAAAACAGCAATACCCTTTTCAAGACAGGCTTCAAGATCTATTTGATTGGTCCCAATACAAAAAGCGCCAACCGCAATAAGCCGGGGGGCGTTTTCAATTACTTTCCTGGTAAGCTGCGTCTTGGACCTGATCCCTAAAACTGAAACATCTTTGATCTGCTCTGCCAGCTCATCCTCATCCATAGCCCCGTTATAGGTGATAACATTATAACCCTCTTCCTTCATCAATCCCAAAGCATCGGGATGTACATTTTCCAGCAGCAAAACTTTTATCCTGTTCTTGGGATAGGAAATTGCCTTGTTCAGTTTGAACAGGTACAGGAATTCGTCCATACTGGGAGTGATATGATCTGCTTTTTCCAGAATGCTGTCGCGCTCCACATTTTCTGTAAAGGCGTAAAATTTATTTGCGAGTCCGGCCGCTTTCACCTCGTAATCTGTATACCCGTCCCCTATCATATAAACATCACCCTGCAGGTCAAGATTCTTGAGGGTCGCAACTTTACCGCCATTCGATGAAAGTACATTGTCACTGTCAAATCCTGTGATCTTCCCATCTTCATCAAACTCAAAAGTATTGGCGAAGACATTTTCTTCTTTAACGCCAAGTTCCTGTACAATAGGAACTATAAACTCCCTGAATCCATTGGAAATAATATAGATATCCTCATGGTGTTCCTTAAAAAACTGCCTGTTTCTCACAAAGGAGGGAGATATTTTCTTTTTGAGTATTTCAACCAGCTGCGGTAATTGTTTTTTATGGGGCTCAAGGATCGCCAGGCGTTGCTGAAGGGATTCCCTGAAAGAAATTTCACCTTCCATCCCCTGGTTGGTTAGTTCTTCAAGTTTTTTAAGCTTTTGTTCCTTATCGGGGTCATTTGCGAGGGAGATCTCTCCTAATACATCCAGGGCTTCAACCTGTGTAAATGTGCTGTCAAAATCAATAACATAACTTCGGGTACTCTTCATTTTCTTATTTTTCAATCGGTATCAAATTTAGGATTTTAAACATAAACTGACAGGGATCGCTGCGGAAAATTGGCGGTTGTTAACGCTATTTTCAGAGAATTGCTCAATTAAAATTATTTAGCTATAATTCTGCACAATCCCTAAAAAACCGGGGCCATATTTTTGAAATATTTATCCAGATCCAATTCTACTCATTTCTGCAGATTTTAAAAATTTTCAGAAAACATATCTCAACAGGTGTTAACTAGTTATAAAATTCTTGATTTCAAAATCAGAGGGTCGTATATTAATACAAACGTTAACCATTCAAATATTGAAACATGAATACAAAAATTATTTTTATCCGGAAGCCACAAATTTTACAGATCACAATTACGGGAATGATATTATTATTCCTGATCAGTTTTAATTCATATGCTCAAAAACCTACAGTAGAAAGGGATCAGGGTGCTATCGAGGTGCAAACCCTGGTGGAAGAGCTTGAGCATCCCTGGGCAATTGAATTTCTTCCCGATAACAGAATACTGTTAACTGAGCGCCCGGGAAGATTGCGCATCATAGATACTGCAAACAATATTTCTGAAGCCATACAGGGGGTTCCCGAGGTTTTTGCCAAAGGACAGGGCGGCCTGCAGGATGTGGCGATAGATCCCGATTTTACAAATAACAATTATGTTTATTTTACCTTTTCTGAAATGGGTAAGGACAGCACGGCTACCACTGCTTTGGGTCGCGGAGTTTTAAAAGATAACAGGTTGAATGATTTCCGGGTGCTCTTCAGAATGGAACCTTATGTAGAAGGTGAGATGCATTTCGGAAGTCGGATCATATTTACACAGGATAACAAGATCATGGTAGCACTTGCGGAAAGATTTAAATTTGATCCCGCCCAGGACCTTTCCAATCATATGGGCACCATAGTGAGGTTGAATATGGATGGAAGTGCGCCGCAGGACAATCCCTTTGTGGGGCGTGCAGATGCTAAAGATGAAATATTTTCCTATGGCCACAGGAATATCGAAAGTGCAGCTGTTGATCCACGCACAGGGAAGTTATGGATAGCCGAAATGGGTTTCATGGGAGGTGATGAATTCAATCAACCCCAGGCAGGAAAGAATTATGGATGGCCCGTAGTGAGCTGGGGAAGAAATTATGATGGCTCTGATATTCCCAATCCTGACACCCGACCGGAATTTGAAGACGCGAAGATCGTGTGGACTCCTACAATCTCACCTTCCGGAATGATATTCTATAATGGGGATATGTATCCTGAATGGCGGAACCATGCGATCATTGGAGGTCTTACTAGTAGTGGAATCGTAATAGTGAAAATAGATAATGATAAAGCCGAAGAAATTGAGCGTATTCCCCTCGCTGCACGAATAAGGGATGTTGCTCAGGGTCCCGACGGAGCAGTGTTTGTGATCACAGATGCTAAAGATGGAATGCTTTTAAGACTGAAAAAAATGGAATAAAAAAATTTCTTATTCTGAATATCCATGGGGTTGTACCCCGGAGTATAGATGAAAAATTTTTATACCATATCGTTATATTTCCAACACTTATGACGTAAAAAACTAAATGTCATTATTTCAAAAGAGATATAAAAAATAAATTTTAGTAAATTTGATTTTCAATCCTTTAAAAGATAACCATCAACACAATTTTTCCCAAAAATCACAACCTCGAATCTGATGTTGAGGACGTGAATCAGATCCCGATTGTTTCCCTATTACTTGATGTTATTTGCGGCACAACAGGAATGGGTTTTTCAGCTATAGCCAGGGTTACCGAAGACCGGTGGATCACCTGCACAGCAAATAAAAATAATCCCCTGAACCTTAAAAGAGGGGATGAATTAAAAATTGAAACTACCATTTGCGATGAAGTTCGTAGGAATGATAAATCAGTTTTTATAGATCATGTAAACGAAGATCCTGTTTTTAAGGAACATCCGGTACCAAAAATGTATGGGTTCCAGAGCTATGTTTCGGTTCCTATCTTTAAACAAGATGGTTCATTTTTTGGAACTTTATGCGCTCTGGATCCTAAACCTGCAAAGGTCACAACGCCCGAGGTGATGGGATTGTTCCATTTATTTGCAGATCTTATTTCTTTTCACCTGCACACAATTGATGAGGTGAAGAATACAAACGCCATACTTAAGGAAGAACAGAAAATTTCCAGATTACGGGAACAATTCATTGCAATCCTGGGACACGATCTTAAAAATCCTATTGCCACAATCAGAATGAGCTCAGATATCCTTCAGAAATTTGCGAAAGAAGAACTCGTTCAGCGACAGGCCAAAATGATAAAATCTACCTCTTTCAGAATGGAAGGCCTTATTGACAATATTCTTGATTTTGCCAGGGGACACCTGGGGGAAGGAATTACTCTCTCAAAGAAAAAAGATACTTCTTCCCTGGAAGAATCCCTTTATCAGGTAGTTAAAGAGATCAATATTATTTCACCCGAGAGACAGATCGATTTCAATTTTGATTTAGAGGAGGAAATAACCGTTGACGAGAACAGGATAAGTCAGCTGTTCTCTAACCTTCTCTCAAATGCAGATAATCATGGTGATGAAAAAGAACCTATTGAGGTTAAAGCAATTACTTGCAATGGAGAATTTGTATTGTCGGTTAAAAATTCCGGAGTGAAGATCCCTGATGCTGATCAGAAAAAATTATTTGAACCTTTTTACCGTAATAAAGTAAAGACAGGCAAGGAAGGCCTGGGTCTCGGGCTTTTTATTTCAAACGAGATCGCCAGAGCACATAACGGCAGTCTAACCGTAGATTCCACCGACGAGCAAACTAAATTTACTTTAAAAATACCGCTTAACGGAGCAGAGAACTAAAGTATTTGGCTTAAATTAATGCTTTCAAAGCTATTCCTGATCTATGGCTCCTAAACAGATATTCCCATTATCAAAACTTACAGCAGCTATTGAAAATGTCATCAATACACACTGCAGTAAGGTTATATGGGTGAAGGCTGAAATTGTGAGGCTTAATTATTATTCCCATACCGGGCATTGTTTTCCGGAGCTTGTTGAGAAAAAAGACGGAAAGGTAATCGCAGAGATAAGAGGAAATATCTGGAAGACCCAGTTTGACCAGATCAATAAAAAATTCAGAGCCGTTCTTAATGAAGATCTGGGAGATGATATGACTGTGGTTTTACAGGCGACAGTAACCTATCATTCTGTTTACGGTATCTCCCTGAATATTTTTGACATAGATCCTGAATTTACGCTGGGCGAACTGGCACGGCAAAAAGCTGAAGCTATACAGAGATTACAAAAAGAAAATATTTACAGGGCAAATAAGGAAAGAAAACTGGCCCTGCTTCCAAAGACAATTGCAATAATTTCTGTTTCCACGAGCAAGGGTTATCTCGATTTTATAAATGTAATAGAGAACAATCCATGGAATTATAAATTCCATTTTCTATTGTATCCGGCAGTCCTGCAGGGCGAGAAAGCCGTGAGCACTATTGTAGATCAACTCCGCAAAATTAATAATTCTATAGAGCATTTTGATGCCGTGGCCATATTAAGAGGAGGTGGCGGGGAAATTGGTTTAAGCTGTTATGACAATTATCAGCTTGCCAAAGCCATTGCTGAGTTTCCCCTTCCCGTTTTAACCGGGATTGGACATTCAACGAACCTCACGGTGAGCGAACTGGTAAGCTGGCAAAATTTTATAACTCCCACTAAAATGGCAGAATTCCTGCTTCAGGAGTTTCATAATTTTGCGTTTTCGCTCCAGGAAAATATCAATAAGCTGAACATTCAAAGCCAATGGCTTCTGGAAAGAAAAAATACAGAATTACGTGAAGTGGCAATGACCATATCCCGAAGTAGGTACCAGATTGAGAGAGAACAAAAACAACTTCAGCTATTGTCAGGCAGGATCGGGACCGCAGCAGGAATGCTTTTGAAAAATGAATTCCACCAGATCAGGGAACTGGAGACTAAAATATTCTTTCTTTCACCATCTACTATTCTGAAAAGAGGATTCAGTATAACAAGATCCAATGGAAAAGTGATTAAATCTCCTCAGGCCCTGGCAAAAGGTGATATTTTAATCACTGAACTTGCAGGCGGGACTGTAGAGAGTACAGTTAAATAAAAAACTACTACGATGGCAAAAAAAATATCCTATTCTGAAGCATATGAAGAACTCCAACAAATAGTAGACGAAATTGAAAATGCCGAAATTGGCATAGATCTCCTCGACGAAAAAATAAAGCGGGCCTCGGTTCTTTTAAAGATATGTAAGGATAAGCTACATAAAACAGAAGAAAATGTGATGGCGGTACTTGAAGAGATTAGGAAGGGGAAGTAGTTGGTAGTCTTTAGTCTTTAGTCTTTAGTTGTTAGTCTTTGGTTGTTAGTCTTTGGTTGTTAATCTTTGGTTGTTAGTTTCTGGTTTCTGGTTTCTGGTGGGGGTTCAAAATTTAAAGTTCAAAATTCAATCTAAAATTTAAATCTTCAGCCGAACCCGAAATCGGGTAACCAACAACCGAGAACTGGTAACTGTCAACCGGTATCCGGTAACCCGGAACATTCAACCTTCAACAGTTGAGCGCCAGCTCAACGCTTACAACATACAACCGATAACCGGCATTCGGCAACGGACAGGGCATGCCCTGTCCCTACGTCATAACTACGTCATAACCGGTAACCCTTACAGATTATCCACTTTCCACTCTCCACTATTTTAACCGAAACAAATAACTGGTAACTAATAACCGGTAACCCAAAACATACAACCTACAACAGTTGAGCGCCAGCTCAACGCTTACAACATACAACCTACAACATACAACCGATAACCGGTAACCGGCAACGAACAGGGCATGCCCTGTCCCTACGATATCGCATCATAACCGGCGACGGATTGGAAATTTCCAATCCCTACACATCCAATTTCGGTACCGGGAACTGTTAACAGGCAACTGCCAAACGGTCCTCCTTCCACCGACCACTACCTACTATCTACTACCTACTACCTAATACCAAAAATATCCTCCCAAATATGACTGGGGTCATAATCCAGGGTTTAACTTCTATATAGTTTTACCAGCATAATATACTAAACCTATACCGATGAAAAGATTACCAAAATTTCTCCTGCTTTTATTAGCCATAGGAACATTTATAGGCTGCGGCGGTGATTCAGATAAGAAACAAAAAGACGATGTTAAGATCGGGGACTACACTAGTGAAGCCCCCAAAACCACAACTCCTGCGAAAAGTTCGGCAGATATGGTTGATTTTTCCAATAAAGGGATTGGGCCCGTAAAAGCTGTAAATCTTACAGATGATATTGACCAGGCACTAGCTGTAAAAGGTAAAACCACCTTCGAAAATTTGTGCTCTGCATGTCACAAACTGGATAAAAAATTTATTGGCCCTGCAATGGCCGGAATTACAGAAAGACGTTCACCTGAATGGATCATGAATATGATCCTGAATCCTGAAGAAATGATCCAGAAAGATCCTATTGCAAAACAGTTGTTGTTAGAATCGAATATGGCTGTAATGGCAAACCAAAACCTTACCGAAGAGGAAGCCAGATCTATTCTTGAATATTTCCGGATGCTTGACGCAGAATAATGGTCTTATTTATTTAATAACCTAACCATAAAAATCAAGAATATGAAAAACCTGAAATTTTTTTTAACAACTTTCCATATCATTGCTCTGGTGGTTTTCACAGGATGCCGTGATAACAATGAAAATACGGAACCAACCCCATCTGCCCAGGCAGATGCAGTGGAAGCTTCCTCAAATCGCGGACAGGCTTTCATTGAAGATGAAAGTTCTGAGCCCAATGCCCTACGCACCGCTATAAACTCTCCAGATCACACTACGCTGGTAGCAGCAGTTCAGGCAGCGGGTGTAGAAAATGCCCTGGTAAATGTAGGTCCGCTTACTGTATTTGCGCCTACAAATGCTGCATTTGAAAAATTACCCGATGGCACCGTTGAGGATCTTCTAAAACCTGAAAACAAAGGAAGACTTGCCTATATACTTAAAAACCATGTAGCTCCAAGCAATTATCCTATTGAAACTCTAAACAAGAACGTAGACAGAGGTCGCACTTTATATATGGCTTCCGGTGAAAATGTTGAAGTAACCCGTGAAGGGGAAGACATTTATGTTGGGGGAACAAAGATAGTAGCCTCTGTGAAAGTCAGCAATGGCTGGGTTCACATTATAGAAGATGTCATTTTACCTAAAAATTAATTAATAACTATACTCTAATGAATAAACTCAATTCAATACTTTCCGCCTTTATTCTTGCCGTTATCATGGTAAGTTGCGGGTCTGATCAAACCGGGAAACAGTCTGGCGCAATGGCCGGAAACGCTGCAGATCGCGTATATGTTGCACCCGGTGATCACGATGAGTTCTACGCTTTTTTATCAGGAGGTTTCAGTGGCCAGGTTTCGGTTTACGGTCTGCCATCTGGAAGAATGCTTAAAGTGATCCCGGTTTTCTCCCAGGATGCTGAAAAAGGATACGGTTACAATGAGGAAACAAAGCCTATGCTTAATACCTCTTACGGTTTTGTGCCATGGGGAGATCTTCACCACCTTGATATATCCCAGACAAATGGAGAGCTTGATGGCCGCTGGATTTTCACCCATGAAAATAACACTCCAAGGGTTGCAAGAATTGATCTTACCACCTTTGAAACCGTTGAGATACTGGAAATTCCAAACAGTGCGGGTAACCATAGTTTTGCCATTACTGAAAATACCGAATATCTGGTAGCAGGAACCAGATTCTCTGTTCCTTCACCCCAACGGGATATGTCAATAGAAGAAATGAAAGGAACCTTTAAGGGCCCTATGACTTTTGTGAAGGTTGACCAGGAAACAGGTGGCATGGAGATCGCATTCCAGGTGATCATGCCGGGATTTAGTTTTGACCTTGCACACCCGGGAAGAAATGCTTCACATGGGTGGATGTTTGCAACCACCTATAATTCTGAAGAGGCTCATACTTTAATGGAGGTAAATTCTTCACAAAACGACAAGGATTTTATTGCCGCCGTAAACTGGAAAGTTATAGAGGAATATGTGGCTAATGGCGGGGGCACTAAAATGCCTGCTGAATATGCTCACAACGTACTTGATCACCATAGTCATGTGGGCACGTCTACAATGAAACAGGGGATCCTTACGGTTAATCCTTCTGAGATCCCTGGAGCTGTTTACTTTATGCCTACTCCAAAGTCTCCTCATGGATGCGATGTTGATCCTACCGGTGAATATATAGTTGGTAGCGGTAAACTTGCTGCAGAACTTACTGTATTCTCATTCTCAAAAATGATCAAGGCAATTGAAGAAAAGAATTTTGATGGTGAGGTATATGGTATGCCTATCCTTAATTATGATGCCGTACTGGGCGGGGTGGTAAGAGAACCCGGACTTGGGCCTCTGCATACGGAATTTGATGGTAAGGGAAATGCTTATACCACTTTCTTTATTTCTTCTGAAGTAGTTAAATGGAGCCTTGCAGATTACACTGTGATTGACAGGAAACCTACTTATTATTCCGTAGGACACCTTATGATCCCCGGAGGTAACTCACGCAAGCCTTTTGGAAAATATCTGGTCGCTATGAACAAGATCACCAAGGACAGATATTTACCTACCGGTCCTGAGATGAATCATTCTGCACAGTTATATGATATCTCGGGAGATAAAATGGAACTGCTTCTTGACTTTCCTACTATTGGAGAACCACACTATGCTGCGGGCATCCCGGCATCACTTGTGAAGCAAAACTCCAAAAAGATCTTCCGTCTTGATGAAAATACTCACCCACGCGCTGTGACACGAGCGGCCGATACAAGGGTAGAAAGAAACGGAAATGATGTACATGTTTATATGACTATGGTGAGAAGCCACTTTTCGCCAGATAATATTGAAGGAATAAGGGTTGGGGATAATGTTTACTTTCACGTGACCAACCTGGAGCAGGATTTTGATGTACCCCATGGTTTTGCAATGCTTGGAGCAAATACTGCCGAGTTACTTGTAATGCCGGGGGGAACTAAAACAATGCTCTGGCAGCCCAAACGTGTAGGAGTATGGCCGCTATACTGTACAGATTTTTGCTCTGCCTTACACCAGGAAATGCAGGGATATGTAAGAGTATCTCCCGCAGGTTCAAACATACCGTTAACCTGGTCTCTTGATGGAGATTAGAGAAGAGTTTTTTAGTTGAAGATTGCTTTTCTAATGACCGGTAGCGGGTCGGTTCACCGTCCCGCTATCTTTTTCAAAATCAAATCCAAATACCAATGAAAACATCAGGTTTATTAATGATTTTGGGTTCCCTCCTTCTCCTGGGGCTGTTTGTATACCCCCTCTGGAATATTAAACTGGGAGCACCCCAATATCCGGACCCCCTTGCAATGAATATTTACATAAGCGGTATAGAGGGTGAAGAAGAATTTGATATACAGAATATAGACGGAGTCAATAAATATATAGGGATGAAAAAGATCCCCAAACCGGAAGAAATGTGGGAATTTGAAGTTTTTCCACTGGTAATTGGAGGAATGGCCGGCCTGGGAGTTATACTGGGAATATTGGGATTTTTTGGAAAAATAAGCCCCTATTGGTTCCTGGGTTGGTTCATTTTAATGGGAATACTTGGAGTTTTAGGGATGGTGGATTTTAATAACTGGCTTCTGGACTATGGGACAGACCTTGATCCCAATGCTATAATAAAGTTGACAGATGCCGAAGGAAACCCATTGAACTATAAACCACCCCTTCTTGGAACTCAGAAAATCCTGAATTTTACTGCAGAGTCCTATCCCCGAATGGGAGCCTATTTGTTGTTTGTGGGAATGCTTTTAACACTTGTTGCTTTCTTTATAGGCTGGAAAAAACAAAGAACTTAAAATATAAGGCTATGAAAAATTTAATAAATAAAGTTTTATTTACATTACTTAGTATCACAGTGATCTCCTGTAGTACAGATCCAGAACCTATACGATATGGAGAAGATGCCTGTCATTTTTGTGATATGACCATTGTAAGCAAGGCTCATTCAGCACAGGCTGTAAGTACCAAAGGCAAACAATTCAAATACGATGCGATAGAATGCATGGTACATGATATCAATAAAAACCAAATTGAAATGGCTTTATTGCAAGTGGCAGATTTCTCAAACCCCGGTACTATGATAAATATACAAAGAGCCGGCTTTATTGTCCACGACAGCATCAACAGCCCCATGGGCGAAAACCTTGCGGCGGTTGAAATGAAAGCATTTAACGACCTTTATACCTGGGAACAATTAAAAGCCAGGTTTCTGGCTGGAGATTTTATATCCCTTAACCATAAATAATGAGATTTTTTTTAGTCCTTTTTTTATTAATTCCCGGCACCTATGATCTTACGGCCAAAGAGATCGAGGTATGCAAGACCTGTAAAGTTTCCTCTATCGCAGCAGCTGTGGAAATGGCCGTTGACGGCGATGTAATACGGGTAAAAAAAGGAGTTTATAATGAATTTGATATTAAGATCATCAATAAATCCATTAGAATTGTTGGGGAGGATCATCCCGTCATTGATGCGGGTATGAAAGGAACCGCCATCAGCGTTCAGGCAGAAAATTTTACAATTGAAGGCCTTAGAATAAGGAATATCGGGAAAAGCCATACTCGGGAGTTTGCTGCTATACTTATTGCTCATTCCAAAAATTTCGTGATCAGGAATAATATCATGGAGAATATTTTCTTCGGTATTCTGGTAGAAAGATCTTCAGGGGGAAGGATTGAAGATAATAAAATAAGCAGTAATGCCACAAGACAGGATAATTCCGGTAACGGGATTCACCTGTTCCATTCCAAAGAGATGAATGTGGCCAATAATATTGTAAGCGGAACACGTGATGGCATTTACCTGGAATTTGCAAGTAACAGCATTGTATCAGATAATATTTGCAGAAATAATCTGCGCTATGGTTTACATTTCATGTTTTCAAACGATAATGAATATCTGGATAACTTATTTGAAAGCAATGGTGCCGGCGTAGCTGTTATGTTTTCCAAAAATATTAAAATGTACCGCAATGTTTTTAAGAAAAGCTGGGGTAATGCCTCGTATGGCCTTTTATTGAAAGAAATCAATGATGCAGAATTAAAGAATAATATATTTGAAAGCAATACCGTGGGAATAAATGCAGATGGCACCAACAGGATCAATTATATCGAAAATGATTTCAGGAACAATGGATATGCCATTAAGATACGGGGGGCCTGTTATAACAATGTATTTATGCGGAATAATTTTTTGTACAATGCTTTCGATATCGCCTACAGCGGGATGTTGAATGAGAATGTTTTTGACCAGAATTACTGGAGCGGCTACTCGGGTTATGATCTTAATAAGGATGGGATTGGTGATGTCCCCCATCGGCCGGTAAAACTATTCTCATATCTGGTTAACAGATCCCCGGAGGCCATTGTAATGTTGAGAAGCTTATTCATTGATATAATAGATTTTTCTGAAAAAGTCTCCCCTATTTTTACACCTGCAGAACTTATTGATGCAAACCCCAAAATACGACAGATAAAATGGTAACCTACCAGGGATTAGATAAAAAATTTGCCAAAAATGTAGTGCTCAATGAGCTTGACCTAAGCCTTAAGACCGGGGGTATTATTGCTATTCTTGGTCCAAATGGCTCGGGGAAAACAACTATGATCAAAAGCCTGCTGGGAATGGTCATCCCCGATAAAGGCAATATTCTTTTAAACGATAAGAATATTCATAACCAATGGAAGTATCGCAATGAGATAGATTATTTGCCTCAAATTGCCAATTTTCCCGGAAACCTTACGGTGAAGGAACTTATCAATATGATCAAGGATCTAAGGGGTAAAACCACTAAGGACAAAGAACTCATTCATTTCTTTAAACTGGAACCCTTTTTGAATTCCAAACTTGCGACCCTGTCAGGCGGAACCAAGCAAAAGGTGAACCTGGTCCTTACTTTTATGTTTGACAGCCCCCTGGTCATTCTTGATGAACCTACCTCCGGACTTGATCCCATATCCCTTATCAGGTTGAAAGAACTTATACAACGGGAAAAGGCAAAAGGGAAAACAATTCTAATAACCTCTCATATTATGAACTTTGTTGAGGAAATGGCAGATGAGATCGTATTTCTCCTTGAGGGAAAGATCTATTTCCAGGGAACAGTGCCTGAAATAAAAGCAAGTACCGGCCAGCCGGATTTCGAACATGCAATAGCCTCAATCTTATCTGATAATAATGTTTAAAATATTAAAATACAGTTTTTATGACCTTTCGCGCAGCCGATGGAGTTATGTCTATTTTTTCTTTTATTTATTACTGGGAGTTGTTCTCCTGTTTTTTAATAATAACCTTTCAAATGCAGTGATCACCCTAATGAATGTGATCATCATTCTGGTGCCCCTTATTGGAACAATTTTCGGCATCATGTATTATTATAATTCCAGGGAATTTACAGAGTTGCTCCTCGCCCAGCCTATAAGGCGGAGTTCAATTTTTTTAGGACAATACCTGGGAGTTGCAATTTCCCTGTCCTTAAGTCTTCTTTTAGGACTGGGCATTCCATTCATTGCTTATGGATTACTTGAATCTGCTATTATCTGGGATTTTATCTCACTTTTAACCACAGGGGTTTTCCTGACATTCATTTTTACCGCTCTTGCATTTAATATTGCACTGTCAAATGAAAATAAGATCAAAGGTTTCAGTTACGCGATCTTGATGTGGCTTTTCCTCGCGGTTATTTATGATGGGCTCTTTCTGTTATCGCTGGTTTATTTTCAGGAATATCCATTGGATAAATTTTCCCTTGTCGCAACCATGCTTAACCCTATCGATCTGTCCAGAATACTTATTATCCTGAAACTGGACATCGCAGCTTTACTGGGATATACAGGAGCGGTCTTCAAGCAATTCTTTGGCACAGGCGTTGGCTTTTTACTGGCTATGGGAACCCTTAGCCTATGGGTAGTGTTACCGGTAATGAGGATGATCTATGTAGCTAAAAGGAAGGATTTCTAGCCTAAAAAGATTCCTTAATTTTTGATAGGCTTAAACCGAAAAGAAAACCTCAAGTTCCTGCATGGTTTCAGAAGAGGTTTTAATATCCTTAACCACAAGTCCTTTTTCCAGAACTACGATCCGGTTAGATACTTCTACCGTATGCAGAAGATCATGACTTGAAACAAGAATGGTTACTTCCTGGGTTGCTGCAAGTTCTTTAATGATCTTTTTAAGTCTTATCTGGGTTGTAGGGTCCAGATTGGCAAAGGGTTCATCCAGAATGATCACTTCAGGATTACCAATAAGGGCAGCGACAATACCTACTTTTTTTGAATTTCCTTTGGACAGGTCACGCAAATACTTCTTCCCGTTCAGGATCTCCCCGCTGAAAAAATCTGTGAATTTTAAAAGAAAAGTATCAATATCAGATTTATTCCAGCCTCTAAGTTCTCCCACAAAATAGAAATACTCCTCGGGTGTCAGGTAGCCTATGAGGAAACTTTCATCAATAAAGGAAGTTGTAAACGGTTTCCAGGCTTCACTTTTATTGATTTCGATACCATTACTGGTGATCTTCCCTGTAGATGCCTGAATAAGATCAAGTAACAGGCTGAAAAAAGTTGTCTTTCCTGCACCATTATTCCCTACCAATCCAAAACTTTGTCCTTTTGGGATCTCCAGGTGATCTATATTTAGAACTGTGGTATCGCCATATGTTTTGGTCAAATTTTCTACTTGTATCATTAGAGTTCAGGATTATTATTAGTTGGTTTGTTTGTAAGCTTCAAGGGTCTTATATTTTTGGGTCTTATAGACATTTTCAATTATTCCAAAAACCTTATTTTTAAAAGCGAATCCCAGTATTCCCGCTAATGCGACAATGGCGTAACCTACGTTGGGGTTGAATAAATAATGGCCAATACCGTATAGCAACATGGGCAGCAGAAGTTTTGGAACCGTAAGCAACAGGCTTTTCATATTGAATGCCTGCTTGTTTCCAAAAATATTCTTATTCTGTGTAAGGTCAATTGGAGTCCTTATATAAGCCCCTCCCCATAATACAAGATGGGCATTTACCCCAATATTGTAAACCGCTCCTACCAGGATCGCCAGATAAACCTCCAGTCCAAAATACAGGTAAAAGGAACTTAATATGGTTGTAATAATTGTTGCAATTACAATAAGCCACCATTTGGAATTGAGATATTCTCTGTACTCCACATTCTGGCTCATCATTAATGGATAATAAGAACTATCCCAGCTTGGAACGAACTGTCCAAAAGTGAACAGGAAACCTCCGGTCACAAAGATCCCTGCAAAGATCCTCCATAGAGGACCTTCATAAGCTTCAATAGCACCTCCAAAGAATAAAAGTCCGTAAAAAATAAAAAGCACACTCATTATCACCGTAGTCCGGGACCTTTTATTTCTCTTGATGAGCTTTATATCATTTTTTAAAAATGTCCCCATTGTTCCGAACTGATTCAACCAGGTGTAATTCTCGGTTTGTGCATCTTTTTGTTTGATCGATAAGCCGGAATCCAGGTAAAGATGGTTCCTGAAGAACATAAAGGTTATATAAGCGAGGATAATCAACAATACCACCGGAACCAAAGCGGTTATGGGATTATTAAACAATGCAGTAAACAAGGGTGACGTGTAAATAGTTGGGTCAAATATTCCGAAATAATGAAGGGTAGCTGAAGCTATTAGGATAGAACCCAGCCCAAACAGCAAAACCTTATTATTATCACTAAGAATATTTAAAAAATTATTTACAAAGATCAGTGTAAATATCCCAAGAAACCAGGTAAAGGCACCAATTGGATTGAAACCTTCCCTTATAAGGACAATAGTGAATGGCAATAGAAAGAATATATGCATCCAGTTAAAAAAGGAAAGCATGGTCTTTCCAAGGCTGTAACCTACTATTTGGTTTCGGGTTGTATTCAGAGTTAATAAGGGCCTGATGTTCATAACCGGCGTATTTTGAAGAAAAAATCTCACCAGTAGATCCCCTATTAAATAATAGAATAGAAAACGGTTAACAGTCGCAAAAGGATCCATTTCCATTTTCTGTAAAGCGTAAAAAAGACCTACTCCCAGTAATGTGAAAATTCCAATAAAATAAAGCGCTACCAGGATCATTATGATGCGAAGAAAAAGACTGAATTTAAAAGAAGCAGCTCTGAAAAATGATTTCCACTCCAGGATAAGGAAATGTTTTAACATAGAAAATGGATAATGGTTAGGATTATCTTATATCTATTGGTTTGGTAAATGGGTTTTTTGTTACATCCTGATCAAAAATTAATTCTAAAATTTTGAGGTTGCTCCATCAATTATATATTTTAAAGGGAGCAATTCCCTAACTTTTAATTAATAATATAAAAATTCTGTTCTTAAGCTATTTTTGTAGTTTGGTTCATTAATTATTTGAAATGACGAATAAACCTAAAGATGCCCTCTACCGGCATCTTGGTCTTAAGGATGCGGTTGGAGTTGGCCTGGGAGCTATTATTGGCGCAGGAATATTTGTGGTAACGGGAGTTGCTGCAGGTATCTCGGGCCCTGCTTTCCTGATAAGTTTAATTCTGGCAGGAACTGTTGCCACCTTTAATGCATTGAGCTCGGCGCAGCTGGCGGCCGTTTATCCCCAGTCAGGTGGAACCTATGAATATGGATATCAATTGCTAAATCCATTAATGGGTTTTTCAGCGGGTTGGATGTTTCTGGTGAGCAAACTGGCAGCAGGAAGTGTAGTTGCTATAGGATTTGGAAGTTATTTCTATCAGGTAGTACCCCTGGGATCCCCTATGATGCTTTCTCTTTCAGCCATTGTAGTTTTAACTCTGGCAAATTTCTTCGGAATCAAAAAAACGGGATACCTTAACTTGTTCATAGTGGGTTTCACTCTTCTATCCTTAATTTATCTTTCAATTAGCGGAATTCCGGAAATTAACCCGGAAAATTTTACACCTTTTATTCCTTATGGGCTCAAGGGTATAGCTGAAGCTACCGCTTTATTATTTTTCGCCTTTACCGGTTATGCCAGGATCGCAACCCTGGCTGAAGAAGTGAAAGACCCGGCCACAACAATTCCCAAAGCTGTGATCATTACAATCGCCACCGCAATTTTGCTTTATGTCCTGGTTTCGGTGGTTGCTATTGGTGTAATTGGCGCACAGGCGATGGCCGGGAGTACTTCTCCTTTACAATTGGTGTCCAATAGCCTTAATACCCCCGGAATAAGGACCATGACCTCCCTTGGAGCTTCCACCGCCATGCTGGGAGTTCTTTTAAGCCAGATCCTTGGTATAAGCCGAATGATGCTGGCCATGGGACGTAGAAAAGATCTTATCCCGGTTTTCATGAGAGTACACCACAAAAATAAAGTTCCTCATATTGGTATCTTCATCACCGGGTTCATAATAGCCGGATTATGTCTTATTGGAAGATTTGAATTCATCCTTGCTTCAGCAGCCTTTACAATTCTGCTGTATTATACAATTACCAATATAGCAGCATTGCGACAGGAGAAAAAATTTCAACTATATGGAAAGGTTGTCCCTGTACTAGGATTAACGGGGTGTCTTCTAATGGCTTTTTCTCTAAATGGCGAGGTTATTATTTCAGGAATAATTCTGCTTTTAATCGGGTATATACTAAGATTGATTATTCACAAAGCTTTTAAATAATTAGGAGGGGATACTGTTTTAAACCCTTAAATTTGCAGACAATCCCCGCGGATAAAATGGAAACCAATCTTCAGAAAGCGATTAAAACCTCTTACTTAAGTATAACGGGTAATGCGCTTCTTGCAATTGCAAAGGGTGTCACAGGTATCTTTGGAAATTCCTATGCACTTATCGCCGATGCCATTGAGTCCACCACAGATGTTTTCTCTTCCCTTCTCGTATTAATCGGATTAAAATATTCCAGTAAACCTCCCGATGAAAATCATCCCTATGGTCATGGAAAGGCAGAACCCCTTATTACTTTTGCGGTAGTAGGTTTTCTGGTAATATCTGCCACTGTCATTGCTTATGAAAGTATTGAGCACATAAGAACTCCGCATAAAGTACCCGAGAGTTATACGCTTATTGTCCTTGCGATCATTATAATAATAAAGGAGATCTTTTATCGCTTCGTCTCCAAAAAAAGCGATGAAACCCGTAGTACCTCCCTTAAGGCAGATGCCTGGCACCACCGCAGCGATGCCATAACCTCTCTTATGGCATTTGTAGGAATCTCAATAGCTATTTATATGGGTGAAGGCTATGAAAATGCAGATGACTGGGCCGCCCTGATTGCCTCCGGATTTATTTTATATAATGCGTACCTCATTCTGCGCCCTGCCCTTGGGGAAGTAATGGATGAACATGTTTATGAAGATATGATAGAGACCATCAGGGAACTTTCCCATGAGGTTCCCGGCGTGATAGAAACAGAAAAATGTTATGTAAGAAAAACAGGAATGACTTATCTGGTAGATCTCCACATCACGGTAGACGGATCTCAAACTGTAAAACAAGGCCATGAAATTGCCCATGATGTTAAAAACGTTCTCTTAAGGGAAATGCCGGAAATTGCAGATGTGCTGATTCATGTAGAGCCGGATGAGTATCAGAAAGATTAAGTGTCTCCTGAATTTTTGAACTCCATTCATTCGGCTCTTACAGTATTCCAATAAGATAAGATGTGTGGTACTATATCTTTTTAAACTTCAACAAAAATCTCCACTCAGAAACTCTTTAAAGCTTATTATTTCTTTGATAAAATCCATCCCATCAATTCGACTGTGGAACAGGACACAACCCTCAAAGCATTCACAATTAAGAAAGATTTAGCAGTATCTACGCGGCTTTACCTTTGATTTTGTTTCAAATCGGCTTATCTTTTACGATTCAATAATTTAATAAAAACTACTCTGCAGATCATTGGATCTCACAGTTGAATTTTATTACTAAAACATAAAAATATGTCATTATTAAGTAAAGAGGATTTTACCAGTTTAGCATTATTTAACGGTGATGTTTGTATTTCAATATTTATTCCCACCCAACGCGGGGGAAAAGAGGTTTTAGAAGGAAAAAATCAAAGGCATTTAAAATCCCAGTGGAAAGAGATCCGGAATAAATTGGAAAAAGACGGAGTTTCCAAAGAGAAGATCGAAAATATGTCAGCGCCTGTAAATAAACTCATCGATAACGGGGACTTCTGGCGTCACCAGTCTGACGGCCTTGCTGTTTTTGTAGCTGAAAATGTTTTTGAATATTACACGCTTCCCATAAATTTTGAAGAACATCATTATATAGGGAAAGAATTTTATTTAAAACCCCTGGTTCCCATGTTCTCCGGAAAGGGTAAATTTTTCATACTGGAAATACAGCCAGATCATGTTGCTTTTTTTGAAGCTACCAATTACAGTATCACTCCAATCGAAATTGACGACCTTACACCTGATCGTCTGGAGGATCGTGTTGGTTATGATTATGAACAAAAAAACCTGAATAATAAAGGTCATGTGAATACTCAACATGGTTTTGCCCCTGCTACCAGGGATCGCAAGGATGAGTTCCTGAGATTTTTCAGGGCTGTAGACCAGGGAATTAACAAGATAATTCATAACGAAAAGGTGCCGCTTATTGTAGCATGTGAGGATTATTTATTTCCAATTTACCAGGAAGCCAATACATATGCTCATTTGTATGGAGAATGTGTTCCCGGAAATCCAAATGATAACCAGCATATACTGGAATTGCACGCTAAAGCCGTGGATCAGCTTAAACCTCATTTTGGAAAAGAAAGAGATGAAAAGCTGGCAGCATTTAAGGAAGAAGTTCCGGAGAAAACTTTAACCGGGGTTACAGATATCCTGCCATCTATTTATGAAGGCAAAATTGATACGCTGTTCATGGAAAACAGGGAGGATATCTTTGGTACTTTCAACGAGGAAAACATGAAGGTGAAGATCGAAAACGGGCGTACCGGAAATAATACCTCCCTTATGAACCTGGCTGCAAAAAAGGTAATTGCGCAGGGAGGATCTGTTTACCTTATCGAACCTGCCTTCATGCCGGAGAAGGACTCCAGGATGAGTGCATTATTGAGATATTCGTAATCTCATAAAATAGAATTACAGAAGGCGGCACTATGCCGCCTTTTCTCATTAAATCAATTATCTTTAAACTTTCTTTACATAAATAATATGGATAACAGACTTGCAGTTTTAATAGATGGAGATAATATTCCTTCAGCTTATATCAAAGAAATGATGGAAGAGATAGCCAAATATGGCAATCCTACCATCAAACGTATATACGGGGACTGGACCAAACCCCATCTTGCAAAATGGAAAGCGGTGTTACTGGAAAATGCGATCAACCCTATTCAGCAATACGGGTATACCCAGGGGAAAAATGCTACAGATTCAGCCATGATCATAGATGCCATGGATATCTTATATTCAGATAGAGTTGATGGATTTTGCCTGGTTTCCAGTGACAGCGATTTTACCCGTCTTGCAACAAGATTGAGAGAAGCCGGAAAAAATGTAATTGGGTTAGGTGAAAAGAAAACCCCTGAGCCTTTTATTGTAGCCTGTGATAAATTCATCTATATCGAGATCCTTAAAGACCGCAGGGAACCAGAGGCTGAAATTGGTAAAGAAAAACAGTCAAGGAAGGATGATTACGACAAGATAACCCCCAAGGTGATCCAATTGATCTCCAGCACTATTTCTGATGTTGCCGATGAGGATGGATGGGCCTTCCTGGGAGATGTAGGCAGTTTACTTCAGAAAAAACAACCCAATTTTGACTCCAGGAATTACGGGTTTCAAAAACTTACTCCCATGATAAAATCAATAAGTAAGTTTGAAATAGAGTCCCGTGAAAATCAAAAAGGCAGGTTTAAATTAATCTATGTGAGAAATAAGGATTAAGCTTAATCATTCTTTACCCGTTGTAAAATATCATTAAAGGTATCAACCTGGTTTTGTTTATCTGCATTGGTATGTGAGCGCAATTCCAGCCGTGTATATACATGAAGATTTGAGTTTACCATTTCCACTTCAACAGAACCACCGGTATATGTTTTAATTCCCCTTTTTATGAGCACCGCACTTACAGGATCTGCGGTAGGATCTTTGATTGATTTATATACTTTTAAAGAAGTACCCTGGGGGAGGGTTAAGCCTCTTTCAAGGTCCTTACGCACCTTATTTATAAGACTCTGCAATTCTCTTAGGGTTTCTTCAGGACGGTACCGAAACCAGAATTTATCCTCTTCAGCCGTCTGATCTGTTTCCAGATATCCCAGCATAGGCCCTGCAATATGGATCATTGAAAGGGATTTATTGGAAGGGATTACTATTGGATCAATAAGCATAATTTGCCCGGGTGCCAGCTTTCCATTAAAAAAATTCCCTGACAGCAATTCTATATAAAGCGCACCGCTTGTAGATGATCCCAGAAGGTGAATATTTTGAAATCCTGCAGCCAAAAGCCGGTTATATTCAAGAATAATCGCACTCTGCCAATCCCTCCACGTAGAGTTTTTAAAATCGTCATAGTTTCCTCCATGACCGCCTAAAAGAACCTGAGAGACATAAACCCCATGTCCCTCAGCAAACTGCCGAAATTCATTCCATTCAAAGGTTGTAGCCGTGTAACCGTGGCTCGCAATGATCACAGGTGTCAGCGCCTGCTCCGGAGTTGGATCAGGGATTGCATGTGAAATCATGTATTCCCCAGGAACATATAATGAGGGATCAAATATTACTCCCCCACCCAGCATATCCTCTGTGAGATTAGGATCTTTGCTGCACCCAGCCAACACTAAAACCAGGAAAATATATCTAAAGATCTTTTTCATAAGTCTCATTTTTAGCGAAAATATTCCAGGTAATACTGGTTTGCACGTAAAGAGGATACAAGGTGCCGGGACCATCTATGCCATCCCCGGTAATTACATTATAACCCAGGGAAATTCCTGCTTTTAGCGGGAAATTGAATTTGTAACCCAATCCTGCTTCCGGGGAGACCAAAAGCGATGTGTTTGGCAAGACATCAAAAACAGGATCTTCATAATCTGCAATGAAATATCCTGTATTAAGCCTTACAAAGGGTTGTAGCATTCTTTGAGGCCGAAATATCCATGTGCCCATAATTAAATAATTATCCTGTTTGACCGCATTGGAACCCCTGGCAGTTCCCAGTCTGCTGCTTATATAACTGAAGCCTATATACAATCGTTTGGACAGCAATCTGTCATCTGAATATTGAGCTGTTACCCCGTTCTCATAATAAAAATTGATGCTTTTCTGAAATCGCAGACCTATGTCCAGGTCTCTTTCCTGAGAGGCAACGGGAAGCGATAAAAAGAAGAATATTATAAATCCCCGGGATGATAGCGGAAATGGATTATTCCCTGCTATCGAAAAAAGCTTAACCCGTGACATGGGGAATTAGTTTATGTGTTTTCCTGCCCATCTTAAACATATTAAATATAGTGTACGGAAGATAGAGAAATTTTTGACCGGTTAATATGTTGACCTAAAATAATTTATAAGTAAAAAACTTTAGAACGAGAATTCCAAATCATTGGGAAACACTGGTATTAGAATTAAATAAAATTCAATCTTTTAATCGTATCAATTTTCATGTTTATATTAATTATCTTGTAAATCAATTCTGGAAATCAATATTTATGCGTACCATTAAAAAAATTCACAAGGCTGAATACAGGCCAATTGCAGATCTTGTTACATATTCCCCAATGCCTACAAGGGACCTTCAGATGATAGATCCATTTTTGTTTCTAAATCATCACGGCCACCAGACTTATGGCCCCAACAACAATGGATTACCCTTTGGGCCACATCCTCACAGGGGTATGGAAACCGTTACATTTATCCTGGACGGTGATATCTCCCATAAGGATTCAGGCGGAAATGAAAGTGTGATTTACAGTGGCGGGGTACAATGGATGACGGCGGGTAGCGGACTCATCCATGCAGAGATCTCTTCAGATGATTTTAAAAGATTTGGAGGGGATCTGGAGATCCTTCAATTATGGGTGAATCTTCCTGCAAAACATAAAATGACAGCTCCTTATTATAAAGGCTTACAGCAGGACGATATTCCTACGGTGGCATTTGATGAAGGCCGAATCACCGCCAGAGTGGTCTCGGGAAATTTTGGAGAAACGCAGGGAGCTTTTAAAACTTTAACCCCTATAAATCTTGCTGTAGTAAGCTTTAAATCCACGGCAAAAGTTAATTTTAAAATTCCCACAGTTGAGAATATTTTGTTCTATGTGATAAAAGGGGAATTGAACGTCAATGAAAATTCGGCCAAAGCACTTCATTTGATTGAATTTGAAAACGATGAAGAAGATCTGCATATTGAAGCTCTGGCAGACAGTACTTTGTTGCTTGGTTATGCCCGGCCCTTCAATGAACCGGTTGTGGCACGTGGCCCGTTTGTAATGAATAGTATGGAGGAAATAGACCAGGCTTATCAGGATTTTCAGGCAGGAAAGCTGGGTACCTGGAAGCAATAATCCCCACCCGGAATTGCAAAAAAAATGCAATTCCGACCTCCCTTAAGGGGAGGTAATAATAGAAACCTCAAAGGTAATTCTATTTCTTTTCCCTGCTTTCAAGTGTACGGATCACATCCTTCAATTCAAAACCTTTGGCTTTAAGGAGGATCAGGTAGTGGAACAGCAGATCGGCACTTTCATTTAGAAATAGCTCATCATTGTTATCCTTGGCTTCTATTACTGTTTCAACCGCTTCTTCCCCAACTTTTTGTGCGATCTTGTTGATCCCGGAGTCGAACAGGGAAACAACATAACTCGCCCTTGCATTTCTATCTTCCGGAGAAAGCTCACTCTCTCTTTTACGATCATCTATAACAGATTCCAGTCTGGACAAAAATTCAAATTCGTCTTTATTTATTTCGCCCCAACAGGTATCTGTTCCCTTATGGCATGTAGGCCCAGTGGGATTTACCTTAATCAAAAGAGTATCATCATCACAATCGTTTTGAATACTCACCAGATTAAGAAAATTTCCGCTCTCCTCGCCTTTGGTCCATAATCTCATTTTGGTCCTGCTAAAGAAAGTTACCTTTTTGATCTCCATTGTTTTTTTATACGCCTCTTCATTCATATACCCCAGCATTAAAACTTTATTGGTGGTATTATCCTGAATAATTGCCGGTACAAGTCCGTCCTTATTTTTATCGAAATCTATGATCATAATTTTTATTTATGTACTTAATCTTACGGGTATCCCATTTTTTCTAAGCTCTGCTTTAAGATCATTGATCTCAATTTCCTTAAAATGAAAAACGCTGGCTGCCAGGGCTGCATCTGCTTTTCCCTCCAAAAATGCATCACAGAAATGCTGCATATTGCCAGCCCCGCCGGAAGCAATAATTGGGATATTCAATTCTGCTGAAAGCCGGGCAAGAGCCTTATTGGCAAAACCTTCCTTTGTACCATCGTTGTTCATAGAAGTAAACAGGATCTCTCCCGCTCCCCTACGCTCGACTTCTTTGGCCCAGTCAAACAGGTTTATATCGGTAGGTACCTTCCCTCCCACCAGATGCACCAGCCATTCCCCATCAACTTCCCTGGCATCTATAGCTACGGTGATACACTGACTCCCAAATTTTGAAACGAGCCGGTTAATAAGATCCGGATCTTTTACTGCGGAAGAATTCACTGAGACTTTATCCGCTCCGTTCTGAAGCAGAATATCCACGTCCTCTACAGAGGATATACCCCCACCAACCGTGAACGGAATATTCACCCTGGAAGCAACCCTTAGAACCAGATCTGCCAAAGTTCTTCTTCTTTCTTCAGTAGCTGAAATATCGAGAAATACGAGTTCATCGGCTCCAGACCTGGCATAGATCTCGGCTAACTCAACCGGGTCACCGGCATCGCGAAGATCAACAAAATTTACCCCTTTTACCGTTCGGCCATTCTTAATATCCAGGCAGGGAATTATTCTTTTTGTAAGCATATCTTATTTTTTTAATCTAATCCGGGATAAAAATCCTTAAGATCCTGATTGCAGTATATATTTTTCAAGTTGTTTCAGGCTTATTTTATTTTCATAAATAGCTTTTCCAATAATTGTTCCTTCACATCCCAGATCCGCCAGGGCAGGGATCTCATCAAAGGTGGAAATCCCACCGGAAGCAATCAGATTTATCACATCCCCGTTGGTTTCGGTTTCTTCCCGGATCCTCTGATAAAGTTCAAATGCAGGACCTTGCAGCATTCCATCCCGGGAAATATCGGTGCAAATCACATATTTTATTCCTTGCTTCCTATAAGCCCGTATAAATGGAATTAACTCTTCCTGAGACTCCTCCAACCATCCGCTGATAGCAACCTTTTCATTATTGGCATCGGCACCCAGGATAATGCGGTCACTTCCATACTTCGTGATCCAGGATTTAAAGATTTCCGGGTCTTTTACCGCTATACTACCCCCTGTGATCTGCTGAGCACCACTTTCAAAAGCGATCTCAAGGTCTTTGTCAGATTTGAGTCCGCCGCCAAAATCTATCTTCAGGCTTGTTTTGGAAGCGATGCTTTCCAGGACTTTATGATTCACGATATGTTTGGACTTTGCCCCATCTAGGTCTACCAAATGAAGGTACTTTATTCCATGAGCTTCAAATTCTTTGGCAACCTCCAGAGGGTCCTCATTATATATCTTCATAGTGCTGTAATCCCCTTTGGAAAGTCTCACACATTTTCCTTCAATGATATCGATTGCTGGTATAATTCTCATTTAATTTTTCAATTTATGTATGATTATATAATATTTTATGAATGAGGTTTTTACACTAAATAATATTCAAAAAATTAGACAGGATCTTTTCACCTGCCGTACTGCTCTTTTCAGGATGAAACTGAACCCCGTAGAAGTTAGCTTTTTGAACAGCTGTGGAATACTCTACACCATATTCTGTCATGGCGATAGTCCCTAAGCATTCGGGTACATAATAACTGTGAACCAGGTAAATGTAATCCTGTTCCTTCACTCCTTCAAACAGGGAAGATTCCAGATTATAAATATGATTCCATCCAATTTGCGGAACTTTAAGTCCGCTGTTAAATCTAATCACATTAGCATCAAAGATCCCCAAACCGGGGGTATTTCCTTCCTCTGAAGATCTGCACATCAACTGCATACCCAGGCAGATCCCCAATACGGGTTGGGTAAGAGTAGGGATCACTTTATCCAATCCTGTAGACTTCAGCATTCTCATGGCACTGCTGGCCTCTCCCACGCCGGGAAATATCACCTTATCGGCCTTTCTTATCTCTTCCTCATCATTGGTGAGTATCGCCTCAAATCCAAGTCTTTGAATAGCAAATTTGATACTCATTATATTCCCGGCACCGTAATCTATAATAGCAATTTTCATTCTTTTTTAAATTTTCAGATCATTTAATCTAAATCATTCCACCACGGCACTGTCTGGAGGTTTCCGCTATTACCTCTCCTTCGGGGAGGTCGGAATTGCTTTTTTATGCAATTCCGGGTGGGGCAGAATAAAAAATTTCAGTTGTTGGCCCTACAAACTAAATGAAACCGGTGAAATATCCGGATAGCTTATGTCATATTCAGGAAATTTTTTATTCCGTCTTCGGGGGTAAGGGGGCTTTACAACATCCCCTTGGTAGAAGGCAGAATCATTTTTTCAGCGTCCCGCTTTACTGCCATTTTTATAGATTTTGCAAAGGCTTTAAAAATAGCCTCGATCTTATGATGCTCATTGGTTCCTTCAGCTTTAATGTTCAGATTGGCCTTTGCACCATCGCTAAAGGATTTGAAAAAATGATAAAACATTTCTGTGGGCATTTTCCCTATCATTTCCCGCTTAAATTCAGCCTCCCAAACCAGCCAGTTCCTTCCGCCAAAATCTATAGCAACCTGAGCCAGGCAATCATCCATAGGCAAACAGAAGCCGTATCTTTCAATTCCAAGCTTATACCCCAGCGCCTGGCTGAAGACCTCTCCCAGGGCAATAGCGGTATCTTCTATGGTATGGTGCTCATCTACTTCGAGATCTCCTTTCACATTAATTTCAAGATCCATTTGCCCATGGCGGGCGATCTGGTCCAGCATATGGTCAAAAAAAGCAATTCCGGTTGAAATCAGAGATTTTCCCGTACCGTCAAGATTCAGTTTTATAGAGATCTCGGTTTCATTTGTTTTTCTGTAGGTCTCTGCGGTGCGATCCTTCAGTTTAAGAAACTCATAAATCTCTTTCCAGCTACTTGTTCTTAAAACTATGGTCTCATCTATCGCTTTCTTATGATTTTCAACCTCGTCACCCCCCAGTTCCTCATGTGTATCAATAAAGATCCCTTTCCCGCCAAAGTTGAAGGCAAATTCTATATCTGTATACCTGTCACCTATCATATATGAGTTTTTAAGATCATATTCCTTTTCATTATTCAGATATTTTTCCTCCAGCAAGCCGGTCCTTGGTTTTCGCGTAGGCGCATTGTCCTTTGGGAAGGTACGATCGATCAATATATCGCTGAATTTAATCCCTTCCACTTCAAATGTTTTGACGATGAAATTCTGGATAGGCCAGAAATTTTCTTCCGGAAAAGAATCAGTTCCCAATCCATCCTGATTGGTAACCATTACAAATTCATAATCCAGTTCCCGGGCAATTTTGGACAGGTAATAAAAGACCTCAGGATAGAACTCCAGTTTATCCAGATTATCAATCTGGTAATCTTCCGGCTCATGGATCAGGGTACCGTCACGGTCTATAAATAATACTTTTTTCATTCGGTTTATTTAATTTTTGAAATATCTGTAAAAGCCTGTAATAATTTTGAGTTTTCTATTTCGGTACCTACCGTGATTCGCAGGGTATTTGTGCAAAGAGGCTGGGAACTCCTGTTTCTAATTACGATTCCTTTTTCCAAAAGCTGATTATATCTCTCGTTGGCATCATCCACTTTTATAAGGATGAAATTGGCATCGCTTTTATAAACATGATCAACAAATTCAACTTCAAGTAAAGCTTTATATAATCTTTGTCTTTCGGTTAGTATATCAGAAACTTCTGAAAAAACTAATTCTTCAGATTCCAATCTTTCCAGAGCTCGTTTCTGGGTGAGTTCGTTTACATTGTATGGCGGCTTGATTTTATTCAGGACTTCTATAATTTCTATCGAAGCATAACAAATCCCCAATCGAATTCCGGCCAGACCATAGGCTTTGGATAAGGTTTGAGTGATCACCAGGTTGGGATACTCCTGAATTTTTTTCAACCAGCTTTCCTGTTCAGCAAAATCAATATATGCTTCGTCTATCACAACCAATCCATTAAATCCCTTAAGTATTTCCAATACCTTTTCTTCTGAAAAAGAATTTCCTGTGGGATTATTGGGGGAACACAAAAATATGATCCTGGACTGCTCATCCACCACCTTAAAGATCTCCTTTACCCTGGGTTCAAAATCTTCGCTCAATAAAACTTCGCGGTTTTCAACATTATTAATATTGGCAAGAACTCCATACATCCCATAGGTAGGTGGCAAGGTGATCACATTGGTTTTCCCTGGTTCACAAAAAGCCCTGTAAATAAGATCCAGCACTTCATCACTTCCATTGCCCAAAAGTATATTTTCAGGATCAATTCCCTTCAATGCTCCCAACCTGGATTTTAACTGCCTCTGCTGAGGATCGGGATAACGGTTTACGTTTGTAGGAAAGGGATTTTCATTGGCATCCAGAAATATCATTGAATTTCCTGTGGACTGGTATTCATCCCGGGCTGAAGAATAGGGTTTTAACGCAGATACATTTGGCCTTAGAATTTTACTAATGTCAAAATTTGATTTCATTATACAATTGCTAATAAAATTTATTATTTCAAATCGGCCAGTCTCAGACTCACCGCGTTTTTGTGGGCCTGTAGGCCTTCGGCTTCTGCCATAAGCTCTATGGCAGGACCAATATTCCTGATACCTTCTGCCGTGATTCTTTGAAAGGTCATGCTCTTCATGAAACTGTCCAGATTAACTCCGCTATATTGCCGTGCATAACCGTTGGTTGGCAAGGTGTGATTGGTACCCGAAGCATAATCTCCGGCACTTTCGGGGGTATAATTTCCTATAAAAACAGAACCCGCATTCATGATCCCATCAATATAAAAATCCTCCTTATCTGAACATATTATAAAATGTTCCGGAGCATAATCATTGATCATTTCCAAAGCTAACTCATCATTTTCAACCAATATTAATCTGCTGTGTGCCATAGATCTTTCTGCAATATCCTTTCTTGGAAGATCTTTGATCTGGACATTTATTTCTGCCTCCACTGCATCAATAAGTTTCTCTGATGTTGATACCAGAATTACCTGGCTGTCTGCGCCATGTTCTGCCTGGCTTAAGAGGTCTGACGCTACAAATGCGGCATTTGCACTGTCATCTGCCAACACAAGCAGCTCTGAAGGGCCTGCAGGCATATCTATGGCGACATTATGTTTGGTGGCCAGTTGCTTTGCAACGGTAACAAACTGGTTACCGGGACCAAATATCTTATAAACTCTGGGGATAGTTTCAGTTCCAAAAGTAAGGGCGCCAATTGCCTGGATGCCGCCTATTTTAAAGATCCTTGAAATTCCGCATAAAGAAGCTGCATACAAAATAGCGGGATTGATCTTTCCCGACCTGTCCGGAGGGGAACAAAGGATGATCTCCTTACAACCGGCGATATTTGCGGGGATTGCAAGCATTAGAATTGTGGAGAATAAAGGTGCTGTCCCGCCCGGTATGTATAAACCTACTTTTTCAATTGGCCTTTTTTCCTGCCAGCATTCCACTCCGGGAGTGGTTGTAACACTTATCTTTTCTGTTACCTGGGCCTCATGGAATCTGGAAATATTTCCATGAGCAAGGTTTATTGCATCTTTAAGATCCTGAGAGATATTTTTTTCTGCTTCAGAAATCTCACTTTGACTTACTTCAAAGTTTTCCAGGCTTACTCCGTCAAAGAGAGAAGTATATTTCGCCACTGCCCCATCTCCTTTTTTCCTGATTTCAGAAAACACTTCATTTACAGTGCTTTCAATATCTTCAACCGTTTGAGTGGGTCTCTGGAGAATTTGTTCCCATTCTTCTCTTGCTGGTTTTATGATCTTTTGCATAACTGAAAATCTTATTTTTTTAAAAATTACATGACCATTTTCTCAATAGGAGCCACCAGGATACCTTCCGCGCCGTTCATTTTCAATTCGTCGATAACTTCCCAGAACCTTTCCTCATTGATCACCGTGTGAAGTGAACTCCAGCCTTCTTCAGCCAAAGGTAAGACGGTAGGGCTTCTCATTCCAGGTAATAGTTTAATAACGTCCTGCAGCTTATCGTTAGGAACGTTCATTAGAATATACTTGGAGGTGCGTGCCTGTAGCACGGACTTTAACCTAAACTGCAATCTTTCAAGTATTTCTTTTCTTTCTGCAGTAATATTTGGAGAAATAGCGAGCACTGCCTCGCTCTTCAGGATAACTTCTACCTCTTTCAGGTTATTTTTAAACAGCGTACTCCCACTGGAAACGATATCACAAATAGCATCTGCCAGGCCTATATTTGGAGCAATTTCTACAGACCCGTTGATGATATGCAGCTCTGCAGAAATATTTTTATCGGTCAAAAAGGTATTCACTGTGTTTGGATATGAAGTAGCGATCTTTTTACCATTAAGGTCTTTAATTGAATTAAATTTCATGGATTTGGGAACAGCAATGGAAACCCTGCATTTGGAGAATCCTAATTTCTCTCCTGTAATGATATCCTCCCCTTTCTCCACCAGGACATTTTCTCCCAATATAGCCACATCTACCACCCCATCCCTGAGGTATTGAGGAATATCACCATTTCTAAGATACATGACCTCCAACGGGAAATTCCTGGCCGAAGCCTTAAGCTGTTCTTTTCCATTGTCAATGGAAATGCCGGCGTCCTTTAAAATTTGAAGGGAATCTTCATTAAGCCTTCCGCTTTTTTGTATGGCTATTCTAAGTTTTATATTATTCATTTTAAAATATTTCAGTTTAAATTGATGACATGTTTAAATACAAAAAAACCCGTCTGATTACTCAAACGGGTTTTATAAATATGTTGTAAATACTACATATCAATCTCACCTCGCCTGAGCGCAGTAGTGAAAATGATGATGATGTATTTGGTTTGTTCTCATTATTGATACAAATCTAAGTCAATTTTTATATTAAAAACAAACTTTTATAAAATTTATGCTTTGTCTAATTTAATTATTCCCCAAAATTATTGGCATTCCATCTTCACCACCACCAATTACAACAACCTTGGCATTTGGAGATTTAGCAAGTTCTAAAGTAGCCTGAATTCCTTTTTCCTTCAGGATCTGGTTATTAAGAGACGCGCTAAGGATCTGGTTGGCACGGGCCTTACCTTCAGCATCAATTCTTTGTCTCTCTGCTTCCTGCTCTGCTTTTTCAAGACGAAAAACATATTCCAAAGATTCCTGTTCCTGTCCCAGTTTTCTTTCAATAGCATCTTTTATTGATACCGGAAGAGATACATCCCTTACCAGAACTTCATTGATCTGTACATATTGATTGGCTAAAAGGATCTGAGTTTCTTCAAAGATCTCTCTTTGAATAGCTTCTCTTTTACTGGCATATAATTGTTCAGGAATGTAACGTCCTACAACACTTCGGGCTGCAGATCTTATTGCGGGTTGCAACACACGTTGTACATATGCTTCACCTCTTTCCTGGTGAAGTTTTCCCAGGTCTTCATAGTTAGGCTGGAACCACACGGTTGCATCCAGGTTGATCTCAAGACCATTTGATGACAGAACCTGCATTTTTTCATCAAGTGACTGTTGTCTCACTTCGTAAACAAAAACCCTGTTCCAGGGAGCTACGACATGAAAACCTTCACTTAACGGGGGTTGATCTGTTACAACTCCACCACCAAAGGTTTTATACAAAACACCGGCTTCCCCGGAATCAATAGTAACAGTAGATTTGGCGATCAATATTATAAAAACGACCACACCAAATAAAATTGGCAAACCAATCTTGGGCAAATTATCCATAAAAATATATTTGAAATTATTAAATTAATCCGAAGTATTTTCTCGTAAACCATTCGGTTGCAAGGCTTACAACCAGCAGAAGGAGTAAAATCTTCCATTGCACCAAAGGTATGACTTTTTCGCGGCTTTTTTGTACTGAAATGTAGGTTTTGTCTGTCAAAAGTACTTCGATAAGTTCCTCCCCCGAATTCATGAAATAAAGTTGTACCGAATTACCGGAAGCCAGATTTTGCATACCACTCATATTAGCCGAGGAGAATTGTTGCTCTATATTATATTCAAGCACAACAAAATTACCGCTCCTTGAAATTCCTGAGTTGATTTCCCGAATGGTAAAGCCATATTCTCCAGGAGCCAGGGAAGTAGTTCCAAACTCAAATCTATTGTTGCTCAAAAGCATAGGAGCCCGAATAACCGCTTCTGGTTCAGTTTGGCGCACCTCGATTTCCAGTTCTCCATCGGGGTTAAAAATATAATTCTGATCAAAAAATCTTGCAGTTATAAGAATAGTTTCATTTTCAAGATATACTGCTTCTGCCTCAACCGTGAGCCTGTCCCTTCTTTGAGTACTTGCCAGATATTGAACCAGCCTGCTCATAAAATTATCAAAATCTTCAAAGGAACCGGTGTCTACATAGCTTTGCGATCTCCATTTCCATATGTCCTCTCCAAAAAGAATCCCTTTTCTCGTGTTGGAAATATCTGCAACAGCCAATAGAGGTTTTTGGGTTTCTATACCTTCAATGCGTTGGAAAAGTAGCGGGCTGTAAATATCTGTATCAAAATTTAAAGTCCCAAAGCGATCCTTAAGTGGAGGAAATCTTCCAAAATTTAAATCATCAAACTGGAATTGAGTAAAATTCCTGTTATAGATACCAAATACATCCTGGGTTTGATTTGTAAGATCCCGTCTAAAATCCTGCTGAACCGAATTGATAAAATTCCAGTCAGCCTGAATACCAGTGATCATAAAATAATTAAGCTTTTGGGAATCTATATCATTAAATACCGGCTTAAACAGACTGGTGGGCTGATAGATGATAACCAATTGAAAATCAGATATATTGATTGAAGAATAATTATTGACATATTCTATCATTACCTCCCGTTGTTCATTTTGTTCAATCGATTTTTTTATAGCTCCAAGATCGGGATGCGCCAGGGAACTCAGCAGAAGAATCGAAGTTCTCTCATCAATGACTTCCACTCCAAATTTTCGTGTATTATTGATAATATTTTTTTCTGATTCAAGGGGAATGATTGATGCTTCATATACCACGGCCCCAAGGCGATTGGCCGGGAGAGTAGTACTAATAATTTCCGAAGATTTCTCATTACTGAAATTTACAGGTCGGGAATATAAAACAGCATTTCCAGATCTTATTTCAAATTTGGAATTCACTTCTTCATTTCCTGTGTAATTAACCAAGACCTCTACAGGAAAATCATTGTTTAAAAAGGCATATTTGTTCACATTGAGATTGGTAATAGCCAGGTCAACCTGGGCTGTGGTATCGCCCACTATAACGGGATATAAACCTGTTCTCTCACCAGAATTAAAATACTGGTAATTCTCCCCTAGCGTTTGGTGGCCATCGGTAATAAGAACAATAGCCGATTGTTGGTTTCGACCTAGTTTTTGCAGATCCCGAAGGGTGCGGGATATGTTTGTCTGAGGCTTATCAAAATCAATCTGATCGTCTTGTTGTGGTTCAGGTTGGTTACCAAATCCATATACCTGTAACCTGAAACGATCATTCAATTCATCATGTGATGTAAATTGCCTCACAAAATCCCTCACATTTTCACTCTCATCCAAATGCTCAATAGAAAAAGATCTGTCTACCGCAAGAAACAGGTCCGGTTTTTCGGTCTCAAGTTCTCTTTGGGTTATCTTAGGATTAATTAGCAGAACCAGTAAAATAAATATGCTGAGAAATCGTAAGCCTGCCAGGATATAAGTAGTCCTGCTATGGATCCTGGAGCCAAAGAAATATTTAAAAAAAACAAACCCCAGCGCAAGAATTGCTGCCAGGGCTATTAGAAATATTGTGATTGCGGGCATTAATTGGAATAAGATCTAAGACTGCGATTAAAGTCGAAATGAGATCAACTCTTCGCAGTGAAAATTAAAAATTTATCAGGTTAGCATACCACCATTCACATGGAGTACCTGCCCCGTTACATAGCTGCTAAGCTCACTTCCCAGAAAAACACAGGCATTGGCAATATCCTCAGGCGTTCCTCCTCGTTTAAGAGGAATGGATTCCCTCCAGCCTTCAACAGTTTTCTCATCGAGTTTCCCGGTCATTTCTGTTTCGATAAATCCGGGAGCTATCACATTGGTACGAATATTCCTGGAACCTAATTCCAAAGCCATGGATTTGGAAAATCCAATGATTCCGGCCTTGGAGGCAGCGTAATTGGATTGTCCTGCATTCCCCTTCACTCCCACTACAGAGCTCATATTGATGATACTGCCACTTCGCTGTTTCAGCATGGTACGTTGAACCGCCTTGGTCATGTTAAAAACAGATTTCAAATTAACTTCAATGACCTGGTCAAAATCTTCTTCGGTCATTCTCATAAGCAGATTATCCTTAGTAATCCCTGCATTGTTTATGAGGATGTCGATCTGTCCAAAATCTTCAGTTACGTTTTTTATTAACTCTTCACATTCATTATAATAGGCAGCATTGGACTTATATCCTTTGGCTTTGATCCCTGTTTTTACTAATTCCTCTTCCAGCTCGTTTGCTGCTTCAACTGAAGAAGCATAGGTAAATGCTACATTTGCGCCGTGCTGCGCAAAGATCTGGGCTATTCCTTTACCTATTCCGCGGCTACCCCCGGTAATGATTGCGTTTTTCCCTTCAAGTAATTTCATGGTTGGATTTCTTGTTTTACTGGATTCTTTCAGAATTAATTATCCTGAATTATATACAAATTCAAATATAGCAAAAGCTTTGAGGCTTTGAAATAAAAAATCCTCCTGAAATACTTTGACAAGCAGACAAGAGGATTAATTCTTTAAAATTTTTTATTAACCTCTGAGAACCTCGGCTACTTTTTTACCGATCTCTGCAGGAGAATCTACAACATGAATCCCATTCTCTCTTAGAATTGCTTTCTTGGCCTGTGCTGTATCTTCACTTCCTCCCACTATAGCACCGGCATGACCCATTGTACGTCCCGCAGGAGCAGTTTCACCGGCGATAAATCCTACCACAGGCTTCCTGTTTCCATTTTCCCTGATCCATTTGGCAGCATCTGCTTCCAGCTGGCCACCTATTTCCCCTATCATCACGATGATCTCTGTTTCATCATCATTCATCAGTAATTCTACCGCTTCTTTGGTGGTAGTACCAATGATTGGATCTCCACCAATACCAATTGCAGTGGTGATACCAAGACCCTGCTTCACAACCTGATCTGCGGCCTCATAAGTAAGAGTCCCTGATTTTGAAACGATTCCCACGGTTCCTTTTTTGAAAACAAAACCGGGCATGATCCCAACTTTTGCTTCTTCGGGAGTTATAACCCCGGGACAGTTTGGTCCTACCAGGCGACAATCTTTATTTTTGATATAACTGTTCACTTTAATCATATCTGCCACCGGAATCCCTTCAGTAATGGTAATAATAACCGAAATTCCTGCGTCTGCGGCTTCCATAATAGCATCTGCGGCAAAGGCCGGGGGTACAAAAATAATGGATACATCTGCTCCTGTTTTTTCAACAGCTTCAGATACTGTATTGAATACCGGCTTATCCAGGTGAGTTTGCCCACCTTTACCAGGTGTAACGCCTCCCACAACCTGAGTCCCGTATTCTATCATTTGTTCGGCATGAAAAGTACCTTCACTACCTGTAAATCCCTGGACAATTATTTTTGAATCTTTATTAACTAAAACACTCATATTTTACTATTATTTTTTGCGCTACAAAAGTATGTTTTTATAAATAAACCCCAAGGGTTTTTAATTGTTTGTTCCCAGAAATGAGCTTAAATTCTCCGGACTTTCATCGGCCTGCTGGCTTATTTGATATCCCTTATACAATTTCCCATCCTTCACTTGCCAAATGGCGATAAAATGTGCCATGGGTATTTCCTCATCCGGATTCTCCACAGTTCTTACATGATAAGTAAATCTTATGGTGATTTGATCCTTGTCCTTTAACAAATGACTCACCTCGGCCCTGAGGGATAAAAATGACTTTATGAGCTCTGCCCTTAAATTCAGCATCTCCTCATACCCCATTTTGTTGAATCCCGCACTGCTGTTCCAGTAGAGTTGAGCTTCAGGATGTAAATAGTTCTTAATCTCTTCCAGATTCGTGAAATTGGAAGTGTAAAATGATTCAACTATTTTCTTATCGCTAAAAGCCATTTTAATTTATTTTAATTTATCAATGATCTCGGGTAATTTCCTTAAGGCTGCATATTCCTTCAACTTTAATCTCGCTTCCATGGCAGGATTACCGGTATAGATCGTGTCCTCCCGGGTGGATTTTGTAATTCCCGCCTTACCCATAAGTACTCCGCCTTTTTTCACGGTGATCCCACTTCTCATTCCCACCTGTCCCCATACGGTAACATTGTCTTCAATTATAACGCATCCCGCAATTCCTACCTGAGAGGCAATAAGGCAGTTTTTTCCAATGATAGTATCGTGACCCACCTGGATTAAATTATCAAGCTTGGTCCCTTCCCCAATAAATGTATCTCCTGTAACCCCTTTATCAATGGTACAGTTTGCCCCAATTTCCACATTATTATCGATTACCACCCTGCCGCCTGACTTAAGTTTATCAAAACCTTCAGGACGGGTCTTGTAATAAAAAGCATCTGCTCCCAGCACAGTGCCCGCATGGATTATGACGTTATTTCCAATTATCGCATTATCATAAATGCTGACGTTGGAATGAATGAGGCAATCATCCCCTATATGCACATGGTTACCTATAAAAACATTTGGTTGTACTATGGTATTCTTCCCAATTTTTGAAGATTCTGAAATTGATCCGGAAACTGTTTGAAATGGCCGAAAATATTCGGTAAGCTTATTAAAATCCCTGAAAGGATCGTCTGAAATAAGCAAAGCTTTTCCTTCAGGACAAGGCACCTCTTTATTTATTAAAATAACCGTAGCTGCCGAATTTAAAGCTTTGTCATAATATTTAGGATGATCAACAAAAACAATATCTCCCGAGGTCACAACGTGTATCTCATTCATTCCCTCTACAGGAAAATTGGGATCGCCAACAAATTTTGCAGATATAATTGTGGCTATTTGCCGGAGGGTATGCTGCTGGGGAAATTTCATTTTCTTATCATTAAATTAAAAGATTTGGACTAAAAGATCCTGTACTTTTATTTACTACTTCATTCTTTCTTTATAGGTTCCTTTTTCTGTTTCTATTTTTATCTTATCCCCCTCATTTATAAATAGCGGAACGTTCACCACAGCACCGGTCTCAAGTGTAGCAGGTTTTGTAGCATTTGTAGCTGTATTCCCTTTTACTCCGGGTTCTGTATGAGTCACCTCCAGGATTACACTTGCCGGCATCTCAACTGAAAGCGGCATGTTGTCTTCGGTGTTGATTAAAATTGTTACCACTTCCCCTTCTTTCATAAGCTGGGGCATGTCAAGAGCATTTTCTGTTAGTCTTATCTGTGTATAATCTTCAACATTCATGAAATGATAATATTCCCCATCATTATATAAGAACTGGAATTTATGAGTTTCTACCCGTACATCCTCAATCTTGTGTCCTGCTGAAAATGTATTCTCCAGCACTTTTCCGGAGGTAACACTCTTCATTTTAGTTCTTACAAACGCCGGCCCTTTTCCCGGTTTTACATGCAGGAACTCTATAATTTTGTATATATCATGGTTATAACGTATGCATAACCCGTTTCTAATATCACTTGTAGTTGCCATTTATTATTGGTTGATTTAATTTGAACTAAAATATCCTTTCATGATCCCCCGCTGTGAATTCTTGATGAACTCAAGGATTTCATCACGTTCTGCAGTTGCCTGCATTTCGGCTTCAATAATCGCTACAGCCTGGGAGTTATTGTAATTCTTTTGATATAAAATACGGTAAATATCCTGTATCTCCCTTATTTTTTCTGTACTAAAACCTCTTCTTCTTAACCCAATGGAATTAATTCCAACATACGAAAGTGGTTCACGTCCTGCCTTTACAAAAGGGGGAACATCTTTTCTAACCATAGAACCACCGGTTACAAAGGCATGGTTTCCAATACTGCAAAATTGCTGTATCGCAGCCATCCCTGCAAGGACTACATAATCTCCTACATTAATATGGCCTGCCAGAGTGCTGTTATTTGAAAAAATGCAATTGTCTCCTACTACACAGTCATGGGCGATATGACAATAAGCCATGATCCAGCAATTTTTACCTATTACGGTTTTCATGCGATCTGTGGTTCCGCGGTTTACGGTAACACATTCCCTTATCGTGGTATTATCACCAATCTCGGTAGTGGTTTCCTCATCATTGAATTTCTTATCCTGCGGTGCAGCAGATATAACTGCACCGGGAAATATGCTGCAATTTTTACCTATACGGGCACCTTCCATTATTGTAACGTTGGATCCTATCCATGTTCCTTCACCAATGATCACATTATTATGAATGGTAGTAAATGGTTCAATCACAACATTTTTGGCAATTTTTGCCCCGGGGTGTACGTATGCTAAGGGTTGATTCATTCTTATTTTGATTTAACTATTTGGGCCATTAAAATGGCCTCGGTTGTAAGTTTTCCATTCACATAGGCATATCCCTGCATCTGGCATATCCCCCTTCTTATTGGGGCAAGCAATTCCAGTTTAAAGATAAGGGTGTCTCCCGGAACTACCTGTTGTTTAAATTTTACATTATCTATTTTCATAAAGAAAGTAAGGTAATTCTCAGGATCAGGAACAGATTTTAATGCAAGGATCCCCCCGGTCTGGGCCATGGCCTCCACCTGCAATACCCCCGGCATAACCGGTTTTCCGGGAAAATGTCCCACAAAAAAAGGTTCATTCATGGTTACATTTTTCATCCCTATCACACAGGTCTTGGATAAGTGATAGATCTTATCTACAAGGAGAAAAGGTGGTCTGTGAGGAAGAATATTCATAATGTCATTCACATCCATCAAAGGAGGCTGATCCAAATCTATTTTTGGTACATTATTTCTTCTTTCAGCTTTAATGATCTTGGAAAGCTTTTTGGCAAACTGGGTATTGACAAGGTGGCCTGGTTTATTTGCTATCACCTTTCCTCTTATTCTTGTGCCCACCAGAGCCAGGTCTCCCATTACATCAAGAAGTTTATGCCTTGCGGCCTCATTTGGATGATGAAGGGTTAAATTGTCAAGAATCCCATTGGACTTAACCGAAATGTTATCCTTTTTAAAGGCAACCCTGAGTTTCTCCATTGTTGCGGGACTTAACTCTTTATCTACATAAACAATAGCATTATTAAGATCCCCTCCTTTAATTAGACCATTTTCCAGCAGGTTTTCAATCTCATGGAGAAAACTAAAAGTGCGGGCATTGGCAATTTCATCTTTAAATTCAGAAACATGCTGAATGGAGGCGTTTTGAGTTCCCAGGATCTTTGTTCCAAAATCTACCATAGTAGTAACCTGGTAATTATCTGCGGGCATCACAAGTATTTCGCTTCCAGACTTTTCATCTTTGTAAGAAATCACCTCTGTTATAACAAATTCATCCCTTTCTGCTTCCTGTATTTCTGTTCCCGCTTCTTCCAGAGCTTCAACAAAAAATTTGGCAGATCCATCCATAATTGGAGGCTCAGAGGAGTTAAGTTCTATAATTACATTATCTATCTCAAGCCCTACGCAGGCTGCAAGCACATGTTCACAGGTATGGATAGAAACCCCGTTTTTCTCAAGGGTTGTGCCCCTTTGCGTATTTACAACATAGGAAGCATCTGCTTCAATAATGGGATCATCCTCGAGATCTATGCGCTTAAAAATATACCCCGTATGTTCCGGGGCCGGCTTAAAAGTAAGTATAACTTCCTTGCCGGTATGCAAACCAACCCCCTTTAGGGAAACCTCCTTTTTTATGGTTTGCTGCTTGTTAAGGATTTCAGCCATTATTATTCTTTTTTTCAAGTTGGTTTATTCTATCAACTATTTTCGGTAAATTTTTAAAATGAACATAGGATTTATTGAAGTCGCCAAAATTAAAAGATGGTGAACCCTGGATAACTTCATCATCTTCAATATTTCTTCCAATGCCAGACTGGGCCTGGATTTTCACCCTGTTTCCAATTTTCATATGTCCTGCAATTCCCACCTGCCCGCCTATCAGGCAATTCCTTCCGATTTTAGTGGAACCGGCGATCCCTGTCTGAGCAGCAATTGCTGTATTCTCACCTATTTCTACATTATGGGCTATTTGAATCTGATTATCCAGTTTTACGCCGTTACCAATTATAGTAGAGCCCAGGGTGGCACGATCTATAGTTGTGCCTGCGCCTATATCCACATTATCCCCAATTATTACATTTCCTATCTGCGGAACTTTGGAATATTCCCCCGTATCTCCTGGCGAAAATCCAAATCCATCAGCTCCTATTACAGCCCCCCCATGGAATATACAGGATTTCCCTATAGTTGTTTCAGAATAGATCTTTACTCCCGGGAAAATTATAGTATCATCACCTATGGTTACATTATCACCAATGTATGTGTGCGGATAAATTTTTACATTATTACCAATTGAAACATTTTTTCCCAGGTAAGCAAAGGCGCCCAGATAAATGTTTTCTCCATATTGCGCCGAATCTGAAATATAAACCGGTTCTTCAATTCCGCTTATATTAAGTTTTATCTGATTGTAATGCTCCAGCAGGGTTGAAAATGCTTTATATGGATCTTTAACTCTTATAAGTGTTGTCTTAATCCTCTCCTCGGGTTGAAAACTATCTTTTACAATAGTCACTGATGCATTTGTTGAATATATAAAAGGAGTGTATCTGGGATTGCTTAAAAAAGTAAGTGAACCCTCTGTACCCTCCTCTATTTTGGCCAATTTATAGATTTCTGCTTCGGGATTTCCTTCGACTATCCCGTGTAGTAAATTGGCAATTTGTGCTGCTGTGAACTTCATTCTGGCAAAAGTAAAAAAAATGGTTTAATCTTTAGACTTTGGATAACAGATATAATATTTTGTTACGGGTATAGATAAAGCTTTTAAGTTCAATTGATCTGAAGCCCTCGCTACATCACTTACCTTTCCGTTTGCATGCAGGAGTTGTATCCTGTCTCTTCCACTGGAATAGGCTACATTGTAAACTTTTCCACTAAAAACAAAGTAATCGGCCTCCTCTTTTGATATATTATATTGCTTCTGAACTTTTAGAGAAAGATTTTCAAGTTTTAATGAAGGTACGGGTTTCTTTTTAAATTTCACCTTTAATAGCTGGCGGTGTAACAGCATCTCGCATAAATTCCTTAATACAAAATCAGGATGATCCAGCCAGGTCTTCATGGCCGAAACAATATCATAATCATCGAGCCTGCTAAAAGTTTTCAATACTCCGGCATCAAAATTATCTTCCTGTATCTTATTATTTAAAAAATAAGCTAACGCAGGACTGCATTCCAAAACCTGGCCTTCATTAATAAGTTCTTTTGCCCTTTGAAGCACCCTTATAAGAAGTTGTTCTGCTGCCACCCCGGTCTTATGTAAATACACCTGCCAGTACATAAGCCTTCGGGCTACCAGGAATTTCTCCACTGAGTAGATTCCCTTTTCCTCAACCACAATTTGGTCTTCAACCACATTGAGCATTGTAATGATTCTTTCGCTGTTTATATTTCCTTCTGGAACTCCCGTATAAAAACTGTCTCTCTTTAAATAATCAAGCCTGTCCATGTCCAGCTGACTTGAAACAAGCTGATTCATGAATTTTCTCTTGTAAGCACCTTTAAAAATCTCGATAGCCAGAGTTAAACTTTGGTTAAATTCCTTGTTGAGTTCTTCCATAATAAACAAGGAGATCCTTTCATGAGACAGGCCCTCGACTATGCTGTTTTCCATGGCATGAGAGAACGGCCCGTGACCTATATCATGTAATAAAATAGCAATGTATAAGCCATCCTCTTCATCTTTGGATATCTCAATCCCTTTAAACTTAAGCATGTCAATAGCTTTTTGCATAAGATGTAAAGATCCAAGGGCGTGATGAAAACGGGTGTGATGAGCACCGGGATACACCAGATAGGACATTCCCATTTGGGAAATTCGGCGTAATCTTTGAAAGTAAGGATGGGCTATGATGTTGAAAATCGTCTCATTCGGAATAGTAATAAAACCGTAAATTGGATCGTTAAATATTTTGAGTTTTGTTGTCGCAGCCAAAGCCTGATTATTTAAAATAATAGCAAATATACATATATGAAGCCCAAACGGGCCATTTCCAGAAACAAAGCCGGTTTCTTTAATAAATTTAAAGCAATTGCAATAAAAAATATTATACATGAATGAAATTAAAATACTTTGGGCAGATGATGAAATAGATCTTCTAAAGCCACATATTATGTTCCTTGAATCCAAAAATTATAAGGTTACAACCTGTAGAAGTGGAATGGAAGCAATAGAAAAGATAGAACAGGAAAATTTCGATATTGTTTTTCTTGATGAAAATATGCCCGGCCTTACAGGTTTAGAGACTTTAAATGAGATCAAGGAAAAGCGGGCAGATGTTCCTGTGGTAATGATCACAAAAAGCGAAGAGGAATATATTATGGAAGAAGCCATTGGGAACAAAATTGCTGATTACTTAATAAAACCTGTAAATCCCAATCAAATTTTGTTGAGTTTGAAGAAGAATTTGGATCATTCGCGATTAATATCGGAAAAGACAACATCCAATTATCAACAGGAATTCAGAAAAATTGCAATGGATTTGTCCATGGTGAACAGTTATGAGGAATGGTCAGATTTGTATCAAAAATTAATTTATTGGGAATTGCAATTGGAAGATAT
>JBGTNH010000004.1:0-14221 GCA_041743165.1 Gillisia sp. | reverse complement strand
CATTCCAGAATTTCTTGTAATTTTGTCCATATTGTCCGCTTTAAGTGGAATCTTTTAAAGGGAGTCTGTGGTCGAAAACGAGGACTCCCTTTTTTTATGTCGTTAAGGTAATATATAAATCAGTTTCCCGGACGCCAGTGAGTTAGGAGTTATGAGTTATGAGTGGAAAAGTTGAGAGAGTGGAGAAAGTCAGGAGGCGGGGAAAGATTCTCCTGCCCCTGCCTATACCGGCAGGCACCTTGAAAGGGGGAGTTTAAAAAGGATTCTGGCGCTACTAGAATCTGGAAGCTAGACCGCTACGCTTCTGGACTCTCATAAAGATGAATATTAGCCAAAATCTTTTTTTGAAAAAATGGCAAAAAGCTCCTTCCCTTTTTTCAATGGAAGGTGGCACATCTTTGATGTGACGGAAGGGTCACGTGCGGGGCAAAAGTAATCTTTGTAGTTCTAGGTTTTTGCGTGACCTTTAATTAATCCCACCCGTCCCTTCTCGAATTTACGAATTAACGAATTCACGAATCCCGAATTAACCAATCCCGAATTAACCAATCCCGAATTAACCAATTAACCCATTAACCAATCCCCATATACCCAATCTCTCCTCCCCACTTTTTCGTAACTTTGGGCCAAAATTTAAATCCAATGAAGATCCACCTAAAACGACTTAATGAAAACTACCACTTTGAAACAAAAAATGAGCGAGGTGATGTAGTTTATCTCGACAATAAATCGGAGCCGAATCCACAGGGTGCAAGTCCTATGGAACTGATGCTTATGGGTATCGCGGGATGCAGCGGGATTGATATTGTCATGATCCTGAAAAAGCAAAAGATCGAATTGCTTGATCTGCAAATGGAAGTTGAAGGTTTCAGGCAGGATGGGGCGGTACCAAACGTGTTTACCGCCATAAAGCTGATAGTAAAACTGAAAGGGGATTTTGCTCCGGAAAAAGCTAAACGGGCGGTAGATCTTTCAATAGATAAATACTGCTCTGTGGCAAAAATGCTGGAGAAGACTGCAGAAATTAGCTATGATGTGTATTTGAACGGGGAGATTGTAGAATTATAAATTTTTCTCAAATTCCTTGCTTTCTAACACATCAGCCTTATATTTGCTGAAATAAGTTCATTTATATTTTTTAACATCGTTATCAAGAAAGGTTGAGGGATTAGACCCACTGAAGCCTTGGCAACCCTCCTCTGGAGAAGGTGCTAAATTCTACCGCATTCATGTGGATAGATAACAAAGAGATGCTTTCCCGTACTTCTTTTTTGATAATGATTATTTGTAAATCAATGTCAAAATTAGAAGAATTACTTTCCCAAAAAATACTTATCCTTGATGGAGCCATGGGCACCATGCTCCAGCAATACAGATTCACCGAAGAAGATTTTCGGGGTTCTCGGTTTGCCGACTGGCCTGTTTCTGTAAAAGGGAATAACGACTTGTTATCCCTTACCCAACCCAAAGCGATTGCAGATGTGCATCGCAAATATTTTTTGGCTGGGGCAGATATCGTTGAGACCAATACCTTCTCCGGAACTACCATTGCAATGGCCGATTACAAAATGGAGGAGCTGGTGTATGAGCTCAATTTTGAGAGCGCAAGGATCGCCAAAAAGGTAGCAGATGAGATTACAGCAAAACAACCCTCCCAACCCAGATTTGTAGCCGGGGCTATTGGCCCTACCAACAAAACCGCAAGTATGAGTCCGGATGTCAATGATCCCGGCTTCAGAGCAATTTCATTCGAGGAGTTAAGACAAGCGTACAGGTTACAGGCTAAAGCATTAATCGATGGCGGAGTGGATATTTTGCTTGTGGAAACGGTATTTGATACCCTCAACGCAAAGGCTGCACTTTTCGCCATTGATGAATTAAAAGAGGAGCTTAATTCTGATATTCCAGTGATGATAAGCGGCACGATCACTGATGCTTCCGGCAGAACCCTGTCGGGGCAAACGGCAGAGGCCTTTCTTATTTCCATTGCTCATATTCCCTTGCTGAGTGTAGGATTTAACTGCGCATTAGGCGCCAAACAGCTCACGCCGCATCTTGAAGTTCTTGCAAGGAAATGTCCATATGGGGTTTCAGCTTATCCAAATGCAGGTTTGCCAAATGCCTTTGGAGAATACGATGAAAGCGCTGTTCAAATGGCCGAGCAAATTAAGGAATATCTCGAAAAAGGTCTGGTGAATATCCTGGGAGGTTGCTGCGGAACAACCCCGGCCCATATCAAAGCTATTGCTGAAATTGCCAAAGATTACCAGCCAAGGCCTATTCCGAATAACCAACTAATTAATGCTGAAGTTTAAGATGGGGAAAGAAAGAACTTCTGAAAACAAAGCCAATAAATCCGCCGTTGTGGAAACCCAGATAACAAACTCCTCCCCAATGGGGAGGTCGGGAGGGGCTTTTTTGAAATTATCAGGACTTGAACCACTGATCATCACTCCGGAAAGTAACTTCATTAATGTAGGTGAGCGAACCAATGTTGCGGGATCTAAAAAGTTTCTCCGCCTTATAAAAGAAGACAGATTTGAAGAGGCTCTTGATGTAGCAAGGGATCAGGTGGACGGCGGCGCCCAAATCATAGACGTGAACATGGATGACGGGCTCATAGATGGCAAAGAAGCCATGGTAAAGTACCTGAACCTGATAGTAGCCGAACCCGATATTGCAAGGGTTCCCATAATGATTGACAGCTCCAAATGGGAGATCATTGAGGCCGGCCTGCGCGTGGTGCAGGGTAAATGTGTGGTCAATTCCATCAGTTTAAAGGAAGGAGAGGGGGAATTCCTTGAACAGGCACGAAAAATCAGGCGCTATGGCGCAGCCGTCATAGTAATGGCTTTTGATGAGGTGGGCCAGGCCGATAACTATGAAAGACGTATTGAGATCGCGAAGCGCTCTTATGACCTGCTTACCCAAAAAGTAAATTTCCCTCCAGAAGACATCATCTTTGACCTTAATATTTTTCCCGTGGCCACAGGAATGGAGGAGCACCGGAGGAATTCTATCGACTTTATTGAAGCAGTAAAATGGGTAAAGGAAAATCTACCTTACTGTAGTTTGAGCGGAGGAGTGAGTAATGTTTCATTTTCTTTCCGTGGAAATGATCCCGTGAGGGAGGCGATGCATTCTGTATTTCTATATCACGCGATACAGGCCGGGATGAATATGGGAATCGTGAATCCCGCACTTCTGGATGTATATGATAATATTCCCAAAGACCTGCTGGAGCATGTTGAAGATGTGATCCTTGATCGCAGGGACGATGCCACTGAGCGTCTACTCGAATTTGCAGAGCGGGTTGTGGGAACAGAGAGAGAAAACAAAGTTGACCTTTCATGGAGGGAGAAACCTTTACAGGAACGTATCACCCATGCCCTGGTTAAAGGAATAGATGCCTATATCCTCGAGGATATAGAAAGCGCCCGACTTGAATCTGCCAGACCGCTGGATGTTATTGAAGGCCACCTCATGACAGGAATGAACGTAGTAGGTGATCTCTTTGGAAGCGGAAAAATGTTCCTGCCACAGGTTGTGAAGTCGGCACGGGTCATGAAAAAAGCAGTGGCGTACCTTTTACCTTATATAGAGGCCCCCCAGCCCTCAAAGGGGGAGCAATACTGGCGTACGGCAGATCCAATTTTATATAAACTTTTAAAGAATTCCGCCCGAAATATGCGAAATCGACCCACAGAGGCTGAGGCCAAGTTGTGGAATGTTTTAAGCGGAAAGAATTTAGGAGGTTACAAATTCCGCAGGCAGCATATCATTGGACAGTATATCGCCGACTTTATTTGTTTAAAGAAAAATCTTATTATTGAAGTTATTGGTTCAATTCATCAGCTCCCCGAAAATAAATCTTCGGATAAGGAAAGAACAGCCTGGTTAGAAAAGGAAGGGTACAGGGTAATACGCTTTCAAAATAATGAGGTGCTTCATCAAATTGATAGTGTCCAGGAAAAAATATTAGAAGAGTTAGAAGTTCCCCCTTTGGGGGTTAGGGGGCCGCAGCGGGCTGGCAAGGTGTTGCTCGCCACCGTCAAAGGCGATGTTCACGATATAGGTAAAAATATTGTAGGCGTGGTTCTGGCCTGTAACAATTACGAGATCATCGACCTGGGAGTGATGGTGCCGGCAGAAAAGATCATTGAAACTGCCAAGTCTGAAAATGTGGATGTAATAGGCTTGAGCGGACTCATTACTCCGTCGCTTGATGAAATGGTGCATCTGGCAAAGGAAATGCAGCGGCAAAATTTCACTGTTCCGCTCTTGATTGGAGGGGCTACAACTTCTAAGGCCCACACGGCAGTGAAGATCGATCCACAGTACAAAAATGCGGTGGTGCATGTGAATGATGCTTCGCGGGCCGTTACCGTGGTAGGTGATCTTCTCAAAGAGAATACCCGAAGAAAATATATGGATGATCTCAAGAAAGATTATGATGTTTTCCGGGAGAATTTTGGGAAAAGGAGCAAGGTCAAGGATTATTTATCCATTGAGGAAGCACGGAAGAATAAATTTCAAATTGACTGGAAAACTTCAGAAATAATAAAACCTGTGAAAACCGGAATTCAGGTTATCGAAGATTTTGATCTGAAAAAACTGGAAGATTTTATTGACTGGACCCCATTTTTCAGAAGCTGGGAATTGCATGGCAGGTATCCGGATATTCTTACAGACGAAGTTGTAGGGGAGCAGGCGACAATACTTTTTAAGGACGCTACAACCATGCTGGATAAAATATTTTCGGAAAAGCTCCTTTCTGGAAAAGCGGTTTATGGATTGTTTCCTGCAAACACGGTTAACGATGATGATATCGAAATCAGGTATGAGGAAAATTCCGAAGAAAAAACCACGCTTTTCAGAACCCTGCGACAGCAAACCAAAAAGTACCAGGATAAACCAAATTTCGCCCTTGCCGATTATATTGCTCCCAAGGATACAGGGATTCAGGATCATATAGGATGTTTTTGCGTGACCACGGGTTTTGGAACCGAAGAGCTTGCAAAGCAATATGAAAAGGATCACGATGATTATAATTCCATCATGATCAAAGCGCTGTCTGACCGCTTGGCTGAAGCCTTTGCGGAATATCTTCACAAACAAATAAGAACGGAACACTGGGGTTATGCACCCCAGGAAAATTTGAGTAACGAAGAGTTGATAAAGGAAAGTTACAAGGGAATTCGTCCAGCGCCTGGATATCCCGCCTGTCCTGACCATCTCGAAAAACTGAGTATTTGGGAAGTTTTAAAAGTTGAAGAAAGAATTGGAGTAAAATTGACTGAAAGCCTTGCCATGTGGCCTGCTTCCAGCGTAAGCGGATATTACTTCGCCAATCCTGAAGCCAGGTATTTTGGGGTTGGAAAAATAAAAGAAGACCAGGTAAAGGATTTTGCCGAAAGAAAAGGGATCTCTTTTGAAATGGCAGAGAGATGGCTCCGGCCAAATATTGCAGATTAAAATAAGAGTTAAAAAGTTAATGAGTAAAAGAGGTAAATAAAATCAATTTTCTAAACTCCCCTCCCTCGGAGGGGTAGGGGGAGGAAGCCTATGAAGATAACCGAACATATAAATGCATCCAAAGGCAAAACCCTGTTTTCCTTTGAAATTTTACCTCCCTTAAAAGGACAGAACATCAAATCTATTTTTGACAGCATCGATCCTCTCATGGAATTTGATCCGCCCTTTATTGATGTGACTTATCACAGAGAGGAATACGTTTACATTGAAAAAGAGAATGGATTGCTGGAAAAAAGAATCGTACGAAAACGTCCCGGGACTGTGGGAATATGCGCTGCGATACAGAGTAGATATAAGGTAGATGCCGTGCCTCACATTTTGTGTGGAGGTTTTAGTAAGGAGGATACAGAGAATTTTTTAATAGACCTGGATTTTCTGGGTATTAAGAATGTAATGGCTTTGCGGGGTGATGCTGTGAAGAGTGAAACCTATTTCAAGCCCGAACGTAACGGGAATAATTTTGCAAATGACCTTGTACAACAGATTGCAGGAATGAATAAGGGAATATTTCAGGAGGAGATACTGGAGAATTCTCATCATACAGATTTCTGCATAGGTGTAGCCGGTTACCCGGAAAAACATATGGAAGCTCCAAACATGGAGCAGGATATAAAACGGCTTAAAAATAAAGTGGCTGCCGGGGCCGAATATGTGGTAACCCAAATGTTCTTTGATAATGAACAATATTTCAAATTTGTCCAAAAATGCAGGGAAAGCGATATCAATGTGCCCATAATTCCCGGATTAAAACCCATCGCTACCAAAAATCAGCTGAACATTATTCCACATAGATTTCATGTAGACCTTCCTGAAGAACTTATTGGGGAAGTATTAAAATGTAAGGATAATAATGCCGTGCGGCAGGCAGGAATAGAGTGGTGCATCGCTCAAAGCAAAGAACTTATCGAAGCCGGAGTTCCGGTACTGCACTATTATTCAATGGGAAAAAGTTCCAACATCCATTCGGTAGCATCGGCGGTTTTTTAAAATATATTACATTTGCCGCTACCTTTTCAACGCTTCTATGAAGAAAATTGTCTTTGGATTTATATTTCTATCATTTTTTCCATTTCAGGCTCAAAATGAAGGAAAAAATTATTTTTCCATAGATGGCAGTTATTTTTATGGAAGTATCCTGGAGCACAACCCACATATTTCCCATCTCATTACTCATCATCCTACAGGAATTCTTTTAAGCTTTAATCGAAAAACCTTTGGGCAGGACTCCTGGGAGGCCAGATACAATTATCCCGATGTGGGGTTCACTTTCTCCTATCAGGATATGATCAATCCCTATCTGGGAGAAAACTACGGACTTTATGCCCATATGGGATTCTATTTTTTAAAGAGAAATCTTGTAATTAAAGTGGCTCAGGGCCTTGCATACAATACCAATCCCTATCACCCGGATAATAATTATATCAATAATGCCTATGGCTCCCGGATCATGAGCTCCACAATTTTCAGCGGAAATTTTCAAAGAGAAAATATTTATAAGGGACTGGGATTCAATGCGGGGTTGGTACTTGTGCATTACTCCAATGCCGATTTTAAGTCACCCAACAATTCTACAAACACCCTTGCAATAAATACCGGATTCAATTACAGGTTTGATCACGGGGAACAACCAGCTTTTATTCCGAAGGAAAGAACCTTGTATTCAGAACCAGTACATTATAACTTTGTGTTACGAAGCGGGGCCAATACCACGGGAGTCATTGGATCAAAAACATATCCGTTTCTAACTTTTTCGGCATATGCCGATAAAAGGATCAACCGAAAGAGCACTTTGCAGGCCGGGACAGAACTCTTTCTTTCGAGAGCTATGGAAGAATTTATTTTTTATCAATCGGTCACCTTCCATCGGGGCAACACGACCGGAGATGAGGATTCAAAGAGGATTGGAGTTTTTTTGGGCCACCAGCTCACATTTAGAAAGTTATCGATGGTCACTCACCTGGGGTACTATGCTTATTATCCATATGATAGATATGTAGACAGGATTTATAACAGAGTGGGCCTGCAAAGAGAAATTTACAAAGATTTATTTGGATCTGTGACTGTGCTGGCCCACGGGATGAATGCAGAAGCTGTTGAATTTTCATTAGGATACAGATTATGAAAAAATTATTGTTTATAATATTTGGATTTATCCTATTTACCGCCTGTGACAAGGAAGATGCTCCCAATTGTTTTCAGACCACGGGTGATATCATTCAGCAGGAGATTAAGGTTGAAGCTTTTGAGGAGCTCATTGTGTATGACCGGGTTAAACTTTTTATTGAACAGGGGCCAACCCATAAAATTGTGGTGGAGGCAGGAAAAAATCTCATTAATAATGTTTCGGCTGTTGTTGAGGATGGAAGGCTTAGTCTAAGGAACAGTGATAACTGCAATCTCTTCAGGGAATATAATACCACTAAGATATATGTCACAGTACCCAATCTTACCTGGTTGCAAAATGCCAGTAACAATACTATAGAGAGTGTTGGGACTTTAAATTTTCCCGTGATCTGGATCAGGTCGCTGAACCAGGAAAAAGATCCCGGAATCTATACCAACGGGGATTTTAAACTTAACCTGGTTTCAGATTTTATCAGGGTAACAGGAGATGAATATTCCAATTATTTTCTTTCGGGAAGTACATCTCACCTCAATCTTTTTATAGCAGATGGGGATGGCCGATTTGAAGGGAAGGATTTAATTTCAGGTATTGTGGAAATACAGCACCGGGGAACAAATAAACTTTTTGTTAATCCGCAGAATGAGTTGAAGGGTGAAATAAGAAGTACCGGAGATGTCATCTCGGTAAATCGCCCTCCAATTGTGAATCTACCGAGCTTTTATACCGGGAAATTGATATTCCAGGCCCCCTAACCCCCCAACCCCCTAAAGGGGGAGCTTTGCTTATACTATTTAGTCGAGTAAGAGTTCAACCTTCGGGGGTTGGGGGGCCGGTCAATTCTGCAAACATGGTTTCCAGATTTTTTGTTTTTCTGTTAAGCTGAAGGGTTTTTAGTCCGTTATCATGGGCAAAATCAAATACAGCAGGACGCATATCTTTTGTGGTATTGAAATGCAGCTGATAGTGGAATCCGCCAATATTCTTTGCCAGGGTGAGATGAGGGATCCTTTGTAAGGCAACCTCTTCGATCCTGTAATCAAATTCGACATGGATTATCTGTTCCTTATCATCACGTAAGTCCTTCATTTTCTTATCTGCCACGATCTTTCCATGGTTGATGATGATCACCCGGTCGCATATGGCTTCCACCTCCTGCATAATATGGGTTGAGAGAAATATGGTCTTACCTCTGCGTCCACCGGGTTGGTCTTTTGCAATGGAAAGGATGAGGTTTCTTATTTCGGTTAGCTGGTTGGGATCAAGACCCGTAGTTGGCTCATCAAGAATTAACACTTCGGGATCGTGCAGCAGTGCCGCCGCAAGGCCAACCCGTTGCCGGTATCCTTTTGAAAGCTGGGAGATCTTTTTATTGGCTTCGGGGGTGAGGCCGGTTAATTGGATCACCTCTTCGATCCTGGCTTGATCAGTAGCAAATACAGAGGCATTGAATTCCAGATATTCCCTTACATACATATCTGTATATAAAGGATTATGTTCCGGGAGGTATCCTATGCTTTTCTGCACCTTGGAAAGCTCATCGGGTAACAGGTAATTATTAACACTGGCAAAGCCTTCCGAAGGGGTAATGAAACCAGTAAGGATCTTCATCAACGTAGATTTTCCTGCACCATTGGGCCCCAGAAAACCCACGATCTCACCTTTCTTCACGGTAAAACTCACCTTGTCCAGGGCTTTTTGATCCCCATAAAATTTTGATATTTCCTCTACGGTAATTGACATTTAAAAGCTTTTTTCAAAGATAGTTGAAACAGTGATCAATAAACAACTTTCAGCTATCAGCTATCAGCTTTCAGCTTTCAGCAAACAGCGAACAGTTACAATATACAGCATACAATATACATTATACAATAAGCAATGATCAATAAACAGCTTTCAGCTATCAGCTATCAGCGAACAGTTACAATATACATTATACATTATACAATTTATCAATTTGGCGCCTAATTGTTGATTGTTAACTGGAAATTGCCAGTTGAATGCGAAATCGTTATCGTAGAAATTTATTAAATATTATATGGTCTTTTCAAATTTTATTCTACATTAGCCAAATACAAAACGAATAATGACCAATTTACTTACCTGGAACGCTTTCTATTATTTTTATTTCTATTTCAGAGATAGGATCGGGAGCGCCATGTAATTAAAAGAAAATTATATATCAAATCCCGATGGCAACATCGGGATTTTTTTTTGAAACAACTTTAATGGAAGATAAAATTGCAATACAGGGAGTACGGGGTTCATTTCATCATCTGGTGGCCCAACAATATTTTGGGGATCAGGTTGTGGTTGATGAATGTATGTCTTTCCCTGAAGTGGTGCAAAGTCTTCTTGCCGGCCGGTCAAGAGAGGCAGTGATGGCCATTGAGAATTCAATTGCTGGATCCATTTTGCCTAATTACGCCCTCATAGATGAAAATAGTCTGCACGTAACCGGGGAATATTATATGCCTGTTAATATGAATCTGATGGCACTTCCCGGACAAAAGATATCAGATATAAAGAAAGTGTATTCACACCCTATGGCGCTGCTACAGTGCAAGGAATTTTTTAAGGATCACAGGCATATTAAGCTTATAGAAGATGAAGATACAGCCGAAGTAGCAAGAAGAATTTCTCAAAACCAATCCACCGGAATTGCTGCACTGGCCAGTAAAGCAGCAGCAGAGATCTTTGGGCTGGAAATTCTGGCAGAAGGCATTCAAACCAAAAAAAGCAATGCCACCAGGTTTCTCATAATGGGAACTCAGGAAAAAGAATCCAACGGAGAGATACTGAATAAGGCTTCGATCAAATTTGAGCTGGAGAGTCGGCGCGGTAGCCTTGTTTCGGTGCTGAACATTATACGGGATTATGATCTCGATATGACCAAAATCCAGTCCATGCCCATCATAGAAACCCCATGGAAATATTCTTTTTTCGTGGATGTGCTGTTTGAAGATCGCAACAATTTTAACAAGGCAATAGAAATTATAAAAGTAATGACTGAAGAATTGAAGATTCTTGGAATATATAAAAACAGATTATGATGATCCAGGCAAACCGATTAAATCATGTAAGTGAATACTATTTCTCTTCCAAACTTCAGGAAGTGAGAGGGCTTGAAGCTCAGGGAAAACCCATTATTAATTTAGGCATTGGCAGTCCCGATCTTCCGCCACCACCGGAAGTGATCGCGGGGCTCAACCATGCCTTATTAAACCCGGTGGCCCACCAGTATCAACCCTATAAAGGGACTGCAGATTTCAGAAATGCCATAGGATTGTTTTATAAAAATCATTACGAGGTAGAACTTGATCCTGCTACGCAAATACTTCCGTTAATGGGCAGTAAGGAAGGTATAACCCATATTTCCATGGCTTTTTTGAATGAAGGGGATGGGGTTTTGATCCCAAATCCGGGATATCCTACATATCAGGCAGTGACAAATATGATTGGAGCTATTCCGGTGCTTTATGAGCTGAACGAAGAAGGCGGATGGTTACCCGATTTCGACTCGCTTGAAGAACTGAATCTGGAAAATGTGAAGCTTATGTGGGTGAATTATCCTCATATGCCAACCGGCGCTGCTGCGACAGAAGAAGTTTTTCAGAAACTGGTAGCCTTTGGAAAAAAACATAATATACTTATCGTGAATGATAACCCTTATAGTTTTATACTTAATAATGAGCCAAAAAGCATTTTAAAAACTGAAGGTGCAATGGATGGTGTGCTGGAACTCAATTCCCTGAGCAAAAGTTTTAATATGAGCGGCTGGAGGATAGGAATGGTTTGCGGGAGTGAACACAACCTCAATATTATTTTGAAAGTAAAATCCAATATGGACAGCGGGATGTTCTTTCCACTACAGGCAGGGGCCGTTAAAGCTCTGGCATTATCCGGAACATGGTTTGCTGCACAAAACGAGATATACCAGAAGCGAAAAGAAAAGATCCTTGAACTGGCAGAAATACTAAACTGTGCTCCAACCATAGATCAAACCGGAATGTTTATCTGGACACGGGTCCCGCAGGGAACAACTTCGGCCCAATTTGTAGACCATCTCCTGCATGAACATAGTATCTTTGCGGCTCCCGGATTTATTTTTGGAAGTCAGGGAGAGGGATATGTGCGATTTTCCCTTTGTGCCACTGAAGAAAATATTGACAGGGCAATTAACAGGTTCCGCTCATGAAAATATATATTATAGGAGTTGGTTTGATTGGTGGATCGTTTGCCCTGGATCTCAGGGCCACATTAAAAGAGGTTGAGATCTTCGGGATTGATAAAAACAATAAACATCTGGATGAGGCGATCTCTTTGGGAGTTATAGATGAAGTGGGGGATTTAGATAATATAGAAAATGCAGATCTTGTGATCATTTCAATTCCCGTGGACGTAAGTGTAGAGATTATCAACCAGGTTCTTGATAAGGTAAAGGATAACTGCATTGTAATTGACACCGGATCAACAAAATCCCGTGTTTGCAGTTCGCTGAAAGACCATCCAAAACGTCGTAATTTTCTTGCCGCGCATCCTATTGCAGGAACAGAATTTTCCGGCCCAAAGGCGGCAATTTCAGATTTATACAGGAATAAGACCATGATCATTTGTGAGGTGGAAAGAACGGCTTTTAAATTGCAGGAACGGGCATTGGGAATCTTTCAGAAGTTAGGCATGAGAATAAGATATATGGACCCTGTTTCCCATGACAAACACATCGCTTATGTGTCGCATCTTTCGCACATAAGTTCCTTTATGCTGGGGAAAACAGTGCTTGAAAAAGAAAAGAATGAACGTGATATATTTGATATGGCCGGCAGCGGATTTGCATCTACCGTAAGACTTGCAAAAAGTTCTCCCGCCATGTGGACTCCAATTTTCAGGGAGAACAAAGAGAATGTACTTGAAACACTTACAGAATACATAAATAATCTTACTCATTTCAGGAATCTTATGGAAGGAGACGATTTTAATGAGGTTTATGCCGAAATGGAAAGAACAAATTATATAAAGACCATACTCAACGGAATTAATTAAAAGAATAAATAAAAGAGACATTATTACCCATGGAAAATAAAAAAGAACTTCGAAGCTGGTTGGATGCATTTAATCTTGATCATCCCCTTGTAATAGCCGGGCCCTGTAGTGCCGAAACAGAGGAGCAGGTGGTGAAGATAGCAAAAGAACTTAAAGACAGTGATGTGAGTGTGCTGCGCGCCGGGATATGGAAACCCCGAACCCGACCCGGGAATTTTGAAGGGGTGGGTGCCCTTGGCTTAAAATGGATGAAGACAGCAAAGGAGGAAACAGGTTTATTAACTTCTACTGAAGTTGCAAATCCGGTTCACGTTCAACTCGCACTGGAAAATGATGTAGATATCTTATGGATAGGCGCCCGTACTACAGTTTCTCCTTTTATAGTTCAGGAAATCGCAGATGCTCTTAAAGGAACCGATAAAACCGTACTCGTTAAAAACCCTGTGAACCCTGATCTTTCCCTGTGGCTTGGTGCTGTTGAAAGGCTTTACACGGCAGACATCAAAAATCTTGGAGTGATCCACAGGGGCTTTTCGGCATATGAGAAAACCAAATACAGGAACAATCCCGAGTGGCAAATACCCATTGATTTGCAAACCCGGTTCCCGGACCTTCCATTGATACTTGATCCCTCCCATATTGCGGGAAGACGCGATATTATATTTGACCTTTGCCAGACTGCACTTGATCTCAATTATGACGGCCTGATGGTGGAAACCCATCACGACCCCGAAAATGCATGGAGTGATGCCGAGCAACAAATTACCCCTTCAACCTTAATTCAATATATGGAGGACCTGAGGATACGCAAAGAGGTGGGGGAAAGCGAAGAGTTTAAGAATAATCTAAAAAACCTGAGAGCTAAAATTGATATTGCAGATAACCAGTTGCTGGAAACTTTGTCGAGAAGGATGGCCATTGCCGATGATATAGGAAGGATCAAAAAGGCCCAGAACGTATCTATACTTCAAACCCCGCGATGGAATGAGATCCTTGGGAAAATGATCCTTCAGGGAGAAGAAAAAGGGCTGAGTGAAGAATTTATCCTGAAATTATTCAAAGCCATTCACCAGGAATCAATTAATCACCAGAAAAAAGTGATTAGTAATGAATAAAAAATGGTTGTCCTGAAAAAAATTTCGGGACAACCATTAAATTAAATTATTTGGTATAAGCAAGTCTTCTTGAGGCTTTACGCATAAGCGTATTGATTAAGGTGTCTGTACTGCTGCCAATACCTCCAGCTACTCTCTTGTTATAATTCCACAGGAGAAGACCATCTGCTGCATTGTTTACGCTCATGTTAATGGTGGCAGAATTTGTACTACCCCAAAAACCCACCAACAAGCCAAGGGCAATTGAAGCGCCATCAGACATGGGTTTATCCCGGATTATGCATTAGAATAAGTAAAGGGAGGGTTGGAATTTTTGATTTGGGCAAAAATTCCGTCCATCCAAGGTCTTCGTTTAGTTGGTAGGGCGATCTTCAGGACCTTTTTATTAGCGTGACTTACCTGCCAT
>JBGTNH010000003.1:0-127101 GCA_041743165.1 Gillisia sp. | reverse complement strand
ATACCACCAAAAGGAGTCACGTGCTTATCAGAATACTCAATGGGAAGATTAACCATATGGGTGAAATTAAAATGTATACGAAATATACTGAATATAGAGAGTTAACAAACAGGTTTAATTCTTAAATGCATAATACGGGTTTAAGTTTTACTGATCACCTTAAATATGACGCTCCATTTACATCCAGGATTGTCCCGGTGGTATATTCTGAACCTTCAGAGGCAAGGAAAATTACAGCAAACGCTACTTTTGGAGGCCTGCCATTCCCCCGGTGATATAACGTCCACCTAATCTATTCACTGGGCATTTTGATAATTCGCTCAATATTGGAGAGGATTTTGCCCGAGTAATCTGTAAGAATTTCCAATAATGAATCTGTTTCTGCACAAAATATCTATAGAATAAGACCTTCAGGTTTTAGCGAAGATGAAGTTTTTCTTAAACAGCCAATCACCGGTAATCTTTTCGGAAGGACCAAAAACTTCGTGACCTTATAACAGATTTTGTTCGTCCTTTTTTTGGTTGAGACGAGGTACTACAGATATAACAAAATCCTGAATATTTTTCCCGGGATCTATCTAAAAAGGAAGGGAAATTCCCCCTGAAGTATAAATCCCATCCTGACCCCGGGCTACGTTTATAGTGTAGCCTACATTTGGATAATTCACCAGTCTCAAACTAACTCCCGGGGCCCAGTTAAAATTATTTTCAAAATCCAGGCTCACATCATCATTAAATACCTGTCCCATATCCAAAAAACCTCCCATGATCATTGCCATTGGGAATCCCATTACAGTTACTTTAGCCACCGTATATCTCATTTCCATCGAGGCGAAAAACGAATGTTGATCCCGAAATCTGTTTATGTCAAAAGCTCTAATGTTTGAAATACCGCCCAGAGATGACAGCTCATAAAACGGAATATCTTTTTCAGTGCTGAAGACCCATTCATTTCTAATCAAAAAAGTGAGTTTTTGAGAAGGACCTGAAAAATATTTTCGAAAGTCCAGGTATAGTTTTGTATAATTGTCCTGAATGTTATTATTACCTGCATCTGTAATGCTATTATATTCAGCAGTTACTTTTCCAAAAAATCCGGAGGTTGGATTGAACTCCTGATTCCTCTGATCATAAATAAAATTTAAGCGACCCCCAAGGGTAGTAGCATTTACATTGAGAGCAGGATTGTCAAAATTTTCTGAGGTGAGTAGAGGAAGATATCCATTAACTCCAAAAGGATCACCATCAATATCTCTTAACCCCTGGTCTACTTCCACTTTCCTGTATTTAAATCCTGCTCCAACTCTGAATTTCTCAATACCCAGAAAGTAAAAATCGAACACTCCCCCTATATTTTGATGATCATATACAACCGCATCTTCATCATTAGCTCCTGCTCCAATGCCGTAAAACAAAAACCTGGGATCTGAAGAAATATCTATATTGGTATGAAATCCAAACTTATCCTGCTTTCCCAAAGTGAAATTTTCATAATTGACAAGAATGGCGTGATAATCTGTTCCGGAATATTCAAAGGTTGTTTGAAGATTGTGGTAAGCTGCGGGACAGGTAAGCATAATGACACTGCCGGTGGCCCCTATAAATTCATTGAAATATCCCGAAGCTGATAAAGCTCCTGTCATCACCCCTTCCGGGGTAGCGTTTAAAACAGCAATTCCCATTCCAATGCTTTGCCCCCTTTGCAAAGTATATTCAGCAAAAGGAAAGATTGCCTGTCTCAGAGTTTTGCCATGATTCTCAGGATCAAGAAATATATCGTGTAGCAACTCTGAAGTGGCAGTTCCCTCTTCATATTCTTTCATAAAGGGTTGTAGGATTTTTGGTAGGTTCCATACCTCGGGAGCAATAGTAAAAGAATCTGAAACTTCTTTTACTCCGGGTTCTGGTATCTCATTAGAAGTACTGCCCGTGGGCGATATTTTAAGCTTTACGGTATGAGGATCATTAACCACAGTGTTGAGTTTCCCCGCATCAAAACCAGGGGTGTAAGTCAACAAAGTGGTAATTTCCTGTTCTCCCGGAACAGCTGTTTCCTTAACGGTAAAAGGGACAATAACCGTGACCTCCCCCTTATAAACATTTGTCAACCCTACCCGTACAGGTACTCCCTCTACACTTGGCTCAGGATAACGAGGTTCCCCAAAAATGAAATTGTCGTTTTTCTTAAACCTTATTTTGGTGCCGGGAGGAGTACGGGCTAGTGCCGGTTCAGCTCCTAACCAAATATGTTTTGGAACCTTAAATGTAATGACAAAAGCCGAAGACTGCCCCGGACTAACAGTTTCATCTACAGCTTTAAAATCAATAAGCACCGGCGTTTCAACTGTTGGGCGTTCTAGATCGCCAGATTCCTGGGCCGTTGTGGAGACTGTCCAGAACAATGAAATAATAAGAAAAGCCAGAAAATTTGTTATTCCAGAAAAAGAGTTGGATTCTTTCATTTTTGAAGATGTTTTGTATTTAATGGTCGAAGGTATTTTCCATTCATGACAGATAAACAATGTATATACGTACAGTTGTGAATTATTTAACAATTTATTGATGTCTCACCGGGAGACAGGATAAATCTCTGTTAAGGAAAAAGCGGCATGAATTGAACCTTATTTCTCATCTGTTTTTCCTTCCCAGATATGGGTATATAGACGCAAGGATTGTAAAAGACTCTGCTCACTAAATGGCTTTTTGCCTATGCTCTCTAAAGAATCTCTCATTTATAAGTTTATGAGTAGTCGCTGAATGGATTAGTAAACCCAAGAATTTAAAATACTTACCCCTTCCGGGGATTTTTTAAACATTAAAAAAGCCATTACTGAGAATGGCTTTAATTAATTCAGGTTATTTTTTTTATGAAACTGCTTTCAATTTACTTAAGGTAGATCTGTTCAATTGATCCTGAGCATACTCCTTATCTACTATCAATTTTTTCTCATCACCTTCAGGCATTTCAAACATGGCATCGGTAAGAATGGCCTCACAAAGCGATCTAAGACCTCTTGCCCCAAGTTTATATTCAATTGCCTGCTCTACAATATAGTTGAGGGCATCTTCGGTAATTTCAAAATCTATATCATCCATTTCAAACAATTTCTGATACTGTTTGATAATAGCATTCTTAGGTTCAGTTAAAATAGCTCTCAGGGTATCACGATCCAGAGGGTTCATATAAGTAAGTGCCGGTAATCTGCCTATAATCTCCGGGATCAGGCCATAATCCTTAAGGTCCTTTGGTATGATATATTGCAATAAATTGGTTCTTTCTACCTTGGCATCACTTTTAGAAGCGCTGAAACCAACGGCCTGCATGTTAAGCCTCTTGCTTATATTTCGTTCAATTCCGTCAAAAGCTCCACCGGCAATAAACAGGATATTCTCTGTATCCACCTCGATGAATTTTTGATCGGGGTGTTTACGACCTCCTTTTGGCGGAACATTTACTGTGGTTCCTTCCAGTAATTTAAGTAAAGCCTGCTGTACTCCTTCTCCAGAAACATCCCTGGTTATTGAAGGGTTATCACTCTTCCTTGCGATCTTATCTATTTCATCAATGAAAACGATCCCATGCTGCGCCTTTTCCACATTATAATCGGCTGCCTGCAATAATTTCGTGAGAATTCCTTCAACATCTTCACCCACATATCCAGCTTCGGTCAATACGGTGGCATCTACAATGGCAAGGGGCACATTCAGCATTTTGGAAATGGTTTTAGCCATCAGAGTTTTACCCGTTCCGGTTTCCCCAACCATGATAATGTTGCTTTTCTGGATCTCTATATCATCATCATTTTTAGGCTGAAGTAATCTTTTATAGTGATTATAAACTGCAACAGACATTACTTTCTTGGTAGCTTCCTGACCAATGATATATTCATCAAGGAAAGCTTTTATCGCCTTGGGCTTGCTCAACATAAGATCTGCCGAAAGTTCTTTGGCTTCCCCCTGTTTAGATTCTTCCAATACGATCCCGTGAGCCTGTTCTATACACTTATCACAGATATGTGCATCAAGCCCAGCGATCAATAAATTGGTCTCAGGTTTTTTTCTTCCGCAAAAAGAACATTCTAGATCATCTTTCGCCATAATCAATTTTTTAATTTATATCTGAAAATTTAAATCCTCAGGCCTTAAGGGTGTCATTTTTTTTCTTAATCTCTGTTAAGAACCTCATCAATCATCCCATATTCTTTGGCACGATCTGCCTTCATCCAGAAATCCCTGTCACTGTCCTCCTCGATTTTCTCATAAGATTGTCCTGTATGTTTAGCAATGATATTATATAATTCTTTTTTGAGGCTTAAAATCTCCCTCGCCGTGATCTCGATATCACTGGCCTGTCCCTGGGCGCCGCCCATAGGCTGATGTATCATCACTCTCGAATGTGGAAGACCGCTTCTTTTTCCTTTAGTCCCCGCACATAACAAAACCGCTCCCATTGAGGCAGCCATCCCGGTACAAATTGTGGCAACATCAGGTTTAATGAACTGCATCGTATCATAGATCCCCAAACCTGCATACACACTGCCCCCGGGAGAATTTATATAAATCTGTATGTCTTTAGCAGAATCTGTGCTTTCCAGAAATAACAACTGAGCCTGAATTATATTGGCCACCTGATCATTTACCTGTGTGCCTAAAAATATAATCCTGTCCATCATCAACCTTGAAAAAACATCCATCGCCACAGCGTTCATTTGACGTTCCTCTATAATATTTGGGGTCATCCCCACCGGGGTGAGGGTATTGATTAATTTATCGTAATAATTGCTATTTATGCCTCTGTGTCTTGTGGCATACTTCTCAAATTCTTTACCGTAATCCATAGCGTATTTGATCTGTCTTTAAGTAAATAAGGCGTTACCCCCCTATTGGTTTAACGCCTTAAAGATATGTATTAATTTTAAAAAAGGCTATTTGTATATTTCTTTTACAAACTCCTCATAAGTAACTTCCTTCTCTTCAAGTTTAATATTCTCCTTATAGAAATTAAGCAATTTCTCATTCATCAACTGCTCAGATAAACGCTTTACTTCCTCCTGACTGGAAAGCACTCTTGCTGCAATATCTTCCAGCTCTTTTTCTGAAGGGTTCAATTGACCAAATTGTGCCATTTGTTCTCTGATCCTGTCAATAGAGAATTTTTTAAGATCCTCAAATTTCACCTCCAGTTTATTATCCCGTATTAATTTACCTTCAATAAGCTGAAATCTCAGGCCCTGCTCACTTTTTTCAAATTCCTCTCTGGCTTCCTCTTCAGTCAAAGGTTTTTCTCCAACTGTTTGTATCCATTTCTGAAGGAATTCTTTAGGCAGGTCAAACTTGTTGTTCGCAATCAAAGATTCAGTCACATCATTCAACAATTGTTGCTCGCTTTGCTGCCTGAATTGTTTTGCTGCATCTTCCTTTATCTTTTCTTTTAGTTCTTCAACAGATTTAACTTCCCCCGGCCCGAATAATTTATCAAATAATTCCTGGTCAAGTTCTGCAAGTTCCTGCCTGTTGATCTCACTAATTGTAAAATCTACTTCCACATCAAGCCCATGAGCTTTATCATGCTCCACTTTCAGAAAATCCATCAACTGGTGGTCATCTTCAAACAGCCCTTTTGTATTTAACTTCATGGCATCTCCAACTTTTGCCCCAATAAATTTATTCAAATTGTCCTCGCCTTTGATCTTATCTAAAGGAAGTGAGGTTGTACTTTCTATTTCTTCTACCTCATTTTTGAAGGTACCGGCAACCACGTCTCCTTTTTCGGCAGTTTCCTTTGAAATGAGTTTCCCGTACTGCTTGCGTATATGTGTGATCTGGTTCTCAATCATTTCATCACCGGCGACAATTTTGTAATGGGTAATTGGTTTTTCCGGCTGAATATTCACATCAAACTGTGGGGAGAGACCCAGTTCAAATTCAAAAGTATAGTTCTCCTGGTCCCAGTCAAAATTTTCCTGCTCTTTGGGTAATGGATTCCCCAGAACATCCAGTTTCTCCTCGGTTAAGTATTTATTAAGAGCATCCAGCAATAATTTATTCACCTCATCTACCAGTACGGCTTTCCCATATTGTTTTTTAACCATTCCCATGGGAACATGGCCTTTTCTAAATCCCGGAATATTGGCATTTTTACGATAATCCTTCAGGATTTTTTCTACTTTGCCGCTATAATCCTCCTTTGCGATATCTACTTTCACTACCGCATTCAAATCATCAATATTCTCTCTGGTAATATTCATCTTAACTTGTTATAAAAAATTGGAGTGCAAAAGTACATATTTTTTGCTTGTTCGCAAAGTTTCAAACAGCTGAATTACAGCCCGATTCTAATCACTGGGAAGCAGGGAAAAGAGGATTGATTGTACTATAGACAATAATAAGCTGAAAATAAGAGCAACCCAGAACCCATCCACACTAAATCCGGCTATAAAGGCATCAACAAGCAATATAATTACAGCATTAATAACCAGAAGAAAAAGACCAAATGTTACGATAGTAACCGGAAGGGTTAAAAGAACCAATACAGGTTTGACTATAAGGTTGAGCAGGGCCAGGACAATGGCAACAATGATTGCTGTACCATAACCTGCAACGGCCACACCGGGAAGGAAATTTGCAAGTAAAAACACCACTATGGCGGTCATTAAAAGTCTTATAATAAATCTCATTTTTAAAAATTTACCTGGTTGTAAACAAATTTGCAAAAAAAACACCGGAAAAGGCCGGCGTTTAACAGTTTAAACCATAATTTTTTTCCTGTTATCGCGACGTACAGGTACCCACAAAATGATATATGGAGGAGATTAAATTTTAATGAACCTCTGAACTCCCTTATAGAATTCGGGGAAATTTTCAGCATGTACCCAGTGTCCTGCATCTTGTATTTCCAGGATCCTGGCAGTGGGAAAATGAAGCTCAATCAATGGTTTATCTTTTTCAGTAATGTAGCTGGATCTACTTCCCTTGATGAACAGGGTGGGCTTATTAAAACGATAGGCGACGGGAAGTGGAGCCCCTATCTCATCAATATTATCTTTAAGGGCATCCAGATTTAGCCGCAATGAAAGGACATCCTTCTCTTTCCGGTAAAGATTTTTTAATAAAAACAACCTTGTTCCTTCATCTTCTATGTATTCTGAAAGAAAATCCTCTGCATCACCCCGGGAAGTAAATGACTTCTCCTGCAAGGCAGACAGGCCATCCAATATTTTCTGATGGTGAGGGGAATAATACTTTGGACTTATATCTACAATAATAAGTTTTTCTATAAGATCAGGATTGGCGTTAGCCACATGCATGGCAATCTTTCCCCCCATGGAATGCCCCATCAAAATAATCTCCTCAAGGCCTTTTCTTTTACAATAGTCCAGCACATCCCCGGCCATTGCATCATAGTTCATCTCCTTTGTATGGGGGCTGCGGCCATGGTTTCTCATATCTGGGAGATGCACCTCAAAACCTTCCTCTGAAAGTTTGTTTCCAAAGGTCTTCCAGTTATCACCCATACCTAAAAATCCATGAAGGACCACAAATGGTCTTCCTTCACCCTGAACTGCCGAATATAATTCTACCATTTATTTAATTTAAAAGCTTAAGATATTTTTGAATAGTTGTTTCCAGTCCCAGGTATAAGGCTTCAGAAATAAGAGCGTGGCCAATGGATACTTCCAGAAGTCCCGGGACATTATCCCTAAAGTATTTTACATTCTCCAGGGAAAGATCATGTCCAGCATTAACACCCATCCCCGAGGCTGTGGCCTCCCGGGCACACTCTGCATATACCTTTACCGCATTTTTATCACCCATCGCGTATTGATGCGCATAAGCTTCTGTATATAATTCTATACGGTTGGTGCCGGTTGAAGCGGCAGATTCTATTAACCGGACATCGGGGTCAAGGAAAATAGAAGTCCTTATTCCATTTCGGTTAAATTCTGAGATCACCTCCTTTAAAAAATCCTGATGTTTTGATGTATTCCACCCGGCATTGGAAGTGATAGCATCTTCAGCATCAGGGACCAGGGTAACCTGGTGGGGTTTCACTTTTAAAACCATATCTATGAATCTGGGAACAGGATTGCCTTCAATATTAAATTCTGTAGTTACAATTGGCTTGAGATCATAGACATCCTGATACCGTATATGCCTTTCATCTGGTCGCGGGTGAACAGTGATACCCTGCCCGCCAAAAGATTCGATATCTTTGGCTACCTTTATAAGATCAGGTACATTCCCCCCACGGGCATTCCTTAAGGTGGCTATTTTATTAATATTGACGCTTAAATGTGTCATTTAATTTGAATTTGAATTAACAAAAATACGAAGTTGAGGATGCCTGAATGAATTTTATTTTAATTAATTTGCATAAAACAGAAGCCGAACCATGAGCATCGAGAGCTATATTTTAAACGATATCGGTATTTTTAATATCAATGATAAGATCAGGGACATGCAGGCGATCTTTAATGAGATCAACTATACCCATTTGCCGGTAGAAAATGACGGGATTTACCTGGGCTCTATATCTGAAGCTGATGTAAGGAGTTTTGACGCAGAGAAAACTCTTGCCGAATATCAATATACTTTTTCCGGATTTTTTACGAGGCTAGATGATCACTGGCTGGAAACCTTACAAACTTTTGCACGCAACCAGAGCAATATACTACCTGTACTCTCAGCAGAGAACAAATACCTGGGGTATCTTGAATTGAATGATATTTTAAATTGTTTTAATGAGACATCTTTTCTGAATGAAACCGGAGGCATTATTGTTCTGGAGAAAGGGATTCGCGATTATTCCTTTAGTGAAATTGGCCAGATCATTGAATCTCATAATGCGGTTTTACTGGGTATGTTTATATCCTCCAAGGAAAATGACCTTACCAGGATCACCATAAAATTGAGCAGTTCGGGAATTAATGAGATCCTTCAAACCTTCCGCAGATATGGATATTCTGTGATCTCGGAACATCAGGAAGACAGCTTCAGGCGCAACCTTGAAGACCGGTCGCAATATCTCGATAAATACCTTAATATATAGGTTCAGCATTAAAAGCATATCAATCGGGGATCGTTTTATCTCCTTATATTTATAAAGATCATAAAATGAAAGTAGGGATTTACGGCCAGTTTTATCATACAGATTCCGGAAAATATATAGAGGAACTTTTAACGGCGCTGGACCGTGAAAATATTGAAGTTGTCATTGAAAAAGATTTCCTCAACCTCATTCATCTCAATGAAACTGTAAAAAGGGAATATGGTCACTTCAGCACATTTGAAGAACTGGATTCTTCCTATGACCTCTTTTTTAGTATTGGTGGTGATGGAACAATACTGAAATCCATTAATTATATAAGGGATCTCAATATCCCCATATTGGGCATAAACACCGGGAGACTGGGATTCCTGGCTACCATACAAAAAGAGGAAATACAGAATACCATCTCGACAATCCTTCAGAAAAAATATACAATATCCCAGCGCACAGTATTGCGTATTACAACAGATCCAATATGTGAAGAAATAGGGCCCGATAATTTTGCTTTAAATGAAATTGCGGTAAGCAGGAAAAATACAACTTCCATGATCACAGTAGAAACCTGGCTGGATGACCAGTGTCTTACCTCCTACTGGGCAGATGGTTTAATTATTTCAACCCCAACAGGATCTACAGGTTACTCCCTGAGTTGCGGTGGCCCCGTAATTGTTCCTACCACAAATGCCCTGGTCATTACCCCAATTGCTCCCCACAATCTTAACGCCAGACCCCTGGTGATCCAGGATGATACTACCATCAAACTAAAAGTGTCCGGCAGAGAGAATTTCTTTCTGGTTTCAATGGATTCCAAGATTGCTACATTGAGTAATGATACCTTTATGACAATCAAAACCGCACCTTTTAAAATAAGTATGGTTGAATTGCATAAGGATAGTTTCATCCAAACCCTTAGAAAAAAACTACTATGGGGTGAAGACCGCAGGAATTAAACAATAAAAACCCTCAAATTTTGTTTATAAGCATACAAACCCGCTCAAATTATTGCGGAGCAAACATAATTGTTATATTTGCAAACTTTTGGAAATTTATGAGGCACCTGATTTTAGTGATTTGTATGTTTGCCTGCACCAGCACCGCATTTTCTCAGCAATTTGAATTGGGTCCTTTTATAGGAGGGGCCAATTACATAGGTGATGTAGGGAGTACAACATACATAAATCCAACCGGGCTATTGGCAGGAGCGCTTGTGAAATATAACAGGAGTAACAGGCATAGTTACAGATTGAGTTTACTGTATGCCGAATTTAGTTCAGATGATGCCAAATCAAGCCAAATAAGAAGACAACAACGAGGCCTTTCTTTTACAAATCACATAGCTGAAGTTTCTGCAGGGATCGAATTCAATTTTTATTCCTTTGACCTAAGTAAAGCCGAACCCCAAAGCACACCTTATCTATATACCGGGATCACGTATTTTAATACAAAACATTTTATTCTCAACAGGGATCTGCCTGCAAGGGGAGTACTGGAGTCCCAGGGTAATAACTGGGAATTCTCTATACCTATGGTTATGGGATATAAACAAACCCTTAGCCGGCGTATCATAGGAGCTTTTGAGATTGGGGCCAGATATACCTTTACAGATAATATTGACGGGAGCAATCCACAGGAATTACTGGGCCGCAGAACTCCGCTCAGAGAATTTGGAAATGTTAATACTCAAGACTGGTATGTTTTTTCAGGAGTAAGCCTTACTTTTACCTTCGGAAGAAAACCCTGCTATAGTCATTTTTAAAATAATGTTCAAAGAAAAAATAAATCCCGAAAGCCTGCCCAAGCATATCTCCATAATCATGGACGGTAATGGAAGATGGGCCAAGCAAAGAGGATTTATGCGTGCCTTTGGCCATGAGGAGGGTACAAAATCTGTAAGGGATGTTGTAGAGGCCTGCGCAGAGATTGGGATAGAAAATCTTACCTTATATGCATTCTCAACTGAGAACTGGAACCGGCCAAAGAGGGAAGTAGACACATTGATGAGACTACTTGTAAGTTCCCTGAAAAAAGAGATCAATACCCTTATTGAGAATGATATAATGCTATGCGCCATTGGGAACCTGGATAGTCTGCCAAAAAAAGCCCAGAAAGAACTGGGTGAAGTAATGTCCAAAACCGGTGAGAATAAGAGAATGACCTTAACCCTGGCTTTGAGTTATGGGTCAAGAGAAGAATTAATCCACATGGTAAAGGATATAAGTGAAAAAGTAAAAAATAATGAAATTTCCCCCGATGCTATTGATGAATCAATTATAAATCAGCATCTTTACACCCGCAATTTACCAGACGTAGATTTGTTGATCCGCACCAGTGGGGAACAGAGGATCAGCAACTTTTTATTGTGGCAGATAGCCTACGCCGAATTGTATTTTACACCCATACTATGGCCGGATTTTAGACGTGAAAATCTATATGAGGCCATTTTTAATTATCAAACCAGAGAACGACGATTTGGAAAAACAAGTGAACAGATTAGTTAATACAAGAATGTCAAAAAGATTTATAAGTTTAGTTACCTTTTGTTTTTTATTTACCCTCACATTTCAGGCACAGGACTTACCGCTTGGACAGGGCCAAAAATATACTATAGGAAAAATTGAAGTAAGCGGCCTCGTAACTTATAACGAGCAAACCGTAATTGCCTTTTCAGGTCTAAAACCAGGGGAGGAGATTTTTTTTCCCGGGGAGCGCATAACCAAGGTTCTTAAAAAATTGTGGGATTCCAACCTCTTTAGCGATATCAATCTCTACATCACCAATGTAGAAGGAAATGTGGCAGATATTGAAATAGAAGTAACCGAGGTTCCCGAACTTGCTGAGATACGTATTGAAGGCATTAAAAAGAAAAGTGCCCGTGAGGAGCTTATCAAAGAGAATACCCTTACACCCGGGGTTAAAGTAACTGAAAATCTCATTACTACAACCAGCAATTTTATAGAGCGTAAATTCCGTAAGGACGGGTATTTCAATTCCCGGGCAATAATTACTACTACCCCCGTGGTAGATACCACCGGGGTGAACAAAGTAAATATGCTGGTAAATGTAGATCAGGGAAATAAAGTAAAGATCTCTGATATAGATTTCAGAGGGAACGAACAATTTTCTGACAAAAGGCTTAGAAAAGCTATGAAGAATACAAAGGAAAAGAATTTCCTTAGATTCTGGAAACGCTCTAAATTCGTCGCTTCAGAATATGAGGAAGACAAGGTTAATATTATAAATAAATACAAGGAAAAAGGCTTCAGGGATGCAAGGATCTTATCAGATACCCTTATAAGGGAAGATGAGGAGAACATCGTTTTACGTCTTGCCATTGAAGAAGGGAGAAAACATTATATAGGAAATATAGATTTCATTGGAAATACTGTTTATACAGATGACCAATTGATACGTTCTCTGGGCATTTCAAAAGGTGATGTATACAATGGGGTACTTTTAAAAGAAAGGATTGCCCATCCTGGAAATCCCGATGCACAGGATCTCGCAAACCTTTACAAGAACAACGGGTATCTTTTCTCCCAGATCAACCCCGTAGAGACCAGGGTCTATAATGATACCATTGATTTTGAGATTAGAATTATTGAGGGCAAGGAAGCTTACTTTAACAATATAAGTGTGGTTGGTAATGACAAAACCAAAGATCATGTGATTTACCGGGAATTAAGGACCAAGCCAGGACAAAAATACAGCCAGCAAAATGTTATAAGAACGATTAGAGAGTTGGGGCAATTAGGATTTTTTGACGCTGAACAGATACGTCCAGACTTCCAGAATGTGGATCCAAACAGTGGAACACTGGATATGCAGTATTCAGTTGTAGAAGCCGGTGCCAGCCAGATCGAACTTCAGGGTGGTTTTGGTGGAGGAGGTTTTATTGGAACACTTGGATTATCATTTAATAACTTCTCTCTTGGTGGAATTTTTGATAAAGATGCATACAAGCCTTTACCTATGGGAGATGGTCAAACCCTTTCTTTAAGAGCTCAGGCAAGTCTCTTTTTTCAAACTTATAGCCTGTCCTTTGTAGAACCCTGGTTTGGAGGAGAACGTCCCGTGAGTTTACAAACATCTTTTTCTTACACCAGGCAGTTCCTTTTTGACCCGGTGACAAGAAGAGCCGATAGAGACCGGAGTTTTGATATACTTGGAGTAAATATAGGGATAGCAAAAAGGCTAAGATGGCCAGATGATTACTTTACATTCTCACAAGCAATAGGATTCCAGAGATTTGACCTTAACAACTACCAGACGGGATTGTTCACCTTCCCCGATGGCTTCTCAAATAACCTTACTTATACCATTGGTATAAGCAGAAACAGTGAAGGCTTTAACCCAATTTTTCCTACCACCGGGTCCAACTTTTCCCTAACAGCAAAAGTTACTCCGCCATATTCACTTTGGAACGGGGTAGACTATGCCAACCTGGAACAACAGGATGAATTTCAACTTCGGGATGTCAATGGCAATCTTATTAACCGTGATGGAACAAGATTGCGCGCGGGTGATGAACCGGTTCCTGATCAGGGTAAAGTAGATCAGGAAAAATTTAAATGGCTTGAATTTTATAAAATAAAATTCAAAGGCTCATGGTTTAACACGATTTATAATTTTGGTGGTAACAGCAACCTTGTTTTAAGAACCCATGCCGAGTATGGTTTCCTTGGGGCATATGATCAAGATCGGGGTATTCCCCCCTTTGAAAGATTTTTTCTGGGAGGAGATGGATTGGGAGCATTTAGTCTTGATGGGCGGGAAGTTGTGCAATTGCGGGGTTATCCTAACCAGAGTGTGGTACCGCTTGACAGAACTTCATTAAGCAGAGCTACAAACCAGGATGGGGCAACCATTTATAATAAATATTCTCTTGAATTAAGGTTCCCTATAACACTTAAACCAATGGCATCTATTTATGCCCTTGCCTTTTTGGAAGGGGGAGCTACCTACGACAATTTCAGGGATTTTAATCCGTTCCAGTTAAACAGGTCTGCCGGTGCAGGATTAAGGATATTTATGCCACAATTTGGATTGCTGGGAATAGACTTTGGGTATGGATTTGATCCAGTACCCGGAAGCGTTGGACCTAATGGATGGGAAACTCATTTCATAATCGGGCAGCAATTTTAATTTGGCACGATTATTTCTAATAGCAATAATATGAAACGCCAATTTCTGATTCTTTCATTGATCGTAGCGGGGTTTACAGCACAGGTTCAGGCTCAGGCTCCCAACAGGATCGCATATATTGACATGGAATATATACTGGCAAATGTTCCCGAATATCAGGAAGCTTCGGCTCAACTTGAAAAGCGGGTACAGGAGTGGAGAGATGAATTGGAAAGAGATCAAAAAAAGGTTGAGAACATGAAGATCGCCCTGGAACAGGAAAGAGCATTACTCACCAAAGAATTGATCGAAGAAAGGCTTGCAAACATTCAATTTGAAGAATCGCGTATAGCCGCATATCAACAAAAGAGATTTGGAAGTAACGGGGATTTTATCCTTCAGAAAAAAAGGCTTATTCAGCCGGTGCAGGATCAGGTCTTCAATGCCCTTCAGGAAATTGGTGAACAAAGAAATTACGATTATATATTTGACAGAACCTCAAATGTAGGAATGGTTTTTTCAGCTGAAAAACATAATATTAGCGACCAGGTCTTAAGGATCATTACACGGGCAGCAGGAAGGCAGCAATTGAGCTCCCGGGATGAGATTGAGCAAATGGAACGGGAAGAAAACCGTACCGTAGAACAGGATGCCGCTGTGAATCAAAGGCAACAAGCCGCACAGGCTGTCCAGATTGAAAGAGAAAAATTGATTGAACAACGAAAAATTGAGAGAGATTCTATAAGAGCCGTCAAACAAAAGGAATTTGATGAGCGCCGTGCCAAAGTTCTTGAAGAACGCCTGCGTAAAAAAGATTCTACTGAAGCAGCCCGAAAAAATCAAAAAGAAAATAATTAATTTAACCCAGAAAACAATTTAAATCTAACATTTAATACAAATTCTACAATGAAACAATTCAGAACTTTTATTATTGCAGTAGCCTTAACATTGGGAGCCACTGCTTTCACAAACGCTCAATCCAAGATCGCACATATATCTGCCCAGGAACTTGTTGAAAGTATGCCGGCATTCAAAGAAGCTATGACGCAACTTGAAAAGCTTCAGAAAACATATGACACTGAATTAAGAGATATGTATACAGAGGCTCAAAAAACGAGTGAACGTTACCAGGCAGAAGCCGCTACCAAAACCGAAGAAGAAAACCAAAAAAGGGGGATGGAATTAGAGAGTACCAGGAGAAGGATACAGGAGCATGGACAAAATGCACAACAGGATCTTCAAAAGAAAGAGCTTGACCTTTTAAAGCCTGTTTATGAAAAAGCCCGTACTACGATTCAAAAAGTTGCGAGAGCCAAAGGCTACGAATACGTTCTTGACTCTTCTACCGGTAGCGGAGTTATCATGGCAGATGGTTACAATCTAATGCCAGATGTAAAGAAAGAATTAGGTATCTAATTTTCTTAACGAAAATAAAATTATAAAACTGCGTTCTTAGAGAGCGCAGTTTTTTTTGGCTTTAGTAAATAAATTGATCTATCAGATAATATTATTCTCTAAAATAATTTGGTGAAAAATCCTAACCCTAAATAATTAATCCATATTTATTAAAATTCACGGGAGGGGTTATTCATTTAAAATTTCCGTACAAGCCCTATAAGCACTAAACCATACACTCCAATAATTTTCGCCACCAAATTGGCTTGCCATCCAATCGGCATAGACAGCACAAGCATCTTGGCTTTCATCAACCGTTTGATTATTTGAATTTACGTTAGAAGTAGAAAATAAAAGTGCAAATAAGAAAACAATAGAAATTCTTTTCATAAGTTTAGATTTTAAGTTAGTAAATATTTTGTTAATCTACAACATTTTATTTATAGTAAATGAACAATTCAAAACCCATTGGTTTTTTTGATTCTGGCGTTGGTGGGACTTCCATCTGGAAAGAAGTGATCAACCTTTTGCCATATGAAAACACCATTTATCTGGCAGATAGTTTGAATGCGCCTTACGGAGAAAAACCCGTAGATGAGATTATAGCTTTGAGTGTTAAGAATACTGAAAAGCTTCTGGAAATGGGATGTAAATTAGTGGTGGTTGCCTGTAATACGGCGACAACAAATGCCATCTCCCACTTGCGGGAAACTTATCCTATACCATTTATAGGGATTGAACCTGCCATTAAACCGGCTGCCATCAGCTCCAAAACCAAAGTTATTGGTATTCTCGCCACCCGTGGCACCTTATCCAGCGAACTTTTTCATAAGACTTCAGAACTTTATTCCCGCGATATCAGGATCATTGAAGTAGTAGGAAGTGGCTTGGTAAAACTTATCGAGGAGGGTAAACATAACAGTCCTGAGATAAAGGAGCTTCTACTAAGCCTACTTACCCCAATGCTGGAAGTCAAAATAGATTACCTGGTATTGGGTTGCAGCCATTATCCCTATTTAATGCCGGTATTGAGGTCAATCTTTCCTCCTGGTGTCACTATAATAGATTCGGGGGAAGCAGTTGCCCGGCAAACAAAAAAGATCCTGGAAGAAAATGGGTTATTGAATGAAACTTCTTCAGCTATACAGCATCGGCTATATTCCAATATAGATCCAACGGTTTTAAAAGAACTTGTGCAAGCCGATAAGAATGGATATGAAGTTTCTTACCTGCGGTATTGATTAACGGCAGGACAAACGCAATCCCATCTGGCCCTGTTCTCCCCAAAGTTATAACCCAGGGTGAGCTGGTGGAATCCCGTATTGCTTAATACAAGGGAGTTAAGTTGATGGGAATAGGTATAGGCAAGTAGAAAATTACCAAATTCAAAACCTACAAACGGGGTTATATATTGCAGATACTGGCTTTTTAATTCATTCCCTTCTGTGGTAAACTCGGCCCCTTCAAAATTCACACGATATGAAAGCCCACCAAAGAGCCTGCCTGAGTTAAGTTCATTGTAAAATTTAAAATTTGCATCCAAAGATCTTTCTGAAGTCTGTTCCCTCCACTGGAACATAATGGATGGTTCATAACTCCAGTCACTTCGCGCAGGGTTGATCACATATCCTGAAGAAAGAATGTATTTGCGCTGATTGGAAGGCACGGCATCTGAGAAAAATAATTCACGCTGGATTCCTAGTATATTTTTTGCAGTGGCATGGGCAAAGAAATTGAAATAATAATAGGAGAATCCCACATCCATATTTCCGTAAATGTCTGAAGGATTTCCCCCACCCACGATGGGATCAAATGTTGTAAAACCGCTTTGGTCCAGGCTATGTTGAATAATACCCCCGCTTATCCCGAAGGAGAGCTGATTGAGGTTTAGTTCACTCCTTGAAAACAATAAATGATAGGCAAAGGTCGCGTATGCTCCCTTACGGGAATAATTTCCGTTCTGGTCATTGAAAACAATACCCCCTATTCCAATCTTTTCCCATGGACGTGCATGCATACTCAGGGTTTGTAAGGCAGGCGCATTTCTCACGTCAAACCATTGTTGACGTCCCGTGAGCCTTATCTTATTGAGATTTGAAGCACCGGCCATAGAAGGATGTAACAGATAAAGATTATCTGTAAGGTAATCTGAGTAAGTTGGTATTACCTCCTGAGCCCGCCCAGAGAAAATATTTAACCCCAGGGATAGCAAAAAGATAAGAATGACATTTATCCTCATTAAAAATATAAAATTAAAAGGATGAATGACTGTTTCTATTCCGATTTGGTCCCAGGAAAATAAAACGTTCTATTGCAACCCCAACTAAGCTTGTAAATATATAGATTACCCTTAATTCTTTTAGTAATTTTGCTGTAAATATAAAAAAATGAACGATTTTAATGTTAATATACAACCCACCAGCAATCCTGCAATCCTGAAATTTGAAACCAATCAGTTTCTTACGAGGCATGAGAGTTTTGAATTTGCCAATATTGAAGAGGCAGCAAGGTCCCCTCTTGCACAACAGCTTTTTCATCTCCCTTTTGTAAAAACGGTATTTATTGCTCAAAATTTCATAGCTATAGAGAAATATAATATCGTAGAATGGATGGATGTGCAGGAAGAGGTAGCAGAGCAGCTGAAGACTTATTTAAACAGCGGAATGATTGTAATTAAAGCCGATGAGCAAAAAACTTCCAAACTCGTTCCTGTAACAGTTTATGCGGAAAGTACTCCAAACCCCGGAGTGATGAAATTTGTGGCCAATAAAAAACTGGTGATTTCTGCAGCAGAATATAAGAACATAGATACCACCGGTAAGGCTCCTCTTGCACGGCAATTATTTCATTTTCCTTTTGTAAAGGAAGTCTTTATGGATGAGAATTATATCTCTGTACATAAATATGATATTGCAGAATGGGATGATATTACCCTTGAATTAAGAGAATTTATACGGAATTATTTACAGGAGGGTAACGAAGTGGTTCTGGAAGAATCCTTTGCTGAAAGTGCACAGGAAGAAACCGCAGCAGTTTCTTCACAGGTAAGGAATGAAGATCTGGATGATGTTTCAAAACAGGTAATTGACATACTTGATGAATACATTAAACCGGCTGTAGCCAGTGATGGTGGAAATATTGTGTTTGATTCCTATAACACTGAAACCAAAACCGTAAAAGTGATCCTTCAGGGTGCCTGCAGCGGCTGTCCCTCCTCCACTGCAACCTTAAAGAGCGGAATCGAAACCATGCTCCGGGATATGCTTCATGGTAAGGTAGAGTATGTCGAGGCTGTGAATGGGTAAGATTTAAGTTATTAAAAAAATCTTTTTCTTAATACGTAATAGTCTGCCGGGCTTCCTGGTTAAATTCCTGGAATAGTTGTAGTAAGCCCATGGTAGAGGAAACGAGATCTTTGGTTTCCAGCAACAGGCCAAAATACAATTTGGTGTTTTTAGGGCTACTTTCTGTTGTCCTTATCCTGGTGATCTGCTTTTCTATAAGTTGAGAAATATGATCAAGAAGCTGTTGCTTTTCGGCAATAACTTTATCTATTTTTCCGAATTTATGAGTATCAAAAATATGCTGTATATCATCAAAGAGCATTTGGAGCTTTTCATCTATCCCCTTCAATTCCCGTATCTGATTAAATTTTAAATTTTTATGGTTGTTGTGCACATGGTTGTAACTTGTCCTGGTAATAAATCCAATAGACTGCACCATATCCTGTAAATAATCGAGGATTAATATATAGAATTTACTAGCCTCTACAGAATCCTCATCCAGGGACTTTATAAGATAGAATATATTTCCTTTTAATTCATCTATATCTTCTTCCAGTTTATCTATGGCTTTGGAATTCTTTTTTAGTTTACTGAGATCATGATAACCAAGGTTATCTACCGTTTTAGTAAACATTTTGTTTATCCCCCCAATGACATTGGAGATATTCTCTGAAGTTTCTACTGTGATCTCATTAATAGTAACAATATCATTTTTGTTGAACCGCTTTAATCTTTTCTCCTCTTTGACTTTTCTGGAATGCAGAATTGCGCTTCTTACAATTAGAACAACAGCAAGTAAGACAAGGATCGCAATAGCTATAATACCTCCAAAGTATATTATTGCTGCAAATAATGCTGCGCCGGTAAAGGCCACAATTGCCGTTACAAACCATCCGCCTACCACATTCATTACCCCGGCTACCCTGTAAACTGCACTTTCCCTATCCCAGGCACGATCTGCCAGGGAAGTTCCCATCGCCACCATAAAGGTGACATAGGTAGTGGAAAGCGGTAGTTTTAAATTGGTAGCAATTGATATAAGTATACTTGCCACTACCAGGTTGACCGATGCTCTTACAAGATCAAATGAAGGCGCATCCATTTGTTTATTTCTGGAAATCTCAACATTATTTTGAAATTTGGCACTTAACCTTTCAGAAAATCCATTGGGAATTATCCTCTCCACTGCGCTTCCTATAAGGAGAAAATAGCGCACAAGTCCACGTGATATAAAATTAGGTTCAAACCTTTCCGATCCTTCCGTTTGACGCCCCAGATTCACTTCGGTATCAGTCACCCTCATGGCTTTTTTAGAAAACCAAAGCGTAATCACCATAATAATCCCTGCGAGCAATAGTAAAACTATTGGTGTTTGCACCTCACCGGAAAGATCTCCCATTAAAAGTTCTCCCGGTAGAATCCCGGTAGACTGGTAAGCTGCCTGCCATATTTCAAAGGATTGCCAGGCAGCAATAGGGACTCCGATGAAATTTACCAGGTCGTTCCCTGCAAAGGCCAGAGCCAGGGCAAATGTCCCGATAAGCACTATAATAATCAATAAGTTGATCTTCATGAATGATATGACCAACTGCGACAGCAGGGTGAAGATCAAAAAGCAAATACCAACGATCAAAAAGGCGTTTTCATTGACATAATCCAGGAATCCATCGGGAATAGCTGCAATGCTCTTAAGACCTTTCATCAATATAAAATATATGATACTGGTGAATGAGAGCCCGCCAAAAATTGCTCCTACATATCTGATCTTTTTTTCATACTGAAAGGTGAAAATAAGTCTGGAAAAATATTGAATAATCGCACCTACGGTAAATGCAATTCCCACAGAAAGCAGGATGCCCAACACGATTTGTGTTGCTTTAGCTGTATTGATGTATTCAAAAAGCGTGGAAAAATCGCCGGTAGAATAATATATCTTGAGCAGGGAAACACATACAGCGGCCCCCAGCAGTTCAAAAACAATGGAAACTGTAGTTGATGTGGGAAGACCTATTGAATTGAAAAAATCCAGCAGAAGAATATCTGCTATCATCACAGCCATGAAAATAATCATGACTTCCTCAAAATAAAATTTCCCGGGAACAAAGATACCATCCCGGGCCACCTCCATGAGGCCGCTGGAAAAAACAGCACCTACTGCCACTCCCAGACTTGCAACAATAAGGATTGTGCGAAGAGGGACTGCTTTTGAACCAATGGCAGAATTAAGGAAATTTACTGCATCATTGCTAACCCCTACAACCAGGTCTGTAATGGCAAGCGCAAATAAGGCAACCAGCATTACAATGTAAACATCCTCCATAGCGGGTACATTCTTACTTACAAATGTGAGCTTTTTTTAAGAATAATACAATTGTAAATGTTATCAAATTATTAAAATCTATTTAACAAAGCTTTTGATATAAAGGAAAGGGGGTTTTCGTAATTTCAGTTCTTATTAAACATAAAAACAAATATCATGGGTATTGTTAAAGTTTTAGAGATCATGTCAAATTCCAGCAAAAGTTGGGAAGACGCAGCGCAAAATGCAGTTAAGCATGCAGCAAAGACTGTTAAGAATATCAAATCTGTATATGTAAAAGAACAAACCGCTGTGGTCTCTGGTGAAAATATCACAGAGTACCGGGTTAATGTGAAGATCTCATTCGAGGTTGGAGAAAGAGACTAATCCGGTTGCTTTAATTAGGAGTTAGGAGTCAGGAGTTGGTTTAGAGTTCACCGTTTAATGTTTAACGTCCAGTGTTTGTAGGTTTTTGCCTGGTGTGTGGAGTATAAGATTATATGAATAGGCATCGGAGGCCTTGTAAATAAGCCTGTTTGAATTGCAACTCAACAAGAATCCTATAAAAATTTAATAGGTGTTACTCGGTGTTAAAATTTTAACATAAAATAAACAATGTTTATTCCCGTTGACGGATAAATTTGTTCCAAATTTGCAGTAAACACGGTTACATGCAATACTTTGAAGACTGGACAGTTTACACCAGGGAATTTTCATCTAAACTCGTAGATTATCTTCCGAGTTTTCTGGCTGCTATATTTCTCCTTGTTTTTGGATTGTGGTTTATAAAGATCTTTACCAACCAGGTAAGGCGCCTTATTCATAAAAAGGGTTACGATAAAACAATAGAGAATTTTGCCATAAGTTTAATTGGAGTAGGGTTAAAGATCCTGTTGATCATTCTTGTGATCACACAACTTGGATTTGAAACAACTTCTCTTGTAGCCATTATTGGTGCTGCAGGTCTTGCGATAGGTCTCGCCTTACAGGGTTCTCTTTCCAATTTTGCAGGGGGTGTCCTTATCCTTATCCTGAAGCCATTCAAGGTTGGCGATTGGATTGAAGCAAAGGGTGTTCAGGGTGCAGTGAAGGAAACTTCACTTTTTTATACCAAATTATTAACTTTTGGAAACCAGTTAGCAATTATTCCCAATGGCCAGCTTACAAATGATAATATTATCAATTATACGGTTGAGGGAAAGCGACGGGCTGGAATAATCCTTGGCATCTCCTATGGCAGTGATATTAAATTGGCCAAAGATATTTTGCTCAATCTTCTTATGGAGCAGGAAAAGATCCTGAAGGAACCGGAGCCCATCGTTGTGGTTGTGGAGCTGGCAGACAGCTCAGTAAATCTTTCCTTAAGATTCTGGGCCTTAAATGAAGATTTCTGGAATTGCAGCTGGTATACTATTGAGGAATCCAAATCCCGACTGGAAGCGGCGGGTATCTCGATTCCATTTCCGCAGAGAGATGTGCATTTCTTTGATCACTCCAAACAACAGAAGGGTAAAGGAGAAACAAAAATCAGCCTGCCATAAAATCTTTTAAGTAATAGGGTTCAAAATAGGCTACGTCTTCAAATTCCCTGTTTTTGAATTTCAAAGAGGCCAGGGCAACCATTTCCCCTGCAGAGGGAAGTTCGTCCTCTATAAAAACCGCATTTGGGTGATCACAGATCTCCCTGAATTTTTCCACACCACTACCTATAAAATTTACTCTGCCTTTATCAAGTAATTGAACGTAGGAATTGTTGTCCAGTATAACTGCCCGGGTTTCTTCCACCTGCTTTTTATACTTATCAAACACTGCAGAATACACTTCCATTCTGCGGGCATCCAACATGGTAACAATATTTCCCGGGTCGTGAACTTTAAAGGCAAGAGAAGAAAGGGTAGGAACCGAAATAAGCGGAAGGTCAAGGGAAAAACACAATCCCTTAGCTGTACTTACTCCTATTCGCAACCCGGTATATGAACCGGGACCTTTACTTATGGCAATAGCGTCCAGATTGGCAAGAGTAATATTATTTTCCTGAAGAATTTCTTTTACAAAAATATGCAGGCGTTCAGAATGGGAATAATTGAGATCATTTTCTTCTTTTAAAGCTTTTAATGTTCCGTCAACCCCCAGGGCAACAGAACAATTTGTAGTGGCAGTTTCTATGCAAAGAATGCTTCCCATAATTTTATACTAATCATCTGATTTGGTAGAATTTGCCACCCTGACCTCATCGCCATCTTTTAATGTTTTGGTTACGGTATTATATGGCCCGGTAATCACAATATCCCCTTCCTTAAGACCAGAAAGTATCTCAATATTCCTGTTATCCTGAATTCCGGTTTTCACTACCCTGCGCTTTGCTTTATCCCCGTCTTTTACAAAAACAGTTTCAAAATTCTGAGTTCCGGCTCCTGTTGTACGATTTGCAGAAGCGTTACTGGTAGTATCACTTGTTATAACAATAGCGCTAATTGGTACACCGATTACATTCTCTTTCTTCCTTGTAATAATATCAACAGTTGCAGTCATTCCCGGCCTGAAGGGAGAATAATTTTCTGATCTTCCCTCAAGAAGGTCCTGGTAACTCGATTCCAGGATCCTCACCTTCACCTTGAAATTTGTAACCTGATCTGCAGTAAGGCCTTCAATTGCCGAATTGGATATTTCGGTTACCACTCCTTTAAATTCCCTTTTCAGATATGCATCAACTTCGACCAGGGTTGAATCTCCAACAGAAACTTTTACTATATCATTCTCATTCACATCTACCACAACTTCCATACTCGCCAGGTTGGCTACGCGTACAATCTCTGTTCCCGCCATTTGCTGGGTTCCCACTACCCTCTCTCCCAGCTCCACATCAAGCCTGGAAATGGTACCTCTCATTGGAGCATATATTGTTGTGCGCGCAAGATTATCTGTTGCTTCTGTTACTGTAGCAGCAGCACTTTGCATACTGTAATAGGCCGCGTTTGTTGAGGCCTGAGCCACCTCATAAGCCGCGACAATCCTGTCCCATTCGGCTTTTGAGATCACACCCCTGTCAAATAATAACCTGTTACGATCATAATTTGCTTTAGCTTCCCTTAAACTGGCTTCAGCCTGGGCATGACCGGCACGTACGTTTTGCAAACCCGCGCGTGAACGTTGTAAACTGGACTGGTAAAGATCCGGGTTTATTCGCACAAGGAGATCGCCTTTTTCAACAAGCTGTCCTTCAACTATAGGAAGTTCTATGATCTCTCCTGAAACTTCAGAGGATAATTTAACTTCTGTCTCGGGCTGAATTTTTCCCGTGGCTGCGACGGTTTCAGTAATTTGGATTGGAGCGATTTTGGTTATTTCAATATCCCTTATATTAGGATTGCTTCCAAACCAACCCGCTTTTTTACCTACCACAAGCAGTATGATAAGAATTCCGGCTATTACCCCTATGGTAATGAGTGTTTTTTTATTCATTTTTTAAAATTTCAGATCGGTTACAGGGATTCCAAAAAATAACTCGATAACTTTTAATTTAAATATGTAATCGTACTTAGTACGAACTACTTCTGTCTGAGAATTTTCAAGTCTCAGTTTTGACTGGCTGAAATCAAAAGCATTTGTAAGGCCTACATCAAATCTCTCCCGGGCGTATTGAAATGCCTGTTCCTGCGCCCTTTGTGCAACCTGTGCAGCTTCATAAGCCTTTAATGCTCCCCTTGCATCTACATAGGCCTGATAAACATTAGATTCAAGATCCAGTTGTGCCTGCTCCAGCTGGAACTCTGCACGCGTCACATTGATCTGGCTTCTTCGCACTTGATTCCTAACAGCAAAACCGTTAAGTACCGGGATACTGAGTTGTAAACCAAAAGAAGTACCGTCATTTTCGTAAAGCTGGGTGATGAAACTCCTGTTGAAAGGGTCATTATCTGAATACCTGGTGTTGTAATTAAAAAAAGCGTTAAGGGTAGGGTAATATGCTCCTCTTGCAAGCTCCACATCCTTTTCTGCAATATTTCTGTTTTCTTCTGCAATTTTTATTTCATAACGTTCCTCCCTGGCCCGCTGAATGATCTCACCCGGGGTATTAAGAAGAATTTCCTCCCCGTACACATCATAATCGTACTCCACTATATCAAAATTTGCATAGTCTTTTATAAGTAAAGTTTGTGCTAAGCTTATTAATGATATTTCAATGTTGTTTTGAGCTAAAATTATTCTCTGTTGTTCATCTGCATTGGTGGCTTCAATTTCCAAAAGATCCCCTTTAGGTAAGACTCCGGCGTCTACCAGATCTTTAGTACGCTGCATCTGCTCCTGGGTTAATAAATTCTGAGCCAGTAGTACTTCCAGGGTTTGCTTGTTGAATAATACCTGTAAATATGAATTTGCCACGAAAAGCGCAATATCATCCTTCATTTTTTCCAGGGAGTATTGTGAAGCCAGAGAGGATAATCTGGCCCTTTGCATTTCCCTCACATTTCGAAGGCCATCAAATAAAGTGAGAGCAGTAGTCGCACTACCTGAGAAGGATGAAAATCTCGTGGTCTGAAACTGGTTGGTGGTAGGATTAATGGTCAATCCACTACTATTCTGAAGGCTGGAATTTATGTTTACTGAAGGTATAAAATTTCCAAGAGCATCACGTCTTGCTACGTCTGCAAATTCAACGTCCAATTGTGATTGTTTAATGGAAATATTATTTTCTAACGCATGCGCAATAGATTCCTGTAAGGTCCATTTTTTGGTTTGGGAATTTGCTGTGAAGGAAATTAAGATCAGGCAGGCGAGTAAAATTGAATTTTTCATATTAACGGTTGTGAATATATGTCTTAGAAATGTTAGAGATGTTACAGTTGAGATTAATTTCTATCTGGCATTCATTGCCTGAGCGGGTTTTATCTGGTTCCAAACCTTCACCTTATCGCCCTCTTTCAACCCCTCTAAGATTTCCACATATATTCCATCACTTACACCCAGCACCACATCTTGTCTTTTGAATTGCTGATTTCCCGTTTGTATTTCAACAAATGCCTGTTGGGTACGGGGATCGTATTGCACCAGAGCTTCTTTCAAAGCCAGTGCACTATCTACTTTGGCAAGAATTATAGAAGCATTGGCACTTAATCCGGCCCTTATAAAAGTAGTATCTGCTTTGTTCAAGGTGCCTTTTATATCAAACTGGATTGCACCGTTTTCACTTACACCTTTAGGTGCTATGTAATCCAGTACTGCATCAAAAGTCTTATTTTCTATAGCACCTACAGTAATTTCCAGAGGTAGATTAATTTTGATTTTCCCCACTTCACTTTCATCTACCTTCCCTTCAAAGATCATTTTGTTCACATCTGCAAGAGTAGCGATAGTAGTTCCATCATTAAAATTATTGCTCTCTATGACCTGATTACCGGCTTTTACAGGAACATCAAGGACCATTCCATCAATTGTTGAGCGTATCATAGTATTAGCCGCAGTTCCCAGCCCACTGGTAGTTCCTGTTCTTACAATTTCAAAGTTCTGCTGGGCAGATCTGTATGCCTGTTGGGCACGTTTGTATGCTACGTCTACATTATCAAATTCATTGGCAGAGATCACACCTTTATCAAAAAGTGCTTTTTGCCGGTCATAAGACCGTTGTTCATTATCAAGTGTAATTTTTGCTGAAGTTACAGCATCTTTTGCGCTCTGTAATGTAGAGACATTTGGTATAACCCTGATGCGGGCAATAAGATCTCCTGCCTTAATCCTGTCTCCAGCCTCAATGTAGATCTCATCAATTATACCTGAAATATTTGGCTTTATTAATACTTCTTCCTTAGGCACAATACTCCCTGTTGCAACAGTCCTTTTAATTATTGTTTGGGAAGATGCACTCTCGGCCTCATATACTATTGGATCCTCCTGGTTCTTTTGATATAGATAGTATAATGCGCCAACGAAGGTTATGGCTATTAATACGAGGATAATAATGGTTATGATCTTTTTCATTTTTTGATTATGTTACAAATTGTTTTAATTCTGTTATTCTGTTCTAAGCGCATCAACCGGCTTTACCTTAATTGCATTTTGTGCAGGAATCAACCCTGCCACAAGTCCGGAAATCACTAAAATACTCAGGGCAATAAAAACTACCCCTAGGTCTACACTGGGATTGGCAAACATACTTTCAGAAGTGTCTACACCCTCCATCTGTTTATTAATAAGTGCGATAATTCCTGTAGCCAGTGCAATTCCAGCCATCCCTGAAATGATGGTGAGAAAAATAGATTCCAGAAGGATTTGCCCTCTAATGGCCCATGGGGTTGCACCCAATGCTCTTCTTACACCTATTTCATTTGTTCTCTCCTTGACTACGATCAACATGATATTGCTTATTCCAATAATTCCTGAAAGCAACACCAATATTCCCACGAAATAGGCAACCGCTTTTAAAGCCACAAACAATCCATTGATCTTGCTGAATTCCTCATAAAGATCAAAATTGCCTATAGCCCTGTCATCATTGGGATGAATGGAATGCCTCGCCTTGATAATGTCAAAGACCTGACTCTTAAGTTGGGTTATTGAAGTGTTATCATTTGCTGTAATAGCCATCCATCCTACCCGGTCACCCATATTGAATGCCTGCGAAAATGCTGTAAATGGAACATAAATCTGTTTCTGGGCTTCCTCAGAATTTCCCTGATTCCCTTTTTTCTTATAGGTACCTATTACCATAAAATTCACACCATTAATCTTTATATAGGTGCCAATCACTTCTTCACCGGGTTCATACATTTCCTTCCTCACACCATCGCCAATTATGGCAACTTTTCGCTTTTCATTGATATCTGAATAACTTAAGAACCTTCCTGAAGTAATATCCATAGGTTCCTGTTGGATCACTTCAGGGTAATCGCCGTACACGTTAAATGCACCGGTCTTTAATCCACGCACCACGTTATTGGCACCTCCAAACCCTCCCAGCTGGTTACGGGGAGAGACAAAGCGTATATCTGGCACCTGTTGTTTTATTGCTTCAACATCTGAGATTTTAAAATTATAACGTCTTCCTTTTGGCAAACCCTTATATGGTGTGGAAGGTGTCTGGGCCCACATGAACATGGAATTGGTCGCCATGCCACCAAATCCCTGCTTAACACCGTTTTCAAGGCCTTTTCCGGCTGCCAGCAGAATAACAAGAATGAATATTCCCCACAGCACACCAAAGGCCGTGAGAAGCGTTCTGAACCAATTTGCTGTAAGTGCTTCTATTATTTCGCTCCAGGTATCTTTGCTGAACATATTATTCGTCTCTTAAAGCGATTATTGGTTTGATACGGGCGGCACGCCATGCCGGAAAAAATCCCGCCACAGCCCCTGCGATCACCAGGATAAATACCGTGGTAATTGCTACTCCAAAATCTATGGAAGGATTGGAAATATAATTTGTCTCAATCAATGGACCCACAAATTCGAGCAGTGCCAGACTTGAAATGAGACCCACAAATCCCGCGATGGTAGTTACAAAAATTGACTCGTGAAGAATCATCGCTATAATAGACAAAGGCTGAGCACCTAAGGCTTTACGAATCCCTATTTCCTTAGTCCGTTCCTTTACTATGATAAGCATTATATTACTTACGCCTACTACCCCGGCCACAATGGTACAAATCCCCACACCCCAGAAAAATAATTTGATCATATCCATGAGGTCATAAAACCTTTTGGCGTTTTCCAGGGAGTTATTTACAATTACTGCGCTTGCATCATCTGGAGCGATCGTATGCCTGTCTTTTAAATAAGCTTCTACTTCTTCGGTAAATTTGTTTGAGGCAGCAAGTGCTGCATCAAAATTTTCTTCCTTTTGCAAAGTAAAGGACATATTCCTAATTTCATTGCGGCCGTTAAAAACACGCTGGGCTGTTGAAAGAGGCAGGAAAACCCTGGTTTCCTCCCTTTCCCCTCCCGGATCTGTATAAACACCTATTACCTTGAAATTTATGTTTGATATCTGCACATATTCCCCTATAGGATCCTTTCCATTTTTAAAAAGATCTGCTCTAACCTTTTGGCCTAGTACCACAACCTTTTCAAAATTTTGATGGTCACTGTAATTAATGTATCTCCCCGCAGTCATACTGGCATTTTCCAGGAACTGATAATCAGGGTAAACACCTTCAACTCTGTAGGAACCGGATTCATTTTCATAATTCACCAACCCACTCCACAATCTAAAGATTGATGATTTATATTCGAGTTCATCAGCATATTTTTCGGCTATATAATTGTAATCCCCATTCTTCATTCTTATCATCCTTCCCGGGTTCATTCCTTTATGCTCTTTGGAAGTCACTCCTGTCCAGATGTAAAGTATATTGGCCGCGTCCTGTTCAAATTCACTGGAGATCCCGTTACTCATTCCCTGTCCTATTCCCAAAAGGATCACCAGAATGAATATCCCCGATGCCACAGAAAGGCCTGTGAGAAAGGTGCGCAATTTATTCTTGCTAATAGTTTCAAAGATTTCCTGCCAGCGTTCTATATCAAACATGACTCAAAGCTCTTACCTGTTCTACGCGGGTATCATCTATGATCACCCCATCCTTAAGATTCACGATTCTTTTAGTCATTTGTGCAATGTCCGGTTCATGAGTTACAATGAGAATGGTCCTTCCCTCGTCATTTATTCCCTGAATAAGGTCCATAACTTCATAGGAAGTTTGAGAATCAAGAGCACCTGTAGGTTCATCGGCAAGAAGAACTTTTGGGTTTGAGGCAAGTGCCCTTGCAATAGCTACCCGTTGTTTCTGGCCTCCGGAAAGTTCGTTGGGATGATGGGCAGCCCAGTTTGCCAGGCCCACCTTTTCAAGATAACTCATCGCTATATCAATACGCTCCTTTCGCCTTATCCCCTGATAATATAAGGGAAGTGCGACGTTGTCCAGTGCGCTTTTATAATTGATAAGATTAAAGGATTGAAATATAAAACCAAGAAATTTATTTCTATACCGGGCAGCGATCTTCTCATTCAGGTTTTTTATTGGCACACCATCCAGAGTATAAGTTCCTTCATCTGCTTCATCCAACATTCCAAGAATATTAAGAAGAGTGGATTTCCCAGATCCTGAAGAACCCATGATAGACACTAATTCCCCTTCGGCTACATCAAAATTAATTCCCTTTAAAACATGCAGAGAGTTATTACCCATTACATAAGATTTATGTAAATCCCTTATTTCTATCATAGCTGTTAAAAATTAAGTTTCATTTCCGCAAAAATGAAAACTGTATACATTAGACCTTTACCACACAGAAAAGTTACAGGGGAGAATGTTAGAAAAAAGTTAAATTTTAACTGTAAATTAAGAAAGTGGTTTCTTTTTGTTTTGGAAACTCCGATAAATAAAAAAAGCGATTCCTCCTATTAAGATATAAGGAAAGGCCATAAGATAAAGTATACCCTGATTTATACCTTCTGCGGCGGCCTGGGAATCTGAGCTTTCCAATACAGCCCTGCACATAGCACATTGGGCCTGAACAAATACCGGGAAAAGAAAAAGGATGAAAAGTATAAATAATTTATTTCTCATGATTCAGTAAAAATACAAAAGCTTTTACGTTTCTGAAAATCCTGACTTTAATAATAAGGGAACATAAAAACATAAACCAGCACTCCGGTGACAGCCACATACAACCAAATGGGAAATGTCCACCTTGCCACCCGGGCATGCTTATCATATTGTCCGGTTAATCCCCTGTACATTGTAAATAAAACCAGAGGAACAATAATAGCCGAAAGTAATATATGAGTGATAAGGATGAAAAAATACAGATACCTTATAGCACCGTGACCTTCAAAAGGAACTGGATCATTGCTTATTTTAGAAATTACATAACTTATGAGGAAGACGACTGAAAGTCCAAAAGCGGTGATCATAAAATTGCGATGCCACTGGTACTCACCAATACTCATGAAATAATAACCGGCTATAAGTATTAAAGCCGTAGAGCCATTTATAACGGCATGAAATAATGGAAAGGTGCCAGATTGGGCACCAAAAATATTGTATCGCTCCGGGAGATACATCAACACCAAAACAATTACCGGCACCAGTATTGATAAAGTTATTATTGTCGGAACTGCGATCCTGTCTTTGACGGTTAAGGCCATTCTTATAATAAATTGTTGATATCTTCAATTAAAATATCGATCTGGGAGGTTTCTTCCACATCTGATACCGGTTTCTTGGGGTCGATATGGCCCCGGTAATATATGATAGGATTTCCATGCCGGTCTAGCCTGGAGCGTACATAACCTTCCTTATCTATAAGAGCAAAAAGTCCCGAATGGGCAAAACCTCCCGGCACGGTTTCATCCTCATTGGCATAAATACCAAAACCGGTATTGGCAAGTTCATATATTTTTTGCCTTTCGCCCGTAAGGAAATGCCAATGAGGATTGGTTACCCCGTAATTCCCGGCATATTGCTTTAATACCGCAGGAGTATCGTGTTCGGGATCAATGGTAAAAGACGCAATCCCAAAATTATCACTCCCTTTAAATTCATCCTGAATTGTTACCAGGTTACGGCTCATTACAGGACAAATGGAAGGACAGGTTGTGAAGAAAAATTCCACTACATATACCTTTCCCAAAAAATCTTTATTGGTTATAGTATCACCGTCCTGATTGATAAATTTAAAATCCGGGACTTTCTTTTTGCCTTCGTATTGTTCTATATAAACCAGCTTTCCCGGCTCCTTTTCTTTCAGGTTTAGCCTATCTGATTCTACGATGTCATTATTGCGCACCCTGTCAATAATTCTGGGAATAAAAATGATCCCAAATATTAGAATGATAAGGGAGATGCCTATGTACGATTTGTTTTTCATATAATTATTCTTCGGTATTGGCTATATCATACTTTTTCAGAGCTCTCCGGTATTCAGCAAGTATGACCTTTACATCATCATTCATTTTACTGTTAAGTTCTGCCACTCTGCGGGAATCATACCCATACAATAAACCCCGGTCTTCATCATCATTCCTTCCGCGGAGATTTGCATCCTTATCTACAATAAAAACATAAGGAGTCTGAAAATTGCTGTCAAGTTGCAGATTGGTTTTAAAACTTTCAAAAATTTCCTGTACTTCATCACCTGTGCCATACACCATATTCCAGTATGAAGAATTGGTAAACGCACTGAAATCCTCTACAAACTGTGCCGACTGCTCACGGGCTTCTTCAGGAAGTATAATCACAAATTGAAAATCATCAAATTCGTAATATTTATTCAGGATCTTTTGATCCAGGTTAAAAGTATTTCCTTGTAACGCCTGTAGATCATTTCCAAAAAAGGCCACAATGCTTATTTTATTTTGAAAGGTAATTGGAGTGTCAATTTCAGATTGTAAATGGGTAATATCTTTTACACCCTCGGTAAGCACGGGTAATTTTCCAAAATTATGAACCCCCGAAGCGAAGAATAAATAAGCGAGAATTGGCAATAGGAACAATACTGCGAGAACAAAAAATTTCTTCATAAAATCACCTTTACTAAGGGATTACAAAAATAAAAAGACGGTTTAAATAAACCGTCCTTTCAAGTTACATTTAACTTTAATATTTTAGAAATCCCAGGCTACTTTGTTATTCTTAAAAACTTCGTAAACATAATCTCCTTCTATAAGTAAAATAAAAATAAGATAAGCGATAAGAAATACTGATGTCCAGACAATAGCCCGACGCAAACCTTTGGTTTCTCCTTCAAGGTGCATAAAGGCCCAGGCAATATAATAAGCTTTGTAAAGTGTCAATATTATAAAAATCCAATTGAGCCACTTCATGCTCAGGAATGTATAATCTACTAATATTGCCGGTTTGAGAATACCCAGAACTACTTCTATAAGCGTTACCACAGAAAGAATAAGGAAAACTATCCATATTCTTTTGGTATTTGAGTGGTGCGTATGTGATGAACTATGTGCCATTATATTATATATCAAAATTAAACCAGGTAAAAGAATGTAAATACAAATACCCATACAAGATCAACAAAGTGCCAGTACAATCCTACTTTCTCTACCATCTCATAATTTCCTCTACGCTCATAGGTACCTAAGAGCACATTAAAGAATATAATACTATTGATAAGAATCCCCGTTAATACGTGGAATCCATGGAATCCCGTAATAAAGAAAAAGTAATTGGCAAAAAGCGGAACGCCGTATTCGTTTTCCCTCAAATTTGCCCCGATGACCACATGCGAACCTTCGGTTGTAAGCTTACGTTCAGATTCCTGACGGGAAAGTATCGTCTTTTCCCCGTGTTCATTAAGAGTTTGAGTTCTCACCAAAATATTGGGGTTGGCAATGAAACTGTTTTGCACATCCTGCATTGTGTAAGCGGGAAGATCAGGTTCATCTGTAAACCAAAGCCCATTGGATCGATTGTGATGCACTCTTGTGGCCGGGCCCGCTGTTACAAAATCGGCCAGGGCGACCCGTTTACCATCAGCATCCACAAATTGGAGGATATTCCCACCATTTGTAGAAACCGCCCCATAAGTACCTTGTATAAAATTTTTCCATTCCCATGCCTGGGATCCAATGAAGATCAATCCACCAATGATGGTAAGGAACATATAAAAAGTCACTTTTGCCTTATTCATCTGGTGGCCTGCATCAACCGCCAAAACCATGGTCACAGAAGAAAATATAAGGATGAAGGTCATTAAAGCTACATAGTACATTGGAGCGTCTACCCCGTGCAGGAAAGGAAAATGATTGAAAACCTCATCTGCAATTGGCCAGGAATCAATGAACTTAAAACGGGAGAAACCGTATGCGGCAAGAAATCCGGAAAATGTAAGCGAATCGGAAACGATGAAGAACCACATCATCATTTTACCATAACTTGCTCTCAAAGGTTCATTTCCACCGCCCCAGGTTTTACCTTCGGTGCCTGTTTTAATAACAGTAGCTTCCATATGGAATAATTAAATTTAAGTGATGAACAAAAATAGTCAAATTTATTATCTAAAGAAATATAAAAACAAAAACAGGTAAACCCATAGAATATCAAGGAAGTGCCAAAACGTAGCACCAAGCTCCATTCCAAGCATTTGTCCAGCGTGGTAGCGTTGTTTAAAATGGTTATAAATTACCACCAGAAGCACAACAAGCCCTGCCAGAAGGTGTGCAAGGTGAACAATTACCACTACATAAATGAAAGAGGTAGTAATAGTACTTTCACTTCCCGTAAAATAATATCCTGCAGAAATGATCTCCGAGAAGCTTTGAAATTGGAGCACCACAAAAATTAACCCCAGAACCAATGTGACAAGGAGAAACAGTGTGGCGTTCTTTCGGTTGTTATTTTCAACACTATTCTTAGCAAGAATGAAGGTGAAACTGCTTATTATAATCACAAGCGTACTCCAGTATAGTGAGGGAGGAAGCTGAAAATCTGAGATCCAGTCTGGCCGGCTTTTACTCACTACATAGGCACTGGTAAGACCTGCAAACATCATGATCATGCTTATGATCCCAAACCAAAGCATCATCTTCTTTGCCCTGCCAACTTTTTCTTCCCGGGTTCCTTCGGTTAAATCCATTGTCTTATAAATTTATCTAATACGTAAATTATTTGTAGTAAAGTAATATAGGAAACACTGGCAAACATCAATTGTTTGGCAGATTTTCCATCTCTGTTTTTATATAACTGCAATGCATAATATAACATTCCAAGACCCAGGATCAAAATGATGACCCCCGAGACGGGGGTAAGGTACAATTTACCGGTAACCCCCAGAACGGGGATCAATGACACAAGTATCGTCCAGATGGTATAAAGTATTATCTGTATGGCTGTACCCTTATCCCTTTTCCCGGTAGGTAACATTAGGAAGCCTCCTTTTTTGTAATCGTCAAATAACCACCAGCCAATAGCCCAGAAATGGGGGAATTGCCAGAAAAACTGAATCATAAACAAGGTACCAGGTTCAATACTGAATTCATTTGTAGCAGCCACCCAACCAAGCATAAATGGAATGGCCCCCGGAAACGCTCCAACAAAAACAGATAATGGTGTTTTTGTCTTTAACGGGGTGTAAACACTTACGTATAGAAAAATACTTATAGCCCCAAACATTGCGGTTTTGGGGTTGATTATATAAAGTACTATCAATCCTGAAATAGTAAAAGCACTTGCCACAATAAATGCGGTATTAACAGACATACGGCCTGATGGAACCGGACGGTTCATGGTACGATCCATCAAAGCATCCAGATCCTTTTCCACGATCTGATTATAAGCATTGGATGCCCCAACCATTAAATATCCCCCAATGGCCAAAAGGAAAACGGTTACAAAATTTATTACTTCGGCCCCAAGAAAATAACCGGCAACAGAGGAAAACACAACACTTATTGCCAGGCGCATCTTAGTGAGCTCCTTGAAATCTGTTATTATTGAAACGCTTGGAGTATGTACCCGGGTATTACTCAAAAAATGAAGTTGTTTTATTGGGTGCAAAGATACTCCTTAATTGGTTTTTACCAAGGAGGTACAACTGTTAATTTTAAGGGATTTAGAGGAAGAAAATCTTTTTATTAATAGTCAAAATACCAGTTGAAAATATCTGTTCTTACTCCCAGATTGATCCAGACGGTATTATTACTAAAATGAAGCCTGGTATCCTGCAAAGGATCAAAATTCCGGTAAATAGCGCTGGCAAATAGCTTAAGGTTGGTTACCGGATTTACGATGTACCCGGCTTCAAATTCAGAATAAAATGAAGTTGTGGTATTCCCCTGGCCTATTCTCACACCGGTTTCAAATGCCCTGTCACGTTCACTGCGAAAGATGTCACCGCCATAACTTAAATTATCTTCCGGGGTATTAAAATCAAATCCGCGCTCACCAAATATTAATTTAGCATTACCATAAAACCTGTCTTTACGGTACCTGGCGATGGCCACAAATTCCCTGAAATTTGAACCCCACAGATGAGCCATTGACTGGTTTAGGTGTGCATAGTTTAAAATAACTGAATTGTGGGAAAAGGTATAAGGACGTACCTGATTATATTCGGCTTGCAGGATGAGATCAGGAACGTTGAAGGCATTGAAATATTTTACTCCAAACTGAAATCCAAGTTTGTTCTTCCAGCTGCCTTCCCCGCCAAAAACATCGCCAGATGAAAATTCATCTATTATCCATTGGCCGTAAGTATTTATATTATTTGATACCTTGTATTTGCCTGTCAAACCAATTAATGCATTACCTCCTCTGGCACCGGTAGAAAATTCAATTGCTCTGTAAAATATTACAGGATTCAGAAAATTTACATCAAAACCCCGATCATTATCATTCTGCCAGATCACAGACTCAAACAATCCAATATTTAACCTTTTGGTAAGGTTTAGACTCAGATAATGGTTGGCTATATATTTGGGGCGAAAAGATCCTTCAGCTGCCACCTCTTCCCTTACATCGCGAAGGGACATCCAGGTATTGGTGTATTTTATTTTCCAGAATGTTGTATTAAATTTTAAATATGGATGAGGACTGGGATTATCACTCATTATAAGAGACCTGTACCCCTCACCAATAAAATTATTGCCATGACCAAACTGTATATCGAAGAATTCTGAAATATCGTAGGATAAATATCCTTCGGCTACAGGATAATCAAAACCATTATCCATAAAATCCTTGGCAATCCCCCGGCCAGGGATAATTGCAACACCGCTTCCCATAAAAGGGGCAATACTTTCAGCATAGAGGTTGAAATAATCGGCAAAGCGCCCCTGGCTCTCAAATACTACAGTGTAAAAGTTCAGGTTTTTTCCAAGACCACCCTGGAAAATAGCACCTCTTGTATTATTATAAGTAAACGAAAATTCGCTGTCAAGGTCTTTTCCTATTTGCAGGTCGAGCACAAGGTCGCCGGTAAACCAGTAATTATCCCCCTGGAAAGTTACCAGATGCTCGTTCCATATCTTTCTGCCCAGCCAGGTGTCAGTTTTCCTCTCCATGCTTTCCATCTCGCCTTCAAAATCATAATAAGCCGCAACATCCTTATAAAGGAAAGGTTTTGATGCGGTGTGGCTATTGGAACCTATTTTATTCATAGAGGCATCAAACCTGCTGTATCTCTCATGAGATAATGGAATATTCAGATTACTGTTAAATTCCCTGTTGCTGAAAGGTTTTGTCTTTATTGCATCATATTCGTTCTGTATTTTAAGGGACTCCGGAATGGGCTGCACCTCTCCTACCGGTACTTCCTCAATAGCAAATTCGTCTGAAGTCATTTCCCTGAAAGCTTGCAGGGGGATTTTTAGGGGCATCCTGAATTGTGCGTAGGTGGGCCTGCTATTGTAGCTCGCCGGAGTAATGACAGGAAGGGTATTGAAGACCCGGATTATTTCTGCCTTTAATTCGGGATAAATCGCATCTACATAGAGGACCTGGAAATTTCCTTCTCTGTCCACCTCAAAAAGCACCATTATTTCCCCGCGGTAATTTTCCTCAATAACTTTTTCCGGCAGAGAAAAATTTTCAATAACAAAAGCCTTTAAGGTATTATTAAAACAGGCCTCGGCTCCCTGAAAGCCTGCATCTCTGCATTCAGGGAAAGTTGGATAAGTTTCCAGTTGTGTGCTTCCAGTTTGTGAAATGGCTGTAAAGGGCAGGACCAGAAAGAGCAGGTATCCAAAATATTTCATAAGAGGAACTGAAAATTGTTGGGTTCAATGCCCGAAAGATACCAATTTTTTTATTCTGCGAAATAAGGCCTTTATAAAAGAAATTCCCGAACCACCATGTGATCCGGGAATTATAATTTTTAAATTCTTATGTCTTAATCCTGTACCTGGAATACAATAGGAAGAGAATAGCTAACCCCTACCGCCTTACCACGTTGTTTACCTGGTTGCATTTTAGGCAACAGGTTGATAACCCTGGCCGCTTCCTGCTCAAGTCTTGGATGCGGGGCACGGGCTCTTACATCTGTAATATTACCTGTTTTGTCAATTTTGAAAACAACGATCACCCTGTTTACTCCAGATAACCCTAGCTGACTTCCAAGATCTGTATTAAATCGTCGGGTTACAAATTCCTGTACCTTTTCACTCATACATTTTTTTCTTGCCTCATTATTGGTCATACTTTCACATCCCGGGAAAATTGGCACGTTTTCAATAACGGCAAAAGGAACATCTGCTATCTCTTCCTCAACGGGAGCTTCAACTACCTCTCTTACTTCAACGATCTCCTGTTGATTTGTTTCGGTTGATTCTATGATATCCTCCTCAACTTCTTCTTCATCCTCTACCACTTCAATGATCTCCGGAGCCGGTGGTGGCGGGGGAGGTGGAGGTGGCTGGTTTTGGATCTCTGTGATTGGGATTTCTTCATCGTCCAGATCATCTAAATTCAATTGACCTGTATCAATGGCATCCCTATCGTAAGTTTTCCATTCGATGGCCTGCCATGTAATAAAAAGCACCAGGATGAGACCCAACTGGAGGAAAAGAACACTTCGTTTGGTTAAATCGGCTTTTGGATTTTTCTTGGGTTCCATAATTCGTTAATGATTAATAAAGATTGCTAATGTAAAAATATTTTTTATAAAAATGAATTAATACGGTGTTTAACATTTTTAAGAGGCTTTAAAAAGAGGACAAAAATTCCATAGGCTGTCAAAACCCCGATACTATTAGCCAGACCGTCTGCCCAATCTAACTCTCTATAAGTCGTTAAGACTCCCTGTAAAACCTCAATTAACATACCAAAGACTATAATAAGTATGGATACTTTTAAATATCCGGTTTTAAAACTGTAATCATCAGGTTTTGAGAACAGGAGATATAAGAACCAGCATGCTCCCATAATAAAATACGCCCCCGCATGCAACATTTTATCTGTAGGGCTAAAAGCTCCTACAGATATTTTTCCTAAACTTACAAGAGATAATAATGCGATTGAAAAGGTATAAACTAAGGAGACAATAAGAAATATTCTAGCCGCCAATTAAATCCTTATAATCATCTGCACTTAACAGTTCAGAAACTTCCTCTTTATTAGACATCTTAATCTTCACCATCCAACCATCTCCATAGGGATCAGAATTCACATTCTCGGGAGTACTCTCAAGATTTTCATTGAATTCCAGGATCTCACCAGAAAGTGGTAAAAACAGGTCAGACACGGTTTTAACTGCTTCAACTGTACCAAAAACTTCTTCGCGATCCAGGGTTTCCCCTACGGTTTCTACTTCAACATAAACGATATCGCCTAATTCACCCTGGGCAAAATCTGTCACTCCAACGGTTGCAATGTCGCCATCAATTCTCACCCATTCGTGATCTTTGGTATATTTTAATTCTTGAGGAATATTCATAGGATTGATTTATATAGACACAAAGTTAATTTTTTATTGGTATTGAGCCAATAGCTTTTTATTAATTTCCAAAATTATATCTGAGAGTAACCCCCGAGCGTATGGTGGTTTGAGGAAAGGCTGTAGAAACTGCATGTTCGGAAAAAGTGTGATCATAGTAAATAAGAGCCGTAAGATTTTTTGACAGGGCATAATCTGCAGTGAAATTGATTCCCCAAAGATCCTGGCCTGCTATAACCTGACTGGTCTCCAGGTCCAGAAATCTGATAATATTTATATTCCTGCGAAAGGCAAAATCTGCCTTGAAATTAAGATCGCTGGTCATGACTCTGCGATTACCAGCAATATTGGTCACGATTTTCATATCAGGAATCCTGTACCCCAGACCCAGAATATATTCATTTCCCTTAATCTCTGTTAACAGGTTGTTGTCAAAACTCAGCAAAAGGGCCCGGTCCTTCTTAATCTCTGCCAGCACTCTGATCGCATTGTTGGTTTCCAGATCTATCCGGATCAATGGACTGAAAAGTTCTGTAAGATTTATATTGGAAAATAAGATAGGGTTTTTAAAGTTATTAGCCTGGTTGAATTCAAAGGGATTTTGCGGGTCAAAATCCAGATTGCTTTGGAATTGATTTATGGTATATCCTGATCTATAACCATGATTGAGGGAAAAACGTCTGAAATTTCTGCGAAAATAATCCAACCTCATCAATCCCGTATATTTAATATCCCAGTTGGGAAGTGGTATATTTCTGAAAGCTCCTGTTTTTACCCCCGAGGCATCCTGACCTGAATAAGCAGCGATAAATGCCGGGATCAAAACAGCAGGGTTGGATTTCCCAAATCCTACAGGAAAACCTTCGTCATCTGTAATTCCGGGGTCAAACCCGTTTTCTGTTGCCAGACGCCTGGCCACCTCTAACCTGTTTTCCCGGAAGTTTTCAAATGTTTGAGAAAAGGCCGAATTATTCCTGTCGAATGCTGTTTTCACAAGAATGGTTGAAATTGTAAAATTTCCGAAGCTATTAGGATTCAGAGACTGATAATTCAGACTGCCCGGGATCACACGAAAATTTTCTGAAAATGTTTCTGAGAATACCCTGGTAGCATTGAGATCAATCGTAAGTTCTGGTAACAAGGTTAAAGAAGCCTGAACATCTAATTGCTGATTCTTAACTGCGGTGTATTGTTGATTGAATTCCTGGTAAAGGGTAAGCCATCCACGTCTTGCGGCTTCCTCTCTTATGTCCTTCTGGCTACCAAAAGTAAATCCGGGTGAAGGCTTTAAAGTTCCCAGGAAACCAATGTCTTGCGTAAACCCGGGAAGGAATATTCCTTCGTTCTGCCTGTAAGTGAACTGTAATCGTTGGACTGCGGTAACCAGACCTATAAAAGTATTATATCTCCTGTCCCCCGCACTGAGCACATCCTCACTGGCAGGTTTTGGTTGTTGAGGATCCAGGGTTGGCGCCGCAGCACTTCTTTGCTGTACTGTTGCCGGGGCAACCCTTCTTGGGATCAAGCCAAGGAATTTATAAAGATTTGGCATGTCCAGATTTGCATTAATCTGGTGAATACGCGCATTTTGTACAGAATTCCCAAGGTCAGGTATGCCTTCAAGTGTTTTAAAAACCTCAGATCCTCTATGCCATTGAAAATCTCCGGTGTACGAATACGTTGTCTTCACAAACCTTAAAAATGGTATTTTATTGAACGGCAACTCGTAATTCACCTGCAGGGTCTGGAAATGCTGGTTTGGAATCCCTGTATCAAAGAAATCATCCCAGATTCCAATAGTATTATCAGTAAAACCATCCTCATCTATATAATTTCTCACCAACCTGTTATTGGATGCGTTGAAACTAAATTGCAGTGACCGGGTAAGGTTGTAATTTATCCTGTACTGCCATTCAAAAAGGAAGTTACGCTGGTAAAGTGTGGGTATGCCAATATCATTTTCTGTAAGAGAGATCTCCCTGAATTTTTGTTCATTGTATTGCCTGAAAATACCGGAATTCAGGGTAATATTTGTGGGTAGCGGATTAAAATTAAAATCTTTTATCGGGGTAAAATATTCACTGCTGTCCAACACCGCAATATTCTTAAACGGTTCAATATACTTCTGGGCAAAATTATAATCATAAGTTGCTCCAAGTCGTACAGCCTGACTCAATGCATCCTCAATTTCAAAGTCCCGATGGTCCATTTGATTATAAGATCCGGTGAAGGTAAAATTCTCAATATCATAAGGCATTGGAGTGCTCTCAGTTGTACGCTCTTTTCTAAGCCCAATAACATTCACACTTTGCCTTTTGGTATACATCTGGGACTGTTCCTTTACCCGGTCCCGCTCAGCGGGATCTTCAATTGCAGCCAGACGTTTTTCCAATTCAAGATCCAAAAATTCCTGATCGAATTTTGGAGTGACCAATTCTTCTCCCCGACTGTAATTGACCGGTATCTGAATCCCCCACCGCGATGGCAAAAGATGTCCTATATTTAGATTGGTAACCACATCATATTGCTGATGATTTTCCCGGCTTCGCATATTAGGTCCCTGTTCCAGGTTCCCAAATCCAATAGTACTACGCCTGCCGGTTGCTGAAATTGTGGCGAAATCGGCAATATTGGCATCCATATTAAGAATAGCGGCCCAGCCTCCTTCATTATCAAGTTCAGAAAGCCTAAGTTCATTAAACCAAACCTCCCCGCAAAGAGATGATGCGGAATTAACAGCGGTTCCGTTTTTGACCCCCAGCATTAACAATCTTACATTTCCAAAACTCGGATTTCCCTTTATCCCTACCCTCAACTTACCTATTTGATATGGATCTTCAGCATTGGTTAAGTTCAGATCCTCATCAAAATAATTAATATCTGTAGATCTCAAAGAAGGATCACCCAGCACCTGGGTCTTTACTTTTTGTAATAATTCAAGGGGAAGCATCAACCTGTTGGAAAAGGGCCAAATCTCCTCTGCAGATGTTGCACCAAACATAGTAGGGCTTAAAGGGATCTCTACCTGGTAATAATTTTCTGTAAAATCTGTACCCATTCTTATAAAAGCCACCAACTGTCCTTCCTTAAGGGGTACTTCATTAATTAGTGACTCAGCATGAATGAACATTTCAAGGTTCTTATACTGTCGCATATCAACTTGAAAATTCTTGTAAACGGCTCGGGCATCCTGTGGCTCCAGGCCACAAACCCTTAATGAAAGGGATTGTTCATTCTGCCTTATGTTTGTGTTATTGTTGAACAGTTCTTCTCTTACAACTCCCGGAGGCAATACATAGGGAACAGGCTCTCTATTCTCATTCTCCTCAATATTTACTGCAGAAACTTCGAATAAAGTGCCTTCATTATTTACGGGCTGCCTTGGGGTCTCCGGATTAAGACTGCGATTAAACCTGCGGTAATCCCCACGTACAAGTTGCATGGTTCCAAATCGCAATACCGTTTCATCTTCAAAATTATGAAGAAACATCCTCATAAATCTTATAGATCTGAAATCTGCAATTCCACCTCTGGATCCTGTTGGCTCAAAAATAGGGACTTTGAACTGTACCCATCTCACCGGCATATTCTGCCCGTTTGGAAGAGGCGCATTCACCTCTTTTACATCGGTTATAAACGCATTATTATTAATATTCATCCCCGGGAACACATTGATCTCATATTCAAAATAACTATCTATTGTATTCATGGTGTTATCCCGATTAAGATCTTCGGTGGTAGGCAGGGTAGAATTACCTCTATTGGTACTACCCAGCTCAGGTGGGGAGTTACCATCAATTCCATTAAAGTTTTTATAGCGATTGATAATACTGCCGGTGCGGTTGAGAAAGTATTCGTAATTATCTGCCGAGGGGTCATCAAGATTGGCAAAATTGGAAAAATGTAGTTTCTCATCCTCATCTCCCAGCCCGTCGTAACCCACATCCTGCCTTCGTCGTGCCTCTCCATCTGTATCAAATGCATATATAAGTGATTGGTTGGCCGGCACTCTGCCAAAAGGTGTAGTAATTGTATTCAAGTTGCTTCCGTCTATAGGCAATCCATTCTCATATTGCTTTCTGCCATCTTTTAATACATCTTCTGAAATATTTCCAAGATTAAAGGTGATCTTCCCACCTGAACTACCGGCATTTTCTGCATAAATATAAGGATCCATAAGCCAGAACTCTATGAATTCAACATTGGATTGTTCAAAATTGGTAGAGTTTATAGCTCTGGAGATACCCCCAAAATTTCCGGAGGGATTGGGAAGATTATTGCTCCCCGCTGCCGAAGGATTGAAATTATAAGGCCCTCTTTCGCCAGGAAAATAAGAGAGATCCATAGTATTTATCACCTGGGGCTGACCCTGGATCACATCGGTATTAGGGAAAATCTCATTAAGAAATACCCTCCTGGAAGTATAAGTTGACAGATCTGCTTCTGTAATGCCATCCGGTCTTCGGCTGCTATAAAAAACGGGATCTATGGTATACCATGCCAGTTTTGCTCTTTTATATCCGGTAGCCAGGTCTCCGTTTGGCAGTTCTCCTCCAAATCCCAGGGGAACACTTGATAATTCCCATCCCAAAGGATTATTTATTGAAATGGAAGTTTGTGAAGCTTCAAAATCGTCTATAAAGGTTGTGGCCTTCTGCTCAAACTCATTCACATTGGGTGCCCCGGGTTGTAAATACGCAAATTCTCCTCTTACCGAAAAACTTGAGGGGACATCGGTATCAATATTGGGTAATTTATTTACCAGTCTCGTAAGAAATGGAACTTCCCTGCTGTAAATAGCATTCAAACCATAAATAGAGTTATTTACGGGCTCAAACCCTAAATTGGATTTTTGGGTGAGTGGTCTTTCCCTGAGATTTAAAAATGTTCCTCCTACAAGAAAGTTTTTACTGAACTCGTGCTCCACATTCACGCCCACAAATGTTTTTGACTGTTGCCCGAAGAGCGCAGTGTTCTCGGTAGAAACCTGTATTGGAATATTGGATGCAAGGAGGGCATCATCAATTATTGTTACCCGGCCCATCTGGTAATTGACCACGTAGTCTACCCCTTCCCTGAGTATGCGTCCGCCGGCAGTTACCGTCACAGATCCCTGCGGAAGATTGAAACCAATTGGAATCCCGCCTAGTTGAGCAGATTTATATCTTCCCCTTAACTGAAATTTATTCTTATCTGCATCTTCCTGCTCTGCCTGTATTTTAGTGGTGCGGTATAGGGATCTGAATACATATTTCTCCTGGTTGGCATTATAGGTTTCTGGCACATTATAATCTTCTGGACCGCTGTTTGGGGTGAGATCAAGCTTATTGAAAAGATGCTCTCCAAAGGGCTCTACCGTAGTAAATATTAACAACCCGTTCTGCGGGTCTATAGTAATTCCCGGCACAAAGTCAAAAAAACCATCTCCCCCAATCACGGGATCATTGGTAAAATTAAGTCGATCCAGGTTAAAGACCCGCAATAAAGTAGTCTCGGCTACATCTTCCGGCAACGGAACATTCGCCCCTGCAACTGGATTTATGTGATTTAACGGCTGTGGATCTGTATATAAAATATTCAGTCTGAAATCTTCTCTTTCCAACTGGAAGGCTCCAAGGCTGTATATATTTTTCATCATCAGGTCCCAAATAGGCTCATTCACATTAGTGACCGTGCTTTTCAATAGCTTAACCACAAGATTTTGATTAACCCTGACTCCGGGTTCTGTGCCAACTCCTGGAATTGTTACATTGGCATCTACTCCATCGTTTGCAAATTCCCCTACCTGGAATACCTGCCCGTTAACAGTATATTGATATGCCACAGCGAGTACTTCATCATTGCTTAGTCTTTGATTCAAAGAAATATATCCTAAACGCTGGTTTAAGGAGAATTCATTTGGCCTGAGTTGCCGGGCATTCTCAAGTTTTGCATAATCTATTCCTTCAGAAACAGTCAAACCACCAAATCCGCTTTGAACTGTGGAAATTTCCCGAATAGCAGGAGTAAGAAGGGATTCTGCCTGACCGGTTATCCCAAAAGGATTCAAATCGTTATTTGCATTATCGGGAAAGGCAAAAGGCGGCCTGTTGAAGAAACCAGCAGGAACATTTTCAAGCCCTATATTCCCGGGAATATTGGTTTCTCCAAGATCCTGGATCCCAACAATGTTGCGGGTATCGTTTAAATTCTGAATATTATTGGTCCTGTTGGTCACCCATACCTGGATGCGCTGAATTTGAACATTGGAGTTGATAAAAGGATAATTTTCCAGGGCTTCGTCATATTTATCTCTAAAATAATGAGCAAGGAAAAAGTGCCTGTCCTGATCATAGTCCAGCGCAAAACGTTCAAATTCCTCAATGGTGGCGCCTCCTTCAACGTTTACGGTACGCCTTTCAGATTTTTGTTCAGAAAAAACCCCTGTAATGCGCGTTTTGCCAAACTGAAGTTCGGTCTTAAATCCAAAAAGGCTTTGGGCCCCCTGAATCAAAGCACTGTTTAAGGGCATATTGACATTTCCCACTTCTATTTTCTGTACAATATCATCTTCTGTAGGAGTATAGGTAAGTCGCAGCTGGTTTTGAAAATCAAAGGTGGATTCGGTGTCAAAATTGGCCAATACCTGCAACCGTGTTCCAACCTGTCCAAGCAAACTAAGTTGTATACGCTGGTCAAAATCAAAGGTGAGATTGCTTCGGTTTCGGGGGGAAAAGGCGGGATTATCCTGTTTAGTAAATAAAAGTCCAAGATCAATGGCGACACTACCCTGAGGCACTACTTCAATTTCCCGGCCTCCGAAAATGCTTTCAAAAAAACCGGAGTTCACATAATAGCCGGGTAAAAGGTTTTGCTGAAGGCCGGGATCAGAATCCCTGTTGCCTGCGATGGCATTATTCTTGGCTCTGAAATTATTTCTTATCTCTTCTTCAATGACCAGGCGCTGATATTCTTCAGGTGTTAAAATTAAAGGGGTTGTAAGATTATAGCGGCCTAATCTTTCAGTATAAAAATACCGGTTAAGAATTGGATCGTATTCATAGGAGGAAATTATACTTGGAGGATTTGGCATTAGTATAGTCCCCACCGCAGATCCGGTTCTAACGGTATCCTGAACAGGGGGAGGGTCCTGAGCAAAAACTTGTGTTGAAAATGCAAAAGACCAGAAAATGCATAAAACTAAAAGTCGTAACAGTTTCAGGTAAAAATTCCTCAATGTGGTTAAAATGAAATTATAAAATCTTTAAAGCCTGCTTAATAATTGTTTCAACAGTTGGGTCTGTGGATTGGTTCATAATTCGCTCTACCACTTTCTCTGCAGATTTTCTTGCAAAACCTAAAGTTTCTAATGCAGATAACGCTTCTTCCTTATTTGTATTGCTTGGAGAAGCAAAAACTTCGCCTTCTCCAAACACTTTTAAAACTTTGTCCTTAAGATCCAGAATTACCCTTTGAGCAGTTTTTGCGCCTATTCCTTTTATACTCTGCACAGTACCTACATCCCCGCACGCAATTGCTTCCATGATCTTCCTGGGCTCAATGGAGGACAGCATAGTGCGGGCGGTACTGGCTCCAACTCCCGAAACCGATATAAGCAACCGGAATAATTCCCTTTCAGATTTCTCTATAAATCCGAAGAGTGTATGGGAATCCTCTTTTACCTGAAGATGAGTGAATAATTTAACTGCTTCATTTTCCGGGGTGAGCAGGGAAAAAGTATGAAGGGAGATATGTACAAAATATCCTACCCCGTTGCAGTCAATTACAACATGAGTAGGATTCTTTTCTATCATTCGACCCTGTAAATGATGAATCATGGGAGTTTGAAGGTTTGGTGTCCAAATGTACTAAAATTAACCAAAGGCCCAAACTCACCAGACCCTGGAGGAAATACTATCTGAGTTGTGCCGCCCTTTTCTCTTTTTCCTGGGCGTCAATAACGGCCACGGCACTCATGTTAACCATTTCCTCAACGCTGGCACCTAACTGAAAAATGTGAACAGGTCTCTTCATCCCCATAAGGATAGGACCAATGGAATCTGCCTTATTTAATTCCTTTAGCAACTTATAAGTTCCATTAGCTGCTTCCAGATTTGGATAAATCAAGGTATTCACCTTTTTCCCCACAAGCTTGGAGAAAGGAAATTTACTTTGAAGCATTGTGTTGTTAAGGGCAAAATCTATTTGCAGCTCCCCGTCTACCAAAAGATCGGGCGATGCTTTATGTAAAAGCGCAACTGCCTCCTTCACTTTTTTTGCGTGCTGATGTTTGGAAGAGCCAAAATTGGCATAAGAGGTCATGGCTATAACGGGTTCAATACCGAAGAGACGCACCGTCCTGGCCGTCATAAGGGCAATTTTTGCAAGATCCCGGGCAGAAGGATCAATATTTATAGAGGTATCACTTATAAAAAGGGGCCCTCTGGAAGTATTCATAAGGTTTGTAGCGGCCACCCGGTCTATCCCTTTAGCCATCCCAATCAATTCAAGCATTGGTTTTACCACTGTAGGATATGCTCTTGAGTAACCCGAGAGTAAGGCATCTGCATCACCCACGTTTAGCATCATTGCTCCAAAATAATTGCGTTCGCGCATTAACTTCTGTGCCTCAAACTTGGTTACTCCGCTTCGGGCTCGGGTTTTCCAGTATGCTTCTTCATAGATCTTGCGTTTTTCAACCTCATCATCTGTACTGGGATCAATGATGGTGACTGAGGCAGGGTCAAAATCAATCTCTGCCATAAGTTCCAGTATAACTTCGCGGTTACCCAACAGAATTGGAATACCTATTCCCTCTTCCTGCACTATTTGGGCTGCCTTTAGAACATCAAGATGGTCTGCCTCTGCATACACTATTCGTTTTGGATCTGTCTTGGCACGGTTCATTAAAAGTCGGGAAACTTTATTGTCATTACCCATCCTTTCAAGTAGTTCCTCTTCATACTTCTCCCAGTCCTTTATTGGATTACGGGCAACCCCGCTTTCCATTGCAGCACGGGCCACGGCCGGCGGCACCCTTGCGATAAGCCTGGGGTCAAAAGGCTTGGGTATGATATATTCAGGCCCAAAATGCAATTTTGTTTCCCCATAGGCAATATTTACCTGTTCAGGTACCGGCTCTTTAGCGAGTTTAGCCAGGGCCTTTACGGCAGCCATCTTCATCTCTTCATTGATCTTGGTCGCTCTTACATCCAAAGCCCCCCTGAAAATAAAAGGAAATCCAAGCACATTGTTCACCTGGTTGGGATGGTCACTGCGACCTGTTGCCATTATCAGGTCTTTTCTGGCAGATACCGCAAGATCGTATTCGATCTCAGGATCGGGATTGGCCATAGCAAATACGATTGGCCGTTTAGCCATGCTTTTAAGCATTGGCACATCTACGATGTCTGCAACAGAAAGACCCACAAAGACATCTGCATCTTTCATAGCTTCCTTTAAGGTATCTATTTTTCTTTTAGTGGCAAATTCGAGTTTTTCAACTGAAAGATTTGGCCGGTCGAGTCTTATTACCCCTTTACTGTCCAGCATAACAATATTTTCAGGTTTGGCTCCAAAAGCTTTATATAATTTGGTGCATGAAACTGCTGCCGCACCGGCACCACTTATTACGATCCTGACTTTTTCAATTTTTTTCTTAGCAAGTTCCAGGGCATTGAGGAGAGCGGCTGCAGAAATAATCGCCGTACCGTGTTGATCGTCATGCATCACCGGAATATCAAGCTCCTCCTTTAATCTGCGTTCTATCTCAAAAGCTTCAGGCGCCTTAATATCTTCCAGATTTATCCCACCAAAAGTTGGAGCAATATTTTTCACTGTGGCCACAAAGGCATCTACATCTTTAGTATCTACCTCAATATCAAAAACATCTATATCGGCAAATATTTTAAAAAGTAATCCCTTCCCTTCCATCACGGGTTTTGAAGCCTCCGGGCCTATATCTCCAAGCCCCAGAACTGCCGTTCCATTGGAAATTACAGCCACCAGGTTACCTTTGGCAGTGTATTTATAAACATTTTCCTTATCCTTTTCTATTTCGAGACATGGTGCCGCAACTCCGGGAGAATATGCAAGAGAAAGATCCCGCTGGGTAGAATATTTTTTAGTGGGGATAACCTCAATCTTACCGGGTTTTGGTTTTGCGTGGTATACCAGGGCTTCACGCCTTTTGCTGTCTTTGCTCATGTAATCTGAATTTTTAACTCTCACAAAGGTAGTACAAATCCCATTTTTGCGGGTGAAGTTAACCTTTTAAAAAACGGATATTTCTTTGAAGCCCCTCAAATTTGGTGCGCTTTACTGCAGATCTCTTAAATATCTCATTAAAGGTTTCCCTTGTAATCTCCTCCCAATCCCGTTTTTCTAAATTAAGCAAGTCAGGATGGGGATCAAACAAAGGTTCATTATGGGATTTGGAAAATTTATTCCAGGGGCAAACATCCTGGCAAATGTCGCAGCCAAACATCCAGTCTTCAAACTGGTTTTTATAAGAATTAGGTAACTCGTCTTTCAGCTCTATTGTAAAATAAGAAATACACTTGCTGCCATCTACCTTGTAAGGTTCAACAATGGCATTAGTCGGGCAGGCATCTATGCAGGCGGTACAGCTTCCGCAGTGATCGGTAACCGGGGTGTCGTATTCCAGCTCGAGGTCTATGATTAATTCTGCTATAAAATAAAAGGAGCCCACCTGTTTTGTAAGCAAATTTGAATTTTTTCCTATCCAGCCCAGACCACTCCTGGCTGCCCAGGCTTTGTCCATTACCGGTGCTGAATCTACAAACGCACGACCATCTACTTCTCCAATTTCTTTACTGATGAATCCCAGAAGAGACTTTAGTTTATCCTTAATTACGAAATGATAATCGGTGCCATAACCATATTTACTTATTTTATAAGAATCCTGTTGCTGAAGGTTTTCCGGAAAATAATTTAGGAGGAGGGAGATCACACTCTTTGATCCGGGCACCAGTTTTGTAGGATCCAGGCGCTTATCGAAATGATTTTCCATATACCGCATTTCTCCGTGCATGTTGGAATTCAGCCAACTCTCCAGCCTTGGGGCTTCAGCTTCAAGAAATTCAGCTCTCGAAATACCACAGGAAATAAAGCCAAGGCGTTTGGCCTCGGCTTTAATTAAACTGGAATATTGGGTTTTCCTGCTCACCCAACAAATTTAAATATTTTATAGGAAAATCAGATAGATAAATGAATCCTCCTTACTGGATAAAAAATATAGAATTAAGCCTGCACTTAAATCACAGTTATTAGTTGATGATTATTTCCTTTTTTTTACAATAAACTTATTTAATGTTGGTCCTAATCAATTACCTTATTATCTATTCTCACTGCTGTCCAAATTATATGTTTTCCATTTCAATATGTGTATAAGCATAGCTACCCCTTCGGAATTGCTATACACTAAACACTTGTTCGAGCCATTGTAATTAATAAATCTTACGACCCCTTCCCGTTAGGAACTCAGGCGAGACTCTTAAAAACTCAGGCTGAATTTCTGGCTCTAAATGCGGTAGATGACATCCGTTAGAAACAATCCAAAGTCGGCTGTTGGGTATGTTTTCATGCATTTCCATACCCTATTTTAATGGAATGAAAACGTCATTTTCTCCTAACACCATTAACCAATTAGCTTTGATAGTATTTAATATCTGGCGAAAAAGTTGTTTCGCCATAAGATAATCCGCTATGTCTTTATTTACCAGACTAATTGGTGATTATCCCAATTTTCCCAGGTACAGAAATTAATTGCGTCCCAAAAATTCCATTATTGCTTGATCCACGGCTTCAGGTTGTTCAAAATAGAGTCCGTGGTTCATATTTTTAAAACGAACCATTTCACTTTGGGGCAACAATCGGTGTAATTCATTAGAAATCTCAATTAGGTATGTGGGCGAGATGTCCCCGACAAGTAACAAGACAGGAATTTCCAGAGATTGAATAGCTAGCGGATCCAATACCGAAAAATCTTCGCTCATGGAAGCTCCCCAAATTTCCAGTAGATTGTCCATCCAAGCTTGTTTTACCTCCGGGGGTACCTGGCTCAATTGAATTTCATCTCCCAAAACTCCTTTCAAAAAATGCTCCAAAGCATCTTCATTCTTATCTGCTCGAAAATCTTGTTTCGCCGGCCTGAGATCATCCTCCAAAAATGCCTTCCAACTAGCCCGGCCCTTTTCGGTATTTTTGGCTAGTGAGGCTGCCGGAGGTTCCCCTAGAACCAGCGACTTCACGACTTCAGGATGGTCCATTGCCATTGCCAGAGCCGTAAAAGCCCCATAAGAATGAGCTACGATATTGACCTTTTTCAGACCAAGATCTGTTATCAATTCATACAAGTCTTCGGCATGGATGCGTATGGAATAATCAACTTTCTCATCGAACTCCTGTTTGTTAGGCCAGGCATAGCGGCGACTATAGGCCACCACATGATAATCTTCCGAATAAGGCTCCATTCGTGGAATCCATACGCGATAATCACTGATGGAACCATGTATAAAAATCAGGGGTTCGCCTTCGCCACGCTCTATATAGTGCAGCTTCTCTCCCCGGATATCCACCGACTGGAGTGGGTCGAATGCTACGGTCTCAGTTTGCGCTTTAACAGCAATGTTTTGGGCTTTACAGTCCACAAAACCAACTAAAAGGAGTAGTATCGGAATGAATTTAAAGTTTTTCATATACTCTTTTCTTAGTGTTACGCATTTAGAAATTTTATACTCTTTTCAAGTCCAATGTGAAGGCCAAATGCCACCACCTTACCATTCTCTGGTTCGTGTGGAATTGGTCCTGCCTTACCACATAAATCGTTTTGTGAACTTTAATCTATTAATTAAAAGGAGAGAATATCGCAAATTCAATATCTCCACATTCGCCTGGCTCATCTGGAATCGCGGTGAAAGGAGGAATAGCGAAAGGTGCATCACAACCTCCTGCATAAGTGCTTATCTGTTCATGAACCTCTCCCGGAATTGCGGGGCCGTGACTCCTCAATACCAAATGAATTTCAGCATTAAATACATTACCTTCCTGAAGTCCACCAGCGGGAGGCAAACCAAACAGCTCATTTATTGATCCTGAAACATCTCCGGCGTTTAAATGCCCTCCAAAATTTCCTTTTCCACTATTACCAACTACATGACCACCACCACTCATTACTTCAACCTCTACAAATTGTGCAATTCCAAAATCGGGTTCCATACATGCATTCGGTATTCCACATTCCAGTGGCCTATTCCATACCACTATCCAAACAGTATAGGCATAACCTGGCGTGAGGGCATTCGACTTATAGTTGAAGGTAATACCTTGCTCTGTACGATGCAAAGTGGCTGACCCTACAACTTCATCGAGAATAGGATTGACCACAGCTACAGTAGTCTTGTGCGGAGCGCTTTTGTGCATCAGATTAAATTCAGAAATCTGGCCGCCATCAAATAAATCATCCTGACATGATACAAACATAACAAGAAAAATAAGGCTAAATAATTTTACTGGTTTTTTCATTTTTTTGGTTTTTAATTAATTAATATTCTAACTTCGGTTAACTTTTCCTGTCTATATTATCCAGTAGGGCAGATATGTTATTTTTAACTTATAAATTATATCCAATAATTTAGCTGAAAGTATTTCTTTGAGCTGCATTCCAAACCCCCATGAATCCTCATTTCATCCAGAGGATTTTGAATTTCATTTTACTGAACTGTAAGAAATATTGCGAATTCAATATTATTACACTGTCTAACCTCATCGGCATCTTCCTCAAAGTAGCCGGGATCGGTAACATCACCTCCAGTAAATTCACTTAGAACCTTAGAGATACTAAGTGAATTATTAGCAAACTAAAATCAATCTTCAGATTTCTTCATATTATTTTCAATATCTGCCATTAATGCCATCATTTCTTCTTCCGGACTAAATTCAATAATCCTGGCATCTTCAATAACCCTTGCCGTATGACCCGGAGGCATATAAAAAACTTCTCCGGCCGAAATCATTTCAGTAGGACGGTCCTTATATTCAACCTGTAGCTTTCCCTTTTCCAAATATCCCCAATGTGGCACCTGGCACAAATCATCTTTCTGGCCTTCTAAAAGCGGTGCAAAATCGGTTCCTGCGGGCGGTTCGTTAATTGCTACTGCCATTCCCCCCCATCCCTTAACCAGGTTTACCATGTTTCCTTTAGGAAAATCTGATTTTGAAATATGAGTTATTTCAGGAGTTTTCGGCTGGGCTTTCGCTACAGTGAGCGGGGCAAGATGTTCGTGAGTAATTTTCCAGCCTTCACTGGTCTTTATAAGCAATAACATTCCCTGGGTTTGAAAATGATGTGGATCCTTACCCGTCTTAAATTTAAAATCAGAATGGAAAGTTACTGCGGCCACGTCTCCGCCAAAAACATTGATTTTTAGATCATTCCAATTCCATTTTTCTATTTCGGTAATAGACCCCAGAAAACCTCTTTCAAATTCCTCATTTTCCTTTGACCCTGTTCTCATTTCTCCCGGTTTAAATTCAGTGAACTTTGGACCATAGGCGTGCATCGAAATTAATTTATCAATTTCATTATTCCTTATGCTTTGCTCGATCTCATTCAGAACTTGCTTCACTTCTTTTTGGGCTTCAGGATATTCCTTATTTAGTTCATCCCCCACCTGTGCATAGGTGGATACAAATGCCAGTAAAGAAAACACTATGGTAATAGCTATATTTTTCATAATAATGAGTTTATTTTTGACACGATCATCGAGATTTAAATATTCTCCCGAAACCGAAAATCATATCTTTTTAAAAGCTTCTGGGGCTTGCCCGATATTAAGAATTGATTAAAAAATTGATATGCCAGAGAGAGAAGCTTAACCAGGTTTTATGTTTTGATTTATATGGAAAAAATTACCGGGATCATATTTTGCTTTAACTTTAGTGAGCCTGTCATAGTTTCCTTTGTAAGATTCCTTTATTCTTGATTGGCCTTCATCCATCATGAAATTGACATAAGCACCTCCCGTTGCATGTGGTTTTAGATCATCAAAATAATTTTTACACCATTCAGTAACTTCATTAGCTTTTGCGGGTTCGGGGTCTACTCCAACAATCACCTGTGCCCAACGGGCATCCCTGTTAGCCCATGCTGTTTCTTCATTATTCACATCATGTACTGCTCCGTCAATTGGATATAAATGGGTTGTAGAATGCATAGTGGGAATTTTAGAGCCATGCCTGATATTAACCTCAATAGCCTCAGGAGTTAGTTCTTTTATATAATGTGCTCTCCAATACCACTGCATTCCAGGCGGATATAAAGCATCAAACATGGTATTTAAAGCCGGCATAGGAATTTCAGACACAAAATCCAGAATGGGGGGCCCAAAATTGCGTATAGGTTCAAAAATTTCTTCAGCTTTTTCCAATGGACCGGTGTAGTTCCAAACTACTCCGCAAACATTCTTATTCCATAATTCTTCAGGAAATGGTTCTGCCGGAGGAACTACAAGAAAAGCGAAAAAGCCATATAAATCCCGTGATGCATTTTTAGTGAATTGATCATAAAATTCCATTGCCTCCCTCGCTTTTTCAAGTGGCCAAAACATAGGCCCGGCATATACATTTTTAATTTCGAGAAGCTTAAATTTAAAGGAAACCACTACTCCAAAATTTCCCCCACCACCGCGAAGTGCCCAAAAAAGGTCTGCATTGGTTTCTGAATTAGCGGTCACCAATTCCCCAGTGGCAAGAACAACTTTACATTCCAACAAATTGTCAATGGTCAACCCGCCTTTTCTACTTAAATAACCAATACCCCCACCCAGGGTAATTCCGCCAATTCCTGTAGTTCCTATTATTCCACTGGGAAGAGCAAGACCAAATTTGTGGGTTTCACCATCAATATCTTTTAAAGTGTTACCAGATCCTGTTACGGCCGTATTGGTTTGAGGATCAACTTTAATATCTTTCATTTCTGAAAGGTCAATTACCAGCCCTTTTTCTACCAGAGCCAGACCCGCTCCATTATGACCGCCACTTCGGATGGAAACTTCCAAGTCGTTTTTTCTGGCAAATTTTACCGTATCGATAACATCTTCGACATCTTTACATTTTACAATAATGGAAGGTTTTTTGTCTATCATAGCATTATAGATAGACCTGGCTTCATCGTAGTTCTTATCCTCCGGTAGAATAATTGTGCCCTTTATAGAAGGTTGTAATTGAGGGACATCTTCTCTCATGACTCAGGTATTAGTTTATAACAAATAATATATTTACTAATTTACCGAGAGCATTGCATTCCTATACCGTATAAATGACTCAAAATCAATGAATATTGATTCATTTAGACCGGAATTAATTCTATGTATAAAGCTAAACTACTTTGGAAGGGGAAATGCCAAATTTTTGAGTGAAGCATTTTGAAAAGTAGGATGGATCATCGTAACCCACCTTATATGCCACCTGCGAAACATTAAGTTTGTTATCTCTTATAAGATTGAGGGCTGTAATTAATTTTAGATCGCTAATGAACTTAATGGGAGAACGACCTGTTATAGATTTAATTTTTCTATAAAGCTGTGGCCTGCTGAGACCTACATGCTGGCTTAAGGTATTTACCGATAATTTTTGAGATGCCAGGTTAGATTCCGCATAATCGCAAAAATTCCCGATAAAATCCCTGTGTTTTTCTTCTAAGACTCTAACTCTATTGGGATCCAATTTTTGAGTTTGGAAGGAACTTATTTTTTTAAAACAATGAGATAGGATAATTTGACTGTCTTTAGCAATTAAGCTCAAACGCTTGGCACATTGTATAGATTCCTTAAAAAATCCATCAGCCATTGTCACCGGCTGACCTTCAGCAAGACCAATTTTAAAATTAATATTCCATTCTTCTTCATCAAGCCTTTTAGCAAAAAGCTCCTGGATATTAAGTGCACATTTAAAGGATTGATCAGCGTTTATAAATACAGCGATTATACTATCATCTGACAAATTTTCCACTAAATCTCCCTGGAATTTCTTAATTGTTTTGATTGCCTCTTCCCTCGGTTTTTTGGGTAAAATAAATTTATCTATACTGGAATGATTGGATAATGACGTATTGACAACTATATCCAATACCATAATAAACCTAAACCCTGGGTCTATTTTCCCATCCTGGCCATAAACAATTCCCTGTTTGACCGGTGGATTTGGTCCCATGAACATTTTGAGCAAACCCGGCTCTACCTCTATTATATTACATGCTACATTACCATGGGCTTCTTCATGAACTTTTATGCATGCTTCCGGATTTGGGCCTTCTATCAGGCAGAAAATAGATCCAGTCTCCTTGTTGACCCAAAATTGATGATATTTCACGCCGTATCTATCCTGAGTCGCCTTGTCCGTCATATGGGCAGCCTTAACCTCCTCTACGGTAATTCCAGGAAAAATATGGTAATCCATATAAATAGGCATAATTCAAATAATTGAAAATTAAAGATACATAATATTGATTTACAGATCAATAAAACATTTAAGGATATTAAAAGCCCTTTGACAAACTTGTACCGAATAAAGAATTTTACCGACATATGAGGTGTCTCAGCTCAAGGAACACAACCGATAGTGAAGATAAAGGCAAAATACTGGATCAATTTAAGCCTCCGGCAAGAATTTTATTAACCAATTAAAAGAGCTGGGGCTGGAAAGTATTATATTCTCCTTTCAAATTTCAAGACAGAATTTTTAGGTTTTAAGGTAATTAAAGGTTTAATTTTTATCTCATCCCCATTTGAAGATAATTTATAACGATCTACCAGTTCAGAAACTGCAAGTATCATCTCATACATAGCAAAATTATTGCCAATGCACATGCGAGGTCCGGCGCCGAAGGGATAATACGAAGATGAAGAAGATTTAGGGTCTTCAAATCTTTCTGGTTTAAAGCTCCCGGGATCCTCCCAGAAATCCCTGTGCCTGTGAATCTCATACATGGAAAACAGAAGACTGGTTCCTTTGGGAATCATCTTACCATCATATTCATCCTCTTCGATATTTACCCTGTCAATAAAATAAGCCGGTGGGTACAATCGCATAGATTCTTCGACTACTTGTTTGGTATAATCACACTTCTGGATAAATTCAAAAAGACCGGTGGTTTCCTTTCTGGCTTCGGTAATTTCCGCAAGGATCTTTGCCTGGCTCCCGGGGTGGCGGGCAAGCAACTGGGCTGTAAATGTGAGCGAATTGGAAGTGGTCTCATGCCCTGCAGTAAAGAGGATCAGGATCTCATCAATTAGTTGTTCCTCTTCCATCGCAGTACCATCTTCATATCTTGCATCAAGTAACATATCCAATAAATCATTTTCCCTTTTTTCGCTCAATTTCCTTTTTGCCACGATTTCTCGTAACATAAGCCGGGCCTCTTCTGTAAGTTCTATATGTTTCTTTATATTTCTTTTACGAAGGAACCAACCGCTTAGATAAGGTTGGCGTAATTCTTTGACCAGCATCTTTTGAGCAGCTTCAGTAATATATTGCAACCTCTTGATCTCCTTTTCTCCAACCGCACTACTAAATAATGATTTCACTACCGTTTGAAAGGCAAGATCATTAAAAACCGGAAATATGTCCACTGGTTTATCTACCTCAATTTTGCATATCTCGGTTTTGATTGCGGCATTGATACTGTCAAGGATCTGTATAAGTTGTTTTTTATGAAAGGCAGGTTGTATAAGACGACGTTGCTTTTTCCAGTGCTCCCCTTCAGAAGTTAGTAAACCCTTCCCAAGGTACTTTGCCACATCACGGGTTTGTATGGTAGTTTTAGTATAGTTCTTATTATTTTTCTGAAGTACATATTGTGCAAACCCAGGATCCCTGGAAAACACCACAGGATCCCCCGTTCCAATTTTTAAGCGGAAGGTATCACCCAGTTTCTCAAAATTTTCCCGGTGGAAAGAAAGCGGATTCTTTAAGATGCGCAGGGCATTTGCGTAAAACTTTAGTAATGGAACAGTGGGAATATGTATCTTCTTCATATTTTTGGATCATTATTCAAAATATACCCCCGGAAATTGATCAAAGACAGAAAGTTAAAATAATCCTCCCTGGATATTTCCTTTAATTCTGCCAAGATGTTTGTAGGCAAGTTCGGTTACTTCTCTCCCTCGCGGAGTCCTGTAAATAAATCCCTGTTGGATAAGGAAGGGTTCATAAACTTCTTCAATTGTTTCGGCGTTTTCGCTTACTGCAGTTGCAAGCGTTGAAAGACCAACGGGGCCACCTTTAAACTTATCAATTATGGTGGTAAGGATCTTATTGTCCATTTCATCCAACCCGTGAGCATCTACATTTAATGCTTTAAGACTGTACCTGGCGATCTCCATGTCGATCTTCCCGTTGCCTTTTATTTGGGCAAAATCGCGAACTCTTCTCAAAAGCGCATTGGCAATTCGGGGAGTACCACGGCTCCTTCCTGCAATCTCTATGGCAGCATCCTGGGTAATGGGCACATTCAATATTTCTGCACTTCGCTCAATTATGGTTGAGAGAAGCCCTGTGGTATAATATTGCAGTCGGCTTGAGATCCCAAATCTTGCCCGCATTGGAGCTGTAAGCAAACCAGATCGGGTAGTTGCACCAATAAGAGTAAAAGGATTTAGATTGATCTGGACGGTACGGGCATTAGGACCGCTTTCTATCATGATATCGATCTTATAATCCTCCATGGCAGAATAAAGATATTCTTCGACTATGGGACTTAACCTGTGTATCTCATCTATAAACAGCACATCCCTTTCATCCAGATTTGTAAGCAAACCTGCCAGGTCACCCGGTTTGTCTATCACAGGGCCTGAAGTCACTTTAATTCCTACCTGAAGTTCATTTGCCAGTATATGTGCAAGGGTTGTTTTACCAAGCCCGGGAGGGCCATGGAAAAGGGTATGATCCAGGGCCTCGCCGCGTAAATTCGCCGCCTTAACAAATACCTTAAGATTATCAAGCACCTGATCCTGCCCGGCAAAATCTTCAAAAGACAGGGGACGCAGAGCTCTTTCAATATCAAGGTCCTCTGAAGAAAATTTTTCTCCGGTTGCATCCAGATTTTCATTCATCATAATTGTGATTTTAGTATAAAGCAGGGTCCCGGCTTACCTACAAATATAAAAGAAAAAAGCCTCTTCATTCCGATGTTAACGGAAGAAAAGGCTTTAGTTATTTAACGGAGGTTACGCTAATGATTTAATTCTTCTTCTCCTTCCTGAAGAGGTATATTTTGAGGAACAAAATCCTGCCCCGGTATCACATATTCTCCATCTTCATTTGTTTTGCTGTAATCATATGACCAGCGATAAACGTGAGGGATCGCTCCCGGCCAGTTTCCATGAAGATGTTCTACAGGGGTAGTCCATTCAAGGGTATTGGAATTCCATGGGTTTTGAGTTGCTCTCTTACCGTAGAAGATCGATACAAAAAAGTTATAAAGGAATACCAATTGAACGGCAGCAGTAATTATTGCAAATACCGTCATGAGCGTTTGCACATCCTGCAGATCATCAAAATATGGAAAAGCTGAATTGGTGTAATATCTTCTTGGTAATCCTGCCATACCCACAAAGTGCATAGGGAAGAAAATACCGTAAGCTCCAATGGTTGTAATCCAGAAGTGGATAAAACCTAAATTTTTGTTCATCATTCTTCCAAACATTTTTGGGAACCAGTGGTAAACACCAGCAAGTAACCCATAAAGTGCAGAAATACCCATCACCAGGTGAAAGTGAGCTATAACAAAATACGTATCGTGAACATTGATATCAAGGGTACTGTCTCCTAAAATGATACCTGTTAATCCTCCGGTAATAAAAGAGGATACAAACGCTATTGCAAACAGCATCGCCGGGTTCATTTGTAAATTTCCTTTCCATAAGGTCGTGATCCAGTTAAAGGCCTTTACTGCGGAAGGAATAGCGATCAATAAGGTAGTAAAGGTAAATACAGATCCAAGGAATGGGTTCATACCTGAAACGAACATATGGTGACCCCAAACAATTGTTGACAGAAATGCAATTGCCAGGATAGATGCAACCATCGCCCTGTATCCAAAAATAGGTTTACGTGCATTTGTAGCCAGAACCTCAGAAACTATACCCATTGCAGGAAGAATAACAATGTAAACCTCTGGGTGACCCAGGAACCAGAAAAGATGTTCAAAAAGAACCGGAGATCCACCCTGATGTGCAAGAACTTCACCTTTCAAATAGATATCACTTAAGAAGAACGAGGTACCAAAACTCCTGTCCATAATAAGCATCAAAGCTGCAGAAAGCAATACAGGGAAAGATACAACCCCGATTATAGCCGTAACAAAGAATGTCCAGATCGTTAATGGCAGCCTTGTCATCGACATACCCTGTGTTCTGAGATTTATGGTAGTGACAATATAGTTAAGTGATCCCATCAGAGAAGATGCGATGAATATAGCCATGGAAACCAGCCATAACGTCATTCCCATTCCTGAACCCCCTATGGCTTCAGGCAGAGCGCTCAAAGGAGGATATATAGTCCATCCTGCAGAGGCTGGCCCCGCTTCCACGAATAAGGAACTTAACATAATGATACTTGAAAGGAAGAACAACCAGTAAGAAATCATATTTAAAAAACCGGATGCCATGTCCCTCGCCCCAATCTGAAGGGGAATAAGCAGGTTACTAAAGGTACCGCTCAATCCCGCTGTTAATACAAAGAATACCATTATAGTACCGTGAATAGTAACAAGAGCCAGATAAACCTCCTGAGACATTACTCCGCCCGGCGCCCATTTTCCAAGAAGGACCTCAAAGATCCAGAAAGGTTCTCCCGGCCATGCAAGCTGCATCCTGAAAAGAACAGACATTGCTATACCAACGACACCCATCAATAAACCGGTAATAAGATATTGCTTGGCAATCATCTTATGATCTGTACTAAATATATATTTAGTTATAAAAGTTTCCTTGTGGTGGTGCCCATGATCATCATGAGCGTGGTCATCGTGTGAGTGATCTATGGGTGTGTGTCCTACTGCTGACATATTTTTATAACTTTATCTTTTATTTAATTTTGAAGCTGGGCAACATCCTGATCTGTTCCGGTCTCGTTTTGAGAAGGAGTTGACTGCGGCTGAGTACCTTGTTGTTGTGGCTGCTGCTGGCGTTGTTGTTCCTCAAAGGCTTGTAAAGCATCGCCAAATTCCCTTTGTTGAGCCAGCCAGGCATTGAAATCCTCTTCGGTTTCAACAACTATCTTCATTTGCATATTATAATGTGCCGTTCCACATATCTTGTTACATAACAGGTAATAGTCAAACTCTTCATAATCTGCCATATCAAGTTCCCCAGCATCACTTCTGGCCTTTCTAATCGCCTTGATCCTGGCTATCTTATCTGACATATACTCGGTTTCCCTGATCTCTTGTGTTGTTACAGTAGGTGTAAAGGCAAACTGAGTGATCATACCCGGCACCACATTCATCTGGGCACGGAAATGCGGGAAATAAGCAGAGTGAAGGACATCCTGCGACCTAAACTTGAAAATCACAGGGCGATTAACAGGAAGTCTCAATTCTGCCGTTACTATATCATCCATCGCATAAGGATCACTTACATCTATTCCCACGGTATTTATACCTTCAATAAATCTTACATTGGCTTTGCCCAATGTGTTGTCTGCACCGGCATACCTTGCTTCCCATGAGAATTGCTTCGCATAGATCTCAATCACAAGAGGGTTGCCTTCTTCTTCATCAATATTCATAATACTGGACCATGTAAAAAGTCCATAAATGATAAGACCTGCAAGAACGATTACCGGGATAATGGTCCAGATAAATTCAAGTTTATCATTATCTGCAAAAAAGAGGGCTTTTTGACCTTTTCTCCCTTTATATTTAAAGGAAAACCAGTGAAGTAACCCCTGAGTTATAACCTGAACAAACATGATCACCGCAAGGGAAATCCACAAAAGGGTGTCGTATTCCAAACCATGTTCTGATGAAGCGGCCGGAAGAGCACGGTCCCCAAAGAACCAGAAACAATATAACATGAAAAGATAAAAACCAATTCCAAAAGCAAGCATAAGATTCCCCTGCATCCTGTTATCCTCGTCATTGACAACCTGGGTGGAATCTCTTAAACTGGTATCCCGGGATAACTGAAATATCCTGGTCAACTGCCATACAGTGATCCCAAAAAGAGCTACTACTATAATGATTAAAAATACTGTCATTTTATATCTTCTTCTTTAAACAATCTTAATAATGAAAATGTTCACTCTCCTTCAGGAACGGATTTCTTTTTACCAGGAGGGGTGCTTTGGTAAGGGAACTGAATACTACAAAAATAAACAATCCCGCAAAGAAAAGTAATGCACTTATTTCAGGTAATCCTATAAACCATGAGGCACCAACCGTGGCCGGCATAATCATGACATATATGTCTATATAATGACCCAGAAGGATAATGATACCCGTCATAACAACAAACCAGTTCACACGTTTGAAATCACTGTTCATCAATAACAATACAGGGAAAAGGAAATTAAGGACAACCATTCCAAAGAACAGGATCCCATAATCTTCAATACGTGAAACAAAATAGGTAACTTCTTCAGGAATATTTGAATACCAGATTAACATGAATTGAGAGAACCAGAGATAAGTCCAGAAAATACTTATCCCAAACATGAACTTAGCCAGATCATGTATATGGCTGTTATTTACAAAATCAAGGTATCCTCTGGATTTAAGGTAAATAGTTACCATTGCAATCATCGTAATACCTGATACAAACATACTTGCAAACACATACCATCCAAACAGTGTACTAAACCAGTGTGGATCCAGACTCATGATCCAGTCCCATGACATCATGGATTCTGTAACTATAAAGAAAACCAGGAACCCTGCCGCAAGTTTAAAATTCTTTTTAAAATAATACAGATCGCCTTCTTCAGCATCATCAAGTCTGACAGAATTCCTTACAAGGAAATGTCTGAAAAGCACCCATCCACCTATATAGAAAACTGCGCGTAACAGGAAAAAAGGAACATTAAGATAGCCGGATTTATTTCTGATAATAGCATCATTTTCTACAACTTCAGGATCCATCCAAATAAACAAGTGGTTAAGATGCAGGCTGGATAATACCAGGAGAACAAATATAATCACCCCCCCCGGTAAAAGGTAAGCGGTAATGCTTTCCATCACCCTGAATAAAACAGGGGACCAGCCGGCCTGGGCCGCATATTGAATGGCATAGAAAACCAGTGCTCCCAATGGGATCATGAAAAAGAAGAACGCAGCCACATATAAGGCTGCCCATGGTTTATTCTGAAGTTGGTGTAAAACATGTTCATAATGTTCATCTCCATGGTGATCTTCCTCAGCTCCTATCATTTGCCTATCTGCACCTTCTACAGGCACCTCATGCTCTGAAGGAACATATTCCAACCCATAAGCATCATCTTCATTGGCCTCCAAAGTATGACCGGGTGTAGCGGCGGTGCTTTCATGTGCACCATGAGAAGCTTCCATTTCCTTCACCTCTTCTATAGTAGCGGGAGCCAGTATAAAACCTATGGCAACTCCAATAAGACCTACAGCCATTAGAATGATAGAAAATAATCTTAATTTACTGGATAGCGTGTACATATTTAAATATATCTAAATGCTGTTATTCTTCGTTTTGGTTTTCCTGGTTGCCATTACCCTGCTTTTGTTCTCCTGTGGATAGCTGATCTGCCTCTTCATTTACCGCAGGTATCAGGTTTTCCATCTGGGTATCTTCTACATCAAATGGTATGTCCGGTCCGCCCTCAAGATCATTTTTAAGCTTCATCACGTAATTGGTAATTAACCATCTTTCATGACTATTGGTTTGAGAAGCATAGGAACCCATTTGGTTAAGACCATAATACATTACATGATAAACACTGCCTTCAGTAATATCCCTTCCCTGATCATCATAGCGGGGAATACCCAGAATTTTTTCCCGTTGTACAAGTATTCCCTGGCCATCCCCGGCATCCCCATGACACATTGCGCAGTAAATGGTATAAAGCTGTCGTCCTGCTGCAAGATTGCGTTCAGTAAAGGGAACAGGATTGGTTAACTCGGTTTTTGCTGCCTGGAATCCCTGTGGATCATTATCGTATTCATAGGGCATCCATCCCCTTGAAATAGAACCTTCTGCAGGTAGTCTTGCAGACTGGCCTTGCGGAAAAATATCATACTCACCATATGGTTCATAAGGTATGGGTTCATACATATCTGGAAAATACTGGTAGTTCCTTTCAGATTTATTGAAACATGATACTGTGGTAAAAGCCAGCAGGATCAGTATATATTTATTAAATAAACTTTTCATCGGGTTTATTTGTTATCTATTAATTTAATCTCAGATGCACCTGTATTGTACAGAAAATCTGTAAGGTCCCGGGTATTGTGATTTGCAACATCAATTTCCATTAAAAAATGATCATCTGTAGTTCTTACATCAGGATTTTCGGCTGTTTTGAAAGGCCATAATTTACTTCTGAGGTAAAAAGTGATCACCATTAAATGGGCTGCAAAAAATACCGTTAATTCAAACATAATAGGTACAAAGGAGGGCATATTCTGAATATAAGAGAAACTGGGTTTTCCACCAATATCCATAGGCCAGTCCTCGATCATAATGTAATTCATCATTACAACAGATACTATAAAACCTACAAGACCATACATAAAGGAGGTTATAGCCATGCGCGTGGGTTCAAGACCCATAGCTTTGTCCAGGCCATGAACCGGAAAGGGAGTATAAATCTCACCTATGTGATAACGGGCCTGTCGTACCTGTTTAACCGCCTGTAGCAACAAGTCGTCATCTGTATATAACGCGTGTATAACTTTTGAAGCCATTATTTTTTATTTTTTAGTTGGGTAGCCCTTGTTGTCCATTCTTTATATCTTCCTTCAAATTTAAACTCTTCAATAAGCGTATCAAGCAGTTCAAAATCGGTCTCAGATAAATTACTTATTTGATCATAGGTATAAATTCCAACCTGGTGAAGTTTTTGTTCCAGTAAAGGTCCTATGCTTTCAATTTTCTGAAGATCATCTGCAGACTGCACTGCAGGATCATAAGTTCCTATTCTGGACAACATCTCGTCTATTCTGTCCTTGTTCACTTCCAGATCAACAAATGTATCGGCATTTACCGTTGGCTCATGCCCCGATTCTGATGAAGGATCATCTTTATCAACAAGTCCGTCCTCAGTATTGGCAACAGGTTCTCTCACCAGAGGGGAATAATGATCTACATGATCACCATGCTCTGCCCTTAATTTTTTATATTTTTCTCCAGAGGATTTTAAAATGGTCTTCACTTCTGCTTGAGCAATTACCGGGAAGGTTCTTGCATACAATAAGAAAAGAACAAAGAAGAATCCAATGGTTCCAATAAAAATCCCAATATCTACGAAGGTCGGTGAGAACATGGTCCATGAGGATGGAAGGTAATCCCGGTGAAGTGAAGTCACGATGATCACAAATCTTTCAAACCACATACCTATGTTTACGACAATAGATATAAAGAAAGAGAACATAATACTTGTACGAAGCCTCTTGAACCACATGAACTGCGGGGAGAACACGTTACAGATCATCATTGACCAGTATGCCCACCAGTATGGTCCGGTTGCCCTGTTAAGGAATGCGTATTGCTCATATTCCACACCTGAATACCAGGCAACGAAAAGTTCAGTAATATATGCAACACCTACAATGGAACCGGTGATCATAATTACTATGTTCATCAATTCAATATGCTGGATAGTAATATAATCTTCCAGATTGGACACTTTTCTCATAATGATCAAAAGTGTGTTTACCATTGCAAATCCCGAAAATACCGCTCCTGCAACAAAGTACGGAGGGAAAATGGTGGTGTGCCATCCCGGGATCACCGAAGTAGCAAAGTCAAAGGATACAATGGTATGTACAGAAAGTACAAGAGGTGTGGCTAAACCTGCAAGAACAAGTGAAACTTCCTCAAATCTTTGCCAATCCTTAGCCCTTCCGCTCCATCCAAAACTCAGAATACCGTAAATTTTCTTCTGGAAAGGTTTAACCGCCCTGTCCCTTATCATCGCAAAATCAGGCAATAAACCCGTCCACCAGAAAACAAGAGAAACAGAAAGATAAGTAGAGATCGCAAATACGTCCCAAAGAAGGGGAGAGTTAAAATTCACCCAGAGAGATCCAAACTGGTTTGGTACGGGAAGTACCCAATACGCCAACCAGGGACGGCCCATGTGTATAATTGGGAAAAGACCGGCCTGCATTACAGAGAAAATAGTCATCGCCTCTGCAGACCTGTTGATGGCCATTCTCCATTTTTGACGGAAAAGCAGTAATACCGCAGAAATAAGTGTACCCGCGTGACCAATACCTACCCACCACACGAAGTTTGTTATATCCCAGGCCCAGCCTACAGTTTTATTTAACCCCCATGTTCCAATACCTGTTGAAACAGTATATATTATACAACCTAAACCCCAAAGAAAAGCGATAAGAGCGATGGAAAAAACAATCCACCAGGATTTATTGGCCTTTCCCTCTACCGGCGCAGCAACATCGATGGTAACATCGTGATAGGATTTATTGCCGGTAACAAGAGGCTTTCGTATAGGTGCTTCGTAATGAGACATATCCTTATAATTGATTCTTTAATTGATTATAATTAAGCTTCTGATGTGTTTCTGATCTTGGTTTGATACATCACATTCGGTTTTGTTCCCACATATTCAAGAACATGGTAACTTCTTTCTCCATCAACGATACCGGCTATAGAACTTGTGGGATCATTCACATCTCCAAAAACAATAGCACCTTTATCACATGCTGCAGAGCAGGCAGTTTCAAATTCATCTCCCTGTATCGCTCTTCCTTCACGTTTTGCATCAAGAATGGTCTTTTGGGTTTTCTGCATACAGAAAGAACATTTTTCCATAACTCCTCTTGAACGCACGGTGACATCAGGATTTAATACCATTCTTCCAAGGTCGTTGTTCAAATGATAATCAAACTCTTCATTTTTATTATATCTGAACCAGTTAAACCTTCGTACTTTATAAGGACAGTTGTTTGCACAATATCTTGTACCTACACAACGGTTATAGATCATTTGATTTTGACCCTGGCGACCATGCATGGTTGCGGTAACCGGGCATACTGTTTCACAGGGTGCATGGTTACAATGCTGGCATAACATAGGCTGGAACACAACCTGTGGGTTATCTGCAGCTTTCTCCAATTCCCCAAACTGACTCAAAGAATCTCCAAGGCCAGACATATTCACTTTTTTGGTGATATCCTCATCAAAGGTATCTTCAGAAGAGAAATATCTGTCTATTCTCAACCAATGCATGTCCCTGAATTTGCGCACCTCTCTCTTACCTACCACAGGAACGTTGTTCTCTGAATGACAAGCAATAACACAGGCACCGCAACCGGTACAGGCGTTAAGATCAATAGACATCTTAAAATGATGACCAATACTTCGGTCAAAACCTGCCCATAAATCAACATCTGGAGAAGTTACCGGAGTGTCAATATGATTCAGGCTCACCTTCGGAACGCTGTTCCAAACCGTGACATCCTGAGTATTGAATATTTCTAATGTAGTTTCTTTAATGATATCACCCCTTCCCATAAGGGTTCTGTGAAGCTGAACGCAGGCGAACTCATGAGTCCCACCCACCTTTTCAATTCGCACATTCTGGTGAGACCTGAAATTCTGATATAAAGTATAGGCATTAACACCTACCTGCATTTCTTCCTGTATACCTTCTTTTTTTCCGTATCCAAGAGCCAGGGATACTGTTCCCCTTGCTTGCCCGGGCTGAATGTAAACCGGTACTTTTTCAAGAACACGATCTCCAACACTTAAGTTTACATAGCTGCCATTAAGTCCGCCATCGGAGGCATGCACATTGGTCAATCCAAGTTCTTCTGCATCTGCCCTTGAAATTTTCAGGTAGTTATCCCAGGATACACGGGTTACCGGATCTGGAAATTCCTGCAGCCATGGGTTATTGGCCTGCTGGCCATCTCCCATTCCTACAGAAGTATATAATTCAAGTTCAAAACCTCCCTCTTCCAATACAAGAGGAGCGGTAGCTGTTATATTTCCGGTCTCGGTAGTAGCGTTTATCTGTGATCCCCCAGGTGCATCTGCTTCAAAAACACCATCATGAAGGGCTTCGTTCCAGGATGCGTTACCTAAAGAACCATCCCAGGTTTCCCTGATATAATCATAATAATTTTCTTCCCTGTCCATCCACCTTAATAAGGTATCCTGGAATTGCCTTGTATCAAACAAAGGTCTGATAGTAGGTTGCATAAGAGAGAAATTTCTTCTGGTGAGTTGCACATCACCCCAGCTCTCCAGGTAATGCGGAGTTGCTGCTATATAATTACAAAGCTTTGCTGTCTCATCCTCCTTCATGGAAAAAGCGATAGAAAGCCCCACATTTCTTAATCCTTCAACAAATTCATTGGCGTTAGGCATGCTATAGGCAGGATTAACTCCGGCGATCATTATAGCATCTACGCTACCTGCATTCATATCCAGAATAAGTTGTTGCACCTGTGAACTGTTACCCTGACGTATCATTCGCGGGTTTTCTGTATCCATAACCTGGCTACCCAATGATTGATTAATGGACAGGACAAGAGATTGTGCTTGTGTATCAGGGATTCCTGAAACAACAACACCTCTGCTGCCAGATCTTCTTAGCTGAACTAATGCACTTTCTACGGCCTCGGCTATTGCCGAAGGAAGATTCCCTGTACCTCCACCGTTAAGTGCATTAAGCACCGCACGTTGCTGGGAAAGCGTCACAGGAATACGTTTATCTGCATTGGCTCCTGTTAGGGAAAAGTTTGATTCAAACTGAATATGACGGGACATTCTGCCATTTTGAGGCACTCTCCCACGTGCATAGGCCGCATCATAACCTCCACCAGCCCAGTCTCCAAGAAAATCTGCTCCTACTGAGACAATTGTTTCAGCTTGTGAAAAATCATAATTTGGCAAAGCTCTCTGGCCAAAACTGGCCTGATAAGCATTTAGAGCTGCATCTTCAGATACAGTATCATAAACCACATGCCGTACATTGGGGTACTGCTGTGAAAACTCATTTAAAAGTCTGGTAGTAGAGGGACTTGCGAAGGTCTGGGTAAGAAATACAATGTCTCCAGTTACAGCATTTAACTGCTGTCTTACTTCAGTGTCAAAAGTTTCCCAGGTTACCATTTCCCCGTTTGCTACCGGTCTTTTTAACCTTTTACTGTCATATAACGATAATACCGATGCATGTACCCGGGCGTTTGCCCCGGTATTGGCAAGAATATTTTGCTCAATTTTGATAGGACGTCCTTCCCTGGTCCTCACCAATACGCCCGAAAAATCAAAACCATCTGCAATTGTGGTGGCATAGAAATTTGCCACACCGGGAACAATACGATCTGGCTGAACTACGTAAGGAATGGATCTTATCACAGGACCTTCACAAGCTGCCAGAGAGGCGGCAGCTGTACTGAATCCTACATATTTTAAAAAGTCCCGGCGGGATGTGGTGGACCCTGAAAGGGTATCTTTATCTCCAAGAAATTCGTCTGTAGGTATTTCTTCAGCAAATTCCTTTTTTTGGAGCGTCTCAACAATAGAGCTGGTTTCTTTAAGCTCTTCAACACTTTGCCAGTATTTTTTGTTTGATGACATATATATATTTTATTACTTCTTTATTAATTAATAGTGGCATTTCATACACTCATTACCGCCCATCTGGGCAACGGTGAGCTCTTCAACACCATATTTTTTTGACAACTCCGCATGAACTTTTTCATAATATTCATTACCCTGTGCCATCACATTGGTTTCTCTGTGACAGTTGATACACCATCCCATGGTCAAAGGAGAATGCTGATACATGATCTCCATTTCTTCAACAGGACCATGACAGGTCTGGCAGGCGATACCACCTACCTCAACGTGCTGGGAATGGTTAAAGTAAGCGAAATCGGGAAGATTGTGGATCCTGATCCATTTTACAGGTTCGGTTTCACCTGTATAAGCCTGCTGCTCGGGATCCCAGCCGACGGCTTTATATAATTTCTGAATTTCCTTGTCATAAAAATCCTTACTGTATTCATCTGTTGCTGTTTCCTCTGCCACTTCACCTATTGATTTGTGACAGTTCATACAAACATTAAGAGAAGGTATCCCAGATGTTTTTGAGACTCTGGCTGAAGAGTGACAAAACTTACAGTCTATCTCATTGTCACTAGCATGTATCTTGTGAGAGAAGTGAATAGGCTGAACAGGCTGATACCCCTGATCTACTCCAACCTGCATGAGGTATCCATAAATCATATAACCTCCAACCAATAACAGAATTACTGCTGAAACAAGAACAAGGAATTGATTTTCTATAAAAGATCTCCAGATTGGCTTCCCTCTGGGAGCGCTTACCGGCAGTTCCACACCGCTTGCCACAGCAAACCTGCGCAGGGTTTTATTTACCAGGTAAAGAATTATCAGTAACATCAACAATACAAAGGCAAGGATCCCCAGAACTATATCTGTAGACACCCCACCAGAACCTGTCCCGTCTCCAACAGCTCCTCCTGTTGTTTGCGCAGTGGGAACCTGTCTGGGCTGGCTGGTATAAGCTAATATATTGTCAATATCTTCATTGCTCAACTGCGGAAAGGGAGGCATCGCTACCTGGTTGTATTCATTATAAATCTGCACCGCCAGGGGGTCACCAGAATTAATAAGAGCCTGGCTGTTCTTGATCCAGGCCTGAAGCCACTGTAAATTTCGCCTGTCTGCAATATCTCTTAAGGGTGGTCCAATGGAGTTGCCATCAAGTTTATGACAAGCAGCACATAGGGCATTGAACAATGCTCTTCCCGCCGCAGCATCTCCACTTACCTCACTTTCAACTCCAGCTTCAGATGGACCTTGCACAGTTTCCTGTACATCTGCCACCTGCCTGTCTGTTGGCGAAGTTTCTTCCTGAGCTATAATGAGAGTGTTTATTGATAGGAATAACGAAATACTAAGGACCAGTATACGCACGGCTGAATGGCGGAATTTCACCTTTTTCATATTGTAATTTGAATTAGCGTCTTTTTTTGGCACGATATTAGAAAACAAACAGCTCGCGCACCTAAAATTCAGCCACAAAAGTAACACTTAAAGTCGATTTGTAAAAAGTCCATAAGTGTTAACCTACAATTTATATTTGTTCTAAATAATAAAATAGCGACGGTTAAAGTTATAGTATTTACTTTTACACAAAATCTTTTATAATGAGTATTTTAAACATTCGAAATTGTTTTTTTACAGGAATCTTCCTTGCAGCATTTCAGTTTTCAGGATTTGCACAAACTGGCCAGATTAATATCCAGCAAAGTGAGGTAATTCCTCAATTACTGGAAGCCAAATCTGATATGACCCGAAAGGGCAGATTGGGTGAGCGGTACAATATTCAGATCTTCAATGGGGATAACAACTCAGCGAGCGATGTTTTAAGACAGGCAAGAGCCAAATACAGTCATCTGCCTTCAGATATAATATTTGAAACACCAAATTACAAGGTATTTTTAGGTAATTTCAGAAACAGGCTGGAAGCAGACAGGGCGTTGCTTCAGATCAAACAGGATTACCCATCGGCTTTTATTCCAAAACCACGCAGAGGTTAATTTTTCGGATAAAATTTAATCAAAAAAGACTGCCGCCGGCAGTCTTTTTTTTTGAATATGATTTTTTATTATAAATACTATTTCATTTTCTTTTTCACAGCTACTTCCTGATATCCTTCAATCACATCTCCTTCTTTAATATCATTGTAATTTCTTACCTGCATACCACAGTCATATCCTTTGGAAACTTCTTTAACATCGTCCTTAAATCTTTTTAAGGATGCCAGTTCGCCTGTAAAGATAACCACGCCATCACGTATGAGCCTGATTCCGTTATTCCTGAAGATCTTACCTGAAGTCACCATACAACCTGCAATGGTTCCAATTTTTGAGATTTTAAAGGTTTCTCTTATTTCTGCAGTACCGGTGATCTCTTCTTTCATTACCGGCGACAGCATTCCTTCCATGGCATCCTTAAGATCATTGATTGCATCGTAGATAATAGAATATAGCCTCACATCTATCTCTTCCCTGTCTGCAAGTTGTCTTGCATTTCCGGCAGGTCTTACATTAAATCCAATAATCACCGCATCTGATGCTGAAGCCAGCAATACATCGCTTTCTGTAATTGGACCTACACCTTTATGTATGATATTCACCTGGATCTCTTCTGTAGACAACTTTTGGAAACTGTCTGTCAATGCTTCCACAGAACCATCCACGTCACCTTTAAGAATGATATTGATCTCTTTGAAATCACCAAGCGCAATACGTCTTCCAATTTCATCCAGAGTAATATGACGCTGAGTCCTTACAGATTGTTCGCGTTGTAACTGCGTACGCCTGGCTGCAATATCTTTGGCTTCCCGTTCATCGAGCATTACCCTGAAGTTATCACCGGCCTGTGGAGCACCATCCAGACCAAGAATAGATACCGGGGATGAAGGACCGGCTATCTTCACATCTTTACCACGTTCATCCTGCATAGCTTTTATCTTACCGCTATTCTTACCCGCAAGTACGTAATCCCCAATTTTTAAGGATCCTTCCTGTACCAGTACAGTAGAGACATAACCTCTTCCTTTATCAAGGAAAGCTTCCACAACAGTACCTTTACCTGGTTTATTTGGATTTGCTTTTAGCTCGAGTATCTCTGCTTCCAGCAAAACCTTTTCAAGTAATTCTTTAACTCCCTGACCCGTTTTTGCGGAAATGTCATGAGATTGTATCTTACCTCCCCAATCCTCTACAAGGAGATTCATCTGGGCAAGTTTTTCTTTAATTTTTTCAGGGTTTGCGGTTGGAAGATCTGCCTTGTTTATTGCAAAGATGATAGGAACACCTGCTGCCTGAGCATGTGAAATCGCCTCTTTGGTTTGAGGCATCACATCATCATCTGCAGCGATCACAATGATTGCAATATCTGTTACCTTAGCACCTCTTGCCCTCATGGCTGTAAAGGCTTCGTGACCAGGGGTATCAAGGAAGGCTATTTTTTGTCCACCTTCAAGTTCCACCCCGTAGGCGCCAATATGCTGTGTAATACCGCCGCTTTCTCCGGCAATAACATTTTCCTGTCTTATATAATCCAATAAAGAGGTCTTACCGTGGTCAACGTGACCCATCACGGTAACAATAGGGGCGCGTGGTTCAAGATCTTCGGGGGCATCCTTGTCAGCCTCAGATACTTCTTCTATATCTGCGGAAACAAATTCTACTTCATAGTCAAATTCCTCTGCAACTATGCTCAAGGTTTCTGCATCAAGCCTTTGGTTCATGGTTACCATCATCCCCAGAGACATACAGGCAGATATAATTTTGGTAACAGGCACATCCATCATTGTAGCCACCTCACTTACAGTTACAAACTCTGTCACTTTAAGGATCTTACTATCTGTTTCCTGCTGTGCAAGATCATCTTCAGATCTCTGACGGTGCTGGTCTCTTTTATCCCTACGATATTTGGCACCTTTTCCTTTGCCTCCTTTACCCTGGAGTTTTTCAAGGGTCTCGCGAATTTGTTTTTGTACTTCTTCTTCGCTGGGTTCCTCTTTAGATATTGCAGGTCTGGCAGGTTTTTTACCTCCTGTGCCAGGTTTGCCTTTATAAGGAGTACCTGTTGCAGCACCGGGAGCAGTAGTTCCCGGTGCCCCTTTCACATCTTTGCTTATGCGTCGTCTGCGTTTTTTATTTTTGTCCTTATCTGCCGCGCTACCATTTCCGGAAACCGCTTTCTTTTCTTCTTTCTTCTTAACAGGCTTTTTAAACTGGGATAAATCTATTTTTTCTCCTGTAAAATTAGGTCCGTTAAGCTTGGTATATTTAGTCTTTAAAGTACTATCCTCCTCCTTATTCTCTACATCTGTTTCGGCGGTAGTCTCAGCAGCCGGTTGTGCCGGCGGTTCCTTTGGAGTTTCTTCTTTCTTAATTTCGGCCGAAGGAGGTTCTTCTTTCTTTGTTTCAGCTGCAGGAGCGGGAGTTTCGGCCTCTGGTGTTTCCAAAGCCGGTTCTGCTTTTGGGACCTCGGCCTTAGGGGTTTCAATCTTAGGTTCTGGAGCTTTCTCCTCGGGCTTTTCTTCCTTTTCAACTACCGGAGGTTTCTCATCCGGCTTCTTGTCCAGGTCAATTTTGCCCACTTTTTTGGGACCATCAAGTTTGGTCCTGGCACTTATAACTTCCTGCTGCTTTAACTCGGCCTTTCTCTTGTCATCGATCTCCTTCTCACGTGCCAAACGCAATTCTTCTTTTTCCTTACGCTTCTCCTCACCTACTTCCTTGGATTCAATTTTCTTGCTCTTATCTGTCTGGAATTGATCAAAAAGAACCTGGTAAACCTCTTCAGAAATTTTGGTGGTAGGACGCGCGTCTATTTCGTGACCTTGAGAATTTAAAAAATCCACAGCACGATCTAGTGAAATATTGAATTCACGTAGTACCTTGTTTAATCGCATTGTTTTTGCTTCAGCCATAAATTGCCCTCTAAATTACCTTTTAAAAATTATTGTTGTGTGTTTATAAATAAACAAATATTATTCTTCAAATTCATCTCTCAATACCTGGATCACCTCCCGAATAGTTTCCTCTTCAAGATCTGTACGGCGTACAAGGTCATCAACATCCTGTTCTAAAATGCTCTTGGCTGTATCAAGGCCTATCTTCGCGAATTCTGCAATTACCCAGTCTTCAATTTCATCGGCAAATTCACGCAATTCAACATCTTCTTCTCCACCGTCTCTAAATACATCTATTTCATACCCGGTAAGCTGTCCTGCCAGTCTTATGTTGTGACCTCCACGTCCAATTGCTTTTGAAACTTCTTCAGGCCTTAACATAACCTCAGCCCGCTTATTTTCTTCGTCCATTTTAATGGAAGTGATCTTTGCAGGGCTTAAAGCACGGGATATGAATAATTGATCATTACTTGTGTAATTGATCACATCTATATTTTCGTTTCCAAGCTCGCGTACGATACTGTGGATCCTTGAACCCTTCATACCCACACAGGCACCAACAGGATCTATACGATCATCATAAGAATCTACGGCTACTTTTGCTTTTTCACCAGGGATTCTCACCACCTTTTTAACCGTGATCAATCCGTCAAATACTTCCGGTATCTCCTGCTCAAATAACTTTTCAAGAAATATGGGAGCCGTTCGAGACATGATGATCTGTGGTTTGCTTCCTTTAAGCTCAACGCTTTCAATAATTCCTCTTACATTTTCTCCTTTTCTAAAGAAATCAGAAGGAATTTGCCTGTCCTTAGGCAAAATGATCTCATTACCCTCGTCATCCAGCAATATTATTGCCCTGTGACGTATATGGTGAACCTCTGCAGTATAAATTTCTCCTTCAAGGTCTTTGAAATGCTTATAGATATTGGTATTATCATGCTCGTGGATCTTGGCGATCAAATTCTGGCGTAATGCCAGGATTGATCTTCTTCCAAGGTCAATTAATTTTACTTCTTCTGAAACGTCTTCCCCTACTTCAAAATCGGGTTCAATCTTTCTGGCTTCTGAAAGTGATATTTCCTGGTTTGGATCTTCAACTTCTCCATCTGCAACCACCACCCGGTTTCTCCAGATCTCAAGATCCCCTTTGTCAGGATTTACAATAATATCAAAATTATCATCTTCCCCATATTTTTTCTTCAAGGCACTCCTGAATACATCCTCTAAGATCGCCATTAAGGTTACCCGATCTATTAATTTATCATCTTTAAATTCTGAAAAAGATTCAATTAAGGCGATATTTTCCATATCAGTTTACTATTAAAATGTTATAACAACTTTAGCCACTTCAATTTCATGAAAAGCTATATTGGTTTCTTTATCTACTGTGATCTTTCCTTTACCTACCGGCTTGGGTTCGCGGGCCTGCCATTTCAAAACAATCCCTTCTTCATTTACAGCTTCCAAAATTCCTTCAAATTTATTGGAATTTGTTCGGACTTCAAGGGTTCTTCCGATATTTTTCTTGAACTGCCTGGGAAATTTTAAAGGCTCTGATACTCCGGCTGAAGCTACCTCCAGCGAAAAGTCTTCTTCTTCCCTGTCTAAATTATTTTCAACCTTGCGGCTTACTGTGATACAATCATTTACTGAAACCCCGTAATCCCCATCAATTACTATACTAATGTGATTTTGATCGCTTATAGAAAGGGATATTAAAAACAGAGAATCATTTTCCTGAAAGGCTTCCTCCAGCAGATTTTTTACTCGCTCCTGCAACATATAATTTATAAAAAGAGGGGACTTTTCGTCCCCTCGCTGTAATTTTTTTATTTCAACGCTGCAAAGATAACAAAATTTTCCCAAAATCGATACTGCGTCTAAAATCAAAATTTATTTGTATTTTTAATAAAAGTATCAAAATGAACTCATTATCCTGTTGATCAGGTACCGCGCCTGATACTAAGCAAATCAGCTTTTACTTGAATACAATCTCTTAATTACAGAACATTTAAAAAAATGAGCATAGCAGAATCTCGATGCAAAAATATTTAACGACGAATTGCTCCCGATAGCTATCAGGAGAGCCTTAATAAAACAATATCTACTATGAAAAAGATCCTGGTGCCCACAGATTTTTCTGAACAGGCAGAAAATGCCTTAAAGGTTGCCGCCCAAATGGCAAATAAATTTAGCGGGGAAATATATTTACTCCATATGCTGGAACTCCCATTACAACTGGTAGGTACCGGAAGCGCAATAGGGGGTGGTAGCCACAGCCTGCCTGAAGCCTTGTATTTTATGAAACTGGCTAAAAAAAGATTTTCTGAAATTTTAAAACAACCATACTTAAAAGATATTAAAGTTCATGAAACGGTTGAATTTCACCAGGCTTTTGAGGGAATAATGGAGGTAAGTGAAAAATATAATTGTGATATTATCATTATGGGATCACATGGGGCGACGGGATTTAAAGAAATGTTTATTGGCTCCAATACTGAAAAGGTTGTGCGAAATTCCTATATCCCTGTGCTTGTTATTAAGAATGAACATGAGGTTTTCAGGATTGACAATTTTATTTTTGCCACAGACTGTAATCTTGAAAATAAACATACGCTAAGCCAGGCAGTACGATTTGCCGAAAAGATCAATGCAACGATCCACATTGTATATGTTAATACTCCAAATAATTTCAGAACAAGCGAGGATATTAATGAGTGCCTTCAGGATTTTATTAAAGGAACAGATATTAAGGAACATAGCCTGAATGTTTACAATGATGTAACAGTGGAAAGTGGAATTCTTAATTTTGCAAAAAGTATAGATGCCGGGCTAATTGGAATTGGCACTCATGGAAGAAAGGGGCTGGCTCATTTTTTTAATGGCAGCATAAGTGAAGATCTGGTAAATCATGCCCAAATGCCTGTTGTAACCTTTAAGATCTAAAAGAAAGTACTTAAAGCGCCATCTCTTATACAGAGCCAAAGGAAATTCCAAAAAGATTTGGTCTTATCCCTGGTTACCGAAATATTTTCCTGTTGCACATCTTCATCTACAATATCATTCTTAATAATAAGATTTGCCAGACGGGATAAAATGGATTTTCTTTCCTGCTCCCCATCTTTGAGAATATTTACTTTAAAATCCCTGTAGGACAATTGCATACTTCCGTTTGCCTCATGTCGGTTACCATAAAATTCATAATTGACTGATTCTATAGTTCCTTCAGTTTTTACACTCATTGCCGGAATAAAAAAATGATTTAATTGATCTGCCTCAATGGATCCTAATCTTCCATTCACCTGAAATTCATCCATAGAATTGTTAACGTCAAAATTCCAGTTAAGAGTCAAAATTGTTTCTCCCATGAACTGTGCCCGGGCCTCTATTTGGGTTGTAGGAAAATCTGCAGACCCAAGATTGTGATTCGTTAAATCAATAATAGATGCATTTACATTATGAAACCTTACTTCCCCGGGAGGCCTGTCCTGCAATACATTTTCTTCGTACTCAATGTAACTGGCTGCAATGTTTACAGAATCAAACTGAATTTTAACTGGCAATTCCCGTAGCATCTCACTATACATGGGTTTAATCCTGTTATCGTCTTTCAACATTTTATTGCGATATATCTGTAAATGTGCATTCTCGATTGATGTAACAGGTATCCTAAAGAGTGCCCGCTCTTCTACCTTTTGCCATTCTAATCCACTAAAATTTACGTTTTCTACTTTTAAGGCAATCCAGTCCTTTTCATGAGGAATGCGCATATCGAATACCTCCCTGGAATATTTAGGAATTATTGAAAAATCCTCAAGGGAAAGTTCCTTGTTTTCCAGGGTCAACAGTTTGGACTGAATAAAATGTGTGTCATTCATCTCGTAATAGAGGGAATCACTTTTAATATACATTGTTTCATAACTAAAAGGCAAAAGTGATCCCTCCATCTTTTCTTCCATAATTAACTCTCCTATACGCAAATTTTGAAGAGAGGCATAAAGAGAATTCGAAGCTGTGTCATTTTCTATAATTCTCAAATTCCCTCCTGAAACAATTAAATTACTGATTCTTATGTTCTGTTCCATTTCTCTCTTCTCTTCGGGATCTTTAGAAGTTGTATCACTTTTGTTGTAAACAATCTGAGGGTCTTTAATGTGGATTGTGCCTATTGTAATATTCTCATTTCTTATATAGTCTGAATAACTAAAGTCATTCAGATCAACCTCCCTGGTTTGAAGAGAAAAACCACCCTCTTTCAACCTAAGATTTTTTATTGTAGCGCTTCCGGCCAAAGCATTTACAGAAATATCATCATAACTTAAACCCGATCCCGAGAATTCCTGCTCCAAACCGCCAGTAATCTCCTTTTCAAGGTAGTGATTGAAATATAGTAGCCCTGCAATGAAAATTAAAAGGATAATTAATATCGAGGCAATTATTTTATGTTTTTTTTTCAAAATAAGCTAAAATTGATTGCCTAAAATACAATTATGAGTACTTTCAGGAGAAGGGTTTATGAGTATTTAACTTAAATTTTTAAATTATGAGAAAACAGTGGTTAAATTTAAGTCAAATTATTGACTGGATGGTTTATATGAAAAATAACCAACCTATATTTGCCAGATAAATTAAAATTTTTATACTACTTCAATGATCTTAAAAATGGGTTTAAAAATAGGAATTCTGGCAATAGAAATTTTTCTCGCCTTTTACAGTATGGTCCTCACTGACAGCTTACTGATTAAATTCTTGTTTTTTGCTTTTTCTGCAATGATCATTGCTTTTTTGGTAACAAAAATAACCAATAAGTTATTACCTTCAGATAAAGATTATGTTGCCAATGACATGGATCGTGAGGATCCCTCTTCAAAATAACTAAATTCAATTCACTCCGCATCTGCCTTATTATTTTTTTTAGAACAGTCAGGACTTTTTTCGCGGAATTTTTAAAATAAAGTTGATGAAGATCGTTTGTATTTCAGATACTCATAATAAACATAAGTCCATTAATATTCCACCAGGGGATGTTATTATTCATGCAGGAGATTTTACAGAGTGTGGCAACAAAGTGGAAACTCTCGACTTCCTTGGGTGGTTTTCAACTCTTCCACACCCCCATAAAATACTGGTTGCAGGAAATCACGATTTTTATCTTGAAAAACATGAATCTTCGATCGCAGAGATTATACCCAATAATATTCACTATTTAAAAGATAAAGGCATTACAATTGATGGTGTTAATTTCTGGGGGTCACCTTATACCCGTGGTAATGGATCCTGGGCTTTCAATAGAATAACCGGAGAAGATATTATGAGACACTGGGATCTCATTCCAGAGGATACAGATTTTTTGATAACACACAGCCCGCCATTCAGGATCCTGGATGAATTGGACAACAAAATTCATATTGGCTGTGATAAGCTATTACAGCGTATAAAAGAAATAAGTCCAGACTACCATATTTTTGGCCATAATCACAATGATTATGGAGTTGAAAGAACTTCAAAAACTGTTTTTATTAACTCTTCCTGTGTGGATAGCCGGTACAGGCTTATTAATGCACCTCATATAATACATCATAAACACTCTTAACTATATCATAAATTAAAGGATGGATAGTTAATTTAATATTAATCCTACGAGACTTAGGTTTTTGTTAACAATGTGGATATTATCTTAGCCTTGCGAAAGAAAATGAATATTTAACAAAACCATTGGAATATGAATAGCTTTACCCCCGACACCATATTAGAAGAATTAAAAAATCTGATCTCCTATAGCATATCAAATAAGGAAGCAGACTCTCAAAAGTTTGAAAATCTTCACCGGGCTGTGATCAAAAAGTATTTTGAAGCCAAGGATATTAAGATTAATTATCTTGCTCAAACAATAGATCTTAAATTACCTATTTCCACTAATAATTATACGGGGATCACATTTGAATGTTTGGATCTAAATAACTTTTTGCAGTCTTGTCTTAAAAAGGATGAGCAAAGCTTGTTCTTCTATCAAAATCTCCTAACCAACTATAATGTTACTGTAGCCGCTTAACACGGCGAACAAAACATACAAGAAGCTGTCTTATTCATTTGGGCAGCTTTTTATTTTAATTTATTTCCATTCCTAAATAGCATCTATCTTTCATATAGAAACCCCATTATGATTAATAATGGTTTTGTAAATTAGCCTCGATGATATAATCAATCAAACTCCATATTTGAATGTTTGAAAATAACACCAATCTCTTTAATGTCCTTTTTGAGGCAGCCTCTGAAGGAATCATAGTTGTAGATGAGGATCAAAAAATTGTGGCCAATAATCGGGCAGCAGCCGAAATGTTTGGTTATGAAAAGAATGAATTGGTAAATAGACCTCTTAGTCTTTTAATCCCTCCTAAATACAGAAACGCACATCCACACCATTTCAAAGGTTTTCTTGAGCACTCTGAAAAAAGACAAATGGGTCATGGAAGAGATCTGTACGGCATAAAAAAAGATGGGGAGGAGTTCCCTGTTGAGGCAGGTTTGAACCCATTTAAAATTGATGACAGGACCTATGTAATGTCCCTGATTATTGATATAAGTGTGAGGCTCGAAACCCAACGGCAAATAAGAGAACTTAATAATGAGCTCGAAGATAAAATTAAAGTAAGAACTAAAGAACTCGAAGAAAGCATTACTAAACTTAAGAATCTAAATTTAAACCTTGAGCTCGAGATAAGAAAAAGGAAGGAGGCCGAGAATCGCATAAAGGCTGCTTTACAAAAAGAAAAAGAACTTAATGAACTTAAAACCAAATTCCTTTCTCTGGTTTCCCATGAATTCAAAACTCCGCTAAGCGGAATTTTGACTTCGGTAGTATTGGCAGGCAAATATAAGCTTGAAGAGCAGCAGGACAAAAGAGAGAAACATTTTAATACCATAAAAAGCAAGGTTCATTATCTTGATAATATTCTCAATGATTTCCTTTCCATTGAAAGGCTGGAATCCGGCAAAGTAAATTATAAATTCAACACTTTTAGCCTGAGTAAACTTGTTAATGAAGTAGTTTATAATGCGAATGTGACTTTAAAAAGCGGGCAGGAAATTGAATATCCTCAAAACATTGACCATATTGAAATGAGACAGGATGAAAAGATCCTGGAGCTTGTACTTTCCAATTTGCTAAATAATGCTATTAAATATTCCCCTGAAGATACCCTTATTGTTTTCCAGATAAATATTGAAAATGATCATATAAGATTTATGATTAAAGATCAGGGCATGGGAATTCCCGAAAAAGATCAAAAACATATCTTTGAAAGATATTTCCGGGCAGAGAATGCATTATTAAATCAGGGCACCGGGATTGGGCTTAATATAGTAAAAGTACATTTGGAAAATCTGGGAGGTAAAATATGGTTTACCAGTAAGGAAAATGAGGGAGCAAGCTTTTTTGTAGAATTACCTTTTATTCAAGAATAACACCACTATGAAAAAAATACTGTTTATAGAAGATGATACGGTAGTAAGAGAAAACACTGCAGAACTACTTGAACTTTCAGATTATCAGGTGATCACTGCCTCAAATGGTAAAATAGGTGTAGGCCTTGCAAAAAAAGAAAAACCCGATATTATAGTATGTGATATAATGATGCCGGAACTTGATGGTTATGGTGTATTACAAGCTCTGGCAGAGGATCCTGAAACCATGCAGATCCCTTTTATCTTTCTTTCTGCAAAAACCGAACATAAAGATATTAGAAAAGGAATGGACCTGGGAGCAGACGATTATCTAACCAAACCATTTGAAGAAGAGGAATTGTTAAGTGCAATTGAAAGCAGACTTGCTAAAGTTCAAATCCTTAAAAACCGAAGGGAAAATGAGCATTCCAAAGGAAATGAAGAAAACCAATTAAATTCTCTTAATGATTTAAGAGAACTTGTAAAAAAATATGACCAGCAAACCTTCAGGGCCGGAGAAACTATTTATGAGGAAGGTAAGCAGGGATTTCATTTTTATTTTATAGAAAGAGGAGTGGTTAAAAGCCATAAAATGGATCAATATGGAAAAGAATTGATCACACAGATATATAAAGAAGGTGATTTCTTTGGCAACACCTCTTTTAACAAAAATGCTGCATACCAGGAGTATGCCACGGCCATGGAAGATTCAAGGGTTTATGCAGTTTCAAAAGAGGAATTAAAAGACATATTATCAAAGAATAATAAGATCACTTTGGATCTTATTGATGTTCTGGGGGAGAATATCACCGGGATTAAAGAACAACTCCTGGAGATGGCGTATGGTTCTGTAAGAAAGAAAACTGCGCGCACCATCCTGCTGTTTTCTCAAAATATAAGAAGACACCCTACCCAAAGTATTCGAATTTCCAGAAGCGATCTTGCAAGTGTTGCGGGAATGGCATCAGAAACTTTGATAAGAACATTATCTGAATTTAAAAAAGAAGGATTGCTCGAAATAGAAGGCCGTAATATTAAACTACTGAATGTGGAAGCTTTGAAAAAAATCAGTTAGCTTTCTTTATTTAGAATTTAATAACCAAATCGGCTTCCTGTTTCCAGGTTGCCGATTTATTTTTTCAATGTTTTATAGTCTCCTGTAAAATTGGATTCCGAATATTCTGATAACTGATAATAATCATTTTTTACCCTCACCTATCCGGCTATTTTTGCTGGGTATTAGAGAGTAAAAAAAATGAATATCCTATTACCGACAGATTTTTCAGATAACTCCAGGAACGCAGTGGCGTACGCCCTTCAGTTCTTTAGAGATACTCCATGCACCTTTCATTTATTACATGTCTCCCCCACAACTTTTGAAATATTAAGTTTTGGCCACCATTCCATGCCTGATTCCATAAAAGAAAAATTTGACGACCTTTTAGGTTGGGTTGAAACTTTAAAGGTAAATCCGGAACATCATTTTAGCATATGTTTTAAGGTCAATTATTTTATTGAAGCCATTAGGGAGAAAGTTGCCGAAAAAAATATTGACCTAATATTAATGGGTACAAAGGGGGCCACTAATCAAAAAGAGATCATCCTGGGAAAGAATACATCAGATGTGGTCATGAAGGTAAAATGCCCTACATTGGCAATTTCTGAAAATGCTGTATTCCAACCTCATAAAGAGATCTTATTTCCTACAGATTACAGGATTAGATATAGCGCAAAAATGCTCCAAAGTTTAAAAAACATTACCAGGCTTTCCCATACTTCAATCAAAATTCTGGAACTGTTTGCATCTGAAAAAGAACCCGGTAAAGACCAGATTTCAAATCGCGATGCCTTAAAAAATTCATTGAAACCAGAAGTTCCGGAGACACAAACTTACTATTCAATTAAGGATTCAGACCCTAAACATTTATTCCGCACAAACAAGAATGTGGACATGATTGTTATGTCGGCTAAGAATTTAAATCTGTGCCAGAAACTACTCAAAGATCACAGTAATCATCAGATTCCCTTTATAAGAAAACTGCCTCTGTTAATACTACATGATTAAACAGATATCTGACCTTCGGTTTTTATATGCAACCAAGGACACTACCCCTATAAAAAACGGATACCTTTAGTTAAATTAGAATTCCTTCCAAGAGCTTATACTATTATTTCAGGATGAAAAAATTCCCAATTATGAGTTGCCTCATAAACAGACTTTTTCAATTACCTCAAATTTGCTGTGTACTAACACTTAAACTTAAAAGAAATGAAGGATATGCAATTGAGAACGGTAGCCGAACTGGTTACAGAAAATATTAAGACAGCCCATGTATTTAAAAAATATGGTATTGACTTTTGCTGTGGAGGCGGGATTACACTTTCCAAAGCCTGTGAAAAGGCCGGGATAAGTTATAAAGATTTAGAAAATGATCTTTTACACGTAGATAATGCGGTGACCGGAGGTCATAATTATAATAGCTGGCCAATTGAATTTTTGACAGACCATATTATAAATATTCATCATGCATATGTAGCAGAAAATATTCCACTCATGTTACAGTACAGCGACAGGGTTGTAAAGGTTCACGGTCACCATTATACAGAGTTACACGAGATCAATGAACTGCTCATCCTTGTAGCCGGTGAATTAAGCGCTCATATGAAAAAAGAAGAATTGATTCTTTTCCCATTTGTAAAACAACTGGTAAAGGCTAAAGCTGAAGGAAAGGCTCTTCCTGAAACTCATTTTGGAACTGTAGATAACCCTATAAAAATGATGGAAACCGAACATGAGGAAGCCGGCGAAATTCTTAGAAAGATCTCACAGTTAACCAATAACTACACTCCACCTCCGGGAGCCTGTAATACTTACCGGGCGTTTTACGCAAAATTGGACGAGTTTGAACAAGACCTTCATCAACATATTCACCTGGAAAATAATATACTTTTCCCAAAAACATTGCAACTGGAAAAGGAACTGAGAAATCAATAGAAAAAATCTTTATAACAACAAACCCCGAAAGCAATTCCGGGGTTTGTTGTTTTTATCTTCCAATTTTTCCCTTTCCCTTGTCAGGCAACTTTTTTACATTTAGAGCATGATAAACCTCAGGCGGCATACCAACATAGCTTTATTATATTTTTTTGTGGTAGGATTGCTGGGATTGTTCCTTCGGTTATATTTTGTAACACCTCTGCCTGCCAATTTCAGATATGTTGTGCATGCTCACTCCCATATTGCTTTACTTGGATGGGTTTATATTGCCTTAAGCACCCTCATTTATCGTATGTACTTTTTAGAAGAAGGCAAAGGAAAAACCTATCTTAAAATTTTTCATTTTACACAGCTAACTTTAATTGGAATGTTGGTAACATTCCCTATCCAGGGTTACGCCTTATTTTCAATTATATTCTCTACCCTGTTTTTGTTTGCTTCCTATTTCTTTGCATGGTTTGTATTTACAAATATTCCCATACGGTACCGGGATACTTATTCATACAGGCTCATTAAAATTTCATTGTGGCTTATGGTCTTATCCAGTATTGGTCCATGGGCACTTTCTGTAATCATGGTAACCCTGGGAAGTACTTCAATCTGGTACAAGCTCTCAATTTACTTTTATCTTCATTTCCAATATAATGGCTGGTTCATAATCGCACTTTGCAGTGCTTTATTTTACATTCTAAAAAACTCCGGGGCAATAATCTATAAAAAAGATTTTGACTGGTTTTTTACATTGATCGTTAGTTCTGTCATTCTTACTTTTTTCCTGTCTGTTCTCTGGATTCAGCCTCCTGTTATGTTTTATTTACTTGCGGGCGCAGGAGCGATATTACAAATTTTGGCCTTTTTTAAATTATTTATAATTATTCAGGATCAGCGTAAGAAATTGAACAAAATCATCAACCCATTAACCTTGCAATTATTAAAACTTACGGGAATTTTCCTGGCAATAAAGATCATTCTTCAATCCCTTACCGCAATCCCGTATTTTGCAGAGCTTTCCTATAATATCATAGATTTTGTCGTGGGATACTTACATTGGATTTTTCTTGGGGTAGTAAGTATAGCTCTATTTGCTTATCTCCATTATTTTCGCTTGCTACAATTATCAAAGGCTTCCATTTATCTTTACCTCTCAGGATTTTTAATATCTGAAGGTTTTATCTTTTATAAAGGGCTGGCCATCTGGCTTGCATTGCCTTTCCCTCAAAATTATTTTTTACTGCTTGTGATCATAAGTAGTCTCATCCCTGTTGCAGTGTTATTTATGCTGTTTAAAAATCTTAAAAGTTCTTAAAAATCGCCGGCGCCAAGTTAAAACCTTTTAAAATTTGGTTATTTTATAACCTCCTTAACTGTCATCCCTTTACATATTCCTTATTTTCATGTATATGAAACTCACAGGAATATTTTATCTTATTGTAACTACAGTTGTTCTACTGTCATTAGTGGTTATGGCCTATTATAATTTGCCCTTCTCCATTATATTTTATGTAACCGTAGGAGGCCAGCTCTTACTCATCTTTACTGTTTATAAGATCCTGACTGATGATTACTCCACAGATAAAACATTTGACGACTGGTATGAAGATCATCCCGTTGGGAAAGAATAACTCTTCAATTTTTAAAATTACCCAGACCTGATCCCGGTCATATTTTACAAATCACATCTTTTCAATCTTTGCTCTCTTTAAGAAATTTGTTTTATGAGCAAAGGAAACTGCTTTCATTGTGGTGATCCCATAAAAGATTTAATTGAATTTGATGAAAAGCTTTTCTGTTGTAACGGATGCAAGACAGTATATGAGATCTTTTCTGCGAGTGACCTCCTGTCTTATTATGACATTGCACAAGCTCCCGGAGCGGCCCCGAATACTTCCCAGGGGAAATATGATTATTTAACCAATGCTGGAATAATTGAAAAACTCCTTGAGTTTAACGACGGGAAAATAAATATTGTTAATCTATACATACCGCATATACATTGCAGTTCGTGTATTTGGGTATTGGAAAATCTTTATAAATTAAAACCACAAATCCATAATTCCCAGGTGGACTTTCCCAAAAAAACAGTAAGGATCACCTATAATACTGAAAGCACTTCACTTAAAGAAGTGGTGGAGTTACTCAATCGAATAGGATATGAACCCTATATAAGTCTCGATGATTCTGAAGCAGGAAAAAAATCCAAAGACAGGAGTATCCTATATAAACTTGGAGTTGCAGGCTTTGCTTTTGGAAATGTGATGTTCCTTTCCTTTCCCGAATATTTTGAGGTATCTGAATTCTGGCTGGATCAATATAAAGGCTTGTTTAGATGGTTAATGTTCACCTTTTCCCTTCCCGTGGTATTTTATGTGGGCCGGGATTATTTTATTTCGGCCTACAAGGGATTTAAGGCAGGTTTGCTCAATCTGGATGTACCTCTTGCTTTAGGGATTTTTGTCTTGTTTGTAAGAAGTACTGCCGAAATCATTTTTGACTGGGGCACCGGTTTTTTTGATAGCCTTACAGGCCTGGTATTCTTTCTAACCCTGGGTAAATTCTTTCAGCAAAAAACCTATAGTTTTCTCTCTTTTGAACGTGATTATAAATCTTATTTCCCCATTGGTATCACCAGGATCACTGCTGATGGAAAAGAGGAAAGTGTGCATGTGAATGAAATAGAAAAAGGAGACAGGCTGCTCATAAGAAATGAAGAATTGATTCCTGTAGACGGGATTCTTATGAGTCCGGAAGCCAGGATAGATTACAGCTTTGTAACCGGAGAATCTGTTGCGGTAACCAAAGCTTGCGGTGATAAAATATATGCAGGAGGTAAGCAGATCTCGGGAAGTATAGAGATGGAAGTTTTGAAAAAAGTCTCTCAAAGTTATCTTACCAAACTTTGGAGCAATAATATTTTTCAGAAAAATAAGACCGAAAGCTATACCCGGCTCATTGATCATGTCAGTAAGTATTTTACTATAGTATTACTATTGATCGCTTTTGGTTCCTCTGGTTACTGGCTTTTTATTGACGTAACTACGGCAATTAATGTTTTCACAGCAGTTCTTATTATTGCATGTCCCTGTGCACTGGCTATGTCCACCCCATTTACTCTGGGAAATATGCTAAGGATCTTTGGGAACAAAAAATTCTATTTAAAAAATGCCGGGGTTATTGAGCAATTGGCAAAAGTAAATGCCGCAATATTTGATAAAACCGGAACTATAACCTCCAGTACAAAGAATAACATTAATTATGAAGGTATTGAACTTAACCTTGAGGAAGAAAAATTACTTAAAACAACTCTAAGATCCTCGGGGCATCCCCTGAGTCGTATGCTTTATGACCGGCTGGCAGAGTACGATATTGTTCCCCTTGATAATTATCGCGAAATTGCCGGAAAGGGTATGGAAGCCGGGAAAAATGGAAACAGTATAAAGGTTGGTTCCCGGGAATTTGTAGGGGTAGTTGGAGAAAATATATCATTAAACACCGCGGTCCATATAAGCACAAATGACCAATATCGTGGTAAATACACCTTTTATAACCAGTATCGTGAAGGTATTGAGAAAGTATTTGAAGACCTTGAGCCACAATTCCATATAAGCATTTTATCCGGAGATAATTGCGGGGAAAAAGAAAGGTTACAAAAGATCCTTCCACAGAAAACCCGGTATTTATTTAATCAAAAACCCGGGGATAAATTAGAATATATAAAATCTCTTCAGGAAAAGGGTTATAAGACTATGATGATAGGAGATGGCCTCAATGATGCCGGAGCCTTAGCCCAGAGTGAAGTGGGCATTGCAGTATCTGAAAATGTAAACGTGTTTTCTCCTGCGTGTGACGGTATTCTTGATGCTTCCAAATTTGATCGTCTCTACCAATTCATTAAAGCTTCAAGAGCCGCAGTAAATATCATTAAAATCAGTATTATTCTTTCATTCCTGTATAATATTCTAGGGCTTTATTTCGCTGTAACCGGACAATTATCCCCTATTATCGCAGCTATTTTAATGCCTTTAAGTTCTGTAAGTATTATCGCATTCACCACTTTAAGCACCAATCTGGTGGGAAAAAATATAGAATAAGGCATCAATCACATTCCTCTAAAACCTGGATCAATAAAGCTAAAATTTTGATAAAATTTTACTGTTATAACACAATTTTAAAATTAAACCACAGAAAACTTCTTAATTTCAATTTATAACAGAACATCCGGAAATAACCCTTAAAATTTCGGGGAAAAATATAACAGATGAATATTAAGGTTAAGGCCCTTCCTATTGAGGACATAATTATTGATCTTTCCAAACAATTTGACATACCCATTCAGGAAGACAGCGGAGAATTAACCCTCGAGCTTCCTGAACGACTGGGAAAAGGATTTATAAGAGGAACAAGCTTTGAAAATGGTGTAGGAATTATAGAATACAGCTTCACATTTTATCATGATCTTGAACTTCTATTCTCTATCAATAAAACCCATCCCTTAAAATTTATTTTTTGCTCAAGAGGAAAAGTAGATCATATGTTTGAGAATGATCCAGATGTGCATACCATTCATACCTATCAAAACGTCATTGTGTCCAGCAGTGGAAAAAATGGCCATTTACTTAAATTTAAAGCCAATGAATCTGTACATATTGCCAGTATCGAAATTATAAGGAAAAAATTTCAGAATCGCAGGAATTATGAATTTCAGGGGTTAAGCCCTGTTTTAAAAGAATTGTTCCACGATTCCGTAGCAGAGAAAAAATTCTATTACCAGGGTAATTACAGTTTACAGGCCGCAGATATTGTTGATGAAATAAATTATAAAAAAGTTTCAGGATTTTTACGATCAATGTTTCTGGAAGGGAAGCTCTATGAAATGCTGGTGATCCAGATCGCCCAGTTTGAAGATGACCAACGGGAAGATGTATCACCTCAGATTCTTAGAAGATCTGATGTAGAGAAAGTGAAGCAGGTGGTTGAACTAATAAATAATAATCTTGATAAAAATTTTTCAATTGAAAATATAGCCAAAGAGGTTGGAACCAACGTAAATAAACTTCAGGAAAGTTTTAAGCACATGTATGACCTTACGGTAAATAAATATATGCAACAGGTTAAACTGGAAAAGGCCAAAGAACTTCTGAATTCCACAGATTATAACATTTCCCAGATCGTAAATATGATTGGATTGAACAACAGGAGCTATTTCTCAAAGATCTTTAAAGAGAAATACAATGTAAGTCCCAAATATTTTTTAAAATCAACCCGGGAAAGGGAAGCAGCGGAAAATGATAATTAGCCTTCACACTTTTCCCGGAGACCTGAATTTAACATCTAACCAGCAAGATGGGTTATCTCCTTTTTACGATTGTTTTGGATAAAAACAATTTCCCGGGTCACAGTTCTCTCGCATAATGATTATCTTTTATTTTTCTATTTAAAATCAGTGGGTTTAAAAAAGCAACATATAGTAATTATTGGTGGGGGTTTTGCAGGACTTTCTGCCGCCAAGGAATTAAAGAATGCAGATGTTGATGTAACTATAATTGACAAGGCCAATCACCATTTATTTCAACCATTATTATACCAGGTAGCTACCGCGGCTCTTTCCCCGGGGGATATCGCTGCACCCATCCGGGCCATTTTGGGTAGAAAATCCAAAGCCAGAGTATTCCTGGGCACAGTGAAGGAAATCAATCCAGAAGATAACTCCCTTTCCCTGGCTGATGGCCGTAATGTTTTTTATGACCAACTAATTCTTGCTCCCGGAGCCAAATACAATTATTTCGGGAATGATGCCTGGGAAAAATACGCTCCGGGATTAAAAACCCTTGGAGATGCGCTCACCATTCGGGAACGCCTGCTGTTATCTTTGGAACAAGCAGAACAAATTGAAGGGGAAGGATCCAGGAAACCTTATTTGACTTATGTGATCATTGGGGGCGGGCCCACCGGGGTGGAAATGGCAGGAGCTATAGCCGAAATTGCCAAACGCAGTATGCGTTATAATTTCCAGAACCTTCGGGAAGAAGAAATAAGGATATTCCTAATTGAGGCAACTCCAACCATTCTTAATGGATTTCCTGAGCCGCTTGGTGAGAAAGGCTTAAAAATGCTTCAGGATCTCGGTGTTATAGTACGCAGAAACTCGCCTGTAACCAAAATTGAGAAAAATAAAGTATACCTTAATAATGAGATCATTGAAACAGCAAATATTATATGGGCAGCAGGCATTAAAGCCTCCCCTTTACTTGATGCTATTGATGCAGAAAAGGATCGCTCGGGCAGGATCATGGTAAATAAAGACCTTTCAGTTCCTGGTTATCCAAATATTTTCGTGCTTGGAGATTCTGCCCATTTTAAAGATAAAAATGGTGATCCACTGCCCGCGCTGGCTTCGGTAGCCAGCCAGCAGGGAGAGTTTTTGGGAAAGATCCTGGCAGCTTCCAGGGGTTCCGGGGCAGATAATATATTTAAATATATTGATAAGGGGCAAATGGCCACGGTTGGTCGTGCCAAAGCTGTAGCAGATATCAAAGGGTTCAAATTCAGCGGATTCTTTGCATGGTTCTTATGGTCTGCAGTACACATACTTTTGCTTATTGGTTTTCGGAATCGCCTCCGGGTTTTTATTGAGTGGATGTGGAATTATTTCACCTTTAAGCGCGGGGTGCAATTAATTACCGACCGCCCTAGGGATTCTACCAACTAATCCCCGGGACAGGACACCTTCAGAAAATAGAATATCATCTGTCAAAATTTTTAAATATCTGAAGATAAAATGTTTACGGGTTTTCTTGAAAACCTGATCAAAATCATATTTCTCATTATATCATGTCTGTAGTTTTGTACGCATATATTTCCTTATATGAGTGTTATCTACGTCCTCCTTACAATAAGTATAATCGTTGCCCTGGTTTTTTTCGTTGCATTTATAATAGCAGTGAGAAATGGACAGTTTGATGATGATTATACCCCTTCTGTTCGTATGCTGTTTGATGATGAGCTCATTACCGATAAGGACGTAAAAGCAAAAACTTCAACTATCAATAACAAACAAGAGAAATAAGTATGGAAATGCAGCAGTTCTATTACGACAATAAGATCGTAAAAAACTTCATCTATGCAACCCTTTTCTGGGGTGTGATCGGGATGTCTGTAGGGCTATTATTAGCCTTTATGTTTATATTTCCCAATTTGACCGATGGCATCTCATGGTTAAGTTTTGGAAGATTACGTCCTCTGCACACCAATGCAGTAATATTTGCCTTCGTGGGAAATGCAATTTTTGCCGGAGTCTACTATTCTACCCAAAGGCTTCTCAAAGCCAGGATGTATAGTGATAAATTAAGCAAGATCAATTTCTGGGGGTGGCAGGCAATAATTGTAGCCGCGGCAATCTCCTTACCCCTGGGCATTACAAGTTCCAAGGAGTATGCCGAGTTGGAATGGCCATTGGACATTGCTATCGCAGTGGTATGGATCGTATTTGGCTGGAACCTCATCGCAACCATATTTAAAAGAAGACAGCGACACCTGTATGTGGCTATCTGGTTTTATCTTGCAACCTTTGTTACTGTTGCAGTATTGCATGTTTTCAACAGCCTGGCCCTTCCGGTAGGACTTTTTAAGAGTTATTCGGTATATGCAGGAGTTCAGGATGCACTGGTACAATGGTGGTATGGGCATAATGCGGTGGCATTTTTCCTTACTACCCCCTTCCTGGGATTGATGTATTACTTCCTCCCTAAAGCCGCAAACCGGCCTGTTTATTCCTATAAGCTTTCAATTATCCATTTCTGGTCCCTCATTTTTATTTATATCTGGGCAGGACCTCATCACTTATTATATTCTGCATTACCAGACTGGGCTCAAAACTTAGGAGTTGCATTTTCTGTAATGTTGCTTATGCCTTCATGGGGAGGTATGATAAATGGTTTGCTAACCCTTCGGGGGGCATGGGATAAGGTAAAAACAGATCCCGTTCTTAAATTCTTCGTAGTTGCCTTAACCGGATATGGTATGGCCACCTTTGAAGGACCCATGTTATCCTTAAAAAATGTAAATGCCATCGCGCATTTCAGCGACTGGGTGATCGCGCACGTACATATAGCTGCACTTGCCTGGAATGGCTTTCTCACCTTTGGTATGATCTACTGGTTGATACCAAGAATGTTCAAAACAAAACTTTATTCGACCAGGCTGGCAAATATCCACTTCTGGACAGGAACCCTGGGTATAATAATCTATGGCATACCAATGTATGTAGCCGGTTTTGTACAGGCTTCCATGTGGAAACAATTCAATCCTGATGGCACCCTTACTTACGGTAATTTCCTGGAAACAGTTACAGAGATCATCCCAATGTACTGGATGCGCGCAATAGGTGGCAGTTTATTTATCGCAGGTATGTTCATTTTGATCTACAACGTATATAAAACCATTCGGGCTGGTTCTGAAGTCCAGGATGAACTCGCCGAATCAGTGCCGCTGCAAAAGCTCACCGGAAGACGTCTGGTTGGTGAAGGTTTCCATACCTGGCTGGAGCGCAGACCTGTACAGTTAACCATTCTGGCCACGATCGCGATCCTCATTGGCGGTATCATACAAATTGCACCCACCCTTCTGGTAAAATCAAATATACCAACCATTTCCAGTGTGAAACCCTATACTCCGCTGGAGCTTGAAGGAAGGGACATTTATATACGGGAGAGCTGTGTTTCCTGTCATTCACAAATGGTAAGGCCCTTCCGCAGTGAAGTTGAACGCTATGGAGAATACTCTAAAGCCGGGGAATATGTATATGACCACCCCTTCCTGTGGGGAAGTAAAAGAACCGGCCCTGATCTAATGCGTATAGGAGGAAAATATTCAGACAGCTGGCATTTTAACCATATGTATGATCCTCAAAGTACCTCTGCCGGCTCAATAATGCCGGGATACAAATGGTTAATTACAGATGAGCACGACCGTTCCAAAACCGAACAGAAAATGAGAGTGATGGTAAAACTGGGCGTGCCTTATACGGCTGAAGAGATCGCAAATGCTCATGCTCTTATGGATGCCCAGGCAACCATGATCGAGCAGAATCTCTACAGTGATCCCGATTTTGTAAGGACATATGAAGCAGATAAGAAGTATGCAGAGGAAAACGGGATGGATTTCGTTGAAATGAGGAACCGGGAGATCATCGCCCTTATTGCCTACATGCAACGATTAGGGACAGATATCAAAGTAAAGGACCCTAAGTTAACATCAAACTAATATTTAAAACAGATCATCATGTTCAAATTTGTAAAAGGCCATATGGAAACTATTGCAGGTGTGGAGATCTACCCGATTATTTCCCTGCTTATATTCTTTATATTTTTTGTTTGCCTTTTTTGGTGGGTTTTCACTGCCGGAAAGGACTATATAAAAGCAATGGGGGAAATCCCCCTCGAAAATGATAACGATCAAACAGTATGAGACATTTAATCCCTGCCTGGATCAGGATTCCGGTAATATTCCTGATTATTGTAAGTATAGCTGAATATTTTATTGGAACCGGAGAGCAATATGCTTTCATAGAACAACCTCTCATCCTGGTTATCTATTTGGTGGCCCTTCTTTTTCTCATTTCTGCAGAAATAATTCTGGCAGCAATAGAAAACATCATGTTCAAAACCCTTAATGCCGAAGCCCAGGATCGCTATATGCGGGCCCGGCAGGAACGCCTGGATAGACTTAGCCTGAAAAACTGGTTCAGCCAGATGACTTATTCCCAGCCCGAGGAAAGGGATCTGGAACTTGACCATAATTATGATGGGATAAAGGAATTGGATAATAAATTACCCCCTTGGTGGCTATACACATTCTATGCTACCATTATATTTGGTTTTGGTTATATGGCCTATTATCATATTCTGGGAGGAGATACACAGGAAATGGAATTCAGGAATGAAATGGCTGCTGCTGCACTAGCTGTTGAGGAATTCAGGAAAAATAATCCTGATCTAATCAATGCCGATAATGTCACATTGTTAACCGATGAGGCCCAAATTGATAAAGGACGCTCTTTATACCAGGTGAGCTGTATGGCTTGTCATGCAGTTGACGGCGGGGGAGGTATTGGCCCTAACCTAACAGATGATCACTGGATCATGGGAGGAGGTATAAAAAATATTTACCAGGTAATTAGTGAAGGGGGAAGAGCAGGAAAAGGAATGATTGCATGGAAAACTGCCCTTAACCCCTTAGAAATCCAGCAAATTTCTAGTTATATAGTTTCTCTGCAGGGTACAGTCCCGGCAGCCCCCAAAGATCCTGAAGGCGATATCTGGGCAGGAGAATAAAATTTTTCTGATTTCAAAAATTATAAAGGAAAATGGAGGAGGATGTAAGTTACAGGGATAGGATAGGTACCATGACCAGCGATGGTAAACGGGCCTGGATCTATCCTAAAAAACCTGAAGGCAGGTTCTACAACTATCGCACATGGTTAACCTACGTCCTCCTTGCCTTTCTTCTTACGGGACCATTTATTCATATAAACGGGAATCAATTCCTGATGTTTAATATCCTGGAAAGAGAATTCAATATTTTAGGGATGCCATTCTGGCCTCAGGATTTTTATCTAGGGGTAGTGGCCATGATCATTGCAGTACTATTTGTAACTCTGTTCACAGTCGCATTTGGAAGACTCTTCTGCGGGTGGATATGTCCCCAGACAATTTTCATGGAAATGGTATTCCGTAAGATCGAATACTGGATAGAGGGAGATCGGGGAGCCCAGATGAGGCTGGATAAACAGCATTGGAATAGCGAGAAGATCAGAAAGAAAAGCATTAAATGGTTGATTTTCTTTATTATCTCCTTTATCATCGCTAATGTATTTCTTGCTTATTTAATAAGCAGTAAAAAGCTGCTGATGTATGTTCAAACCGGGCCACTTGAAAACCTAAGTACGTTTATAGCCCTTCTGATATTTACCGGAGTCTTTTACTTCATTTTTGCCTGGTTCAGGGAACAGGTGTGTACCATAGCCTGTCCTTATGGAAGGCTGCAGAGTGTTCTTCTGGATAAAAAGTCTATAGTGGTTGCTTATGATAATAGCCGGGGGGAACGTGAACTGGGTCGCTCAAAATTTAAAAAGAACGAAAACAGGCAGAACCTTGGCAAAGGAGATTGTATTGATTGCTTTCAGTGTGTGAATGTATGCCCCACAGGAATAGATATTAGAAATGGAACACAGTTGGAATGTATCAACTGCACAGCATGTATTGACGCCTGCGATTCCATTATGGAAAAAGTAGATCTTCCTAAAGGATTGATAGGTTTCTATTCTGAAGAGGGGATCGAGAAAGAAGAGAAATTTACTTACACCCCCCGAATGAAAGGATTTGCAGCAATACTTTTTATATTGGTGGGTATTCTTTCCGGAATGTTATTCCTGAGAAGTGATGTAGAGGCGAATATTTTAAGATTGCCGGGGCAGCTTTATGAACTTCAGGATAATAATATCATAAGTAACGTATATACATTTAAACTGATCAATAAGACCACCGGTTCATTTGAAGATGTTCATTTTAAATTATTATCCCATAATGGGTTGATAGAATCTGTCACCCACTCGGTATTGACTATCCCCGAAAAAGGTCTGGCTGAAGGAACACTCTTTATTAAACTGAATGCATCCCTGCTCAACGGTGAAAAAGAAAAACTTGAAATAGGGGTGTACAGTGGTGAAAAATTGATTGAAACCACCAGCACGAGTTTTATGGGACCCAGAAGTTTCAGATAATGATTGGTTTTAAAATGAGAAATAAAAAAATTTTAAAGCTGCCTGTAATGAAGAGATATTAAGTGTTTCGATTTTTTAAAATTTTAAAATATATTATTTATGAAAATACAAATAAGCTGGGGTACCTCAATCGTGATAGCAATAATAAGCTTTATGACCTTTATTCTTTACCTGGTGATAACGATGACCACCAATAAAGAATTCAATCATGATCTGGTAATAGAAGATTATTACAAGCAGGAATTACTGTTCCAGGATCAAATGGCCCGGGAAGCAAATTCTCATAACCTTATAAGAGATATCGAAGTTGAAAAAATTTCCCAGGGGATGCTTATCAATTTTCCTCCCGGACTTGCGCCGGCCCAGATAAATGGAAGAGTAATGCTCTATCGCCCTTCAAATAAGGATCAGGATTTTAATATACCAATACAATTAAAGGAACAAAAAATGATCATTACCTCGAGTTTGCTGGAAGATGGAAGATGGAATATCATTATTGACTGGGATTATGAAGGGGAAAAATATTATTTTAAAAAAGAATTTACTTTTTAAATGCTCTGGACAGCTTTAATATTTGGATTAGCAGGTAGTTTTCACTGCATAGGAATGTGTGGCCCCATCGCATTTATGCTTCCCGTGGCACGTGATAATAAGCCGAGAAAAGTTTTACAGGTATCATTGTATCATATGGGAAGACTTGTTGCATATGGCTTTATAGGGCTTGTTTTTGGAATGGTGGGGCATACTCTGAACCTGTTTGGAATACAACAGCAAATATCAATAATAACCGGGATCCTTATGATTGCTATCATATTATTCCCCGCATTAAAGTTTTTTAATTTAAAGATCAGCGGCCCTGTTACAGCTGGCATTGGAAAAATAAAAAGTTCCATGGGAGGATTGTTGAAGAAAAAATCACCCCACATGTTCTTTTCCATTGGATTGCTTAATGGCTTTCTCCCCTGTGGACTGGTCTATCTTGCAGTGTTTGGGACAATAGCAGCCGGAGATTTATTAAATGGGGGTTTATATATGTTTGTTTTTGGATTGGGAACTATTCCCTTAATGACCAGCGTGGTTTATTCAAAAGGATTTATAAGTCCATCTATTAAAAATAAAATGAAAAAAGTTGTCCCAGGCTTTGTGATCATTATTGGAGTACTGTTTATACTACGCGGTATGGGATTAGGAATACCTTTTATTTCTCCCTCTGCCCTTGTGTCTGAGATCACTTCTTCCACTTCCTGCCATTAAATTTACTGCCATATTCTGATCTTTCTCAGAGTTTTAAATCCCTTTTGTCTATCTCATTGCTCGGGGGAAGGATTAACCTTTAAATATTATCCTTTCAGGAAAAGGCAAAATCCCAAGGCCCGTAAATATTTATGCAGAAAACCAATCCTGGTCATGTGACAGGCCCATCTTGTTTCATCGCAAACGATATAGTTCCGGATTTATGTAATTCCGTCAAAAAACAATAGAATTATATCCTGAAAAATACTTTAAAAGCTGATAGCCGTCATAATTTAAACTGTATTCCTACCCCATCTTTGTATCAAATTAAAAACAACAAATCATGAGAACTCTTAAAAATTTTAAACTGGTATTTGGAAGCATATTGTTAATGATGGTTACCGCTCAAATTTCTATAGCTCAAACATACACCTTAAATAATACCGCTTCTAATTTAAAAGTCGAAGGAACCTCAAATGTCCACGACTGGGAACTTGATGCAAAAGAACAACAAGGAAAATTGGTTGTGGAAATTGCAGATGGACAAATGGTGAAAATCTCACAATTGGACTTTACGGTAAAAGCTGAAAGTCTTAAGAGTGGCAAAGGAGGAATGGATAAGAACACCTACAAAGCTCTTAATACCGATAAGCACAAACAGATCACTTACAAAATGGACAAAGTGAACAACATTGATTGTGTGACTACAGGGAATTGCAAGGTTACAACAAGTGGAACTCTTACAATAGCTGGTAATTCAAGACCAATAGATATCACTTTTGATGCGAAAGTAACCGGAGACAAGATCACCTTAACCGGAAACAAAGCAATAAAAATGAGTGAATACAAAGTAGATCCCCCAACAGCCATGTTTGGAACAATCACCACCGGTGACCAGGTAACCATAAAATTTACATCAACCTTTAATAAATAATTAAAACCAACAATTAGATTTAATCTTTAAAATAATTCAAAATGAAAACAACAATCAAATATTTAAGTCTTGTACTCATTGTACTATTTGCCTTCCAATCACAGGCCCAACAAAGAGACCTCGACAATTTCAGGTTTCCTGACAAGAGGGGGATAAATCAATTTGAAACTCCCAAGGATACGATAAGCACCTATGAAGGGGTACATGTAAGAATAGGTGGAGCATTTGCGTTACAATTCCAGGCTCTTGATCATGAGAACGGCGGGCCATTCCCAGACCGCAATGGTGAACCTACTAATCTTATAGAAATAGGAAACAACTTTAACCTGCCAACTGCAAACCTTGATTTGGATGTTCAATTATATCCCGGTTTGAGAATGCACCTGAGAACTTATCTTTCTTCCAAACATCACCCGGAACCATTTGTGAAAGATGGGTATTTCCAAATTGACCGTCTGGATTTTATTTCCCCTGGTTTTTTAGACAATGTAATGGACCACCTTACTATTAGAATTGGTCATATGGAAACCAACTATGGGGATGCCCATTTTAGAAGAACAGATAATGCAATGGCATTTTACAATCCTTTTGTAGGCAATTATATAATGGATTCTTTTACCACCGAAGTGGGAGGTGAAGTTTACTTTAGAAAGAATAATTTTCTCCTAATGGGTGGAATGACAAATGGAAAATTAAATCAGAGTGTAACAAATCCACAAAGCAGTGGTGTTGCCTTAATAGGAAAAATTGGCTATGACAACTATGAAACAGTTGGAGAGGATGACTTAAGATTCAGGTTAACGGGATCTGTTTATCATACCAATAAAATACCCAACTCCTTCCTATATGGTGGTGACCGTGCAGGATCAAGGTACTATCTTGTATTGGAAGAAGTAGGTGCAACCCCCGCAGCAAACTTTACCTCCGGGCGTTACAACCCAGCATTTGGAAACGAAATAACTGCTTTTATGATTAACCCGTTCTTAAAGTATGGCGGCCTTGAATTCTTTGGAACATATGAGCGTGCTGGAGGAAAACGTTTAACCCAAACTGATGAACGTTATTTCACTCAGTGGGCCGGGGACCTTATCTACCGCTTTGGACAAAATGAAAACTTCTATGTAGCGGGACGATATAATACCATAAATGGAGATGACGTAAGTGGTGTAGAAATAGACATTGACAGAATCCAGATTGCTGCAGGATGGTTTATGACCAAGAACATTATGACCAAATTAGAATATGTTAAACAGGAATATGATGGATTTAGACCAGGCACCAGGTTCCATCAGGCACAATTTGATGGCCTTGTACTTGAAGCCGTGATTAGCTTCTAATAAATGAATTGTTGAATTAACCAAAAAAGTGGGAGAACGAACAATCTCCCACTTTTCAAATTTAAAAAGGTTGAAGCGGTGCCGGTTAATATGCCACTTAAAAAAGTTAAATTACCTGCAGATAATATCAAATAAAAAAATGTACCTATGAAAAAGTTAATGATATTTTGGTTGATGATAGCCCTGTCCAACGTGGTGATAGCGCAAAACGGAAATGAGAAAAGAACGGTACAAATCCTGGCAGATAGCGAATTAACTATCACCGGAGATACTAATATCAATAAATTTCTTTGTGGATTTGACACCAATCGCCTGGTACGTTCAAAAGAAATTACATTTAGTCAGCATGGTGATAAATTTAAATTTCAAAATGCTGTTCTCACACTTAATAATCAGGGTTTTGATTGTGGAAATAAAGCGATTAACAGGGACTTTCACTCTTTATTGCGCACAGAGGAATATCCTTCCATTTCCCTGGAAATAACTGAACTTACCGTTCAAAACGATGCTCAGGCCCTTGCAAAAATATTGATCACAATTGCAGGAAAACAAAAAAATTATACCCTCCCAGTAAATATTGTGGATACCCCGATAGATTGTTTTACAGGAACCCTGAAGCTGAACATTAATGATTTTGGATTAAAGCCTCCAAAAAAAATGTTTGGCTTGATCGTGGTTAAAGAGGATATTGAGATCAATTTTAATTTAACCATTAGAAAATAACAATGGCCAACCATTTAAATATAGTTTCTTTAGAAGAAGCGGTATCAAAGGTACAATCAGGTAACCGTGTATTTCTACAGGGAGCAGCCATGACCCCGAATTTTCTCATCAACGCCCTTTGTGAGCAGTGGACAAAACTAAACAATGTGGAACTTTTCCAGATCCATACAGAAGGTGATGCGAAGTACACCAGGGAACCATATAATTCTGCTTTTATTACCAACAGCTGTTTTGCTGGAAACAATAATAGAGCTGCAGTAAACTCTATACATGGAGCGTATATTCCCATCTTTTTAAGCGAGATACATTTACTGTTCAGAAAGAATATTCTGCCTATAGACGTGGCCTTTATACAGGTTTCGCCCCCTGATAAACACGGGTATTGCTCCCTGGGAGTTTCTGTAGATATTACCCTGCCGGCAATCCAGACTGCAAAAATGGTAATTGCACAGGTGAATCCTAATGTGCCAAGAACCCATGGAGATGGCATAATTCACATGAATCGTATTAATTACGCCGTTGAGGTTAATATTCCCATACATTCATCAAAATTGTCATCTCCTACAGAGATTGAATTAAAGATTGGAAAACACGTGGCCGGTTTAATCGAGGATGGTGCAACACTTCAAATGGGCATTGGAGGCATTCCCAATGTTGTATTGAATAATCTATCCAACCATAAAAGGCTTGGAATACATACCGAAATGTTTTCAGACGGGATCCTTCCCCTTATTGAAAAAGGTATTATAACCGGAGAAGAAAAAAGGGTAAAAACCGGGAAGATCGTGACCTGTTTTGCTGTAGGCACCCAGAAACTATATGATTTTATTGATGATAACCCAATAGTACATTTTAAGGAAGCTGCTTATACAAATGATACGGCGATCATAAGAAAAAACCCAAAGGTGACAGCCATAAACAGTGCAATTGAAATAGACCTCACCGGTCAGGTATGTGCAGATACTATTGGAAAATATCAGTATTCCGGTGTGGGTGGACAAATGGATTTTATTCGCGGAGCTTCCTTATCTGAAGGCGGGAAAGCCATCATTGCAATGCCCTCTGTAACCAACAAGGGAATTTCCAAGATAGTTCCGTATCTTAAAGAAGGAGCTGGTGTAACCACGACCCGTGCCCATGTTCATTATATCGCAACAGAATACGGTATAGTGAACCTCTACGGGAAAAATCTTAAACAGCGTGCGAAGGAACTAATTTCCATTGCGCATCCCGATCATCGGGAACAATTGGATAAAGAAACTTTTGAACGGCTTAGAATCTGAAATTTTTGTACATTTAAGTAGATGTTATTAAGCCTGAAAGGATTTTTTGCTGAAGATTTTCTGAAGTAAAAGAATGCAGTATACACCGGCTACAAATGAGGCTAATTTTTTTATTTTTTATCTTTCTGATGATTTCCTCTTTATCCAGGGGCCAGGATTTTAATACTAAAAAAATAAATCTTTCACCCAATAGCACCGTAAGTATTAATGGTGATGCCGGAATTACAAGTTTTACCTGTGATTTCGACACCTATTACTTCCATCAACCGGCTTATATTCTCTATCGAACTAAAAATTCGACCCTGGATTTTCAGGATACTCAGCTGGTACTGGAAAACAGGGGTTTCGATTGCGGAAAAAAGGGTCGCAACAAGGACTTTCATGACATGGTGCGTACCCAGGAATACCCCCAAATGAAGATCACACTAAACGAGGTAGTACTACATGGACCTAATGAAGTTTCGGCAAATGTGGATATCAGGATTGCCGGAAAAGAGAATAACTATATGATTCCGGTAAAAATCTTACATCAACCTGAATTTCAGGTACAAGGACAGTTCAGGATCAATATTAAGGATTTTGGTTTGGAGCCTATAACAAAACTGTTTGGTTTAATAAAAGTAGACGAAGTAATCGACATCAATATAGATTTAATCCTTCAGAAGTAAAAGAAGGCATAGAAAACAGTTAACGCAGAAGAAAAGAAAGAAAAAAGAACTGTAGAAAGAAAACTATTATGAAAAGTAACTTTAGCGAAATTATAAAAGATGAAAAACCGGTGCTGGTAGACTTTTTTGCCACCTGGTGTGGACCATGTAAAGCCCTGGGGCCTATTTTAGAAGAGGCAAAAGCAGAATTGGGGGATGCAGTGAAGATCGTTAAGATTGATGTTGATAAGAATGAAGCGCTTGCTGCCAAATACCAGGTTCGTGGTGTACCTACCCTTATATTGTTCAAAAATGGAGACCAGAAATGGCGACAGTCTGGAGTAGTCCAAAAATCAGAACTTGTGCAATTAATAAAATCCCACCAATAAGCCTTAATGATCCCTGAAAGCCTGTTACTTGATTTTGGTGCCAAAATAATTTCTTATCCCAAAGGGACTCAACTATTCAGGGAAGGAGATACGGCATTGAATTTTTATCAGGTGGTTTCGGGCGAGGTGAAAATGAATAATTATAATCTCGACGGAAAGGAATTCATCCAGGGGATCTTTGCCTCCGGACAAAGTTTTGGAGAGCCCCCTTTGTTTGCCGATGTAAAATATCCGGCCAATGCCGAAGCAATTACAGACAGCGAAGTGATCCAGCTTCATAAATCACAGTTTTTTGCTCTGCTCGCCGCACATCCTGATATACATTTAAGAATGACTGAAACTCTGGCAAAAAGGCTTTTTTATAAGGCGATCATGGTTTCTGAGATCTCCAGCCAGGAACCGGAACACCGAATTCTGAGAATACTTGACTACCTGAAAAAACATGTACATAAAATTGAAGGAAAGTTTGCCTTCAAAGTAGACCTCACCCGTCAACAGATCGCAGATCTTACTGGCTTGCGTGTTGAAACTGTGATTCGCGCCACTAAATCCCTTGAAAAAAAGGGCGAGTTGAAAATAAAGAGCAGGAAGGTTTACAGGTAGGTTATTTACATTCTCCATTCATTTTTCAAATTTTTGTACAATCATCTCTTTTCACGTAATGCTGAACTGGTTTCAGCATCTAATGTGATTGAAATTCCAAATTATGATATACCCAGAACAGGCCTGCCGGCCGGTCGTTACATTCAGGGTGACGGTGTTTTTGTTGAACCTACTTCTCAATTACCCCCATTCTACTCCCTAACGTCATGCTGAACTGGTTTCAGCATCTATGGTAATCCAACTTAAAATCATGCTATACCCTGAAACAAGTTCAGGGTGACGATTTTACAGTGAGGGAAAGTAAATTAAATTGCCGATTAGATGAAAAATCCTTATTTCAATTTCCCTCCTCTATGACTCAGGTCATATTTTTTCTTTCTACGCCTTTTTAAATTTACCCTTCAATTTAAAAACCTATTATTATGAAACTTTACAAGTTATTATATGAGGATTTTGAAGACCTTTTCGTTGGATATTCGGCGGTAGCTGTGATTCTCTCAAGTTGTTTAGGATCTGCCGCTGCACTTGCAATACTGATGAACGGGCATGAACTTTCACAAATGATCCAGTTGTTTTTTGTGGTTGTGGTTTGTATGGGATACAATGCAACCGTACTGGCAAATCTGAAACCCAAAGTTGTTTTTAATGCTTTGCTCCTTAGTTTAGGCGTAAGTATTATTCTGATCATTTATAATGTAATACTCAGGTATTAATTCGACCAATTCCATAAATTTAAGGCACTACAAAGGGCCATAAAAATTTACATACTTAAACATGAAGGATGACATTCAAAACAGGGATGATGTTTTTGCCCTTGTTTCAGCATTTTATGAAAAAGTAAGGTTGAATAAGGAGATTGGGCATTTCTTTAATGAAACGATCAATAATTGGCCTGAACATCTGGAGAAACTAACAGACTTCTGGGAAACCAATCTTTTTATGGTAAGTAAGTTTCGTGGAAATCCCATGAGAGCTCATAAAGAGGTAGATCAAAGTTTTAACCACAGTATTGAACAGAAGCATTTTGGAGAATGGCTGAATATGTGGTTTGCTACAGTTGATGAAATGTTTGAAGGTGAACGGTCTAATATTGCTAAAAACCGGGCAAGAAATATGGCGCATAACCTGTTCATGAATATGTACATGAGTAGGGAAAATAAAACAGTTTAAGTAGTATTTAGTAGTAAGTATTGAGTATTGAGTAGTTATCATCGGTTGTCAGCAATCAGCCGTCAGCTATCAGCAATCAGCTTTCAACCAAAAAACTTTCCATTTGGATGTTCACCCAATCAGGACTTATCCCTCCGGGTCTATCTTCCGGTAGACAGGGCCGGGGTCCTACATCCGTAAGTGTCCCCCCTTCGGGGGTTAGGGAGCCATTCCCCCTTCGGGGCCCGGGCCTCTATATCGTCATAGAAAAAAGCTGCGTTTCCGGTTGATGTCGCTGAAGCAGAAGATCAAACGCCATACAAACGTTCCGCACATATGGTCTTCCTGCTTCTGTGATTTTTAATTTATTTTTTCCTCTAATAATCAATCCGTCATTTTCCATTTCATCTAAACTTTCCAATGCTTCCGGCAATTCCGGAAATCTCATATTTTCATCTTCCCAGGAGGTTTCCAGCCTGCACATTAAATTCAGAATATGCTGTCGAATCACTTCATCCTCACCGGTTAATATATGGCCGCGGTAAAGCGGAAGTTCATTCTCATACAGCCGCTCGTAGTAATCTTCGATTTTCTTCTCATTTTGAGCAAAGCCAGTCCAGCTGTCACTGATCGCCGATACTCCCAACCCAATCATCACTTTGGTCTTTGAAGTAGTGTATCCCATGAAATTCCGATGGAGTTTTTTATCTTCAACAGCCTTATAAAGTGAATCAGATTTTAAAGCAAAATGATCCATGCCTATTTCCACATAACCGGCTTCTGCAAGTAATTCTTTTCCAATTTCATACATCTCCCTCTTCACATCAGCTGATGGAAGATCTGAGTCTTTGAATCCCCGCTGACCATTTCCTTTGATCCATGGCACGTGGGCGTAGCTGTAAAAGGCAATACGATCGGGCATCAATTCTTTGGTCTTAGCGATTGTAGTGCGAATGTGTTCCACGGTTTGGAATGGAAGTCCGAAGATAATATCATGGCCTACAGAGGTATATCCAATATTTCTTGCACTTTCAGTAGCATTTTTCACATTAATAAATGGTTGAAAACGTTTTATGGCCAGTTGCACATCCAGGTTATAGTCCTGAACCCCGTAACTTACCCGGGTAAAACCAAGATCATATAAAACCTGTAAATGCTCATTTTTTGTATTATTGGGATGGCCTTCAAAGGAAAAATCAAAATCTTCTGACCTTTCCGCTTTCAGGAAAATTCCGTCGATAAGCATTTTAAGATTTTCGGGTGAAAAAAAAGTTGGAGTACCCCCGCCCAAATGAATTTCCCTGATGAAAGGTTTCTCTTTCAGTAAAAAAGTATAGAGATCCCACTCTCTCAAAACCGCAGTGATGTAAGGCAATTCCACCTCATGACGCTTGGTTATGCGTTTATTGCAGCCACAAAAGGTACACAGACTCTCACAAAACGGAAGGTGAATATAAAGGCTTATTCCCTCTTCCTGATTACTTGCCGTAAAAGAATCCAACAGGGTTTTTTTATATTCATCAACACTAAAAAGATCTGAATTCCAGTAGGGGACAGTTGGATAACTGGTATATCTTGGTCCTGCTACATTATATTTCTGAATAAGTAGGTTGCTCATAATATAAATTTGAAGAGCAAATTTATTGGAGAACTATCCCCTATCATATGATATGGATCAGGTACCGGACACAAAATTCAAAAGGTAAAAACGGCTAATTTTTATTTTCCTGAATTTTCTGCAACACCCTTAACACGATCGGCCGAGTCAGATTTTGAGAGGGTAAGTCTTACAATGCTATCTTCTTCAGCTTTAAGATCATGTGGTACGCTTCCTTCCAGGTAAACAAGGTCACCTTTCACAAGATCATGACTTTTCCCCTCCTGCCCAAAAGTGATCTTACCTTCAAATATTTCAACCACTATTGGAAAAGGAGTTTTATGTTCCTTCATAACATGCCCCTTTTTCATCATGATCCTGATTTCCCTACTGCTATCTGTATCCATTAAAACTTTTACAGCCGGTTTATTTTCATTGTATTCGGGATCCTGTGTTAACGATGCGTACTTCATAGTTTACTTTTTTAAAACATTAAATATTTAAGCCAGTTCTAAATTCCTTTTTCTTCGGAAGGCTTTATTCTGAAGATACCCATTTTTTCGGTCAATGGTATATTTTATTGTGTGTTCCAGAATGATCCCTGCAGTTTGTATCATATTATCCAGTTCCAGATGGTCCTGATTACCCGCATTGGGATACATTTTTAATTTTGCCTGCAAAGCTCGTATATGGTCGAGGGCCTTTTCTTTTTCATTGTTATTTGAAGCATACAGGAGATCAAAACTCATAATTTGATTAAGCTCCCTACCCATTCTCTCCAGGATTAGAGGATCTGCTCCATAGGCTCCTGAACTCTTTGTTTTTTGCACCTGGAAATCCTTAGGCTGAATTTTGTGTATTACCTCCAGGACTTTTCCTGCAGCCCCGTGGGAGAATACAAGTGCTTCAAGCAGAGAGTTTGATGCCAGCCGGTTTGCCCCGTGCAGGCCGGTATGAGCACATTCTCCCGAAGCGTAAAGATTTTGTATTGTTGTTTCAGCATATTCATTGACGCAGATTCCCCCTGTTTGATAATGAGCTGCGGGTACAATTGGAATAACATGTTTCCTGATATCTATCTCCAGGGATGCACAACGCGCTTTAATAGTAGTAAAATGCGAAGTGAATGCTTTGGGATCAAGATGCCTGCAATCCATAAAGACACATTCTTCTCCAGAGATCTTTAATTCCTTTACAATGGCTTCAGAAACAATATCCCGCGTGGCCAGTTCACCCCTTTCATCGTATTGAAAAAGAAATCTTTCTCCTTTGGAATTTACAACCTGCGCCCCAAAACCACGCACCGCTTCTGAAATAAGGAACAATGCGTGCATATCCTTTTGATATAAAGCGGTGGGATGAAACTGAATAAAATTCATATTTGTGATCTCCGCTCCCGCACGATGGGCCATCGCAATGCCATCTCCGGTTGCTACCGATGGATTGGTGGTATTTTGAAAGATCCTGCCACTGCCGCCGGTGGCGAGAAATGTGATCCTGGAATTTATGATCTTATCTTCCCCGGTTTTCTTATCCAGGACTTTAATTCCCAGACATTTATTATTTGGCTTATCCATTACCAGATCTTTAACAAAGAAGTGATCATGAAAAATAATATTTGAAAGGGTGGCCGCTTTCCTTGAAAGTGTATTCACCATTTCTTTCCCGGTCAGGTCCCGGTGATGCACTATCCTTTTTTGAGAGTGCCCGCCTTCCAATGCAAGATCGAGAGCTCCCATTTCATCTGTATCAAAGCTCGCACCCCAGTTTATGAGCTCCTGTAATCTTTGAGGCGCCTGGGAGACCACCATTTCCACAACGGCACGATCATTAAGTCTTTGACCTGCTTTGAAGGTATCCTCTATGTGTTGTTCAAAACTGTCTTTTAGTTTATCCAGAACAACGGCAATACCTCCCTGGGCCTGGGCGGTGTTACAAACATCATTGCTGTTCTTATTGATGACAAATATTGAAAGGTCCGGCCTGGCCGAAGCTACTTTAATTGCGAAAGTCAATCCCGCAATTCCTGATCCTATAACCAAAACATCTGTTTTCATCTTCTGTTATTTAGACAATTCCATCATCCGCTGGATCGGAATATTTGCTTTTTGCATTAAACTATCTTCCAGAAGGATCTCCGGGGTTTCATTTTTAAGGCAATTATATAACTTTTGCAGGGTATTCATTTTCATGAAAGCACATTCGCTGCAGGCACAAGTATTATCTTCTTTTGAAGGAGCAGGAATAAGCGTTTTTCCACTCACATCTTTTTGCATTTGATGAAGTATCCCGGCCTCGGTGGCAACGATAAAAGTGTGGTGATCGCTCGTTTTTACAAAATTTAGCATTCCGGAAGTGGAGCCTACGTAATTTGAAACTTTGAGGATATGTTCTTCAGATTCAGGATGGGCAATGATCATTGCAGATGGATATTGGTTATACAATTCCAGGAGCTTATCAATGGAGAATGCTTCATGTACGATACAGGCGCCATCCCATAGCAACATCTTTCTTCCCGTTTTTTCAATTAGATATCTGCCCAGGTTTTTATCGGGGGCAAAAATGATCTCCTTATCTGCAGGAAATGACTCTATGATCTTAACAGCATTGGAGGAGGTACAAACCAGATCGCTCATCGCTTTGATCTCGGCAGAACAGTTGATATAAGTCACCACGACATGATCGGGATTTTGATCTTTTAATTTCTGAAAGGCATCCGGCGGGCAACTCTCTGCAAGTGAACATCCCGCTTTAAGATCAGGAAGCAGAACTTTTTTTGTTGGGTTAAGGATCTTTGCCGTTTCTGCCATAAAATGCACCCCGGCAAAAACAATAATATCTGAAGTTGTCTCCGCAGCCTTTTTGGCCAGCTCAAGGCTGTCTCCAATATAATCGGCCACTTCCTGTATGTCTGGCACCTGGTAATAATGAGCCAGGATCACGGCATTCTTCTCCTTTTTTAGTTCAAGGATCCTTTTTTTCAGGCTTAATCTTTCCTCTGTTATTACACTCATTTTTAAAAGTTTTAATTCGAATGAAATTCCGTTCCCGAATCCATTGAAAAAATTAAGAACAAAAATAAGTCTAAGCTACAAGCTGTTTTATGACTGTGGTCAGTAATAACCTAAAAACGAATCTAATTCCATGTATAAATTTTATTATGGACTTAAATGCAAGATATCCGAGGAGATAATTTTAAATCTTTAGGAGAAAACCTTAATTAAATATTCACAGAAAATGGTGATACACCCACGGTGTTTCTTAGGCGAACAAGTATCTAACGAAAATAAAGATCTGGGTAGAAACTAAAAAAAGTGGGTGATACTGGGTTCGAACCAGTGACCCCTACCTTGTCGAGGTAGTGCTCTGAACCAACTGAGCTAATCACCCTTTAACGAGGCAAAAGTATCTATTTTTCTTTTATAAAAAAAGGCTTTTGTCATCCTGAACGAAGTGAAAGATCTCTAATTTACATAGAACGGCAATTATTTTGAACTTATTCTATCCATGCGGTTTTATTACGCCCCTGCAGGGCTGGTTTTGATCTTTGTTACATTTACGATGGGCTGCACCCATCGCTGGGATATTTCACTCCTTCGGGCATACGCGTTAACTTAAAGCAAAATCATTTATAGATCTTGCTGGTAATTAGGTCTTTTCCTCTTATAGTACGAGCAATACCTTGCCATGATTTTTATAGTTTCGCTTGCCTTTTGTGGGAAATCGGACAGGTCTGCAATGATTTGAACTAGTTTGTTTGGGTGTCTTATTAAATAGTGAGTTGTTTTCATTAAACTCAAATCTTTATTTAAAGTACTTTTAATTATGTTTCTACACGGTTTAAAAATGAACTGTGTACAAATTATTACCATAATAAAGCGCGCCATAATAATGACGGAAAGCTGGTTTTGAGAGACATTGTGAACTTTATCAAAACCCATATTGCTTTTCCACGATTTAAATATGATCTCTCCATCTGAGCTTATATAAACTAAAAATAGTATTTGCCTCTGCCTTTTTTTTTGGCAGGGTGGTGATATAGATTGACCAGCCCAGCAGCTTTAAATACTCAGAATCGGGAGGAGTTTTTTTTCCTTTTTAGCTTTCATTCGTCTATTGTTTGCCACTTCATCGGATACAGGGAAGGCAATTAACCTAACGGTAGTCCTTTCTTTATTGTTAAGCTTGACTTCCCAATCTATTGTTGGGGTCTTTTCTAATATGGATAGTATATCGAGTGGCTTTTCAGTTACCGCGTTGAGTAGGATCATTTTGTTCTTGTAGCGGTAGATACAGTCAGCACCGATATGAATATGGCGCTCCACTTCTTCCTGAATAAAATATCCCCGGTCCCGCAAGCTCAGATCTCCTTTTTCCAAAAGGAGTTCAGGGGCAGCCAACAAGTCGTTTTTACTGTAGGCATCAATAGAAAATGAAATAAATCGTTCATTAAGGATATCATAGACGCCCTGAATACGTGCATTGCATACTTTTGAATGTGCGTTAGCCACCCCTGAGAATATTTCAAATAACCTTTTCGGAAGCCTTATAATGGTGCTGTCCTGAACAACCACTCTATTGAAAACAGCGCTCAAATTTCTATCCTGGACTGCAACATTGGTGATTTTTTTCAAAATCATTACCTCAAGAACTCCTTTAAAAAATTCCACACAGCAACTATTGATTTTTTTCCAAATGGCCACTTTTGAAACGCTGGTATTCGTGCTTGATTCTAAATGGGCGGCAACATCGTTATGGCTTACAGTGCCATTTGAGGATTCCAAGCAAAGTGAATACAAAAGGTCTGATGGGTAGATAGCACGCTTACGTTTTATCAGGCCCGTTTCATATGCGATATCCAAGAGGGTATCATTGTCAATTCCGAGCTCAGAAAAGTAGTTGAAGAAGCTGATTTTTTCCATTTTTTTTAGGGTTAATAAGAATTAAACAATACATTTGTAATAGTATAAATACTATTAACAAAAACCAAAAAAAAATGGGATATAAAGTTAAAATTCAGAAAGTTGATAGAGGGAAGACAAAGTCGTTTTATGTTAATTTTCCCGCAGCGGTGGCTGAAGCTTGTAACCTTGAGAAAGGTGAGGAAATGGAATGGGTTATTGAAGACCGGAATTGTTTTGTATTAAAAAGAGTGAAGCAAACCAAATCAATCCTGAAAAAGGATTGATTAACTAAATTAAATTGCAGATAAAATTGATAATCAGAAGCTTAAGTCTTAAGTTAACGCGTATGCCCTTCGGGGCTTAAAATTTCCAAGAGGTGAGAGCATCAAAAGCTCCTCCCTTTTTTCAAAGGGAGGTGGCTTTCCTGACTGAAAAGGAAGGAAAGACGGAGGGTTTCCTTTTTAAACAGATATAAGTCGTTACTCCTTTTTGACTTGGCTTCAATCTTTTCATTCGGAATGAAGTGAAAAATCTCTCAATTACCCGTAACCATATTGGTTATTATCTTCTTGTTTTATCTGTGAGGTATTATTGCGCCCCTGCAGGCTAATTTTGAATGATCGCGATGATACGATGGGCTGCACCCATCGCTGGATATTTCACCCCTTTGGGGCTGCCGTAAGCCTTTGTCATCCTGAACGGAGTGAAGGATCTTTAGATTAAGAAGAACATCTGAGAAACTAAACACCTAGAACCTATGAAATAGATACTTTCACAACCCGCTCGTAGCAGTTTCTTCAGAATGACAAAGAAATTTAGTGGTAAAAAAATATTCCGTCCCAGTAAGGAAGCTCCCCCTTTAGGGGCTGTGGGGGCCTTTCTTTCAGAACCCGCTCTTAGCGGCTTCTTAAGAATGACAAATAGAACAACGAGAATAATCCCCCGGGAAACCACCCCGTCCGCCTCTGGCGTCCACCCTCCCGATAGCGGGATTGGAAAGAGGGGAGCTTTTAGTATGTCTGCTTGCTCGAAGCTTTTTCGCCACAATCCAAAAAAAAGAAAGTGAGTGGTAAAAAATTCCGTACGTAAGAAAAAACTCCCCCTTCGGGGGCCGGGGGGCAGGAGCAAAAAAAAAGACCTCCTTTCGGAAGTCTTTGTGGGCAATGAGGGGTTCGAACCCCCGACCCCCTCGGTGTAAACGAGGTGCTCTGAACCAGCTGAGCTAATTGCCCTCTATCGCTTATTGCGGATGCAAATATAGAGCACTTTTTCTTTTCAGCAAATTAAAAGATGGAAAAAATTAAATTATTTCAGCTACAGTAAAAGTACTCCCGCCAACATAGATTACATCTTCAGCATCCGCATTTTGGAGGGCTGCCTTATAGGCTTCATTTACCGACATATATGATTCTCCGGTCAAATTATAATTAGCGGCTACCTGCTTGAGAACATCTGATTCCATACCCCTGGGAACATTTGGTTTGCAAAAATAATAATGCGCGTTTACGGGTAATAATGGCAATACCTTACTAAGGTCTTTGTCACTCACAACTCCAATCACCAGATGTAATTCTTTTTTTGTTTCTCTAGACAGCTGGGTCATTGTGTATTTAAGTCCTTCGGCATTGTGAGCGGTGTCGCAAATAACTTTTGGTTTTTCTCCCAGTACGTCCCAGCGACCCCTTAAACCTGTATTTGCTTTTACCTTTAGCAGGCCTTCTGACATATTAGACTCACTTATTTTAAAGGAAATTTTTTCAGTAAGGATTTTTACAGCAGTAACTGCCGTCTGAATATTTTTCCCCTGATAAGGTCCAATGAGATCAGATCTGTATTGTTTACTTTCAAGATCTTCAGCAAAAATAATTTCAGAACCTTTTTCAGCAGCAACTCTAATAAACACATCCTTTGTTTGTTCCTGATTCTCTCCTATCACAACCGGTACTCCGTATTTTATGATCCCGGCCTTTTCCCCGGCAATTTCCGGGAGAGTTTCGCCAAGAAACTGGGTATGATCAAGGCCTATATTTGTGATAACTGAAAGCAGCGGAGTAATAATATTTGTAGAATCCAGCCGGCCCCCCATTCCAACCTCGATTATAGCAATATCCACCTTCTCTTTGCTGAAATAGTCAAAAGCCATTCCCACACTCATTTCAAAAAATGATAGTTCATTAGCTTCCAGAAACTCCCTGTTCTCTGAAATAAAATCAACTACAAAATTCTCAGAAACTTCCTCACCATTGATCTTAATGCGCTCCCTGAAATCTTTTAGATGGGGAGAGGTATGTAAGCCAACTTTATACCCGGCTTCCTGTAAAATTGAAGCCAGCATATGGCTCACCGAGCCTTTACCGTTGGTTCCGGCCACGTGAATCGATCTGAAATTTTTATGGGGATCTCCCAGCTTATGGGATAAATGCAGAATATTAGTAAGATCTTTTTTAAAAGCAGCAGCACCTACTCTTTGGTACATAGGCAACTGCCGGAACATCCATTCCACAGTCTGATCATAAGTAAGCACTTATTCAGATAATTTAAAGCTGTACACAATAGTTCCTACCTGTCTGGCCGGGGCTTTGGGATCGCTGTTAAATCGTGTAGCCAAAGCAGCTCTTCTTGCAGGTTCAGTTAAACATGCAGCGCTATTTGTTGTACCTCTTACCCCTGGAGTAGCTTTTGTTACCTGCCCATTCTGGTTAACTTCTATCTGTACTACAACAATTCCGGCTTCATTACAATCAGGAATTTCTTTGGCCTTATTAAGAGCCCTTCTACCGCCAAGCCTGTAATTCCCATCGCCGTCCAGTCCTGTACCCATTCCATAATAGGAACTTGCAGATGGGTCACCATCGGGACTACCTTTATCTCCGGCAGCCTGGTCATTTCCTTCTCCCCCTCTTGCAGTTCCCTCACTTCGCGGGCCGTTTAAAATGCTGCTTAAAGCATCTGTGGTTGATTTAGAAGGTGTAGGATCCGGCTGTTTGGCAGGTTCAACTTTTTTAGGTTCAACCGGTTTCTGTTCAACAATTGGTTTCTTCTCGGTCTTTTTTTCTATAACAGGAGCCTCTGTAGTTTCCTGTGTTACCACTTCATCTACAACCGGTTTTGGTTGAGAAACCACGGGATTGGTTGTAGGCTGGGGAGCAGATTTTACGGGTTCTGTTGGCTGAACATCCCCCGAACCTACTTCAGAATTACCAAAATTGATAGCAATACCGCTCTCTGGTGGCGGATCGAGATATTTTAAACCCAGGAATAACAACAACACAATTAACAACACATGTATAACTACCGTGATGGTAAAAGATTTTTTCTCGTGTTTTGTATTCAGGAAACTCACTTCTTTCAGCTTTAATTATTATCCGGCTTTACTGCCAGAACAATTTTATACCTGTTACGATTAGCTATATCCATAACATTTACGGCCTTTTCAATTGGCACCCCTTCTTCAGCCCTTAATATGATAGTTGGATCCTCCACACCCGCAAGCCTTTGCTTCAGGGTATTTTCCAGGGCCGACTGGCTTACTCTTTCATTATTTATATACACCTGCAGGTCTTTAGTAATACTTACCGAGAGGTTGGAAACATTTGTCGTTTTTCCTTGTGCCTTCGGAAGGATCAGATCCAGCGCTTCAGGAGTTATGGCAGGTGACGTAAGCATGAAAAATATCAATAACAGAAAAACTATATCTGTCATGGAACTCATACTGAAATCTGCACTTACCTTATTTCTACTTCTTAAGTTCATATTATGCAGGCTCGTTTAACAGGTCAAGGAAATCTACCGCCGTAGCTTCCATTTGGTGAATCACCTTATCTGTTTTCACAACGAGGTGATTATACCCTATATATGCGATAATACCTACAATTAAACCGGCAACAGTGGTAGTCATTGCGGTATAAATACCTTCTGCAAGCACTCCCATTTCTGCCTGGCCGCTACTTGTGGCCAAAGCGTGGAATGCCAAAACCATACCAATTACAGTTCCCAGGAAACCGATCATAGGGGCAGCACCGGCAATGGTTGCCAGTATACTTACATTTTTCTCCAGTTTGTATACTTCCAGGCGGCCTGCGTTTTCGATGGCGGTGTTGATATCTTCCAACGGACTTCCAATTCTGGATATGCCTTTTTCGGTTAACCGGGCCACGGGGGAATTGGTTTGTGCACATCTTATCTTTGCAGATTCAATGTTTCCATTAAGAACACTATCTTTTATCTGCAGCATAAAATTCTGATCAACCTCTGTTGCGGCTTTGATGGCAAACAATCTTTCAAAATAAATGTACATCGCCACGAATAACAGAATGAAAAGAATACCAATTATAAGCTGGCCTCCTAATCCTCCACTCATCATAAGATCAAATAAAGAAAGCGTTTTTTCTTCTACGACCACCGGCGCCGAATCCAGGGCTCCTTGTTCTAGGTCATCTTGCTGGAAATAGTATAGCATATATTAACTTAGGTTTTTAATTGTAACGTGAGATTGTTATTTTAATTGTAAAAATTTAATTATACCAACTGTTTTAATGCAATTTCAAATGCCGTACGACTTATATTGGTTTTGGAACTGTTATTATTAAAGGTATTCTGAATGGCATTTTTAATCGTAATTGAAGTGTCATTAAATATAGCCTCATCGGTCATTTGCACCCTTCTTTCCATGAAATAAGCAAAGACACGAGCCATCCCGCAATTGGCAATAAAGTCTGGTATCACGCTCACCTTTCCATCTATATGTTCCATGATGGGTCCAAAAAAGATTTCTTTATCTGCAAATGGAACGTTAGCACCACTTGAAATTACTTCCAAACCTCCCTTTATTAAGGCTTCCACCTGTGATTGGGTAACAAGTCTGGACGCAGCACAAGGTGCGAATATTTCGGCATTTAAATTCCAAATTCTCTCATTCATTTCTTCAAATGAAATAAGATTTGGATGCTTTAACGTATTACCTGATTTATTGAGAAAAAGATCCCTGATTTCTTCAAAACTGAAGCCATCTTCCTTAATTAATCCGCCTACGCGATCAATTATTCCAATTACTTTAACACCCATTTGTGCCAGATAAAAAGCTGCTGCAGAACCTACATTTCCAAAGCCCTGGACAATGGCTCTTTTACCCTTTACGTCGCCACCATAAATTGCATAGTAATGTTTTACGGCTTCAGCAACTCCGTATCCGGTGATCATATCTGCCACTGTGAATTTCCGGTTTACATCTGGTGAATATTTATTGCTTTCAAGAACCTTAATTACTCCATGTCTTAATTGCCCAATACGGTTGATTTTATCTGCCTCGGTAGGTTGAAAATGGCCGTTAAAAACCCCTTCCTGTGGATGCCACACTCCGCAATCCTCTGTTATGGGGATCACTTCATGGATTTCATCAACATTGAGATCACCACCTGTGCCGTAATAATTTTTAAGAAGAGGAGAAACCGCTTTGAACCAACGTTCTAAAACTCCTTTTTTTCTGGGATCTGAAGGATCAAAGTTAATCCCTGATTTTGCACCCCCAATTGCAGGCCCTGAAACAGTGAATTTTACTTCCATTGTTTTAGCAAGAGAAAGCACTTCATTCATATCAAGACCCAATCTCATTCTTGTACCACCCCCGGCAGCACCACCCCTTAATGAATTAATAACTGTCCATCCCTCGGCCTCAGTTTCACGATCTTTCCAGTTAAAAACTATTTCCGGAGATTTATTTTCATAGAGCTTCAGTAATTCTTTCATTTTTTCAGTTTGTGGGCAAATATAAAAAACTAATGATCTGTTTTAAGGCTTAGAAAAATAATTTTATGGCAGATAAATTTCACCTGAGCTATGATCGCTTTCAGCTCCGGTTACCGAACTATAAACATTGATCTCCTCCCGTAATTTCAAAACTCCAAGAAAGGCAAAAATCAAAGCCTCTTTGTAATTGATAAGCTCCAGGGAAGGGATTACCAGATTAGTGAGTGTCATCTTTTTTATCTGCTGAATTAAAAAGGTATTTAGGCAACCCCCGCCGGTAACCAAAACTTCTGCCGAAGCATCATTCCCGATTTCATGTGATATTTGCAAAGCGACATGCTGGGTATAAGTCCGTAACACGGAAGGCAGGTCTTTTTCCAAAACGTTTATTAAAGGAAGTATGACCTTATTTACATATTCAACCCCAAGTGATTTGGGTGGTGGAGTTTTATAAAAAGGCAAAGCTTCAAGTTTTTCTAATAGCTCAGGATTTAAAATTCCCTGCCTGGCTACTTCACCATCCTTGTCATAATCCATCCCCAATTTTTCGGCATAATGATTTAATACAGTGTTTACCGCACAAATATCATATGCTATCCTGTTGCCCTCTCTTGAAGTAGAAATATTTGCAAATCCCCCTAAATTCAGGCAGAATTTATATTCAGAGAAAAGCAGTTCATCACCAACAGGAACCAAAGGCGCACCCTGGCCACCCAGGGCTACATCCTGAACCCTGAAATCACAAACGACGGTTTGACCGGTAAGCTCTGCAAGTTCAGGGAGATTGCCTATTTGAAGAGTAAGTCCATTCTCAGGCTCATGTTTGATCGTATGGCCGTGACTACACACGGCATCCAGATCTGACAGATTATGTTTATTTATAAAGGTGGAAATAACATCTGCCAGAAATGCAGTATAGTCCTCATCAAGAACCTGAAGTTCCTCCGAATCCAGATAAATTCCCCCAGATAATCTTTGTTTCCATTCACTGGAATAGGCAATTGTTTCCGCAAAATGTATTATAAAATTCCATTTTTGATCTTTGGTAAAAGTTACAAAAGTCAGATCTATCCCATCAAGGGAAGTCCCGGACATTACTCCTAAAACCTGATATGTATTATTTTCCATATTCGTAAAAATAATTATTCTTTATTGAATTATAGGCCTCAAAAACTTATCTTTGGTATCCAAAATTGATTTTTTTTAAACTATATATATAAATGGATTTTAGACTGACAGAAGAGCATTTAATGATTCGGGAAGCGGCAAGAGATTTTGCAAACAGCGATTTGTTGCCCGGGGTTATAGAAAGAGATGAAAAGCAGGAATTTCCGGCAGAACAGGTTAAGAAAATGGGAGAACTTGGTTTTCTGGGAATGATGGCTTCTCCTGAATATGGCGGTGGCGGAATGGATACAGTTTCCTACGTTCTGGCTATGGAAGAGATCTCAAAGATCGATGCTTCTGCCTCAGTGATCATGTCGGTTAACAATTCATTGGTATGCTGGGGGCTTGATACTTATGGAAATCCTGAGCAGAAAGAAAAATATCTTTCAAAACTTACAACCGGGGAGAAATTGGGGGCTTTTTGTCTTTCAGAACCTGAGGCGGGAAGTGATGCCACTTCGCAAAAAACTACTGCAATTGAGGATGGAGACCATTATATCTTAAATGGAACAAAAAACTGGATCACCAACGGTAACAGTGCAGATTACTACCTGGTTATTGCACAAACGCACCGTGAATTAAAACATAAAGGGATCAATGCCTTTATAGTTGAAAAAGGTTGGGATGGTTTTGAAATAGGCCCTAAGGAAAATAAATTGGGAATAAGAGGAAGTGATACCCACTCTTTGATCTTTAACGATGTAAGGGTTCCTAAAGAGAACCGGATTGGAGAAGATGGATTTGGGTTCAAATTTGCGATGAAGACCCTTTCCGGAGGAAGAATTGGGATCGCTGCCCAGGCATTGGGAATTGCAGCCGGAGCTTATGAGCTGGCTTTACAATATTCCCAGGTAAGAAAAGCTTTTGGAACTGAAATAAGCAATCACCAGGCAATTGCCTTTAAGCTTGCCGATATGCATGTGGCAATTGAAGCCGCACGTCACCTTGTGATGAAAGCTGCATGGGATAAAGACAATGGAGAGAACTATGATCTTTCAGGTGCGATGGCAAAATTATACGCCTCCAAAGTTGCCATGGATGTTGCCGTGGAAGCGGTGCAGGTTCACGGGGGTAATGGATACGTAAAAGAATACCATGTAGAACGTATGATGAGAGATGCGAAGATCACCGAGATCTATGAAGGAACATCTGAAATTCAAAAGATCGTAATATCGAGAAGCATTTTGAAAAAATAGAGGGTTATCCTATAAAATCCCTATCTAAACAGCCTTATAGGCTGTTTTTTTATGCGGTAAGAGAGAATAAGCATGTCATTTGATGTAAATTATCCTGTAAAAAAGGGGTGATTATAAAAAATCATAATTTTTAATTTTTTTCATAATACCTCAATTCGTAAAATACAAGCAACACTCCAAATCGGAATCTCGTAAAATGTAGCCGATGAATTCTCCAATTTAATAAAAAAATCCCTTTTAATTCTTATTGCTGCATTTTTATTACTTTAATTAAACTTTTGCTTCATTAAATTCATTCAATCACATATTTTTGTAAATATAATTAAATGAATATTTTATGAAACCAAAGCAGCAGGGGCTATATTATCCCGAATTTGAACATGATAATTGTGGAGCAGGCTTCATTTGTAATTTAAAAGGCAAGCGAACAAATGATATTATACATAAAGCACTGGGTATATTAGTGCGCCTGGAACACCGGGGTGCCGTAAGTGCAGATGGAAGAACAGGCGACGGTGCAGGGATTCTCATCGAGATCCCTCATCAATATTTTTCCAAAGTTTGTAGTTTTGAACTTCCGCAGGCAAAAAAATATGCAGTTGGGATGGTATTCCTGCCCAAAGCTGTTAATCAAAGGCAAATTGTAAAAGAGATATTTGAATATCAAATTAAAAGACAGGGCCTTACTGTAATTGGCTGGAGAGAAGTGCCCGTAGACGTTACTTGTCTTGGTAGTATCGCTGCTTCAACTGAGCCCAACGTGCAACAGGTTTTTATAGGAACTGAAAAAGATCTTTTGGCTAAAGAATTTGATGCCCGCCTTTTTACAGCAAGAAAAATAGCTGAGCATAAGGTCGAAGCTTCGGGTCTTTCAGAATCTGCTTACTTTTATGTCACCAGTCTTTCTACCACAACCATCATTTATAAAGGCCTGTTGATGCCACAGGATATAAACATCTACTATAAAGATCTTAATGATCCCGACCTGGTGACCAAACTGGCTTTGGTGCACCAGCGCTTTTCCACCAACACCTTTCCCAGTTGGGACCTTGCACAACCATTTCGTTATATGTGCCATAACGGTGAGATAAATACTCTTCGCGGCAACCTAAGCAGGATGAAAGCCAGGGAGGAGTTATTTGCCAGTGAATTACTTGGAGATTATATTAACGAGATTACTCCTATTACAGCTGAAGGCAAATCAGATTCAGCCTCTATGGATACTGTTCTGGAACTTTTACTGTATACCGGCCGTTCCCTACCCGAAGCAATTATGATGATGGTTCCCGAAGCCTGGGAGAAAAACCCAATGATGACAGCGGGTAAAAAAGCATTTTACGAATTCAATTCCTGTATAATGGAGCCCTGGGATGGGCCGGCATCAATCCCGTTCACAGATGGAAATTATATTGGGGCACTCCTGGACAGGAATGGTCTTCGCCCCTCGCGATATACCCTAACAAAAGATGGGTATGTTATAATGGCATCAGAAACCGGGGTAATTGAAATAGCTCCGGAAAATGTAGAAAGGCATGGGCGTCTTGAGCCAGGAAGGATGTTCCTTGTTGATATGAATGAAGGAAGGATTATTGAGGATGAGGAAGTTAAAAGTAAAATAACATCTCAAAGGCCTTACCGCAAATGGCTGGACGATAATTTGCTTCCACTTGCAGAGGTGTCCTATACAGGAAATACCTGTCCTGTGGAAAAAACCGACTTTAAGACACGCCAAAAATTATTTGGATATACGCTGGAGGATATTAACACCATTATTGCTCCAATGGCACAACTTTCAAAAGAAGCCATAGGTTCTATGGGATCTGATATTCCCCTTGCAGTGCTTTCAGAAAAGCCACAACTCCTTTTTAACTATTTTAAACAATTATTTGCCCAGGTAACAAACCCGCCTTTGGATGGGATAAGGGAGGAAATAGTTACAGACATTAGTCTGTCTATAGGGGAGGATAAAAATTTATTTGACATTGTTCCAGAACATGCGAGAAAGCTAAGAATCCAAAATCCTGTGATCTCCAATGAAGATCTGGATAAAATAAGAAACATTGACCACCCGGGATTTAAAGCAGCCTCTATTTCCATACTCTATAAGGCTACTGCAGGAATAAACGGACTCGAAGAACGGCTGGATAAAATAATCCACGAGATTAACCATGCTGTAGATAATGGTTGTAATATCATTATCCTCTCAGACCGTAACGCAAATTCAGAGCTCGCACCCATCCCTTCCCTCCTTGCGTGCTCGTATGTTCATCATACGATTAAAATGCATAAAAGAAGATCTTCTTTTGGGATAGTAATAGAGTCCGCAGAACCAAGGGAGGCACATCATTTTGCTTTGTTGTTTGGGTATGGTGCCAGCGCTATCAACCCCTATATGGTTAATGAGATCATTCATGACATGGCAAATAAGAAAGAGATCGAGGTAAAGAGTCCTGAAGAGGCAATACAAAATTTTAATACCGCAATTGGTAAAGGTATTGTGAAGATAATGAACAAGATTGGGATCTCTACCTTACATTCCTACCGTGGCGCCCAGATATTTGAGATCCTTGGTTTGCACCGGAAATTTGTCAATAAATATTTTACCAACACTCCAACGCGCATTGAAGGTATTGGGTTGTATGAAATTGAGCGCGAAATCCAAAAAAGAATAAAAAAAGCATTTGCTCCAGTAGAAGATTATACTTCAGTCGAACTGGAATTAGGTGGAGATTACCGCTGGAGAAGGAATGGGGAAAAACATATGTTCAATCCAGCAAGTGTTGCAAAGCTTCAGCAGGCTGTAAAGCAAAATAATCCTGAAACCTACAGGGAATATTCCAATCTCATTAATGAGCAATCCAAAAACCTGATGACCTTAAGAGGAATGTTCAGGTTTAAGGATCTCGATCCTGTGTCAATTGAGGAAGTGGAACCTTGGACAGAAATTGTGAAAAGATTCAAAACAGGAGCAATGTCTTTCGGGTCAATTAGCAGGGAGGCCCACGAAAATTTAGCAATCGCAATGAACCGGATAAAAGGAAAGAGCAATTCAGGTGAAGGAGGTGAAGACGAGAAAAGATTTCATATGAGCCCAGATGGGGACTGGAGAAACTCTGCTATCAAGCAGGTTGCTTCCGGGCGGTTTGGGGTATCCATTGACTACCTTACCAATGCCAGCGAAATTCAAATTAAGATGGCACAAGGTGCAAAACCAGGAGAAGGCGGACATTTACCGGGACCAAAGGTAAATGCTGAAATAGCCAAAACCAGGAATTCTACTCCATATGTTGGTTTGATCTCCCCCCCACCGCATCACGATATTTATTCCATAGAAGATCTGGCTCAATTAATTTTTGATCTTAAGAATGCCAACAGGGAGGCCCGTATAAATGTGAAACTTGTTTCGAAAATAGGGGTTGGCACAATTGCGGCAGGCGTTGCAAAGGCCAAGGCAGATGTTGTGTTGATTTCGGGTTTTGATGGGGGCACGGGTGCTGCTCCCCTCACCTCACTGCGGCACGCCGGACTCCCATGGGAGCTGGGTATTGCTGAAGTGCAACAAACTTTATTGCTGAATAACCTTAGAAACAGGATCGTTGTCGAATGTGACGGGCAACTCAAAACGGGAAGAGATGTAGCCGTTGCATGTTTACTGGGAGCCGAAGAGTTTGGTTTCTCCACTGCCCCCCTGGTGGCTTCAGGCTGTATTATGATGCGTGCCTGTCACCTGAATACATGTCCTGTTGGAATCGCAACCCAGGATCCCGAACTAAGAAAGAATTTCAAGGGAACACCCGAGCAGGTGATCAATTATATGTACTTCGTTGCCCAGGAATTAAGGGAGATTATGGCAAATCTTGGGTTTAAAACCATTGATGAAATGGTAGGACAAAGCCAGAAACTTGATATGAACAATGCTATAGATCATTACAAGGCAAATGGAGTTGATCTTAGCGGCATCCTTTACAAACCCAGGATTGATGAGGATATGCCCCTGCACAATACCACCAAACAGGATCACAGGCTGGATGATGTACTGGATTTTAAGATACTTAAGAAAGCACATCCTGCAATTTACCGAAAAGAGAAAATGAGCCTGGATTATCCAATAACAAATATTAACAGGACGACCGGAGCAATTATAAGCAATGAGATTTCGAAGATCCACGGAGCAAAGGGACTTCCAAAAGACACACTTACTCTAAATTTCAATGGATCTGCAGGACAAAGTTTTGGCGCCTTTGCCACAAAAGGCCTCACCCTTAATGTCGAGGGGAACACCAATGATTACTTTGGCAAAGGCCTTAGCGGTGCTACACTATCTGTCAAGAAGCCCTCTAAAGCGACTTTTAAATCCAATGAGAATATCATTATAGGTAACGTAGCACTTTATGGTGCCACAAATGGAGAGGCCTATATTAACGGAATAGGTGGGGAGCGCTTTTGTGTAAGGAATTCTGGCGCCAAAGCCGTCATCGAAGGAATTGGAGACCACGGGTGTGAATATATGACTGGTGGTATTGCTGTGATCCTGGGGGTGATTGGAAGAAATTTTGCCGCCGGCATGAGTGGTGGTGTCGCTTATATTTATGATCCCGAAAATAAAATTGACAGCCACAATTTCAATATGGAAATGATAGGGCTGGAAGAACCTTCAGAAGAAGATCTAAGGGAAGTAAAGGGCCTCATAGAAAGTCATTACCGGTATACCATAAGTGATGTAGCAAAAGAGATACTTGGAAATTGGAACACAAACTCCGGCAGCTTTATAAAAGTCATGCCAGTAGAATACAAAAAAGCCTTAAAGCTTATGGAAGATGAGAAAATGAGAAACGCCGAAATGATCTTAAAAACAGCTTGAGATGAGTAAATTAAAAGGATTTTTAGAATATGACCGAAAAGAGGAAGAGACCATAGCTGTGCCTGAAAGAGTAAAAAATTATAAGGAATTCACCAGGGAGCTTAGCGATGAACAGCTGAATGAACAGGGAGCCCGCTGCATGGATTGCGGTATACCATTTTGTCATAGTGGCTGCCCTCTTGGAAATCTTATACCTGATTTTAATAATGCTGTCTATAAAAATGACTGGAAAAAAGCATTGGACATATTACACTCCACCAATAATTTTCCTGAGTTTACCGGGAGGCTATGTCCCGCACCCTGCGAATCTGCCTGTGTACTGGGGATTATAAAACCACCAGTAGCAATAGAATTAATAGAGAAATATATCCCTGAACGTGGCTTTAAAGAAGGCTGGATAACAGCACATTCACCAAAGAGCCGCACCGGTAAACGAGTTGCTGTAGTAGGCTCAGGGCCTGCAGGACTGGCAGCAGCACAACAACTAAACCGAGCTGGCCATTTAGTGACAGTTTTTGAAAGAGATGCCAAGGTGGGTGGATTATTGCGTTACGGGATTCCCGACTTTAAACTGGAGAAATGGGTCATTGACCGCAGACTTACAATACTGAAAGAAGAAGGAATTGAATTCATGACTAATACTAATGTAGGTTACAACTACGACATTGAAAAATTGAAGGAATTTGATGCAATTGTTTTATGTGGTGGGGCAACCCGGAAAAGACCTCTTCCTATCCCCGGGGCCGATGTTGAAGGGGTGGTTCAGGCTATGGATTTTTTAAAACGAAACAATCAGGTTGTAGACGGAATTGCAGAACCAACAGAAGAGTTACACGCGAAAGACAAGCATGTGATCGTAATAGGGGGTGGTGACACAGGATCAGATTGTGTAGGGACTTCAAACCGTCAAGGGGCAAAGTCTGTCACCAATTTTGAGATCATGCCCATGCCGTCAGAAAACAGAACAGAAGCCAGTCCCTGGCCTTACTGGCCCTTTACCTTGAAAACCACTTCTTCCCATGAAGAGGGCGTGGAGCGTAACTGGAGCATTTCTACCAGGGAATTTGTGGCAGATGAGCATGGCAAATTAAAAGGCCTGAAAACTGTGGAGATCGAGTGGATAAAAACCGGAGAAGGAAGACCGCAATTAAAAGAGATTGAAGGAACTGAAAAAGAATGGCCCTGCGACCTTGCCCTTTTGGCTCTTGGTTTTACCGGACCAGAAAATACCTTGAGTCAGAAGCTGGGGCTTGAGGTGGACAACAAAACCAATATAAAAGGAGACAAAAATTATCAGACTAACGTTTCTAATATTTTTACAGCCGGCGATATGCGCCGGGGGCAATCATTGATTGTCTGGGCAATTTCTGAAGGAAGGGAAGCTGCACGAAGTGTAGATAAATTTTTAAGGGGAAAAACATCGTTGCCAACTAAAGGCACGGGGGACCTCCCGTCAGCGTGATCGTTTTAAGAAACAAGAGCCAAGAAACAAGAAGCAAGAAACAGGAGGCAAGAAAAAAGAGAAAAGAGGCTGGAGTCTGGAATCTGGAGACTAGACCTTTTTTTCCCCCCTCCCTTTCAGTTCCCCAATCAACTCCGTGCAACTCCTTTTAAAACTCCGCGCCACTCTGTGGGTAAACCCGGCCAGTAGGATTATAAATAGAATTCGAATTATCATACTACCCGATGGCGCGGATTTGCAATCCGTGACGAATACTAAACACCCGATTCCATTTGTTTTTACAATCCCTTACCCTCCCCAGGTTGACTTTACCCCATAAAAAAACCCTTCATCAAATACATGATGAAGGGTTTCAAAAAGAAGGCGGCGACATACTCTCCCACAATACAGCAGTACCATCTGCGCTAACGGGCTTAACTTCTCTGTTCGGAATGGGAAGAGGTGAG
>JBGTNH010000002.1:0-22543 GCA_041743165.1 Gillisia sp. | reverse complement strand
ATTCCAGAATTTCTTGTAATTTTGTCCATATTGTCCGCTTTAAGTGGAATCTTTTAAAGGGAGTCTGTGGTCGAAAACGAGGACTCCCTTTTTTTATGTCGTTAAGGTAATATATAAATCAGTTTCCCGGACGCCAGTGATTCTAGACTCTTGATTCTTGTCTCTTGTCTCTTGATTCTTGACTCTTCTAGGTTCTATGTTCTAGGTTCTAGATTCTAGATTCTATGTTCTAGGATCTATGTTCTATTCTCTCTTTTCTTACAAAGGGGCTTTTTCCCCTTTTTTTTTCTTTGAATAATTTCAGTATTCTAAAAATCAATATCTTAGTGTAAACTTAATCCCCCCATATCATGAAAAAAGTATTTTTTATCCTGTTTGCAGCAGCACTCCTTACGGGTTGTAGTGCCGAATCTATTGAAGAGCTTGAAGTATTCCAGGTTGACAAAACCAAAATCGAACGTCCGGGTTCCCAGGGAATTATAATGGAAGAGGTTGATAAAACTAAGATTGAAAGACCTGGTTCCCAGGGTGGAGGAAATTAACTTTTAAAAACAAAAAAACCAGGTTAAATGAACTACCTCGATGCAAGCATACGAGGTATCAAATTCCAAAAAAACAAATCCCAAATTCCAAAAAAAAAAAACGATGCAAGCATCGGGGAATTAAACCCTAAGAGATTAAAAACCTGTCCCTACATGGGTATGCCCGCTTTAAAGCTTCGGGTTCGATCCGGGTAATGAGGCGGGCTATTTTGTTGTTGGCCCCCCAGCCCCCGAAGGGGGAGCAAAAAAATTCCGTTAAAGGGCGGGCAGAGGTCGGTGCGAAAGAGTTAAAGGAGCTATCAGCTTTCAGCGATCAGTTATCAGTTGCCGGTTAATAGTTGGAAAAGTCGTCAGGAATCAGCTTTAAGCGATCAGCTGGCAAGGCCATTCTAAACATAGGCTGAAAAAAAATTGTCTGGGTCCACAAAACCGCAACCTTAACTGACAACCGGCAACTGGCAACTGACAACTGAAAACCCGCAACCCGCAACAGGTAATTAGCAACTGACAACCCCCGCAACCGGCAACTGGCAACCGGCAACCGGCAACTGAAAACCCGCAACTGAAAACCCGCAACCGGCAACCGGCAACTGATAACAACCAACCGGCAACCGGCAACTTGTCAACCGGCAACAACCAACCCGCAACTGGCAACTGAAAACCCACAACCGGCAATTGGCAACCCGCAACCGGCAACTGGCAACTGACAACTGACAACCCGCAACCGGCAACTGACAACCCGCAACTGGCAACTGAAAACCCGCAACCGGCAACTGACAACCCGCAACTGTCAACAGGCAACCTACAACATACAACCAATAACCAACAACATAACTCCTAACTCCACAAACTCCTAACTCAGAACTTGCTTCTGTTTCGTATAAAAAGCATCCGCCTGCAGCTGCATAAGTTCGCGTGCCTTTTTTCGCTTGTAGTCGTAAAGTTCCTGTTCTTCAGCAATGTCGGCATACACCCTTTTGTTCACACCGGCATCTGTTTTAAGGATGAGTTCGCGTTGGTAGATTTGCTGTGAAACCCAGGTTTGCAGGGCGTTTTCCTCATCATCCAGCTTCAAATCATAAGCTCCTTTAGGAGATAGCAGCTTGGCGATAATAGGGGAGGTCTCGATCGCCAGAAACAACAACATAATAAACAAAGAGGGCAGAAGTGGCAGTTTGCCCAAAGCGGTAAGCCGCGCCATAAGTCCGTCAAAACCATCAATAACCGGCTGCGTATCACTTACCTTGCCTTGATAATCCTGGTTCAGGGAAGCAATCGTAGCTTCCACAGCTTCAATTTTAGTTGCATTTGTTTCCTTTAATTCTTTAAGGGCCAGCAACTCTGCGTCATGCTTTTGCCTTTTTTCGGCATATACCGGGCCTTTACCTAATCTTTGGGTTCCGGCGGTGCCTTCTGCTTCTGAGATATAAGTGCTGTAAAGGGCATTGACATCAGCTTCTTTAACAGACACTTCCTCCTTTAAAAATGCTATTTCCGCATTAAGTGCAGATATCTTCGGTGTAAACTGGGTGGCGATCTGCTCCTGGTTTGCCAGGGTCATATCATTTTTTTGTTCCAGTAAACCCCGGTTGATCTCTTTCTCAAAAATCTTCAGCTCCAGCGGTTTTGCAATCACAATAGCGATGATCACCGCCAGAATGATCCGCGGTGTGGCCTGGAGTAACTCACTCCTGAAGTTGTTTTTCTTTTTGATCGTTGAGACGATAAAACGGTCTAAGTTAAAAATAAGGAGGCCCCAGATCAATCCGAATAAAACCGCCGTAAGCGCATTATCAAATACAGTGTAAAGCGCATAAGAGGAAGCGATAAATGCCATGACAGCTGTAAAGAAAACAGTAGCGCCTATGCCTGCATATTTTGTTTGTTCGCCGGGAGAACAGGAGTCGAGGATCCTGGTATCTGCCCCGGAACAGAAGATGAAAAATCGTTTTAGCATGAGAAGATGTTTGATTGATGAAACTCTATAACGCTTATTTTCAATATTTCTTGTGTGTTGTTAGCTTTCAGAAATCAGCTTTCAGCTTTCAGCTTTCAGCCGTCAGCAATCAACTTTCAGCGGTCAGCTTTCAGCAACCTGTCAATTACAGGCTGATTCCAACTCCAATATTAAGATTAGAGGTGTATTCCTCGGTATTTAGCGGAGTTTTACTGTCAAAGTAGTAATTGTAAATGGTAAAAACCTTAAACCAGCTTGAGAGGGGAATGTCCAGCCGGAATTGTTCCAGGATCCTGTAATCGTTCAAATTGCTGTAGAGTGGTTGGTAATAAACTGTATTGGCGACAGAAAAATTCAGGGATTCTGCAGCATATGATAAGGTTATATAGGTGCTGTTACGGTGGTTATAGGCAGTAGTTCCTGCCCGTTCACTATGTTCGACTTCATACATATAACTGTTGCCGGCATAACCGGTGAAAAGTTCTTTATCCATCCATTTCACCCGGAGTCCGGCGCCAATAAGATTGCGTTGTTCTACCACCAGCAGTTGGTTGTACTGCCCCTGGATGAAGCTCTCCAATCTCAATGCCGGTAACTTATTAAACTTATAATTAAACCTGCCGTGAAGAAACCAGGCGTTCTGCAAATTTTCTGCACCGGTATCAATAAGTCGGTAATTCCCCAAAAGGAAATAGATCTTCCGGAGGTCCTTTGATTTCAGCTGGGTGGTAACGGCGGCGTCTATCTGGTTCACCTGCTTCCCGTCATTATTGGTATGGTTGAAGGAGAAGTCTGCATTAAGTTCAAATCTCACAGAATCGGTCTGAATGCGTTTGGCTTCAATATTCACCAGTTGTGCAGAGAGGAGGCCCGGAAACAGAATAAGGAGACTAAAAAGGAAAATTCGGATCATAATTTTCAATTAAGGTCAAAAGTAAGAAACAACTTTTTCAAATAAAACTAAAAAAAAGAGGAGAGTGGAAACCTGTCCGAAACGGGCGGGCGGGGAGGAGAGTCAGCATGTGTTATTTTCTTTAATTCATAACTTCCGCATAACTCATAGCTCATAACTCTTAACTTTTATAAAGTTGTCAGTTCTCAGCTGTCAGATTTCAGCAGGTATTTCCCTTAGCCAGGGTCTCTTCTCTCTTCTCTATTTTCTCTTCTCTCTATTCTCTTCTCTCTAATCTATTTTCTCTTCTCATTGATATAAATATTTTCCTAAAAGCCGACTAATTATAGTTAAACTGATTATAAACAGGGCAGATAAATTTTAACTATGGCTTTATCTTCTTAAATTAAAGAGAATCAATATTTTAAAAAATAAAGACATGAAAAAGTTCTATAGATTGATCGCGATTTTTACGGTTATACTTTTACTGGTCTCCTGCGGGACAAGAGTTCAAACGGAAAGACCTTCAGATAAAGATTTGTCGCAGTATAACAGTTTTGCATATTTACCCAATGCTAATGTGGAAGTAGAGGGAATGAGATATAATGATGAAAATGTGAACCGGGTGGTGATCGATGCCATAAACAGCAATATGCAGCAGAAAGGGTTTAACCTGGACCGTGATAATCCTGATCTGCTGGTATTGGTAAGGGTAAACACACAATTGGGTCAACGCACCACCCAACAACCGGTTTACGCTGCTTATCCTTACACGGCACCTGTGAGAACCATTAATCCGGTTTACGGTCCTTATTACTACAGGGGATACCAAACCTGGATAGGAGGCGGTGGAATTTTAGGATGGACCCGTGATACCTCCATGTATGAAGAAGGAACCACAGTTGTGGAACTCGTAGACAGGCAAAGCAGGGAAACTGTTTGGCGAGGAACCCTATCCCGCGATATCTTCGGCCAAAATAATACCCAGGCCATTACCAATATGGTAGCAACAATTTTTGACGAATTGAATGTGAGAAATTAAGTTAAAAAGTTAAAAAGGGAATTAACAGCTGTCAGCAATCAGCTATCAGCCTTCAGATATCAGTTATCAGTTGTCGGTTATCGGTTATCGGTTGTAGTTGTAGGTTGTATGGTGTAGGTTGGCAGTGTAGGTTGTAGGTTGAGGCTTGGTATTCTTATCTACCTGCTAGTAGGCAGGCAGGCCTGCCGTTTGACGTTTTGAGGCTTCAAACTCCCCAATTTCTCTTCCTGAAACGGAGTGAAATTTTCCCCTCTTTTTCTAAACAGGGGAGCCGCTTCTACTTTCATAACTAAACCGGATATAAATAAAAAATTATTGATTTTAATAGATCAAAAGCTCCTTCCCTTTTCAAGGGAAGGTGGCTTAAGCAGCTTTTCGTAAAATTCTCATTTACTAGTATTATGATGCTGATTAAGACGGAAGGGTTAATTTATCCTGGATTATCATTTATAAGGATAATTGAGGGTTTAACCACCCCGTCCGCTACGCGTCCACCCTCCCGATAACTATCGGGATTGAAAAGAAGGGAACCTTTTTTTACCCGAGTTAGCAATACTCCCTTTGGGGACTGGGGGCCTTCAAACTCCCCAATTTCTCTTCCTGAAACGGAAGAGAAATTTCCCCCTCTTTTTCTAAAGAGGGGAGCTTTTTTTACCCCTCCGAGTAAGCAAAACTCCCCCTTTGGGGGCTGGGGGCCATAATTTTAGCAATACTTTATGAGATCCAAATAAACACACTGTTTCGATAAATCTTAAATTCAGGTATAAATTGATAATCCCTGCGTTATGAAAAAAGAATGTTTTAAAGAGATTGTTTCGCCAGTTAAGGAAAACAAGCTTGCCAACGAGTTGGAAGCCGTAGCCAAAACGCGGGCTACAAAAACTGCTGTTGTCTTCCAGGGAAGGAAACGATATGCAGAGGGAGAGGAGGAGGAATAAGTTATAAAGTTGAAAGTTAGAAAGTTAGAAAGTAAAAAGTTCAAGATTCAAGGTTCAAGATTGAAGATTGAAGATTCAAAATTTTAAATTCACTAACCGACTACCGACTACCATCTAACTCTTAACTCCTAACTCCTAACCCATAACCCATAACTCCTATGGATAAATCACTACAGGAATATCATAAAAAACGTGATTTCACCCTTTCCTCCGAACCCTTTGGGGGAGATAAAAAGACTAAAGACGAGGATAAACAGATCTTCGTGATCCAGAAACACGATGCCAGCAGTCTGCACTACGATTTCAGAATTCTGGTTGATGGGGTGCTGAAAAGCTGGGCCGTGCCCAAAGGCCCCTCCACAGATCCCAGGGAGAAAAGACTGGCGGTACAAACCGAAGATCACCCAATAGAATATGCGACTTTTGAAGGGACCATTCCTGAAGACCAGTACGGTGGGGGAACCGTGATGGTATGGGATGCCGGAACTTATGTGAATGAGAAGAAAGATAAGAAAGGAAAGGAGATCAGTATGCTGGAGCAGCTGGAAAAAGGCCGCTGCACATTTGTTTTACACGGACAAAAATTACAGGGAGGATACACCCTTATAAAATTCGGGAAAGGAGATAACAAGAACTGGATGCTGAAAAAGGTGGATGACGATCATGCCGATGCCCGTCGGAAACCGGTAAACACCCAGACAAAATCTGTACTAACGGGAAGATCCCTGGCACAGATCAAAAAGGAAAGCAAAAAGGTTAAAAATGGATGAGCTCCTGGAACAGATACCGGAAGAATTCAGGGATCTCGTGAAAAAAGAGAAACAACCCGCCTGGCTGGCCCCGATGCTGGCAAAACTCACCCATGACGAATTCTCTGCAAAGAACTGGATTTATGAACGCAAGCTGGACGGGGTGCGCTGCCTGGTATACAAGAACGGGAAGAGGGTAAAGATTTATTCCCGGAATAAAAACAGCATGAAGTCCACTTATCCCGCAATTGCAAAAGCCCTGGAAGCACAGCCGGAGGAAAAATTCATCGCCGATGGAGAGATCGTGGCCTTTAAAGGAAAACTCACCAGCTTTTCTGAACTTCAGAAGAGAATGAACATCCGCAATCCCAAAAAGGTAAAGGGACATAATACCCCGGTGTTCTATTATTTATTTGACATCCTGCACATTGATGATCTCAACCTGACTTCTCTGCCGCTGCTGGAACGAAAAAAGATTTTGAAAAAACGGATTGATTTTTCAGATCCAATCAGGTTCACCATTCACCGGAATGAGAAGGGTCTGGAATTTCTGAAGGAGGCCTGTTTAAAGAAGTGGGAGGGACTCATTGCCAAAAAAGCCGACAGTAAATACGTGTCGTCCCGTTCCCCAAACTGGCTGAAATTCAAATGTTCCAATCAGCAGGAATTTGTCATTGGGGGTTATACCAAACCAACAGGCAGCAGGATAGGTTTTGGTGCTTTGCTCCTATTATGAGAATGGAGACCTCTTGTACGCGGGAAAAGTGGGTACGGGTTTTAATGATAAGTTCCTGGAAGATTTACATGGCCAAATGAAGAAACTGGAAACCAAAGAACCCCAATTCGCCAATGCGAAAGAGATAAGATCGCGGAATGTGCACTGGGTGAAACCCAGGCTGGTGGGGCAGGTAAGTTTCACCGAATGGACCAAAGACAACAAATTGAGGCATCCCTCTTTCCAGGGGTTAAGGCAGGATAAAGAGGCTAAAGATGTGGTAAAAGAGAATTAGGATGGGAGAAGAAAGAAAATACGGCAACAGGAAGTTCAGTGTAAGTAATACTGATAAGATGTTCTTTCCAAAGGAAAAATACACTAAAGGTGACCTCATTGATTACTATGAAAAAATTGCCCCGGTAATGCTGCCCTATATAAAGGATCGGCTTATCACCATGGTGAGATTCCCGGACGGGATTAAAGGCAAGCAATTCTACCAGAAAGGCGCCCCCGATTATTTCCCAAAGTGGATCAAAACAAAGGAAATTGAAAACCGGGATGGCAGCACGACCAATTACGTAATAGCAAATGACCAGCCTACCCTGGTTTATCTTGCCAACCAGGCCTCTGTAACGCCGCATATCTGGCTGAGCAAAAGAGACAAACCCGAGAAGCCTGACCGGATGATCATTGATTTAGACCCGGAGGCAGATGATTTTGAAAAGGTAAAGACTACTGCAATAAAATTCAGAAAGATCCTTGAAGAAGACCTGGGCTTGCCTACCTTTATCATGACTACGGGATCCAGGGGCCTTCACATTACTATTCCGCTTAAAAGAACCCGAACCTTTGACCAGGTGCGGGACTTTGCCCAAAAAGTAGCCGACCTTGTGGAAAAGCAAAATCCTGAGCTGGTTACTACCGCAGCCCGAAAGAATAAAAGGGAGAACAAGATCTACCTTGATGTGGGCCGCAATGCCTTTGGCCAGACCGGGGTGACTCCTTATGCAGTAAGACCCATTGAAGGCGCTCCTGTTGCCGCGCCACTAAAATGGGAGGAATTGGATGAGCTAGCCTCAGCCAGGGAATACAATATCAAAACTATTTTTAAAAAGTTGGAAAAAACCGGGGATCCATGGGAGAATATGGAAGATTTCACTGTAAGTCTAACTCAGGCGGAAAAGAAGTTGGGGAAATTAAGTTTGAAATAGTTTCAGGTTTTTTCTGGTTTCAGGTTTCAGGTTTCTGGTTTCAGGTTTCTGGTTTCAGGTTTCAAGTTTCAGCCATCAGTCTTTAAAAACAATAAAACCCCAAACCATAAACAATGAACAATTACTCATAACCCATAACTCACAACCCATAACTCCTAACTCCTAACTCCTAACTCCTAACTCCTAACTCCTAACTTTTTACATTGTTGATAATCAGTTAATAATATAATTATAAAATATAATAATTCTTAAAAATTAAAAGCATGTTTTTTTATCTTTATAACCTGAGATTTATTAGATTAAACTAAGGCTGCAGGTTGTGCTTTCACTGCCTCCTGAATTATTGCTATTTTGGAAAGACTTATTAAACTTATTGATGAAGGAGACCCTGAAATTATTCTGGCTGAGGATGCCCTGATCCCCAAGTTCAATGAATTGTTGAAATATGACCTGGTAGTGATCAAGGATGACCGGGTATTCCTGACAGAAAAAGGCAAACTTGCCAAGGTCCATGGCTTGGAGTATATATTAGAACAGGAAAGATTGCCCAAAAAACGCCCTGGAAAAGTTTTGTCAATACGTATAAACGGAAGAAACTACTCAGCGCCAAATCTCAAATCTCGAATGAAATCGATTTACATTCTGGCTCTTATATTATTGATCACCCTTGTGTTTTTATTTTTTTACGGCCCCCTTGCAGGAATCTAATAGTTATCGTTTGGATATCTGCTTACTGAGATATGAAAATAAAAACACCTCACAGCACTTCACCGGAGGTGTCTTATCGGGTAATATTATAATTTGTTCTATCTCCGGCGAAGTGCTTCTTCAGCATTAACCCTTTTAAAAGAATTGATAAGCATAATAAAGAAGATCACAGAGGCTGCAGCTCCAACCATTATTTTAGGCATTCCGCTCAGCAGCGGGCCTTCAATAAGGCCGGGAGAGATCGATTCGGTAATATATTTTATGGCTTTAAGCAAAAGAGTGAAGGCTACTAAACCTACACAAAGTTTTATTGCTGTTATAAAAGACAGAGACATGAATCTTTTTAAATAATCCTCATTGCCGGTTTCCTTATTGATCTCAAGGGTTCTGCCAACACCCCAGGCACATATTAAAAGATTTAGGACCAGACCAAAAGTATGGTCGCCGGATTGAATAACGGGGAATTTTAATAGTAACGTTACCAGAAGGAGCAGGCTCACTAAATACAGGTAACCGGTTTTGTCTGAAAAGTCATCGCGTATCAATTTCTTTTCAAGTTTCTTTACGAGGGGCCAGATCATTGTTTTGAAATTTTTAAGTTCATATTTTTCATTAGATCCTGGTATCTGCAATAATGAGGCCACGGATCGCCTGAATTAATTTAGGGCAAATGCTTAAAAATGTGTCAAATAGGGTTGTACATTTTTTGTAGGTTGAGGTAAAACTAATATAATTTTTGATATGGCAATCATTTAAATTTAAAAAATGGGGTGTTTGGGGCTTAAAACGTCCTTAATACGCCTATTTTGTAGGAATTTACAGCGATTTTGAAATTATAAAAGTTTATAAATTTCATGGCTTTACTAATTTTCAAAAAAAAAACATGATTTTTATTTAATCCAAAATCACCCTTCTCAGTTATTGTAGAAATCCTTCCCGATTTCGGAATAGAAATTTTTTATTTTTCTTTTGCGGGATAAAAAATCTATTCCCAAATTTACTTTAAAGGCTGGTGTATATTTGTTTTGAATAGGGTATGTCCTTTCCTAATGAATCTATTCCAATGGAGGATCTTAGATTACTTACAATAGATTCATCTTACTCAAACTTGTGGCCGCTCCTTTAGAGGATAGTCTTTATCAAATACTTCTAATACTATTGGCAATTTGAAGTGAAATTTATATTTGACTTTCTGCTCAAAAAAAAGCCCCAATAAGTATCTGACTTTTTGGGGGCTCACAGCTTTAAAAGATTGGTTTTTGTAACAAAAAAGCTTTACAGCAGTTTTTAATTACTCACTAGCCAGGTCATCCAATAGGTTATAAGATGTTTTTAATCCTGATGATTCTTAGCCATCTCTATTGTGGCCTCTATACTCTTTAAAAAATTATCCATTTCAAAAGGTTTGGCAATAAAATTTGTTGCTCCGGCGGCAATACAAACTTCCCCTGCACCATCCATACCAGACATCATAAGAACGGGAATATTGGAAACTTGCGGAGTATCTCTTATGGACTTGCAAACCTGGGTACCATCAATCCCGCTTAACAACTTATCCATTATAACCAGGTCAAATGATTCTTTCTGAAGATTTTCAACTGTCTCACCGGGAGTTCTTAAAAGCCTGACTTCAAATCCATGTAATTCGAGCTGATCGTTAAGAATTATGCCCAGATAATGATCGTCCTCAACAAGTAAAATTTTGTTCATTTTGATTAATGTTTTATTGATAATCAATATTTTTTACTCCACATAAAAAATTTATGGGATTAGCTGCCTTCCGCAGAGGACCATCCTAAATCATAAAAATTAAACTTATAAAAGATGTCTTGTCTGTTTCCAAAAATAAGAATAAAACTAACAAGAAAGGGAAAAATAATAATAGCCACTTCCATAATTGGAATAATTTCTTTGGCCCAGAAGTGACTCTATTAATCCAGATTTCGTTTAAGGGAACTCTGGGGAATCTTGTGTGGGGATATAAAATTTCGTGCGTTTAAACACTTTTCACATAATTTTCACATAATTTTTAGTTTTATGTACTTTTTTTACAAATCATTAAAAAATGTTTATCCAATCCCGTTTTTTTATTTTTCAGATTTAAAAACCTAACTATCCTAGCGAGATGCCAAAAACAATTACCGCAACCCAAACCCCAACAAAAACTTCTTCCCGCAAAGTTACACCTGCAAAAAACCCAATTGTTAAAAAGGCCAAGAGGGTACCTCATAAAGAAATGTTTAAGGACAACGAGTATATGCATGAGCAACTGGACAGGCTGATCTTTGCACTTGAGGCGTTTAGGGAAGGTGATATCTCCGTAAGGCTTTCCAAGGAACGTAACGATAAGTTTGCAGATCTCGCCGAAGCTTACAACACGATGGTGGAGATGATTGGGGGTGTAAGTACCGAGGTATCACGTATTTCAAAAGTTGGGGGTATCGAAGGTAACCTTGATGCCCGCGCCGAGTTTAAAGCTTCTACCGGGGTATGGAAGGACATGATCGATAACATCAACATCCTTATTGAAGCGATAGCAAAACCGGTACTTGAAGTAAGCAGGATCCTTAACAGTATTGCTGCGGGTAAATTGGAAGATAAATTTAGCCTTACGGTTACGGGTGATTTTCGAGCGATGGCCGATGTAATAAACCGAACCCTGGGCTCCCTGAATATTTTTGCAGAACAGGTAACCCTGGTGGCCCGGGAGGTGGGGGTTGAAGGGAAGCTGGGAGGGCAGGCGAGTGTGCCAAACGTTTCGGGAACATGGAAAGATCTTACAGATAATGTGAACCATATGGCGAGTAACCTTACCGAGCAGGTGAGGGAAATTGCCCGGGTAACCACTGCGGTGGCAGATGGGGATCTTTCCAGGAAAATTACTGAAGAAGGAAAAGGAGGGGAAGTTCTTGGACTTTCAACTACCATAAACAGGATGGTGGATTCCCTGAATATTTTCGCTGCGGAAGTTACAAACGTTGCCCGCGAGGTGGGTGTTGAAGGTAAATTGGGAGGGCAGGCAATTGTGCCCGATGTGGCCGGAACCTGGAAGGATCTTACCGTAAACGTAAACACCATGGCATCCAATCTTACCGCCCAGGTAAGGGAGATCGCCGGTGTAGCGACCTCGGTTGCAAATGGCGACCTTTCCAAAAAGATCTCTATTAACGTTAGGGGAGAGATCGCAGAACTAAAGGATACGATCAACCAGATGGTTGATTCCCTGAACATATTCTCAGACGAAGTAACCCGTGTGGCTCGTGAGGTGGGTACTGAAGGGAAACTGGGAGGTCAGGCAAAAGTGCCTGATGTTGCAGGAACATGGAAAGATCTTACAGACAATGTAAATACCATGGCGAGTAATCTTACCAACCAGGTGAGGGAAATTGCATCTGTTACAACAGCGGTGGCGAAGGGAGACCTTTCACAAAAAATTACTGAAGAAGGAAAAGGGGGAGAAGTACTGGTGCTATCCAATACCATCAACAGCATGGTTGACTCCCTGACATTATTTGCTGCGGAAGTAACCCGGGTAGCAAGAGAAGTGGGAACAGAAGGAAAATTGGGAGGTCAGGCCACGGTACCAAGTGCTGCAGGAACCTGGAAGGACCTTACAGATAATGTGAATATCATGGTAAGCAACGTTACCACCCAGGTAAGGGAAATTGCAAACGTTGCAACAGCGGTGGCAGATGGGGATCTTTCCCAAAAGATTTCAATTGATGTAAAAGGTGAGATTGCTGAACTTAAAGATACTATTAACCAGATGGTTGACTCGCTGAACATTTTCTCAGATGAGGTTACCCGTGTGGCCCGTGAGGTGGGAACTGAAGGAATTCTTGGAGGTCAGGCAAAAGTGCCTGATGTCGCCGGAACCTGGAAGGATCTTACAGATAATGTGAATTACATGGCATCAAATCTTACCACCCAGGTGAGGGAGATTGCCAATGTAGCAACCGCTGTGGCAAAAGGGGATCTTGCACAAAAGATCGCGATTGAAGCCAAAGGGGAAATAGCCGAACTTAAAGAAACCATCAACACAATGGTGGATTCCCTGAACATATTTTCAGATGAAGTAACACGGGTGGCCCGTGAGGTGGGAACTGAAGGAAGACTGGGAGGCCAGGCAGAGGTACCAAACGTCGGGGGAGCATGGCTGGAACTTACAGAGAACGTAAATACGATGGCATCCAACCTTACCACTCAGGTACGTGAGATTGCATCTGTTACCAAGGCTGTGGCAAACGGGGATCTTTCCAAAAAGATTTCCGAAGAAGAAAAAGGGGGAGAAGTACTGGAGCTTTCCACGATCATCAATACGATGGTGGACTCGCTGAATATTCTTTCAAACGAAGTTACCCGTGTGGCCCGTGAGGTGGGAACCGAAGGTATGCTGGGGGGGCAGGCAGAAGTGCCGAACGTGGCCGGGGCGTGGCTGGATCTTACCCGAAATGTGAATACCATGGCGAGTAACCTTACCAGCCAGGTGAGGGAGATAGCGAATGTTGCAACAGCGGTAGCAAACGGGGATCTCTCGCAAAAGATATCAATTGATGTAAAAGGAGAAATAGCCGAACTTAAAGATACCATCAACCAGATGGTGGACTCGCTAAACGTATTTGCTGCGGAAGTAACCCGTGTGGCGCGTGAGGTGGGTACTGAAGGTATGCTGGGAGGGCAGGCAGAAGTGCCGAATGTGGCAGGAACCTGGAAAGGTTTAACAGATAATGTGAATACCATGGCGAGTAACCTTACCACCCAGGTGAGGGAGATCGCATCTGTAACTACGGCGGTGGCAAACGGGGATTTATCGCAGAAAATTTCTGAACAGGGGAAAGGAGGGGAGGTACTTGAACTTTCTACCACTATCAATATCATGGTTGATGCCCTTAACATATTTGCAGATGAGGTAACAAACGTTGCCCGGGAGGTGGGAACCGAAGGTATCCTGGGAGGACAGGCAGAAGTTCCAAACGTGGCAGGATCCTGGAAAGATCTTACAGATAATGTGAACCAGATGGCGAGTAACCTTACATCACAGGTAAGGGATATCGCAGGGGTATCTACCGCACTGGCACGAGGTGATTTCTCCAGAAAGATCGATGTGGAGGTTAAAGGGGAGGTACAGGAGCTTAAAAATAACATCAACGCGATGGTGGACAGTTTCACCACTATTGTAAAAGCAGCTAACACGATTGCTGAAGGTAACTTCTCTATCGAGATGCCGCTTCGTAGTGAGGCAGATCAACTGGGTATTGCGTTAAATACCATGACCGAAAACCTCAAGCGAATATCTGAGGAGAATGAGAACGAAGCCTGGATTAAAACCGGTCAGGCAGGTCTTAACGACAGGATGCGTGGGGAACAGGATCTTTCTACATTATCCAAAAATATCGTCTCATACCTTACAAAATATCTCGGAGCTCAGGTGGGAATCATTTACCTGGCAGAAAAATACAATGATAAAAAGAGGTTAAGAATGTCCGGCTCCTACGCATTCACCCGCCGTAAATCCCTTAAAACCACATTTGATTTTGGGGAGGGACTTGCAGGACAGGCGGCGCAGGAGAAAGAAGTAATTGTATTATCGGGTATTCCTACAGATTATATAAGTGTTTCCTCAGGTCTTGGACACACCAAACCGCAGCACATCCTGGTACAGCCATTTATAATAGATGGGGAAGTAACCGGCGCTATAGAAATAGGTTCCTTTAAACAGTTTAATGACAGTCAGCTGGAATTAATGCGCTCTGTTGGAGAGAACATCGCTATTACTACAAACTCTGCCCTGGATAGGGAGAAAATGAAGGACCTGCTGGAAGAATCCCAGCGACAGTCTGAAGAATTATTAAAACAACAGGAAAAACTTCAGATACAGAGTAAGGAATTGCAAATGGCAAATGACGATCTGGAGTCCAAGACCAAAGATTTGGAAATGCAGAAGGAAGATCTTCAGTTCAGCAGGGTTGAAGTTGAAAGAAAAGCCAAGGAACTTGAGCTTGCGAGTAAGTACAAATCTGAGTTCCTGGCCAATATGTCTCATGAATTGAGAACACCGTTGAACAGCCTTCTTATACTTTCCAAGGATCTGAGTGATAACAGGAAAGGGAACCTGTTCAAAGATCAGCAAAAAGCAGCCAGTATTATTTACGATGGCGGTTTAAGCCTGCTTAACCTTATTAATGATATTCTTGATCTATCTAAAGTTGAAGCAGGAAAATTACAGATACATCCCGAAGAAGTTTTCGTGAACAACCTTATAGATAATCTTCAAAACCAATTTGAACCTCTGGCTAAATCCAAGAAACTGAAGTTTACCATTCAGCCCAGGATGAATGCCCCGGAGAAGATAATTACAGATGGGCAAAGACTGGAACAGATCATTAAAAACCTTATTTCCAATGCCATCAAGTTTACAGAAAAAGGTTCGGTAGAAGTTTCGATTGGGAAACCCGATGCAAAAATTAATTTCCGCGAGATAACCCTCTCAAAATCAGAAGTTCTTGAGATAGCTGTAAAAGATAGCGGAATTGGGATTCCTGAATCCAAGCGGATGATGATCTTTGAAGCTTTTCAACAGGCGGAAGGTGGTACCAGCAGGCAATATGGCGGTACAGGACTTGGACTCACCATTTCCAGGGAACTTTCAAGATTACTGGGAGGCGAGATCCATATAGAGAGTACCGAAGGAAAGGGAAGCGTGTTTAAGGTCTTTATTCCGGTAGATCTTACCAGTGCTCCAATAAAAGAACTCGAGAATGCTATTTCTTCCTATAATGAACATGATTCTTCTGACTCACGAAACACTGAAGCAATGGAGTTGGCAGACCGTAAATCTGTTGGGAGCATAGAAGAAGAGAACCTGGATGACAGGGATAATTTAAAAGTTTCAGATGATTCCATATTGATCATTGAAAATGAAAAATCCCTGGCTCATAAAATAAGGAGAATAGTGCAACAGGCCGGTTATAAATTCCTCTTTGCCAAGGACGGAAAGGAAGGAATGAAGCTCGCAACCAAATATCAGCCCAGCGGAATAATTCTGGAAGAGCAGTTACCCGATATGAAGGGACTTATCGTACTGGAACATCTTAAATTTAATTTAAAAACCAGGCATATTCCAGTCCATTTTATAGCCTCAGATTTCAAGGGCCGGGAGGCTTTGAATAAAGGGGCCCTGGGATTTGACGTGAAACCTGTTTCTTATAAGGATATCGAAGATGCTATTCAAAGAATGGAGAAATTACATATTATTCATCCAAAAGAACTCCTTATCATTGAAGATGATACAGCTACGCTTAAAGCAATCACAAATATTTTAGAGAATAAGGATATAAGCATTTCTTCTGCAATAACAGGAAAGGAAGCATTGAAACAATTGACTTCCAAGAAGTTCGATTGCATTATTCTAGATCTTAACCTTCCCGACATCAACGGATTCGATATCCTGAAAAAACTAAAGTCCAGTCATAAAGCAGATAGTATGCCGGTAGTGGTATATACCGGGCAGGATCTTACCAAAGCGCAGGTCAAAGATCTGCAAAAATTCACCGATAGTATTCTGATTAAGGGTGCATCCACACCAGAAAAGTTGTTAGACGAGGTGTCATTATTTCTACATAGTGAGCAAAATAAACTTTCTTTAAGTCAGAAAAAGATCATGATAGACCTCCATGATCCTAAACATGTTTTAAAAGAGAAAAAAGTACTACTTGTAGATGATGACAACCGAAATTCTTACGCACTTTCCAAAGCCCTTAAAGATTCCGGTATGAATGTGATTGTGGCAGAGAATGGAAAGATTGCCATAGAAAAACTGGAGAAGGAAAAAGATATCGACATAGTCCTGATGGATGTCATGATGCCTGTAATGGACGGTTATGAAGCCACAACAAAGATTCGGGAAAACCCTGTTTATAAAGATCTGCCCATTATTTCTCTAACTGCCAAAGCAATGCCCGAAGACAAAGCAAAAAGTCTTGAAGCCGGGGCAAATGATTATCTTACAAAACCGGTTAATATTGACAAGTTGCTGGATATAGTAAGATTGTGGTTATATCAGTAGATTTTTAATGAGGTCATCCGGTTGTTTCAATAAGCAGGAATCCACCGGGAGATATTAATAGCAACATTTCTTATTCAGTTTGAACCGGAAGATTCAAATCTTGCCGGATATTTTGTTTATTAGCCTGATAATTTTAATAACTGTTCGATGGCCAAACCCAAATTTATCAACCTGATATTGCTTATTTTTTTGACGATAGTCTTAATTTCTGCAGGATTCGTGGTTTTAAATGAGTCAGCCGGGGTTGATTCACAAGATCATTCTCCTGAAATAAACTCAAAGTATATTTTAAATGGCAATAGGAATACTTTAAAAGATAGTATTGTGGAATACGGAATGGAATTAATAGACACTCCCTATGTAATTGCAGGTAGTAATACAAAAGGCTTTGACTGTTCAGGTTATGTATATCATGTATTTCGGAATTTTAATATAGATGTTCCCCGAAGTACTTCGGAATATGGTGATTTTGGAAAGGAGATCCCTGTTGAAGAAGTAGAAAAAGGAGATTTGTTATTATTCCTTAGTCCTACCCGAAATGCTATTGGTCACATAGGAATTGTCTCTACTGCCAATGGGGCGAATAGTGAATTTATTCATGCATCTTCGGGCGGCGCAATGAAAGTTATTATTACCAGCCTATCCAACGATGGCTACACCCGTAGGTTTGTAAAGGCTGTCAGGGTTTTGTAGTATTCATGCTTTTATTCCTGCCTTTAAGTTTTCAGGTCTTCAACAGGCATGGCCGTAAATACTTTTTATTAAATCTTTTAATAGATTAGATGGAGAAGTGCCATAATTACTTCTTACTGGGTAACCCTGATTAATTGTTGACAAAGGTTTTAGTGAGATTTTTACTGTTTCCTATTTTGGTTATTTGTATTTGTTAAATTTATTTTGCCAAAATATTAAGATCGTTCACAAGTCTTTTAATTTCTTCATCATCTGTTCCATCATACACACCTCTGATTTGCTTTTTCTTATCGACCAATACAAAATTTGGGGTATGAATAAAATCCTGGAGTACCCCGTCACCTTTTTCTACAACAGCAAAATAACTCTTACGTGCTAATTCATATATATGCTTTTTGTCACCAGTGGTAACATTCCACTTGGAATCTATTATCCCATTATCAGTAGCATATTTTCTGAGAACAGGAATGCTGTCAATATCTGGTGTTACAGATAAGGACAAAAACATGATCTCAGTATTATTTAAATAGATGTTCTGTAATTCAACCATATTAATTGTCATAATAGGACAAATACTCAGGCATCTTGTAAAAATAAAATCCACTACGTATATTTTATCTTTATAATCTTCTTGGGTGATTTGCTTTCCATTTTGATTTATTAATTCAAAATCTGCGACTGTATGATTTTTCTTTTTCTTTTGTAAGTTAATATCTACTAAATCCGGATTAAAATCTGAAGGATTATAAACATGCAATTCTTCTTTAAATCCGGAATTGCACGATAACAAGCAAATACTCATAAGAGTTAAGACGAAAAATTTAAACTTATCCAATTTCATGACTAAATATTTTGATGAAGAAAGTCTTTTGCTTCTTCAATTTCAGGTCTGGTGCTATTAGAATTTTTAGATTGTTCCAGAAGTACTTTAAAATAAAAAACTGCTTTTTCTACATCACCAGTTTGTTTAGCGGCGATTGCTGCTCCATAAAGTCCGTTAAATCTATTAGGCCTTCTTTCCAAATTCAATTCATAAGAAGCCAATGCATCCTGAGGTAGCTTTGCCATTAAAAGCATATCTCCTAAAAGTTCATCCGCAGGTAAGATTTCTCCAGGAGTAACAGGATGTTTAGAAGTCATACTTTCCATTTCTGCAGCAGCTTTCATCATTGTTATTGCCTCTTTTTCATTCCCTTTTTTGAATTGCATCCATGCTTCAACCGTTTTGATTTGGATTTCTAACTGATTAGCCTTGTAAGCATCTCCTATTGATGTAAGTTCCTTTCTGGCAGAAAGTAGCATATCGATTTCTCGTTGGGTAGCATCTAAATTCCCTGTATGTATGGTGCCCAATGCTCTGGCAAAATGCAGTAAAGATTTTTCCCAGGGAAAATTTTCCCAATTAAAATCACCTGTTTTAAGCAATTCTAATGACGCCGCCTCTTCCCAATTTTTATTCTCTACTGCTATGCGTGAAGGAATAGCCGCAATAGTATAGGCTACCTTAAAATTAGGAGGGAAAATTTTTTTAAAGGTTTTAAGGTAATGGAATTGTTCCAATGCTAATGTATTGTTTCCTGTTTGTAGAAAGGCATAAACCAAATATCCCATGGCATGTATTTCTTCATCCCAATGGGCTCCCGGAGAAATACTCTCCGCATAACAAACTGCTGATGAAGCTGAATTGATATTAGTTTGAATCGACTCTTCCCACAGTCCCAGGCGTGTAAATATGTGAGACGGCATATGCTGAGCATGGGCAGAATTTGGGGCTATATCTGCATATCGCCTGGCAGTACTTAGTCCTAATTCGGCCAGTTCAGGATAATCATATGAATGTATAATATAATGTGCTATTCCGGGATGATTGGGTTTTTGATAAAACAAATCATCTAAAATTTTTCCGGCAACCCGCTGTCTTGAATAGCTTTTATCTGAAGGATTTGCAGAGGAGGTAAGTGCGAGTGCATAGAAGACTGCTACTTCTATATCATTAGGATAATCCCTGTACATTTTTTCCATCTTATCTGCATATCTGTTTTTTCTGGTTTGGTCATCCAAAGTTTCCCAATCCTTATAATAAGCACCTATTGCTTCCAAATATCTTTCAGCCTTTGTGGATTTGGCCAAATGTTCAGCTATGGACAGAATTTTAGTTCCTTTTTCTAAAACAGACTCCTCGGGAGGTGCCCACAATCCATGGTAAATACTCATGGCCACACCCCAATAAGCCATTGCACATTCCGGATCCTTATCCAAAACTTGCACAAAAGCTTTTTCGGCTTCTTCATATTCAAAAGAATGGAGTAAGGAAATAGCAAGATCAAAATTTTCTCTTGTCTGGTAACCACAAGCTTCAGAAAAACTTACATCACCAAATTTTCCATCACCACATAATAATAAATCCCCCCGAAGCAATTCAATTGATTTCAGGGCCAGGTTTGAATTTGATTCTTTTTTACAGGAAAAGTTTGAAAAGGAAAAAACAAAAACAAAAAGGAACAAAACTTTATTAGAGTAATTCATTCCTAAATGTACTAATTTATTTCAACTAATTGATTTTTAAATCATTAAATACAATTCCAGAGAAACCTCCAATTATTTCTTGTGATAACAAAAGTGTTTCGTTTAGAAAAACCATTTTTATTTTAAGATTGAAATCCCATCGAAAAAAGAGGTTTTAATCTCACTTTTTCCTCTGAAAATAAGGTTTAGAAGGAACAGGATAACATAACTGCGTTCGGTGACCCTTTGTGAGGTGGTTACTAAAGTTCGCCGCTAAAGGCTATCGTTTGTGGTTTTTTTGTTTAATCCTTGCCCTGAAAGAAAGGTGGTAAGATGAAATGATTACCTCCCGTTGGTCGGTGATCCTGAAAGGGGTGGTGACTAAAGTTTACCCTAACAGGCTATCGCCTGTGGTTTTTTTTACCTTGGCTCCGAAAGCTAGATTTATGAAACTGGATTACTTCCCTATGGTCGGTGATCCTGAGTTGGGGGTTGACTAAAGTTCGCCTTTCACAGGCTATCGCCTGCACATCCGTGCAGGGCTTAACTTTGGCGGGGTGGCAGGGTTAATTTGACACTCCCGTAATACCAGTAAATTCAGTACTTTTCTTTGTTTTCTTTTCTCCAGGTAACCGAGTAGGTAAATTTTGGAATGATATATTTTACCTGGTAAAGATAAGAAAAACCAATTATTTACTATCTCTGCTCCATAGGATTTCGATTTTTTTCTATAGCTCCTGCTCAGAAATTCGACTTTAATAGTTTTACTCCTTTATATTCTTTTAAATTGATTCTCGTTTAAGGGTACTGGCTATCCTTCCAGAGGCAAAATCAGCCTTACTTATATTTGAATTAATTCCGTCATTAAAACTAATCCCGAGACTCCGCCGGCAAACCATTGATAAAGTTCCCCCAAATCATTTTTAATTACTTAAGATGTATAGGCTTGCTTAATTTTTATAGAAGATACTATCAAAAAAAGCTTTCATTTTTGCAGCATAAGGAACTCCAAGTTCTAAAAAAGTAGCCCTGGTTTTAGTATCTGGTTTCCAATCAAAAAATGCGTGTCCCGCGCCTTCTATCTGTATGTATTCAACCTTTTGCCCCTTTGCCTGGAGTAGGTCAACATAAGGCTGTACCATTTCATTATTCACTATGGGATCTTCCGTTCCGCGGACAATAAAATGAGGTAGTAAACGCTCCTTTGCATCAGGCACGTGCATTGCCGGGGAAATAGCATTCCAATATTCCTGATCCTTTTGTACAAGGAGATCCTGGAAAAACGAAGCTTCAAAAGGGCCATAACTTGGTGCCACCACTTTCACAGCTCTGGTAATTTCATTTCGTACGTCTTCAATAGACTTGTTCTTAGGAATATAGCTGGGCAAAAATTCATACGCGCCCTCTTGCACATCAAAACCACCCTCACCAATGAATGGGCTAAGGGTTGCCGCTGCTGCTGATAGATGCCCACCGGCACTGTCTCCCGTAACCGCGATTTTTTGAGGGTCTGCACCATACTCTTCAGCATTCTCCTGTATATGGGCGATGGCTCCAAAAACATCTTCAATAAGCTCGTGCATATGATTGGGTTGATCATCTCCATCCAGTGTATTCATCCACCTGTAGTCAATGCTAAAAACAACATATTTTTCATCTTTTACCAGTTCCCGTGCCAGCCCACGCATAATATCTTCGTTATTGGAAGACCATCCCCCTCCGTGAATAATTATTATAGCAGGAAGCATTTTTGCTCCCTTAGGTGCATAAACATCGTACTTAAGAGGCTTAACGCCCGGCCTGGCGTAAACAACATCCTGTGTTACCTTTACATTATCGATTAATGAACTGGGAATAAAGGTGGCTCCAACTTGCATATCCTTCGTAACGTTAATCTTCATTTTAGGCACGAAGCTTTCGTAATCCGTAGTTCCCCACATTCCTCCTTTTACCGTATAATAAATTGCATCGAGGCTGTATCCTTTATGCGGTTTGGCTTTGACTGTTATGACAGTACCGGCAGGTACTGTGCTGTATTTTCCTGTTTTTGGACTAATAGTATAAGACCCGTTTTGTGCAGGGACAAACGTTACTTTATACCTATCTGTTGGATTGGCTTCTAAAGAAGAATATGACGACTGTGCGTACATTGTAGATAAGGCTAACATACCAGTAAAAATGATGCCTGTTTTTACCAAACTGGATATTTTTGTTTTCATTAGGCTTCTTGTTTTAATTCGATAGTTGTACCGTCTTTATTTAGTTACGCTTTTTTCAGCTTATTATTGGATAGTTACCGCATTAGCCAATATCGATAGGGGGGCTTCTTTAAATTTTATTATTGTATCTCTGTGGCATGCCACAGCATCATTTTCCAGGTATCATCTTCTTTTACCCAGAGTTCCGTAAAAAGAACCCGAAGGTCGAATTCAGTTCCTGAAGCATCTACTACAATGTGAACCGTTCCTGAAACAACGCCTGTAGTGCCATTTACACGTACCTGCCGGTCCTCATCAGTAAGTGTTT
>JBGTNH010000001.1:0-7541 GCA_041743165.1 Gillisia sp. | reverse complement strand
TAATTTTATCGGTAGAAATCATAAGCAGATAGTTAGTTAAATATTTGGTTTTTAGATACTTAAATATACTAATTTTCTGCTTTTTCTTTGTTGTTTAATCCCTCTTTTTTTACCTTTTCTTATATCGAACTCACGTTAATTTAGAAAGGTCTATTACTATAGATTTTTTCTTTTCATTTTTCTTTTCTTCCATGGGTGAGCATATTATTCAGGTCCTTATAATCGAAGTAGAAATCACTTTCATCTTTTGCGTTGGGAAATTTCTGTAAGAGATTTTTAGTTGCAGATCTTCCGGCCTCATCATTATCCAGAAGTATGAAAATTTCAGAGTAGTTGTTTAATTCTTCGAGGATGAAATTTATATTCCCTAAAGAATTTAATACGATTACATCTGAGGAGCAGAATAGTTCATCATCAAGTACTTTTAAGGATAGAAAATCGAACATTCCCTCAATGATGATAAGCCTGTTGCACCAGTAATAAAAGGATGAAGGAGCTTTTGGAGAGGTGGAACATTTAAAGAATTTGTTTCTTAACTCCCATCCTCCAGAGTCATTCTTTAAACCAAGGGAGAAATATGTTTTATTGTTCAAGCTATACCATACCTCCTGGCAGAAACTTTGTGCCACCTCAAGTGGAATTTTTCTAAAATTCAGATATTCAATTAGGGCAGGATGTCTAATGATATTTACATGTCTTATATGAACAGAATTTCTTTTTTTAGAAATTTTTTCCGGGCAAAAAGAAAATGAAACATTTCCCTGGAGGGATTTTACAGCTTCATAGGGAGAGCAGTTGTTTAATTCCATTATGAGATCTATAATATTTCCCCCTTTTCCTAATCCGTAGTCATACCATAAATTCTTAATCAAAGAGACGCTGAAAGATGCTTGTGTTTCTGACCGAAGGGGACTCAGAAACCAAGCTTCTTTCTCCGCTTTCCTGGTGGGGTAGTACCCGTGTTTTGCAAGTATTTTTACTATACATATCTTTCGGGCACTACTCCACGATAAGTTGTTTTGCTCTATGTTCATTTTATTGAATTTTAATTACCATTTACCCAAGCCAGTAACTACAAGGGGTTATTTCTTTTTTTGCCCGTTTTCTATTTACTCATCTACCCCAGAATTGGTAAGGTTGGGTAGATTATATATTTTTAAATTACCACACTCTAAATTCGCTCCCAGTCGAGGTTTAACTGGTATAGGGTAATTGGGTAATTAATTTTTATAAAAGTTCTAATGGTGTGGTTGTAAACAAGGGTTTTATTAAATAACCATACACTCTGTTTTGGGGAGACTTTATTCTTTCATATTCCATTGCTTTTAATGCCCTTCCCATATTATACATATTTAAACGAGGGTTAATGCATGATAGCTGGATAACTAGATCTGAAGCAGTTTTAAAATCTGCCGGATCTGAACTTTTCGTATAAAATTTACAGATCAGTTCATCCTCCATACTGGATTCCCTGTACACCCTGTTCCGACTTTCATTTTGGCTGATATCACTCAAGGTGAGTTCAGAATTAAAATTTTCATCCATATAGGCCAGGTAATACGCCTGTGCCCAAACTTTATTTATATTTACATTTTTGGAGTATGAGAAATTTATTTTCCCCATCAGCTCAAAGCACAGCCATCGAACAGATCCTGTTTCATCATTCAGGAAAGTCGCACGATTGGTAGACCCAATAAAACTACAGGTCCTGTATAGGGTAGAATTTTTTCTGTCATAGGGCAATCGCTCATTGATCATTGTTTTAGAGAAATAGGCCTTAAGAGCATTTATTTCTTTTTTAGCCAGGATCGATAACTCATCCAGGTTTATCAGAAAATTTCTTGTTAGTTGGATTCTGGCATCCTTATCGGTGGTCATATCTTCTGCAAAATAATTGGAAAGGGTAGGAGGGCAGAGGTACCTGCACCATGTTGACTTTCCTGAATTTTGCTGGGGGTGGACAAGGACAAGGCACTGCTTATTGAAATATTCTTTTTCCATAGCACATTTCACGGTCCGAACCAGCCATTTTTTAAAATGGTAAAGAAAAAGTTCAGGTTCTTTATGAGGTAGATAAGTTGCAAGTTCCGTAATATGATCCTCTCCCTGCCAGCACGGAAGAGATCTGAAGTATTCCGTAATAGGATTAAACTTAGGGATGAAATGAGATCTGAGAAAAATTTCGAGTTTGGCAGGGGTAACTTCAATTCCGGACTGAGCTAATTCAATCAGGAATGAGTTAATCTCAAACAATTCCCATTGATTAAAACCTTTAAGAGAGATCTGGAAATCATGTCCCAATTCATCAAACCTTATATCATAATTTTCATTGATATACTCCATGATAAAATCGTATATGGTTTTTTTCTTTTGCTCGGAAACCAGGTATAATTTTTTACCGGAAATCATCTTTATATATTTGGTTTCGATAAATCGATTGCCGGGTCATTAGGCTTTTGAATATCCTCTAAGATCGAGTGAAGGTTCAGCATCTTTACCCGGCTTCCTTTGTAAGGATTTCGGGAGGGGAAGTATTCAATATATCCCCATTCGGTTAAATTGGAAATACATCTGTGATAGGTGCATTTTGATCCAATTTTGGATACACTCATTACCTCTTCCCGGTTGATGAAAAATGATTCGGGAAATCTGCCAATATTCCAAATCCGGAATAAGGATAAGTATAGGCTAATGTGGGTGGGATTTAATCTGGAATCTTCTTTTATCCGCTCAAGGAATTCGTTTAGGTGCTTTATATAGTTCATGAATTTGAGTTTGAAAGTTTATACTCAAATATGAACCAGTAGAGGATTACTATGAAACAGGATGTTTCTTTTAACTAATTTAAAGGTGAAGATTTATGGATAATCTAGGAATAATCAAATTTCATTAGGAATTTTCATCCTGGGTCGAACAGATAGTTCTGCGGGGACCTTTTTAAAATATGACAATAGAAGATGTCCTATTTATAAACTGAGCTATGCAATTTAAGAAGTTCACTTCAAATTTCTTGATATACTTAAATAATGATGATGATATAGGAAATTTTCTCCCTCCCATTTCATAAAGTTAGAGAATGAAGTTAAAGAGGTTTTTTATATAAAAATGCTTTACACTATCTCGTGTAAATAACTGTAACGAATTTAGAGGCTATTTCTAATCAGGTAACAAAGACTACCGCTATTGCATTGATTTAATGTTATATACTGGCTTTTCCTTAAAGTTTTTCTGTATTAAAAATTGAACAGCTCTTTTTAATCCTACGTCTTTCCATACTGAAAACGAGGATTAAAAGAGCTGTGCCCGTTTTTTTTATTTTAAATTTTCTTTAAAAAACGAAACCAATTTCTCAAAAGGAATTACATCCACTTTGTCATATAAATCTACGTGTACTGCATTTGGTATAATCATCAATTCTTTAGGTTCAGATGCTTCTTTGTAAGCATCTTCACTAAAATATTTAGAGTGCGCATTCTCACCTGCAATAATTAACATTGGTCTGGGAGATATTTCTTTAATGTATGTCAGGAGCGGAATATTCATAAAAGACAAACTATTTGTGGCTGTCCAGGCTGCATTTGAATTTATTGAACGTGGATGAAAACCTCTTTCAGTTTTGTAATAATCATAATATTCTTTCACAAATTGTGGTGATTCCTCGTTTGTTTGCGCCAATCCATTATCGGGATATTTTGGTTTTCCGTTTTTGGCATCTTTCCAACGTTGCAAACTCATTTGTTCTAACATTTCAGTGCGTTTCTCAGGTGTTGTAGAGCCAAAATATCCTTCAGCATTTACTCTCGACATATCATACATACTGGTTGTAGCAACGGCTTTCACTCTTTTATCAACTGCGGTTGCATTCAATGCAAAACCACCAAATCCGCAAATGCCGATGATACCAATTTTGTTAAGGTCAATATTGTCCTGCAAGCCCAGAAAATCAACGGCAGCATTAAAATCTTCCGTATTGATGTCGGGTGATGCCACATTGCGTGGTTCTCCACCGCTCTCACCAGTGTAAGATGGGTCAAAAGCTAACGCTACAAAACCACGTTCTGCCATTTGGTTGGCATACAGCCCTGATGATTGTTCTTTTACCGCACCGAAAGGCCCGCTAATTGCCAATGCTGGCAAATTATTACCACCATCTTTCGGAAGGTATAAATCCCCTGTAAGTTCAATTCCATAGCGGTTTTTGAAAGTTACTTTTTGACGGGTGACTTTATCACTTAGTTGAAAAGTGTATCCATCCTTATTTGTACTTTCCATAGCGTTTTGTTCGTTTTGACTTAGTGCCTGTCCATAAATGAACATAGCTGCCATAATTATGATTAAATTTTTCATTGTTTTTTATTTTTTAAAATCCTTTTTTCCTATAGCTCCTGAGAGGTTGGCCGAAAAATAACCTCGTTAATATCCACATCTTCTGGTTGGCTGATTGCAAAGGCAACCACCCGGGAAAAACTGTCAGGGCTAATTCCAACTTCTCACACATAATCTTTATTAGCCTGCTGAATATCTGTTTCAGAAATATGTTCCAACAACTCTGTTTTAACAGCTCCCGGACAAACGATTGTTGTGCGAATATTATAAGGTTTTACCTCCATACGTAATCCTTCTGTTAATGCGCGTACAGCAAATTTTGTAGCAGAATAAACAGCTGAGCCACCAAATATTTTATGACCCGCCACTGAAGACGTGTTGATAATCTGACCTGACTTTTGCTTTTTCATATGCGGCAGTACCGCAGCAATCCCATTCAGCACTCCTTTGATGTTGACATCAATCATCTTATCCCATTCATCCACATTCAGGCGATCAATAGGCGAGAGTGGCATAATGCCAGCATTATTGAGAAGTACATCCACACGTCCAAATTCTTCAACAGCTGAATCGACCAAATTCTTTACCTGATCCCGCTGAGTTACGTCTGTAGCTATAGCAAGCGCTTTTCCACCACTTTCCTCTATTTCTTTTGCCAGGTTTTCAATTCTCTCACTCCTTCGAGCACCAAGTACTCTGTTGCACCAAGCTTTGCCAAATGTTTTGCGGCAGCTTCGCCCATACCACTACTTGCTCCTGTTATAACTACTACTTTATCTTTTATATTATTTTCCATTTTTTGAATATTTTAAGTTTAGAATGTTGCCGCATCAATCACATATCGATAGCGGGCTTCATTCATCCCAACTTCGGGGGGTTATTTCATTACGGCCCTGACATCGATGCGCGGAACTTACCTTGGCTGCATTTGTATATCTACGGGTGTCTCAACAGGGTCGGTCTCTTCCCACCACCGGGAAAAAATCTGATCCTCATCATCAAGGTAAACAGTTTCTCCAATTCGAGGCGTCAGCAGCCTGTAATCTTTCTCCTTGCTGACCTCAGCAATACGTTTGAACGGATCATCCCATGTATGATTAGCCAGGGAAAACCTCCCAATGTGGCCAAAGATCAACGCATCCGCCTTGAGTTCTTCCGCCACCTGCGAGGCTTCTTCAGGTGTCTTGTGAACAAGTGGCCAGCGATCATCGTACTGCCCAAAGTCGGGGGCGACCAGATCGAATCGGTCAAACCGCCTGGCGATCTCCGCAACGTGCTTCCCATAGCCACTATCCCCGCTTATATAGATGCGCCGATCCGGGGTTTCAATTACAAATCCGACCCAGAGGGTCTGGTTACGCTCAAATTTTCGCTGGGAATAGTGCCGTGCCGGCATTACATGGATGGTAAAACCATTTTCGCCTTCAATCCGATCGAACCAGTCAGAATCGATGATTTGGTCGGGTTCATATCCCCACCGCTCGAAGTGTGCTCCGACTCCCAATCCGGCAATGACCTTTCCGGTCTTCGGCTTCATCGCTTTCATCGTCGGATAATCAAGATGATCCCAGTGTTCGTGAGTAATTAAGATGTAATCGATCTCCGGCATATCCACCGATGAATAAATACTGGTTCCACGGAAGGCCCGGTTGATAAACGGAAGAGGCGATCCGTAATTGCTAAAAACCGGATCAACCAATATGCGATGGCCATCAAGCTGAACAAAATACGAGGAATGCCCAAACCAGATGATCAGATCCCGATCTCGATCCAGGGCGTGAAGGTCGGTTTTAACGGTGGGCATGTCACTATCCGGATACAATCCTTCCGGACGGTTCGTGAAATGTTTGATGAGACGCAGCAGAAAATTGCCTTCTTCCTCCTCATCATCCTGCACGATGATTGGGTCGGGATCCAGATTCTGAAACTCCCCGTGGGAATAGTTGGGTGAGCTGCGGATCCTCTCCAGGAGCTCTCCGGAAGCGGATTGTCCAAATTGCGGATGCTGGAGGAATAGCAGGATGGTCAGAGCCAGGACTCCGATCATCACCATAATTCCCATTAGAATGATCTTAACTTTCTTTAACATGCTTTCGGGTGAGGGGTGGAAGGGGCTTTGAATTAGTCATTTAGTTCCATGAAAACATCTCTCACTATCGGCATCGCGGAGAAAATGTTGGGCCAGCCGGCATAGAATGCCAGTTGCGTGAGCATTTCCGAGGCTTCAGGCCGGGTTAAACCGCTATCTATTGCCCGATTGAGGTGAAACGAAATCTGTTCAACATGTCCGGAGGCGATCAAAGCACTAACGGTAACCAAGCTTCGGTCGCGTGGCTTGAGATCAGGCCGCAACCACAGATCAAGGAACAAGACATCTTCAGTAAACTCAACGACGCCTGGGGCGGTATCGCCCCATTCCCGCTCGACAAATGCCGCGCGCTGTGCCTCCGCCTCCTCATTCAGCGGCAGCAACTCCGGATTGGCAGCCGGAAGTTCATCGACGCCGATCCCCTCTTCCGCAAACACCGCCTGGGCGATGGCAGCCGCGGAGATCGCGTTGTCCCAACCGGCGTAAAATGCGAGGTGGGTGATGGTTTCGGAGATTTCGGCGGGTGTTACGCCGTTGGCTAGCGCCAGATTCAATTGGCGGCTCAGGTCCGCCGTCTGATTCCTCGCGATCATCGCCGCTACAGTGACCATGCTGCGATCCCGGCGCGACAGGGCGTCACGCTCCGCAAGGCGAGTCTCGATGATTTCTGCCTGGTATTTTGCCAACGCAGGCGAAACCCTTTCAAGCACATCACCAGAAAGTGAAGCATCCTGAGCCAGCGAGACGATAGGAGTGGAGAGCACCAGACTCAAGGCGAGGATGGCAAGCTTCATGTGTTTTTTCATTTTATTGTTGTCAAGGTTTGCCAAATGTTTGGCAGCAGCTTCGCCCATACCACTACTTGCTCCTGTGTTGACTATTACCTTATTATTAATATTATTTTCCATTTTTGAAATTTTTTTAAGTTTGATAAATGCCTATTGCACCTCTGTGGCATGCCACAGCATCATTTTCCAGGTATCGCCTTCTTTTACCCAGAGTTCCGTAAAAAGAACCCGAAGGTCGAATTCAGTTCCTGAAGCATCTACTACAATGTGAACCGTTCCTGAAACAACGCCTGTAGTGCCATTTACACGTACCTGCCGGTCCTCATCAGTAAGTGTTT